>JAXDGL010000020.1:0-21726 GCA_034665065.1 Thermoanaerobaculia bacterium | reverse complement strand
CTTCTGCAGGTCTTCGCGGCGCTCTTCGGCCTTCTGCTCCAGAACGCGGATGCGGTTTTCGGCGCGCTCGACGAACATGCGCACCGTCTCGCGCGTCTCTTCTTCCACGGGCAGCGCGAGCAACTCGCGCCGGCTGAGGCGATTGATGACGTCGCGCTCCGGTGCGGCGCCCTTGTGTACCAGCACGTCGCCGGTCTTGAAATCGACGACGTCGCGGGCGAGCTTTTTGTCCACCAGGATGTCCGCGATGCGCTTGTTCCGCGCCTCGGTGATGATCCGGATCTCATCCTGAATGTTGCGGTTCATGCGCTCGATCTCGCCGTCCTCGATCGACTTGGCGCGCATGTCCTTCTCCACGCCCTTGCGCGAGAAGATCTTCACGTCGACAACGGTGCCCTCGATGCCCGGAGGCGTCTTGAGCGAGGCGTCGCGGACGTCGCCGGCCTTCTCACCGAAGATCGCGCGGAGCAGCTTCTCTTCGGGCGTGAGCTGCGTCTCGCCCTTCGGCGTGACCTTACCGACGAGGATGTCGCCCTGCTTGCAGGTGGCGCCGATGCGGACGATGCCCGACTCGTCGAGATCGCGCAGCGCCGACTCCGACACGTTCGGGATGTCGCGCGTGATCTCTTCCGGGCCTAACTTCGTGTCGCGGGCTTCGATCTCGAACTCCTCGATGTGGATGGAGGTGTAGTAATCCTCCTTGACCAGCTTCTCGGAGACGAGGATGGCGTCCTCGAAGTTGTTGCCGCGCCAGGGCATGAACGCCACGAGGATGTTCCGGCCTAACGCGAGCTCGCCGGCGTCGGTGCACGGACCGTCGGCGAGGATCTGGCCCTTGCGGACCCGCTGTCCTTCGCGAACGACCGGCTTCTGCGTGATGCAGGTGTTCTGGTTGGAGCGTTTGAACTTGATGAGCTGATAGATGTCGGCGCCGAACTCCTTCGTCTCGCCCGTGTCCTGGTCTTCGGCTTCGACGCGGACGATGATGCGGTTCGAGTCGACGAGGTCGACGATGCCGCCACGCTTACAGATGACGACGGCGCCGGAATCGCGCGCCACGACGTTCTCCATGCCCGTGCCGACGAGAGGCGCATCGGTGCGGAGAAGGGGGACGGACTGGCGCTGCATGTTCGCGCCCATGAGTGCGCGGTTCGCGTCGTCGTTCTCGAGGAACGGAACGAGCGAGGCGGCCACGGAGACGAGCTGCTTCGGAGAGACGTCGATGAAGTCGACCTTCTCTTTTTCGATAGAAACGAAGTCGCCGGACTGGCGGGCGATGACGCGATCGTGGGTGAGATTGCCTTCCTCGTCCATGATCACGTTGGCCTGGGCGATGGTGTAGCGCTCCTCATCCCACGCCGACAGATAGAACGCATACGGCTCAGCCTCGGCCGACTGGGCCATGGCTTTGCGTGCGCGCGTCCCTGCCGCGGCGTTCTCCTTGGCGATGCGGTTGTTCTCTTTCTGCAGGTCGCGCTTGTCGACGATCTCGCCTAACGCGAAGCTCGTGTCGCCGACCTTGAGGATGCGGTAGTGATCGAGGACGCGGCCGTCGTCGACCTTCTTGTACGGCGACTCGATGAAGCCGTACTCGTTGATGCGCGCGTAGCAGGCCAGCGACGAGATGAGGCCGATGTTCGGACCTTCAGGCGTCTCGATCGGGCAGATGCGGCCGTAGTGCGTGGGATGAACGTCGCGGACCTCGAATCCGGCGCGCTCGCGGGAGAGACCGCCCGGTCCTAACGCGGACAGACGGCGCTTGTGTGTGACTTCCGACAGCGGGTTCGTCTGATCCATGAACTGCGACAGCTGCGACGATCCGAAAAACTCCTTGATCGCCGCGATGACCGGCTTGGAGTTGATCAGGTCGTGCGGCATCGCCGAGTCGATGTCCTGATGCACAGACATCTTCTCTTTGATCGCGCGCTCCATGCGTACGAGGCCGATTCGGAACTGGTTCTCGAGCAGCTCACCAACCGCGCGGACGCGGCGGTTGCCGAGGTTGTCGATGTCGTCGACGCGCCCGACGTCCTTGCGGAGGCGGAGCAGATAGTTGATGACGACGAAGAAGTCTTCGGCGCTCATCGTCTTCTGCGTGACCGGCGAATCGAGATCGAGCTTGATGTTGAACTTGAAGCGGCCGACGCGCGAGAAGTCGTACTTGCGGGCGTCGAAGAACATGCCTTCGAACAACGCCTTGGCCGACTCAAGCGTCGGAGGATCTCCGGGGCGCATACGACGGTAGATTTCGATGATGGCCTGCTCGAACGACTTCGCGGTGTCCTTGCGAACCGTGTTGAGAAGGATGTCGGAGACGAGGTCCCATTCCGGGAAGATGACGTCGACGGACTCGACGTCGTGCGCGCGAAGAACGTCCGCCCAATCGGCCGGCAGGTTCTCGCTGGCCTCGAAGAGGACTTCGCCGCTGTTGACGTCGACGACGTCGGAGAGGAAGACGGCCTTGTCCATCGCCGCGAAGTCGACCTTGGCGGACGCTTCGTTGTGCTTGGTCAGCGCATCGGCCATCTTCTGATCGAGCTTCACGCCCGCAAACACCGTGCGGACCGTGCGGCGGCCGCGGATGGAGTGGCGTTCTTTCGCTTCTTCCTGATCGAGCACGCGGCGGTCAAACGACAGCGAGACCTGATCGCCGCTGATCTTCGCTTTGATCGGCGTGTAGAACTGGCGAAGGATCTCTTCGTCGGTCGTCAGGCCGAGGGCGCGAAGGAAGACCGAGCCGAGGAACTTGCGCTTGCGGTCGATGCGGACGTAGAGGATGTTCTTCTGGTCGTACTCGAACTCAACCCACGAACCGCGGTACGGGATGATTTTCGAGAGGAACGTGTGCGCCGATTCCTTGGTGAAGAAGACGCCGGGCGAGCGGTGGAGCTGCGAGACGATGACGCGTTCGGTGCCGTTGATGATGAACGTACCGTTGTCGGTCATCAGCGGAATGTCGCCGAAGAAGACTTCCTCTTCTTTGGCATCGCGCATGTGCTTGACGCCGGTGTCGGGGTCTTTGTCATAGACGAAGAGGCGGAAGGTGACCTTCAGCGGAACGCTGTAGGACATGCCGCGTTCCTGGCACTCTTCGACCGAGTACTTCATCTGCAGATCGACGGGGTTGCCGCAGATGTCGCAGATCTCGACGCGGTTCTTGTTGATGACGCCGCACTTCTGGCAGTTGACCGTCTCTTCGTGCGGGTGATCGGTGATGATCTTCGATCCGCAGTTCGCGCAGGTCATGCGCAGGTGCTCGAGGCCCTTGAGCTGGCCGCACTTGCACTCCCAGTTCCCGATCGCGAACTTCACGAAATCGAGAGAGCAGGTCTCGCGGAAATCGCTGAAGGGGAAAACACTGGTGAAGACCGACTGCAGTCCCGTGTCTTCGCGCTCCTCGGGGAGGAGGTTCATCTGCAGGAACCTGTCATACGACTTGCGCTGCACGTCGATGAGGTTCGGCAATGCCATGTAACTCCGGATCTTGGAGAAGTCATGGCGAACCGGTTCCTGTTTAGGCAGGGAGGATCCGTTCATTCAATTGCTCCTTTGGGTCGCGGCTCTGGCGGCTGCGGCGTGGCGAGCGCGGTGGGTGTAGACAGCAAAAGGCCGCACGGCAGAAAGCTCTGCCTGCGACCGTCGGTTGCGGTCCACGCACACCGGGTTCGTCACTGCGTTAGTCGAGATTGACGCGCCCTCAATGAGAATTTCGTAGGCGAGTCCCGACGCAGGCAACGCGTCAGGGTGGATTCGCGAGGATTGTGAGCTATCGGAAAGGGCCGCTCCCCCCCTTTCCAGCTCAGAGATGTCTCGTGTACTGCAAAAGCAATTTTCGGACGGGACATTCCTGCCCCGTCCGATGAGTCTGTTACGCAGGAGGAACGGCGACCGTCCAACTGGCCGCCGAAACCACCGCAAACGTCACTATTTGACGGTGACTTTCGCGCCGGCCTCTTCGAACTTCTTCTTGATGTTCTCGGCCTCTTCCTTCGAAACCGCTTCCTTGATCGTCGACGGAGCGGCCTCAACGAGGTCCTTCGCTTCCTTCAGACCAAGGCTCGTCACTTCGCGTACAGCCTTGATGACGTTGATCTTCTTGTCGCCGACCTCGCTCAGGATTACCTGAAACTCGGTCTGTGCCTCAACCGGGGCCGCCGCCGCTGCCGGGCCCGCTGACGCTGCTGCCGGGGCGGCCGCCGCCGCCGACACGCCGAAGCGGTCTTCCAGTGCCTTGACCAGGTTCGAGAGGTCCAGGACCGACATCGTCTCAATCTGCTTCACAAAATCTTCAGTCGAAATAGCCATTTCAGCCTCCAAATATGTTGAATCGTTCAAATCTCTTGCGCCGCGGCGATGCCGATGCGCGGAATCAGTACTTAAGCGGTTGCCTCGGGTGCGGATACTTCGGCTGCAGGCGCTTCCGATGCTGCGGCGCCTTCGCCTTTCTGCTTGGCAATCTGATCGATGACCACCGCAAGGTTGCGGATGTTCGCTGCCAGCACTGTGGCGAGACCGCGGATCGGGCTCTGCAACACATACAGCAACTTCGAGATCAGCTCTTCGCGCGACGGCAGATTGGCAATGTTTTGGATCTGGCTCGCCGGCACGATCTGACCGTTGAGCATCGCACCCTTGAACGTGATCGCCGGAACGTCTTTGGCGAACTTCGTCAGGGCCTTGGCCAGCGCGACCGCGTCCGTAGTGTTGTAGGCCACGGCAGTCGGACCGGTGAACTCGCCCTTGAGCGCGGTCAGCGGCGAATCCTTCACCGCGATGAGCGCAAGCGTGTTCTTGACAACGACGTACGTCGAGCTCGTCTCACGCACCTGGCGCCGCAGCTCGGTGACCTGCGGGACAGTGATGCCTTTGAACGACATCACGAATGCGTTCGTGGCTTTGCCAATGCCTTCGCCGAGCTCGGAGATCGCTGCTGCTTTATCTTCGCGATTCATGCTCCCTCCTTACTCTGCTTTCGCCTCGGCCACTGCCGTATCGATGTTGATCGAAGGACTCATGGTCGACGAGATGTAGATGCTGCGGACGTACTTGCCTTTGGCCGCAGGCGGCTTGGCCTTGCGGACGGCGTTGATGATACTGGCCGCGTTTTCCTGGAGCTGGTCCGCGGAAAACGCGATCTTTCCGACCGGAACGTGGATGATCGACGTCTTGTCGACGCGGAACTCCACCTTACCGGCTTTGATCTCCGAGATCGCCTTGGCGACATCGAACGTGACGGTGCCGGTCTTCGGATTCGGCATCAGTCCGCGAGGACCGAGAACCTTTCCGAGCTTACCGACCGAGCGCATCATGTCCGGCGTGGCGATGACGGCGTCGAAGTCAGTCCAGCCACCCTGGATCTTCTCGACGATCTCGTCTCCGCCGACCATGTCAGCGCCGGCTTCGGTAGCCTCACGCTGTTTGTCGCCTTGTGCGATCACGAGCACGCGCTTCGACTGTCCGGTACCGTGCGGGAGCACCGTGGTACCGCGGACCATCTGATCGGCGTGCTTGGGATCGACTCCGAGAAGGAGCGACAGTTCGACCGTCTCGTTGAACTTGGCGTAGGCGATCTGCTTGAGCAGACCGAACGCTTCGTCCAACTGATACGGCCGCTGTTCGACTTTCTCGAACGCTGCACGGTACTTCTTGCCGTGTCTAGCCAAATTCACCTCCGTAGTGTTAACGGCGGGCACGAGTCCCGCCTCCTACTTCGTTTGCACCGGCGACGCGCCGGTGCGACTCTTTTCAAACCGAATGTTCAATGTTGAATGTCAAATGTTGAATGTTGAATGGCTGCCTCTTCGGCGCATTCAGTTGCCATTTCCGGCTCATTCAACCCTCAACATTCAACATTGAACATTCAACATTTCGCTTCTAACCCGTAACTTCCAATCCCATCGACCGCGCCGTTCCCATGACCGTCTTGACGGCCGCTTCGAGCGAGGCCGCGTTCAGATCCGGCATCTTGGTCTTGGCGATCTCTTCGACCTGCTTGCGCGTGACGCTGCCGACCTTCGTCTTGTTCGGAACGCCGGAGCCCTTCGGGATGCCGGCCGCTTTGAGCAGCAGGATCGCCGCGGGAGGCGTCTTGGTGATGAAGGTGAAGGTGCGGTCGGAGAAAACGGTGATGACCACCGGGATGATCAGCCCCTGCTGACCCTGGGTGCGGGCGTTGAACGTTTTGCAGAACTCCATGATGTTCACGCCGTGCTGGCCGAGGGCCGGACCGACGGGAGGAGCCGGAGTTGCTGCGCCGGCGGGGATCTGGAGTTTGATGTAGCCCGTGATTTTCTTAGCCATGGTCTCTCTTCTCTGAAATGTTGAATGTTAAATGTCGAATGTTAAATGTTGAGCGTTAAATGTTAGTGGTTTTGCGCTAAATGAAAACCATTCAACATTCCACATTTAACATTCAACATTAACCATTCCGCTTTTATCGCTTCTGTGCTCCGCCCGTGCTGCCACCGCTGCCGGCCCCCTGCTCTTCGCTCGGATCGAACCGCGCCACTTGCAAAAAGTCGAGCTCGACCGGGGTGGACCGGCCGAAGATCGTGACCATGACCTTGAGCGTGTTGCGGTCGAGATTGACCTCTTCCACCACGCCCGTGAAGTTCGAGAACGGCCCGTCGATGATGCGGACGTGCTCGCCATGCTCGTACACGTGCTTCGGTTTCGGCTTCTCTTTCGTCGTGACGACCTGCGTCAGGATCTGATCGACTTCTTCCGGCGTCAGCGGCGTCGGCTTCTTGCCGGTGCCGACGAAGCCGGTGACCTTCGGCGTGTTCTTGACGAGATGCCAGGCATCGTCCGCCATGTCCATCTCGACGAGGATGTAGCCCGGAAAGAACTTGCGGACCACTTCCTTTTTCTTGCCGCCCTTCATCTCGATGAGCGTCTCGACGGGGATCTTGATCTCGCCGAACTTGCTGCGCATGCCGAGTGCTTCGATGCGCTGGTTGAGGTTCTCCTTCACCCGGTCTTCGAAACCGGAGTAGGTGTGAACGATGTACCACTGCTTCTGTGCCGTTTCGGCCATCGCTAGGTACCTGCTCCGAACCTGGTGAAGAGGAAATCGATCGCCTTGAAGAAGAGGAGATCGCAACCCCAGAGGTAAACCGCGAAGACGATCGTGGCCACGATGACGACGACAGTCGTCCCGACGACTTCGGGACGGCTCGGCCACGTGACCTTCTTCATCTCCGAGTTGGTGTCGCGGAAGAAATCGCGTGTGGTGAGCCACCACTCGCGCGGCTTGGCGACAATGCTGTTTTCTTTGTCTGATTCCATCGATTCCCCGAAAAACGCTGACAGCGTTCAGCCCTCATCCTTCCGCGGCCGGCGCCGTCCGTGAAGATTGAGAGCTGAATGCTGGAAGCTTGCGATTTGGCAGGCCAAGAGGGATTTGAACCCCCAACCTGCGGTTTTGGAGACCGCTGCTCTGCCAGTTGAGCTATTGGCCTGCAAGTGCCGCAAAAGCCTGCAAAAGCGGGCTCAAAGCGACTTATTCCCCTGCCTTACTTCGTTTCCCTGTGTGGCGTGTGCTTCCGATCGTGACGGCAGAACTTCTTCAGTTCGAGCTTTTCCGTCATCGTCTTCTTGTTCTTTGTCGTCGTGTAGTTCCGCCGTTTGCACTCGGAACACTGGAGCGTGATGATTTCTCTGCCTGCGCGTGCCATGTTTTCTACCCCGAATCTCGAATCGTTTGATGGAGCCCTCTGCGAGAGTTGAACTCGCGACCCCGTCCTTACCAAGGACGTGCTCTACCCCTGAGCTAAGAGGGCGTATTCGCTTCGCGAAAATGGAGAATGGAGAATGGAGAATTGAAAATGACGCTCGCGCGTCCTTTCGCCTCTCGTTTTCCGTTCTCAATTTTCAATTTTCAATTCCCGTTTTGGAGCGGGAGACGGGGCTCGAACCCGCGACCAACAGCTTGGAAGGCTGTGACTCTACCAACTGAGTTACTCCCGCTTGAATCAGGGACGAGAGACAAGGGATGAGCGAGATGTCTTCCCCCGCCGATCATGCCTTCGAACCGTCTTACCGCTGCAAAACCAGGATGAAGAATCAAGGATGAGGGTTTCGTTACTCCCTCGTCCCTCATGCCTCGTCCCTGAAAAAATGGTGGAGAGTGGAGGATTCGAACCTTCGTAGGGCGTGGCCCGGCAGATTTACAGTCTGCTGCTTTTGACCGCTCAGCCAACTCTCCGAGAAACACCGTCACTTCTGCTGGAGCTGGCGACGGGACTCGAACCCGCGACCTGCTGATTACAAATCAGCTGCTCTACCAACTGAGCTATGCCAGCACCAAACTGCGAGATTTCAAAGACACAAACAGCCTGTCGACGCTAAGCAAAGGATGGAGCTCAGACGGCGGAGGCCGAGGAACTGCGGGTTATAGCAAATGGCCAAACCATGCGCAAGAGGGAACTTATTTCGATCGTGGCCAACCGACCGAAGAAATCGGTGGTGGGTAGGGAAACGGCTCTGTCCAGTAACTCCTTACCGGAGATGCGCTGGCTTACTTTCACCGAATGGCTCGGTCGTCGTATCGATCTGAAGCGGCTCGAAGAGCGCGTCGCCGAAGGACTACGTGAGGCGTCGTTGCTCTGGTTCGTGTTTTCGCTTCTCGACAAACTCGTCAACGAACGGCTGACGAAGTCATGGATGTTCTGGAATGGCACGCTTACACTTGCAGTTTGGCTCAGCGGCACGTATCTTGAGATTCGGCGACGCCCTGAAGAGTCACAAAAGGTTCGATAGAGACATGTATCTACCGCTGATTGCTTTCGCCGTTTTTGCGAGCATCCTGTTCGGGATCGGTCTCGTCGCCGGAAGAGCCGCGGATCGAAACGCGATGCGCGAGGAGACGGAACGGGAACGGCACATTCACGCCGGGTGATCGCGCTGTTCATTCAACTGCTCTGCTGTCGCCACACCTCGTAGCAGAGCACCGCCGTCGCCGTGGCCACGTTGAACGACTCGATGTGTCCCTGCATCGGAATCGTCACGACCCGGTCGCAATGCTCGAGCACGTTCCGGCGAATTCCCTTCCCTTCGTTGCCGACCACGAGCGCGACCTTGCCACGAAAATCGATCGCTTGCGGGAGATCGCCGCCATCAGCAGCGGCGTACACCCAATAGCCGGCTTTCTGCAGCGCCTCGATGGCGCGCGCCAGATTCGTCACCTGCGCCACCGGAACCCATTCCGAGGCGCCGGCCGAGGCTTTGATCGCAACGGGCGTGAGTCCAACGCTGTCGTGTTCCGGGATGACGACGAGATGAACTCCGAATCCGTCGGCGACGCGCAGGATCGCGCCGAAGTTCTGCGGATCGGTGATCGAGTCCAGAATCAGCACGAACCTCGTTCCCTCGGCATCGATGACATCGTCGAAGTCCGCAAACGCGTTCTCGGAAATCTCCGCGACGACACCGTTGTGAACGCCGCGTCCGGCCAGCTTCTCGATGTGATCGGCGGCCAGCGGACGGACGGTGACTTTCGCCCGCTTCGCCTCGCTCATCAGCTTCTGATGCCGCGCGGTCTCCTCGCGAACCACACCGATGTAACGGATCCGCTCCGGATGCGAGCGGATGGCTTCGAGGACAGGATTGACTCCGTAGATGATCACGAGGGAAGTGTAGCCCGCATGGGTTCACGTAGCTCCCCTTTCGAACCCCGACGTTTTAGGACTTTCACGAGCGCTCGACTGTCATTTCGAATCGGCGGAACCGCGGGGGCGGAAGGGTGGCGGGAGCGGTGAAGCGCGATGAGAAATCCCCCGCTTCGAAGCAAGTCTCTTCATGTCGTCAGGGGATTCCTCTCCGCGCTTACCGCTCCCCCACCCGTCCGCCGCCGCGGTTCCGCCGGCTCGGAATGACAACGTGGCTGTCATCCTGAGCCGCCGCAGCCGCGCGACTTCACGCGTCTCTGACAACCGTCAGGCATCGCGCGGCGGAGGACGGTCGAAGGACCCCCTACTTTGTGCTGTCTCTTTTGAAACCATCGCAAACAATCAGGGGGTCCTTCGACCGTCCTTCGCCGCCGAGCACACGCTGCGCGATATATCGGGACGTTGAACGGGCGGCTTCGGCGGCTCAGGATGACAGACCGGATGACAACGCGTTGCGCTTGTCTATACGTTTTGAATGACGCGGACTAGAGCCTCATCAGTCGCCTTACGATCATCGGTCCCTCGTAGACGAACCCCGTGTACACCTGGACGAGATCGGCGCCAGCGGCCAGCTTCGCGCGAACGTCGTCGGCGGTGAAGATACCGCCCACACCGATCAGCGGAAACGAAGGACCTACGCGTGCTCGCACGCGCGCGAGCACCGACGTCGACGGCGTCATCAGCGGCACGCCCGAGAGTCCGCCCGCCTCGCTCGCGGCAAACGGTCGCGCGATCGTGGTATTCGTACAAATCATTCCGTCCGCGAGGCGCGTGCAGACGTCACAGATCTCCTCGAGCAACGCGTCCTCCACATCGGGAGCGATCTTGACGAGGAGCGGCCTGCCTCCCCGCACGGCGCGGATGATTGGCTCCAAATGTTCGGGCCGTTGCAGTTCGCGCAGCGACGGCGTGTTCGGCGACGAGAGGTTGATGACGACGGCGTCGGCGAACGGCGCGAGCTTCGCGGCGCACGCGCCGTAGTCATCAGCGGCGCCTTCGAGCGGGGTATCGCGATTTTTGCCGATGTTGACGAAGAGCGGAACCGTTCGTTGCCACGACGCCAGCCGCGCGGCGACGGCGTCCGCGCCGTCGTTGTTGAATCCGAGGCGATTGATCAGCGCTTTCTGTTCGGGATAGCGAAACATGCGCGGCCGCGGATTGCCAGGCTGCGGACGCAACGTCACTGTTCCCACTTCGACGAAACCGAATCCGAGTGCGGCCAGCATCGGCATCAGCAGTCCGTTCTTGTCGAAGCCTGCAGCGATCCCGATCGGTGACGGGAAGCTCATCCCCAGCAGCTCGCGGCGCGCACTCGCCGGCGGCGCACAGAAACGCTCGATCGCCCGCAGCACGATCGGGATTCGCTGCAACGCCATCATCTGCCGCGTCGTGAAATCGTGCGCGTCTTCTGCATCGAGCAGGAAGAGCAGCTTTCGGATCAGCGAATACATTGCTCCGCGCGCGCGAGCGGCGAGAGCACGCGCGGATCCGACTCGCTGGCGCGCGTCAGCAAGGGAATGGCGCGCACCAACTCCGGCCCGTGATCCATCCCCGTCATCGCCAGGCGCAGCGGCATGAACAACTCTTTGCCTTTCAGGCCCGTCGCTTTCTTGAGTCGATCGTTCATCGCCTTGACGGCGTCGGCGTCATGCGGCGAACCATGCGCGCGAAGATCATCAACAATCGCCGACGCAAACGATGAATCGATTTCCGGAACCGCGTACTCCGTCACGAACCGGAGCACTTCGCGAAACTGCGGCAGCAAATGCACCGACGTCTTCACGACATCGATCGCTTCCTCCAGCCACGGCGTATCGATCCCGATCGACTGCACGACCAGCGGCCGCAGCGCCGCGGCGCTCATCGCATGAATGTACTGTCCGTTGAGCCACTCGAATTTCTGCGGATCGAATACCGCCGGCGACGAGTTCACCCGATCGAGCGAGAAGTTCTCGATCGCATAGGCGCGGTCGAACACATCGCGTCCATCCGGTGCCGACCAGCCGAGCATCGTCAGGTAGTTGAGCATCGCATCGGGAAGAAATCCCTGCTCCGCGTACGCAGCGACCGACGTTGCGCCGTGCCGCTTGGAGAGCTTCGACCGATCCTGCCCGAGGATCAGCGAGACGTGCGCGAATTGGGGGATGGCCCACTGCATCGCCCGATAGATCAGCACCTGTCGATGCGTATTCGTCAGATGCTCCTCGGCGCGAATGACGTGCGTGATCTCCATGTCGTGATCGTCGGCGACGACCGAATAGTTGTAGGTCGGCAAGCCGTCGGAGCGGATGAGGATGAAATCGCCGAGCGACTCGCGCTTCCACGTCACCTCGCCGCGGATGCGATCGTTGATGGTGACGTCGCCGTCATCGGGAACATGGAATCGAATGGCGTGCGGAGACTGCTCATCGTCGCGGCGATTGATCCAGCATTTGAGGTCGTAATGCGGCGGTCTGCTCGCAGCTTCAGCCTCTTTTCGCTTCGCCTCCAGCTCCTCTTCTGTGCAGTAGCAGCGATAGGCGACGCCGCGCGCAAGCAGCTCCCGCGCAATCTCCGCGTATCGATTCACCCGCTCCGACTGACGATACGGCGCGTGCGGTCCGCCGATGTCTGGCCCTTCATCCCACAACAGTCCAAGCCAGCGAAGATCGTCGAGAACCATCGTCTCCGACTCGAGCGTCGAGCGGGCCTGATCGGTATCTTCCACGCGGATGATGAACGTTCCGCCGTGATGCTTTGCGAAGAGCCAGTTGAAAATCGCGGTGCGGGCGCCACCGACGTGCAAATGGCCGGTGGGAGAGGGAGCAAAACGAACGCGGGTCATGTGGCGCTAACGATATCAAGCCGTTTCGGTTTCTTCTTTGAATCTGCCTTCGCCTTGGTTTGCTTTACCCGCAGCATCACGATCTTCCGGATCAGACCGAAGGGGATCGGTTGATCGAGAGGGAATCGCAGATTGCCTTTCTCTCCCGCGTAGCGCGAGAGCGCTTTCTGCAGCGTTGCGCCGCCCTTCACCGGCGGATATAAGCCGATGTGATTCTTGAACGCAGCGAAGTAAACCAGCACGCCGTCTTGCATGAACGCCGGAATCCGATAGCTGATCGTCTCCTGCGCGCTGGGCGCGGCCTCATGGATGGTCGAGCGGATGCGCTGGAGAATTGCCTGCACGTCAGCCGAGAACCCACTGATGTATTCGTCGATGTTCTTTGGCGTCTTGTTTCCCATGGCACGCCTCCGACAATGGCGTCATCTGACGGAGATGCATACGACCGCTATGGCGCGTGGCTTTCACGCTCACGCGCGAAGTCTAGCCGATGGAGCGGAGAACGTTCGCGGGCATAGCGGACGGTTTGTCATTCCGATCCGGCGGAACCGCGGGGAGGAAAGGGTGGGCGTGAGCGGTGGAGCACGGAGAGGAATCCCCTGCCGATAAGAAAAACCCTCGCTTCCAATGAGGGGATTTCTCATCGTGCTTCACCGCTCCCCCCACACCCCGCCCCCGCGGTTCCGCCGATTCGAAATGACAGCGCGCGGCTAATGAACCGTCGCCGCGGTCACCGAGTCGAGGAATCCGTAAAGCGCGTCGAGCGTCCGTCCAGCAGCCGCCGTCGCTTCGCCACGCTTCGTCTCCGTATCGCACAGACGCGCCAGCAACTCGCGCGACGTCGCCGAGTGGACGACATCCGCTTCCTGATGGACGGAGAAGAACGCGATGTCGCGCGCGGCGTCGATGCCGTACCACTCGGCGAGACCGGCGATCTTCGCCTTCGCAACGCCGGGAATCTGGGACTCGTACGCGTAAAGTGCGGCGAGTCCCTCATGAAGGTCACCGTCACGTGCCGAACCGCGCAGCGCTGCGATGAGCACGCGCGTCGCATCGTTCGGCGTCCCGCGTTTGACCTCGTCGCGATCCATGTCGAGCGATTCACAAAAGCGAAGCCACAGCTCCGGATGATTCTCCGGTCCGCGCTCCTCTTCGATGAGGTTCTCCAGCAGCAACTGTCGCGTCTCGATGTCCTCGGTCTGCGCATGCATCGCACTGAGGAACGTCGGAAACGCCAGCGCGTAGTGATAGTAGTTGCGTGCGTAGTCCTGCAACTCTTCCCGCGTGAGCTCGCCGGCAGTCCAGCGCTGATAGAACGGATGATCCAGAAGGCGCTGCTGGGCGATGCGGGCGTCGATGTCGGCGTTGATGGTCATGTGCGTTTCCTCGTAAGGACAAACTCTATCAGACGGAGTGTACGACTTCGATGGCGACGATGGCCATCGCGCAGATGCCCTCGCCGCGTCCGATGAAGCCGAGGTGGTCGGTGGTGGTGGCTTTGACGTTGACGTGACCGGCAGGCAGATCGAGCAGCTTGGCGATCGAAGCCTGGATGGCATCGCGAAACGGAGCCAGCTTCGGCTTCTGGGCGATGATGGTTACGTCGACGTTGGAGATCTCTGCTTCCATTTCGGCGATGACGCGCTTCGCTTCGCGCAGGAAGATCGTCGAGTCGGCATCCTTCCATCGCGGATCATCGGAAGGAAAGTACTGACCGATGTCGCCCGCGCCGGCGGCACCGAGAAGGGCATCGGTGATGGCATGAAGCACGGCGTCGGCATCGGAGTGGCCGGCCAGTCCGTCGGTGTCGCTGATGCGCACACCACCGAGAATCAGCGGACGCGCGTCAGCGAACTGGTGCACGTCGATGCCTTGACCCACGCGGATCACGGTTCCTCGCCTCCGCCCCACTCGGCGTAGATGCGCTCGGCCATCACGAGATCCTCGGGACGCGTGATCTTGAAATTCATCGAGTCGCCCGGCACGAGCTGGACGCGATGGCCGTACTTCGCGGCCAGCCCCGCTTCGTCGGTCGCGTTGGCATCCTCGCGCGCCGCGCGGGCGAGGATGTCCTGCAACACATCGAGCCGAAAACACTGCGGCGTCTGCGCGGCAACGAGCACGCTGCGATCGAGTGTCGAGGCAATGGCATCGTCCGCGATCTGATGAATCGTGTCCGGCAGTGGAATGCCCGGGAACGCGGCTCCATGCGTTCGCGCCGCGTCGAGCGTGGCGTGAAATGTATCGGGCGAAAAGAATGGACGCACCGCATCGTGAATGGCGACGAGATCGAACTCGCCGCCTGCTGCTTCCAATCCCGCGGTCACCGATTGCAGCCGCGTCGCGCCGCCGGCGACGAATTTCACCCGCTCGCCCGGCGAGTCCTTCACCGCGTTGAGCAGCATGTCGAGAACGGGAACGATCACACGCGTTACGGCGCCATCGAAGAGAAATCGCTCAACTACCCGCTGCACCAGCGGCTTTCCACCCAACGGCAGAAACTGTTTCGGGACGTCACCGCCGAAGCGCGTGCCGGTTCCCGCAGCGGGGATGATGACGAGAACGCGCTCGGTATCAGTCATTGTCTCGCGGTCTCGCTGGCACACGGTTTCATAGCGTCTAGAAATTCATGTCTCAACGCCGGCACTGCCACCCCGAAGCATTGATTAGGCGACTGCGCAACTGTCATTCCGAATCGGCGAAACCGCGGGGCCGGTAGGGCGGTGGGAGCGGTGGAGCGCGATGAGGAATCCCCCGCCCACGAAGCGGTCATCTCCCATCGGCAGGGGATTCCTCGCCGCGCTTCACCGCTCACGCCCACCCACCCCTCCCCGCGGTTTTGCCAGCTCGGAATGACATTGTGTGACGCCCTCGCAACCGCAACATCACACCGCCATGATGTCGGTTTCTTTGCTCTTGAGAATGCTGCCGATCTCGTCGATGTGCTTGTCGGTCATCTTCTGAATCTCGTCGAGCGCGCGCTTCTCATCGTCCTCGGAGATCTCGTGGCCTTTGAGCATCTTCTTGAGCTTGTCGTTTCCGTCGCGGCGCACCTGACGGATCGCTGTGCGCGACTCCTCGGCCATGTGATGTCCGCGCTTCACGAGCTCTTTGCGCCGCTCCTCGGTGAGCGACGGAATAGGGATGCGCACGACTTTGCCGTCGGCCGACGGATTCAGGCCGAGGTCGGAGGTGCGAATCGCCTTCTCGACGGCGGAGACCATCGACTTGTCCCACGGCTCAGCCACGATGAGCGATGCCTCGGGCACCTTGAGCGAGGCCACCTGCGCGATCGGCGTCGGCGTGCCGTAGTAGTCGACCATGAGTCCGTCGAGCATCGACGCGTTGGCGCGGCCGGTGCGGAGCGTTTTGAACTCACGGTGCAGCGCTTCGATCGCGCCGTGCATGCGGTGTTGAATGTCTTTGATGACGTCGTTGATCATGAGTACCTCGTGGTTTCACCGAAGGATGAACGATGAAGGATGAACGCGGAACGGGGTTCATCCTTCATCCTTCAGCCTTCATCCTTTTCCCGGCACTTCGTCAGAAACAATCGAGCCAATATCCTCGCCCAGCAGCGCCTTCCGAATGTTTCCCGGCTCGCGCAACGAGAAAATATAGATCGGAATCGAGCTGCCGCGCGCCAGGTCGATGGCCGTCGCGTCCATGACCTCCAGCCGCTCGGCGAGAACGCGTTGATAGGTCACGTGCTGGATCCGAGTGGCATTTGGATCTTTCTCCGGATCGGCCGTGTAGATCCCGTCGACCTTCGTGGCTTTGAAGATGATCTCGCACTTCAACTCGCTGGCGCGCAACGCGGCCGCGGAGTCGGTCGTGAAGTAGGGGTTCCCGGTTCCGGCCGCGCAGATCACGATGCGCGCTTTCTCGAGATGACGCATCGCCCGGCGGCGAATGAACGGCTCGGCCACCTCGGCCATCTGGATCGCCGACGTCACGCGCGTCTGCGCGCCGCGGCGCTCGAGCGCGTCCTGAAGTGCGATGGCGTTGATGACCGTGGCCAGCATCCCCATGTGATCGCCGGCGACGCGGTCGATGCCTTCGGTGGCTGCCGTGACGCCGCGAAAGATGTTGCCGCCGCCGATGACGATGGCGATCTCGACGCCGGCGCGATGAACGTCGACGATCTCGTCAGCGATGCGCGCGATCGTCTCGGGGTCGATGCCGTTGCGGCGGCCGCCCATAAGCGCTTCGCCGGAGAGTTTGAGAAGGATGCGTTTGTATCGGGGCATTGGCGACGCTTTATACAACAAAAAGGGCGGCCGATCGGGCCGCCCTCGATTGTCGATGAATTGCGTTTACTTCATGAAGCTCGCCACTTCTGCCGCGAAGTCATCGCTCTTCTTCTCGATGCCTTCACCGAGCTTGTAGCGGGTGAAGCGGGTGATCGTGTAGTCGCAGCCGGACTCTTTGGCCGACGATGCCAGATACTCGCTCACGGTCTGCTTGTCGTTCTTGATGTACGGCTGCTCGAGCAGGCAGGCCTCGCCGTAGAACTTCTCCATCTTGCCCGTGACCATCTTCTCGACGATGTTCTCCGGCTTGCCCGACTTGGCAGCGGCGTCGCGGGCGATCTCGCGCTCGGTGTCGAGATCCTTCTGCGTCACTTCGTCGCGGTGGATGAAGCGCGGCTCGGCGGCGGCGATGTGCATCGCCACGTCCTTGGCCAGCTCATTCATCTTGGCGTTCTTCGCGCCGCTCTTGGCGACGAGCTCGACGAGCACGCCGATGCGGCCACCGGCATGGATGTACGACGAGAAGACCGCGTTCGGCGCGGCTTCGTAGCGGACGAAGCGGCGGATGGCGATGTTCTCTTTGATCGATGCGATCTTGCTCTGCGTGACCTGACCGACGGTCTGCCCTTCGGCGTCGCCAGGCCACGGCTCGTTGTTCAACGCTTCGACGGAATCGGCCTTGCTCTTGGCGATGACGGCGGCGACGTCGTCTGCAAACTTGCGGAAGTTCTCGTTGCGGCCGACGAAATCGGTCTCGCAGTTGACTTCGACGAGCACGCCGATGCTGTCGCTCACGAACGAGGTCACGGCGCCTTCGGCGGCAATGCGTCCGGCTTTTTTGCCGGCGGCAGCGAGACCCTTCTTGCGAAGGATTTTCGTGGCCTCTTCCATGTTGCCGTCAGCCTCGGTCAGCGCCGACTTCACGTCCATCATCCCGGCGCCGGTCTGCTCGCGCAGCTCTTTCACCATTGCGGCGGTTACTTGTGTCATGTGCGTTTCTCCTCGATACAAGAGCGCCGTCTGCCGCAATGCGGACAGCCGGCGCTCCAAGTGGAAGTCGTCTTGTGGATCAGGAAGCAGCCGGAGCGCTCATCGCTTCGGCAGGTTCTGACTGGACAGGTGCGGCCGCTTCCGGCTCGACCTTGTCCTCAACGCCGATGAACTTCTCTTCGGCGAGGTTGTAGCCCTCGAGCACACCGTCGGCGATCTTCTGCGTGAACAGGCGGATGGCGCGGATGGCGTCATCGTTCCCCGGAATGACGTAGTTGATGTCTTCCGGATCGCAGTTCGTGTCGACGATTGCCACCACCGGGATTCCGAGCTTCTTCGCTTCCTGGATGGCGATGTACTCCTTCTTCGGATCGATCACGAAGAGCGCATCCGGAAGGCCGTCCATCTCACGGATTCCGATGAGATTCTTGAGGAGCTTGTCGCGCTCGCGGTCGAGGGCGGCGCGCTCCTTCTTCGACATCTCTTTATCGGTGTCGCCGATGATCGACTCGATTTCCTTGAGCCTTTCGATCGACTTCCGGACGGTGGTGAAGTTCGTCAGTGTGCCGCCCAGCCAGCGGTTGTTCACGTAGAACATGCCGCAGCGGTTGGCCTCTTCGAGGATGGCATCCTGCGCCTGGCGCTTCGTGCCGACAAATAGAATGCGTTTCCCCTGGGACGCAAGGTCCGAGATGAACGCGGAAGCTTCCTTAAAGAGCTTGAGCGTCTTCTGAAGGTCAATGATGTAGATCCCGTTGCGCTTCCCGAAGATGTACTTCTTCATCTTGGGATTCCAGCGCTTGGTCTGATGACCGAAGTGAACGCCAGCTTCCAAAAGCTCTTTCATCGTAATAGAGACTGCCAAGCAAACCCTCCTTCTCGCGGTGACGTTGTTGAACAGCGTGAGATAAAAAAAGACAGGAGCGAGCGGCGCTCCTGTCTTCGGGAAATCAAGCTGGGGAGAACGGGAACATCGGAAAACTAGCGCTTCGAGAACTGGAAGCGTGCACGAGCACCCTTCTGTCCGTACTTCTTGCGCTCTTTCATTCTCGGATCACGAGTGAGCAGGCCGGCCTTCTTGAGGCGCTTGCGCAACTCGACGTTGAAGATCTGCAGCGCGCGGGAGATGCCGTGACGGATCGCGCCGGCCTGGCCGCTCGGCCCGCCGCCGTCGACCGTGACGACGATGTCGAACTTCTCGGCAGTCTCCGTCAGCGCCAGCGGCTGCTTGATGATCATCTTCAGCACATCGTTGCCGAAGTACTCGTCGAGCGAGCGGTGATTGACTGTAATCGCACCACTACCCTGACGGAGGTGGACGCGTGCGGTCGACGTCTTGCGCCGTCCCGTGCCGTAATATTCAACCAGTGCCAAAGTGTGATCCTCCTAGCTACTTCTTCGCCGGGGCGAGTCCGCCCATCTCGGAAACGGCACCGTCGCGCATTTCGAGTGCGACGGGCTTCTGCGCTTCGTGCGGGTGTGCGGTCCCGCGATAAACTTTCAGCTTCTTGATCATCTTGCGGCCGAGCTTGTTGTGGGGCAGCATGCCCAGAACGGCGCGCTCGATCATCGACTCCGGCTTCTCCGCGCGGATGAAGCGCGCCGCGCGCTCGCTCAGTCCGCCCGGATAGAGCGAGTGATGACGATAGATCTTGTCGGTTTCTTTCTTGCCCGACAGCACGATCTTCTCGGCGTTGATGACGATCACATGATCGCCCGTGTCGAGAAACGGCGTGTAGGTCGGCTTGGCTTTGCCGGAAATGATCCGGGCGATCTCCGTCGAAAGCCGACCGAGGACTTTGCCTTCAGCGTCGATGATGAACCATTTCGGCTCGATGTCGCCCTGCTTGGGGAAATACGTACGCATGACTCTCCCTAAAGACACTTCGCAACTCAGATTCGATCTTCGGAGGACCGCGGCGCAGGGGAACTGCTCAGCGCCGCATGTCATTCAAAGACAACCACACACCTTCCCCACGGGAAAGGGGCAAAACGGTACACCGCCCGAACAGCCACTGTCAAGAAATTCATTCCCAATCTGCTGGTGCAGGAAGGGTTATCAGGCCGTGTCGCGTGGGTAAGGCGGCGAAGCGGCGGAGAATTCCTGTTCGTCATGAGGGAGACGGGTTCACGCGGAGACGCGGAGGCGCGGAGCTGTTTCTCTCCGCGTCCTCCGCGTCTCCGCGTGAAACCGTCCTCCTTCAACCATGATACAAACGTGGACGTATGCCAGCACATCTCCTCGACGGCAAAATCGTCGCCAAACAGGTGGAAGACGAAGTCGCCGCAGCCATCGCCAGCCTCGGATTTAAGCCCGTCCTCGTCGTGATTCGCGTCGGAAACGATCCGGCGTCCGAGATCTACGTCAGGAACAAAGCGCGCAAAGCGGAAGAGATCGGATTGCACGGCGACGAGCGCGTATTGCCCGAAACGCTTTCCGAATCGGAGCTTCTCGCGCACATCGACCGGCTCAACCGTGATAATTCGGTCGACGGGATCCTCGTGCAGCTTCCGCTGCCGAAGCACATCGATGCGCACAAAGTGATCGACGCGATCGATCCGGCGAAAGACGTCGACGGCTTTCATCCTCAAAACGTCGGACGTCTGCACCTCGGCCGCCCTACGCTCGCGCCCTGTACGCCGGCGGGCGTGATTCGCCTTCTCGATGCGTACGACATTCAGATCGAAGGAAAACACGCCGTCGTAATCGGACGCAGCGACATCGTCGGCAAGCCTGCGGCTGCGCTTCTCCTCCAGCGCCACGCCACGGTCACCATCTGTCATTCGCGCACGCCGAATCTGGCCGCTGTTGCACGAAGGGCTGACATTCTCGTCGCTGCGATCGGCAAGCCGTTGTTCGTCACCGCGGAGATGGTCAAGGGTGGCGCCGCGGTGATCGACGTCGGCATCAATCGCATCGGCCCCGATGACGCTTCGCTCGTTGCCCATGATGAAGTGAAGTCGCGAGCGCTGGCGAAGAATGGTTCTGCCGTCGTCGGCGACGTCGACTTCGTCCGCGCACGCGAAGTGGCCGCATGGATCACGCCCGTGCCCGGCGGCGTCGGTCCGATGACGATCGCCATGCTGATGCGGAACACGGTCACGGCCGCGGAGTGGAGACGGCGATGATTCTCCGCGCCGGACTGACGGGCGGAATCGCCAGCGGGAAATCGACCGTCGCCGGGATGTTCGCCGCCCTCGGATGCGCGACCATCGACGCGGATCAGATCGTGACGCGCTTGTACCAACCGGGGCAGGCCGGACATCAGGCCCTCGTTCACACATACGGCAGCGGCATCCTCACCGCGGACGGGGCCATTGATCGCCGCAAGCTCGCGGATCTGGCACTCGCCACCGACGAGGACGCGAAGAAACTCAATGCGCTCATCCATCCGCTCGTGATCGAGGAGCAGGCCCGACTGATCGCAGCGGAGGAACAAGCGTCCGCCGGCGATCGGATCGTCATCGTCGAAGCAACGTTGCTCATCGAGTCGGGAGGGAGGAGCCGCTTCGATCGCATCATCGTCGTCGATGCCGATCCCGATACCCAGCTTGCCCGCGCCGTCGCTCGTGGGATGAGCGGCGACGATGCGGCGCGACGGATCGCGCGCCAGATGCCGCGCGAAGCCAGGCTGCAACACGCGGACTACGTGATCGACAGCAGCGGCACGTTGGACGAGACGGAAGCGGAGACTTTGCGCGTTCACAAAGCGCTGCAGCAGGATCTGGCGTCGAAATCCGCAACGTCGGTAAACGATACGTCCGAAAGGCACTCATGAAGTTGCTGTCATCCTGAGCGGGTGAACGGCACGAGCGCCGCTGTCGATGCAATGACTCAAACTCCCATCGAGCGTCCTTCTCCCCCGCGCTTTTCAGCGGGGGAGAAGGTGCCGGTACAGACCTGATACATAGGTAACAGATCGGTCCGGGGACATAGGTAACAGTCGGGAACCGGTTCAGAGGCGTCGAGGAGAACGACGATGCCTTGGAA
>JAXDGL010000019.1:0-76941 GCA_034665065.1 Thermoanaerobaculia bacterium | reverse complement strand
CCCCCCCCCCCCCCCCCCCCCCCCACCCCCCACCCCGTCCACCGCATCGTCCTTCCCGCGCTGCGCCACAAGTACTCTGAGACCGTCAGCCACACGCTGCTCTCATCGCTCGATGCGCTGCGCCGTGACTTCGATGTGATTCTTCTCTGCAATGCAGCCAACGCCTTCGTGCTTCCGCTGCTACGCGCGGCGAGATTTCCTGTCGCCATCAACGTCGACGGAATCGAGCGGCGGCGGCGCAAGTGGAACGTGTTCGGGAAGGCGGTCTACGCGATCGGCGAGTCGTTCTCCGCGCTCTTCGCATCGCGCGTCGTCGCCGACGCGAACGTCATCGCCGATTACTACCGCGAGCGCTACGGGATCGAGCCGGTGATGATTCCGTACGGCGCGGAGTTTCCGGCCGAAGAAGACAGCGATGTCCTCGACCGCCTCGGCCTCCAGTCCGGCAACTACATCCTCTACGTCAGCCGCTTCGAGCCGGAGAACAATCCGCTGGAGGTCGTTTTAGCGTACGAGCGTGTGGCCGGAGTCGCTCGTTGGGAGTCGGGTGTGGGAGGAGATCTACGACACGCGACACCCGAAATGCGACCACCGCTAGTCATGCTCGGCTCCGCCACTTACGCGCCTGACCTCGATGCCGAGCTCCGCCGGCACGCCTCCGAGAGAATCCTTTTTCCTGGCGCGCTCTACGGCGCCGACTACCGCACTCTGCAACGCAACGCACTCATCTACATTCAGGCGACCGAAGTCGGCGGCACGCATCCCGCCATGATCGAGGCGATGGCCTCTGGGGGCTGCGTCCTCGCCAACGACACGCCCGAGAACCGGGAAGTAGGAGGGAGCGCGGTCGGTTACTTCCGATTGCGTCCATCCGAAACGCTTTCAGGCAGACTTCGGGAGTGTCTCGAGTCGTCCGCGATGCGCGAACAGATGAGGCTCGCTGCCCGCGCCCGCGCGGGTGAGAGGTATGGCTGGACGGCGGTGACCGACGCCTACGAGCGGCTGTTTGCGGCGATCGCCCGCTGAAACACTGTTGTAGACGGTTGGACGGGCATTTCCGTATAGCGGACAGGCGCAAGCTGCGTTACATTCGAGACGGCGGTCGAATGGTGGTCATACGAGGTAAGAGGTCCGATGCTTAAAGAAAAAGCGCGCATGATCGCGAGGGTCGTCTATGTCGCCGACCTGGCCCTCACGACGGCTGCCTTTTTTGCAGCGTTCTTCATCCGTGATCTCGTTTTGCCGCGCGTCGCACCCGGCCAGTTTCCGACCGGACTCTTTCCCCTCCGCGACTACATCAAGATCTATCCGGTCGTTCTGATCCTCTGGTCCGTCCTTCTCTTCACCTACCACAGCTATCACAGCCATCGCACGATCCCGCTCATCCGTGAGGCGCTCACCGCCATCCGCGTCGTGTTCGTCGGCAACGCCATTCTGGCCACGCTCGCGTATCTGCTTCCGCTGCGGCAACTGTCGCGCGCCTGGTTTGTCCTCTTCGGTCTGCTCGCGGCATTGCTGCTCGTGCTGGAAAAAATCGTGGTGCGGATCATCGCCCGCTACGTGCGCGCGAAAGGTCTCAACTACCGGACGATTCTGATCGTCGGCACGGGACGGCGTGCGATTGAAGTGGCGCGCACAATCGAAGGCCACAAGTTCTGGGGCTACAAGATCCTCGGATTTGTCTCCGACGGGCACCGCCTGTCGAACGGGTGGGCGCGTTTTCGCGTCTTTGGCAGTGTTCCCGATCTGCGGCGGCTGCTCGAGGGGGGACAGTTTGCCGAGCCGATCGACGAGATCGTTTTCGCCGTGACGCGCAAGAAGCTCGACGAGATGAAGCAGATCTTCCTGATGTGCGAGGAGCTCGGCATCCGTGCGCGCGTGGCGATGAACTTCTTCCCGAACCGCGTGGCGCGCATCGAGCTCGAAGAGCTCGAAGGCATTCCGTTCCTCACGTTCACGACGACGCCGTCGAACGAAACGCAGCTCGCGCTCAAACGTCTGCTCGACATCGCCGTCTCGATGATCCTTCTTTTACTCTCGCTCCCCGCAATCGCCATCGCCGCGCTGGCGATCAAACTCTCGTCGCCCGGTTCGGTGCTCTTCCGGCAGGAGCGAATGGGCCTCAATGGCCGCCTCTTCATGCTCTTCAAGTTCCGCACGATGTTCGAGGATGCGCACGAGCGCCGCGGCGAAGTCACGCATCTCAATCAGATGTCGGGTCCGGTCTTCAAAGCGAAGTCCGATCCGCGTGTGACCGCCGTCGGCCGCGTTCTGCGGAAGTTTTCGCTCGACGAGCTGCCGCAGCTCTGGAACGTGCTCAAAGGCGATATGAGTCTCGTCGGTCCGCGTCCTCCGATCCCCGAAGAGGTGGCGGCGTACCACCGGTGGCATCGGCGTCGTCTGTCGATGAAGCCAGGCCTGACGTGTTTGTGGCAAGTGTCGGGAAGAAACAACGTCGATTTCGACCGATGGATGGAGATGGATCTTCAATACATCGACAACTGGTCGCCCTCGCTCGATCTGAAGATTCTGCTGCGAACGATTCCGGCTGTGCTCTCCGGCCGGGGCGCGAGCTGATTAAGCTCGAGGCGCAGAGCGAACGTAGGTCGGACTCTCCAGTCCGGCTATTTGTTCGCACCGACATCGTTTCACTCGGAACTCTCCGCGGTCTCCGCGTCTCCGCGTGAAACGGTTTTCTTCGATCGAAGCCGGACTGGAGAGCTCGACCTACGTACAATCGCCGCGTGTCTGTTCGCCGCGCCATCCTCGGCCTCTCGCTCGCTGCCATCGTGGCGATGTGCATCGAGCCGGGTCTCTTGCGGATGCCGTTCATCGATCGCGAGCCGCAGGCGATGGCATTCGCGCGATCCGCCGATCGATGGCCGCAGTACCCACGGTTTCTTGAAGGCATTCGTGCGCACACGCAGGCAGGAGATACGATCGCCATCGTCGTTCCGGCGCTCGAATGGGAGCGCGGCTATTCGTACGCGTACTACCGCGCCAGCTATTTTCTGACGGGGCGGGAAGTGCTGCCATACCTCGATCCGCAGAACGCGCGGCTTCCGGAAAATCTCCATACCGCTCGGTATGTTGCCGCGTTCGGCGTGTCGCTGCGCGCTCCCGCGGACGTGATCTGGCAGGGTGATGGGGGAGCGTTGCTGAGGTTGCGGCGATGACCGCGCCGCTGATCGCCATCCTCAGTCTGACCGTTCTCGGGATCCCGATCGCGCTTGCCGTCGACCGGCGCGCTCGCGGTCCGCTGCTGATCGGAACTTCATTTCTCTACGGCAGCGGCACGATCTACTTTGTGATGCTCTTGCTTTCGATCGCGCATGTACGCTGGACGCTGACCAGCGTCACGATCGGTGCGCTGGTCATCTTCTGCGCTGCGGCGTTGGTCGTCGTGCGCAGACGACCGGTGTCTGATCCGCACCAGTTTGCCGTACGGCCTCATCTCCTCGACCTCGTCACGCTCCTGACGATCACCGGTTACGCGCTGTACGCGACGCTCGCCCCGCTTTGGGAGTGGGATTTTTGGGCGATCTGGGGTCTCAAGGCGAAAGTCTTTCTCGAAACCGCAGGAATCGACTGGCGTTTTCTGGAGAGCCGCTGGAACACGTTCGCGCATCCCGACTATCCACTGCTGCTCCCGATGAATTTCGACTTCGTCGCGCTCGTCAGCGGCGGGTGGAGTGATCGCTGGCTTGGCCTGCTGTTCGTGGCGTGGGGCGTGGCGTTGCTGCTGATCATCCGCGCCCTGGCATCGCGCGAAACGTCAGCTTTCTTCGCGTCGCTGCTGACGCTGACGATCGCGTCGCTCGCGGTGAGCCGCTATCTCGGTATGGCCGAGGGAGCGCTGATCGCATTCGGTGGCGCGGGCGTGCTCTTCGTGCGCGCGGCGCTTCGCGGCGGCGGCGCCGCATCGTGGCGTCACGGCGCGCTGATGCTCGGCCTCGCGGCGAACTGCAAGAACGAAGGAGTGGCCATGCTCGTGGCGGTGACGATCGCCGCCGCGCTGGCGTGGCCGCGCCGCGCGACGGCGATCCTGCGGAATCTCTGGCCTGCGTACGCGCTCACCGCGCCGTGGCTGATCCTGCGATTTGCGCACACGCTGCCGACCGACCTCGCCAGCGGCTCCGCCGCATCGCGTCTCGCCGCGCGGCTGCCACATGCACTTCAGCTTCTTCAGCTTCTCGCCGCGCATCTTTACGAGCCGTGGTTCTGGATGGCGATTCTGATCGGGATTCTCGTCGCGACGTCTGCGGCGCGGCGTGCCGAGGCGTTCGTGCTGCTCGTTACGGCAATCCAGATTGCGTTCTACGTCGTGGCCTACCTCGCCACGCCGCACGATCTGCGCTGGCACATCGTCACCTCGTGGTCGCGGCTGACCGGCCAGATTGCCGTGCCGATCACCTTCGCCGTGTTTCTGATGCTTGCGAATTCGTTGCGGCGCGGAGAAGATGCGCCGCATGCCGAAGCTCGATCCGACCAGTGATGAATTTCGCGACGCCGGCCACAAGCTGATCGACTGGATCGGCAACTACCTCGACGGCGTCGATCGCTATGACGTCCTCTCGCGCGTGCAGCCCGGCGACATTGCCAAGCAGTTCGCAGCAACGCCGAGCATCGAAGGTCGTCCGTACGATGAGCTCCTCGCCGATGTCGAGTCGAAGATCGTTCCCGGCATCACGCACTGGAACCATCCGGCCTTCTTTGCCTACTTCGCCAACACCGGCTCGCAGGCCGGAATCCTCGCGGAACTGCTCACCGCCGCACTCAATGCAAACGGGATGATCTGGCGTACCTCGCCGTCGCTCACCGAGCTGGAGACCGTTACCCTCGCCTGGCTCCGCGACGCCCTCGGCCTTCCCAACGATCTCTTCGGCATCATCAACGACACCGCCTCGATCAACTCGTTTCTCGCTCTCGCCGCGGCGCGCGAGAAAGCTGCGCCGGAGATTCGTACGCGCGGGTTTTCCGCCGCGCCGGCGTTGCGGGTTTACTGCTCCGAGCACGCCCATTCCTCGATCGAGAAGGGAGCGCTCGCCCTCGGCTTCGGCATCGCCGGCGTCGTGAAGATTCCAGGCGACGAGAATCTCGCGATGAGAGTCGACGCGCTCGAAGAAGCGATTGCGCGTGATCGAAGCGCCGGCGCGGTTCCCTGCGCAATCACAGCAACGCTCGGCACGACGTCGTCCGCGGCGATCGATCCGGTTCGCCGCATCGCTGCGATCGCAAAACGCGAGAATGCCTGGCTTCACGTCGATTCCGCCTACGCCGGACCGGCCACCATCTGTCCGGAGTTTCGCTGGCTCTGGGACGGAATCGAAGGTGCCGACTCGATCGTCGTCAACCCGCACAAGTGGCTCTTCACGCCGATGGATTGCAGCGTGCTTTACACGCGGCAGCCCGAGGTTTTGAGAGAGACCTTTTCGCTGGTGCCTGAATATCTGAAGACGCCCGATTCGGCCGAAGTGAACTACATGGATTACGGCCTCCAGCTCGGCCGCCGCTTCCGCGCGCTCAAGCTCTGGTTCCTCTTCGAGCACTACGGTGTCGCGCGGATGCAAGCCGTGATTCGCCAGCACGTCGCCGATGCGGAGCGGTTAGCCGCCGAGCTGCGGAAGCGCGACGACATCGAGCTGCTAGCGCCGCAAAGCCTTAGCGTCGTCGTTTTTCGCAAGATCGTGCGCGACTCAAGTGGCACGATCGACGAAGCCGCCTCCGAGCGCGCCAGCATCGAAGCGCTCGAACGAATGAACGCCAGCGGCCGCCTCTTCGTCTCCCACACGCGCCTCCGCAACCGATACGGCATCCGCGTCGCCATCGGCAACGGCGCGACCGAGTGGGAGCATGTGGCGCGCGTGCTGGAGTATGTTTGATGACCTTCGCCGTCGAAACAAATCCTAGAGCGATCGAAGTCAGCGTCACGACTGACGAACTGGTCGTCCGTCTCGCGGATGGACGCACCGTGACAGTCCCGCTCGCATCGTTACCGCGCCTCCTGCATGCGACTCCTGATCAGCGTGCTGACTTTCGTCTGATCGGAGACAGTGAATACCTCAATTGGCCTGCGCTTGAGGAGGACGTGAGCGTCTCCGGTCTTTTGCGAGGAACGCGCGCGGTAATGTCGTGAGGATCAACGTGCGCGGAGAGCACTCGTCCGGACCCGCACGTACAATCCGCGCCCATCGATCACCCAGGAATACCCGTCAGGGTCTTCGCGAACGAGAAGCACCTCGGTGCCCGCTGGAAGATTACCGTCCGGTGTTGAGTCGGTCGTCGATCCGGCGTATGCGAACGGTTCCTTTTGGTCGACCCGGTGCGTGAAATGAGTCGGCGCGGGCCGGATGTAGTTGCGACCCGGAACCAGTGAGTCTTCCTCCAGGACCTCTGCTTCCGGGCGATCAATCCCTTGCATGCCGAGAGTCTATTGCAAACTCTCTTCCGGAAGCGTCATTGGGATGAGGGGCAACATCATCCCTTTTGGTGCCAGTGATTCCGCGGCGACCAGTGCCCCGCTCTCCGCAAGCGCATGAAGGTTCGGCAAAACGTATGGCTCCGCGGCATCCATGTTGACGACATATCCGAGGTCTTTCAGGCTGGCAGCGGTCATACGGCTCAGGGGATTGCCGGCAGCGCCCACAAAGCCGGTCATGAGCTCGTTGCGAAAGACGCTTTCGCGCCAATGGCTGTCCTGTGTGCCGGGGCCGCCGGTGTTTTCAACAGGAACTGCCTTGGCGCCCCCTCCGACCAGAGTTCCGTATTCGATCATCGCATTCGGGCCGGCAAACGTCGGGTTCGAGCTTCCTGCTTTTTTCAGCAGGAGTTTTTTCGTCCAGATCGTTCCGATTCCCAGTACGTGTCCCATCTCATGTGCAATCACGTCATTCAGCGTTCCGGCGGCTTCCATTTGGGCGAGATCAGCTGAGTCGAACGTCATCCTCCCTTTTGCTGGAATGAACGCGGCTGCGCCGGCGCCAGCAGGACGAAGTCTCGTTGGTCCAGCTTGTCCGAGTATCTTGCCCGGTCCATCGATGTCCGCGCCCTCTGCCAAGATCAGAAGGTCGTCAACGACCTCCCCATCGACGGTTACCGCCGGAAGGTCGCCGACGATCACGCGACTCCACCTGTCAGCCGCCAACTTGAATGCGTCCATCTGACGCTGTGTCAGCCCTCCGAGAAAACGGACCTCGATCGCAAACGGTGAGTCTGTGTTCGCCAGTGCGGCGGCTACTTTGGAGTCGGCGGTCGCGCGGTACGTTTCGTAGCGGCTCATTTTCATTTCTCCTAACTGGTAACAACCTGCGTCAGCAATGTGGACGGACATATGCGCAGATTTCTTCACTGCCAGTCAATTTCGAGGCGGCGCTTAGAGCTCAAAGACGCGTCTTTCGTGATTGCCACTCCCACTCCCTCCGAGCAGCTCGTACACTTCCCATCGATGGGCCACATCGAATCCGCGCCGGCGCCAACCGGTCCCACCGCGCTCGATCTCTTCCTCGACGACGCGCGCGACTGGTGCCGCGGGCGGATGTGGATTCCTCGCGCGTTGCTCCTGGCGATCCTCGTCTACATCTTCGTCATCAAATTTCTCGATCCGACGCGCTGGACGATCTTCTACGGCATCACGCTCGGCTTTCACGAGATGGGGCATCTCGTCACTGCGTGGGCGCCGCACTTTGTCACGACGATCATGGGGAGCGTGTTTCAGATCGCGGTCCCGATCGTTTGCATCGTCTACTTCTCGCGGCAGCCGGATTACTACGGGATGTCGGTCGGCGGCTTCTGGCTTTCGTACAGTTTGTACGAGTTGTCCGCGTACGTTGGCGACGCCCGATCGAAGGATCTGCCTCTGGTCGGTTTTGCTGCGTCCGAGGATCTCGAACACGATTGGGGATACATCCTGGGCTCGTTGCACATGCTGCCGGCGGATCATTTCTTCGCGTTCCTGCTGCGCGCAGCGGGACTTCTCGCCGGCGTCGGATCGTGCGCGTTCGCGGTGTGGCTTCTGATTACGATGGCGCAGTCGCGCAGTGTTCGCGGATCTGCGTGATGAGCGTGTCGCCGAACGCTTCGAGCTTCGCATCGCCGATGCCGTAGATGCCGCGTAACTCGACGAGCGTGGTCGGGCGTAAGCGCGCAAGTTCGCGCAACGTCTTGTCGCCGAAGATCACGTATGGCGGCACGCCGCGATGCTCGGCTTCAGCGCGGCGCCATTTGCGCAACGCCTCGAACAGTTCGCGGTCGTGCGCGACGAGCGGTTCGAGCGACGCTGCAGAAGTAGCACGCGCCGCCGCCTTCTCCTTCTTGCTCGCCGCCGGCTGACGCAGCTTGACCTCGACCGCGCCTTTCATCGCGTCGCGCGCGCGTCCGCCGAGGTGGAGGACCGGATATTCATCCCCGGTCTGTCGGAGAAAGTCCTGGGCGATGAGTTGATAGATCCACTCGCGCAGTTCGTGCTTGCTGTGCGCTTTTAGCAGGCCGAACGTCGACTGGCGATCGTGGCCACGATCGCGAATCCGCTCCAGATCTTCGCCGCGCAGAACGCTGGTGACATGTCCAACGCCGAAGGCCTGGCCGACGCGGTAAACGCAGGAGAGAATCTTCTGCGCGATGATGAGCGAGTCGGGAACGCTCTCGGTCTCGCCGAGGCAGATGTCGCACGCGCGGCAGTTTTCGGTGGCGTATTGCTGGCCGAAATACGCGACCAGAGAGCGATGACGGCACGCGGCCGCGGAACAGTAGCGATCGAGATCGCGCACATGGCGCATGGCCGACTCGACGTAGGCCGGATCAGGCTCGACGCCGTCGGTGCCGCGCTCGATCATCGATCGCCAGAAAATCGTGTCGGCCGCGGAGTAGAGCATCACGCATTCGGCCTCGAGTCCATCGCGTCCGGCGCGGCCGCTCTCCTGTTGATAGTGCTCGATCGACTTCGGCATCCCCGTGTGCAGAACGAAGCGTACGTTGGAGCGGTCGATGCCCATTCCGAATGCGACGGTGGCAACGACCACGTCACACTTCTCGGAGAGGAATGTCTCCTGCGCTCCGCGCCGCTCGTCCGGCGTGAGGCCGGCGTGATAGGCGACGGCGTTGATTCCTTTGCGCCGAAGTTTTTCCGATAACGAATCGACGTCGCGGCGGCGGATGCAATAGATGATGCCGGCGTCGCCCTGATGCCGCCCGATTACTTCGAGAACCTGTTCCCATTCTTTCGTGCGCGGAAGGACGCGATAGGTGAGGTTGGGCCGATCGAAGTCGCCGACCAGCTCGACGGCTTCGCGCAACGACAATTGCTCGATGATGTCCTGCCGTACTTTCGGCGTGGCTGTTGCCGTGTACGCGTGCACGGACGCTTCGGGAAACGTCTTTCGAAGATCGCGGAGCTGGCGGTACTCCGGGCGGAAATCGTGGCCCCAATGGCTGATGCAATGCGCTTCGTCGATCGCGAACGTGCGAACGTTCGCGCGTTTGAGTAGATCGCGAAAGCTTCCCATCGCCAAACGCTCCGGCGACGCGAAGAGCAGCTTGATCTTGCCGTCGAGCACATCGCGCTCGATCTCCCGCTGCTGATCGGAGCGCTGCGAGCTGTTGAGCTGCGCCGCCGCGACGCCGCATTCGCGAAGACCGTCGACCTGATCCTTCATCAATGAAATCAACGGCGAGACGACGACGGTGACGTGCTCGCTCAGCAGCGCCGGCGCCTGATAACAGAGCGACTTGCCACCGCCCGTCGGCATCACGACGAGCGAGTCGCGCCGGTCGAGCGTGGCCAGCATCGCTTCCTGCTGCAGCGGACGGAAGGAGTCGTATCCCCAATGATGCGAAATGATGTCGCGAAGGCGGTCGAGCAAACGGGTCATGGTACCGCGGGTGCGGTGGTCGGGAGTCGGGGGTCGGGTGTCGTAGAGCTGGGAGTCTCGGGATTATCTAGTCTACGACCCCCGACTCCCGACACGCGACTCCCGCGCAAACTATAATCGCCCACTCATGCATCCTCTCCGCGCGACGCCGCGCCACTCCCGGGCGATCGAATCCACCGCCGAACTTCTTTCCAGGCTCCGCATCGAATCGATGTTCGTCGGCAGTGTCGCGCGCGCGGCCTGGCTCGGCGGCTTGATCGATAGCGGCCCGATCGACGTCCTGGCTTTGATGCAGCCGCAACAGCAGAATCAGGTTGCGATGATGGCCAACAACCGTGGCTTCCGCGTCGATCGCGATGAGATCGAGCAGACCGAGGAGCTCGATCTCGTGCCGCTGATGTGGGCGGATCCGGATGGGGATGTCCGCGTGCACGTGCTCGTGGCCAGTAACGCTCTTTACGCGCGGATGTTCGCCGCCGCGCGCACGATCCAACTCCACGAGCGGGAGATTCGCGTTCCGGCTGCGGAGGATGTCGCGCTGCTGCTCAGCATGTCGGACGATGACGACGATGTGCGCATCCTCGCGGCGAGCGAGTCGTTCGATCGCGGCGCCTACAACGAAAAGCTCGTGTCGATCGGATTGAGGGAGCGTGTGCTGTGATCTTCATCGACAACCAGCAGGACTTCGATGCAGCGATGACGCGCGTGGCCGCGCAGCCGGTCGTGGCGCTCGACACCGAAGCCGATTCTCTCCATTCGTACTTCGACAAGGTCTGCCTCATCCAGATGTCGATTCCGGGCGAGGATCTCATCATCGATCCGTTGCGCAAGTTCGATCTGGCGAAGTTCGGCGAGATCCTGGCGAACCGCGCGATCACCAAGATCCTGCACGGCGCCGACTACGATCTGCGCATCCTCAACCGCGACTTCGGCTACACGATCGCCAATCTGGTCGACACGATGGTCTGCTCGCAGCTTCTCGGCTACGAAGCGTTCGGCCTCGCCGCGCTGCTCGATCGTCATTTCGGATTCAAGGTCGACAAGAAACATCAGCGCGCGGATTGGGCGATGCGCCCGCTGCCACCCGACATGCTCGAGTACGCGGCGACCGACACGCGCCACCTCATCGCGCTCGCCGGCAAACTGCGCGACGAGCTGACGGCGCTCGGCCGCTGGGAATGGGCGGTCGAGGAGTTCGGACGTCAGGAGCAGATTCGGTTCAACGAAAAGGATGGCGATGAAGAGCCGTTCCGCCGCCTCAAAGGACTCGGCGCGCTCGACCGCCGGTCGCTGGCCGTCGTTCGCGCGCTCTATGATTTTCGCGACGGTCTCGCACGCGAAGCCGACCGTCCTCCGTTCAAGATCTTCGGCAACGATCTGATCTTCGAGCTGGCTCGAATCAAGCCGTCGTCGACGCAGGAGTTCAACAGCATCAAGGGAGTGTCGGGCTATCACCGCGGCCGCTTCGGACGCGACATCGTCCGCCTGGTGAACGAAGCGATGGCGATTCCGGACGACCAGCTACCGGAAAAGAGCGAGTCGAAGACGTGGTTGCGCGACCGCGAGCTGGAAGCACGTATCGATCGGATGAAGAAAGCGCGCGACAGGATTGCCAAGGATCTGAAGGTCGACGCGTCGGTCCTCGCCCCGCGGCACATTCTGGTTTCCGTCGCCGAAGCGCAGCCGGTGGAACCCGCCGATCTCGATCGCGTCCCCGTCATGCGCCAATGGCAAAAAGCCCTCCTCGGCCAGGCCCTCATCGACGCGCTGCATGGAGGCGTAAAGCCGCCGCAGTCGAAGCTGTTCTGAAGAGCGCCGCTTCTTCACTGTCATCCTTCGACCGTCCTTCGCCGCTGTACTGCCGTTGTTTGGGTTGCGTGAGGCGCGGCTTCGGCGGCTCAGGATGACAGTAGCGGCCCCGCGATAGAATGCGGCGCATGGAACGAATCAAAGACTACAAGGTCATCGTCATCGGCTCCGGTCCGGCCGGATGCACGGCGGCGATCTATCTCTCCCGCGCCAATCTTGCTCCGCTCGTCCTCGAAGGCATGCAGCCCGGCGGACAGCTCACGATCACCACCGACGTCGAAAACTATCCCGGCTTTCCCGAAGGAATCCTCGGGCCGAAGTTGATGGATCTGATGCGCCAGCAGGCCGAGCGTTTCGGTGCCGTTTTCAAGATGGAACAGGTCGAGAGCGTGCAGCTCACCGGACATCCGCTCGTGATCAAAACCGACTCGCACGAGTACGAATGTCAGGCACTCATCATCGCCGCCGGCGCCTCGGCGATGCAGATCGGACTGCCGAGCGAGAAAGCGCTGCAAGGGTTTGGTGTGTCGTACTGCGCGACGTGCGACGGATTCTTCTTCAAGAACAAAGAGATCGTCGTCGTCGGCGGCGGCGACTCGGCGATGGAAGAGGCAACATTCCTCACCAAATTCGCCTCGAAGGTCACCGTGATTCATCGACGCGAAGAATTGCGCGCGTCAAAGATCATGCAGGACCGCGCCCGCGGCAATGCGAAGATCTCGTTCGTGTTCGACTCGACGGTCGATGAAGTCATCGGCACGAAAGATGGGGGCATCACGTCGCTGAAGATCCGCAATCTCAAGACGAACGGCGTAACCGACTTCGCCACGCAGGGACTCTTCGTCGCCATCGGCCACACGCCGAACACGCAGGCGTACGCGGGGCAGATCGAGCTCGATAGCCGAGGGTATATCTGTCTCAAACATCCGCACTCGACCGCGACGAACATCGAAGGCGTCTTCGCTTGCGGCGATGCCGTCGATCACGTTTATCGTCAGGCCGTCACCGCTGCGGGGACCGGCTGCATGGCCGCCCTCGATTGTGAGAAGTGGCTGACGCACGAGCGGATCACGGAGCGGTGGGATCTGCCGGTGGGAGAGGAAGAGCGAGTGTGATGATTGCGCGCCGCTAGCGCGGCACGCGTTGTCGGTTGTCGGTTGGTTGCGCTTCGCGCGTTGTCGCAGGAGTGCAGGCGTCTCGCCTGCGGCCGGCGGGCGTCCCGCCCGACGGTGGTTGTCGGCGGTCATGGAACGAGGATCGTCCGGTACTCCAACTCTTCGCAAGTAGAATTTTAGTCAGCTCGTGGCCGGCACCGCATTGTGATCACACGACCGCTGGGCGGGACGCCCACCGGCCGCAGGCGAGACGCCTGCACTCCTTGTGCGCAACGCGCGAAGCGCAGCTGACCGACAACCGACAACGCGCGAGGTGCCCAGCTAGAACGCGTTGAGGATGTACTCGAGCGGATTGACCGGGTTGTTGTTCAGGCGCACTTCGTAGTGAAGGTGCGGGCCGGTGGAGCGGCCGGTCGAACCGACGTAGGCGATGACGTCGCCGCGTTTGACGTGCTGGCCTGGCTTCGCGGCGTACGCGGAGAGATGTCCGTAACGCGTCGAGTAGCCGTAGCCGTGCGAGATGTAGATCACGTTGCCGTAGCCGTTGGCCCATTCTGCTTTGACCACGATGCCATCCGCGGGTGCGCGCACGGCCTGACCCACGGCAGAGGAGATGTCGATGGCGTTGTGATTGCCGGACTCGCCGGTGAACGGATCAGAGCGGCCGCCGAAACCATCGGTCAGGATTCCGCGGACCGGCGCGATTGAAGGCGTCGATGCGAGCATCTGCGACTGTGCGACGAGCTTCTGTTCGAGAACGGAGAGATCGCCTTCGATCCGCTTGGAGCGGAACGCCATCTTGTCGACGTCATCGCGATAGGGGTTGTCGCCGAGGTTGGCGGGGCGAAGGCCGCCGACACCGCCTTGCTGTGTGGTGTCGTCGAGGCTTGTGATTCCTGCGTAGATGGCCAGTTTGCGGGTTCTGTCTTCCACGGTGCGGAGTTGGCCGCGGAGTGATTCGACCGATTTGCTGAACTGTTCGTTAGCGGTCTGGAGGTCTTTGTTCTCGTGACGGAGCTTGCTCAGCTCGTGGGTTTGCGAAAGGGAGGTGAAGTACTGGACGGAGAAGAACGTCGAGAGGCAGAGCGACGAGGTGAGCACGGAGAGGGCAGAGAAGAGCAGGCGGTGGGACACCTTCAACTTCCGGAACTTGGCCCGCGCATGCGGGACAAAGATGATTGTTGAATAGCGTTGATCCATGCGTACTCCTTGACTTGGGATACCGACTGGACGGCGGTCTGAGGGGCGTATTCTATGGAAAGAGCGAGCAGAGTCAACGCAAAAACGCCGGTTAAGTTATGTGAAAAGAAGCACTTGCGGGCCTGTTTTATGTTGTTACGCCATATTCTGGAGACATCGGTGAGAGTTTCCGTAGCATAACGCTAATAACTAAATTCCGGGGTGTGGGGAGTAGGGGGTGGGAGTGGGAGTTGGAAAGCCGGCTTCGTCGCCGATTGACTTCGAGCTCGATCTTCGCGGACAACGATTTCCGCGCCGGGTCCCGGGATTCGAAGCCGGCCGTATGTTTTCTTACATGCTTTTCCTCCCACTCCCACCCCCCACACGCTACTCCCCACAAACAGAAAACCTGCTATCCTCCCGCCGCCCATCCGAAGAAAAAAATTCTTCACCCTAAGGTCTGTAATGAACGTTAAGAAACGGCTGCTCGACGGTCCCCGAATGAATCGCGCCATCCGGCGCATGGCCATTGAAATCCTCGAGAAAAACCGCGGCACGGACGATCTCATCATCGTCGGCATCCGCAGCCGCGGCGTTCCCATCGCTGAGCGAATGGCGAAAGAGATCGAGGAGATGGAAGGGCATCCCGTCAGCTCGGGCATCCTCGACATCACGCTCTACCGCGACGATCTGACGACGATCGCGCCGCAGCCGGTGGTCAAGCCGACGAAACTTCCCGAGCCGATCGACGACAAGATCGTCGTCCTCGTCGACGACGTTCTCTACACGGGGCGAACCATTCGCGCGGCACTCGATGCCTTGATCGACTTCGGCCGCCCCAAGGCGGTGATGCTCGCGGTCCTCATCGACCGCGGTCATCGTGAGCTCCCGATCCACGCCGACATCATCGGCAAGACCGTTCCCACCGACGCGAACGAAGTCATCAAGGTGAAGCTCACGGAGACGGACGACGAGGATGAAGTATTGATCATGGAGAAGTAGATCAGTGGATTAGTAGATTAGTGGATGAGTGGATTAGGAGCCCGAATGAAGAGCAGTTCCTAGTCTACTAATCTACTAATCCACTCGAAGTTCCTAGTCTACGGATCTACTAATCCACTCGAACATGCGCACCTCCACATCCTCGCTTCGCTCGAAGGACCTGCTGGGCATCGAGCATCTCCTCCCGGATGAGATCGAGTTGATTCTCGATACGGCAGAGGGATTCAAAGAGGTGAGCGAGCGGCCGGTGAAGAAAGTGCCGGCGTTGCGCGGGCAGCTCATCATCAACCTCTTTATGGAAGCGTCGACGCGGACGCGCGTCTCCTTCGAGATCGCCGAGAAGCGTCTCTCCGCCGACACGCTCAACTTCACCGCCTCCGGCTCGTCGGTTGAAAAAGGCGAAACGCTCATCGACACGGCCGAGAATCTCGTGGCCATGCATCCGGAGATGATCGTCATCCGCCACAAGTATCCGGGCGCGCCGAAGATGCTGGCCGACCGGCTGCCGAACGTCTCGATCATCAACGCCGGCGATGGCGCGCACGAGCATCCGACGCAGGCTCTTCTCGATGCCTTCACGATCCGCGAGCGTCTGGGGCGACTGGCCGGCGTCAACGTCTCGATTATCGGCGACATCGCCCACTCGCGCGTCGTGCGATCGAACATTCATCTGCTGACGAAGATGAAGGCCAACGTCACCGTGGCCGCGCCACCGACACTGATCCCGGCGGAGATCGGGAAGATGGGCGTGCGTGTCGTTCACTCACTCGATGAAGCGGTCGAAGGAGCGGACGTCATCATGATGCTGCGCATTCAGCTCGAACGGCAGGGAAAGCTGTCGTTCCCGTCGCTGCGCGAGTACTACAACACGTTCGGACTCACGCCAGAGCGTTTGAAGCGCGCCAGCAGCGACGCGATCATCATGCATCCCGGCCCGATGAACCGCGGCGTGGAGATCGCCAGCGACGTGGCCGATGATCCGCGACGTTCCGTCATCCTGGAGCAGGTCACGAACGGCGTGGCGGTGCGGATGGCGGTGCTGTATTTGCTTGGGGGCGCGCATGGCGGTGACTGAAAGAAACCGAATGTTGAATGTTGAATGTTCAGTGTTGAATGTTGAATGGAGAGAGGCCGTGCACGGCCACGCCGCCGTTTCACTCAACATTCAACATTCAACATTCAACATTCAACATTTCGTCAGTACCCATGGATCTCCTTACCAAGACTCATGAACCTCCTCATCCAAAACGCCCGCGTCGTCGATCCGAGCCAGCAGCTCGACGCATCGCTCGACATCCTGATCGAAGACGGCGTCATCGCGCGGGTCGACAAGAGGATCAAATCGGACATCGAGACGATCGATGCCGATGGACTCGTCGCCGTTCCGGGCTTGATCGACCTTCACACGCATCTTCGCGAGCCGGGACACGAGCACAAAGAGACGATTGCCACCGGCACGCGAGCGGCGGTCGCAGGCGGCTACACGGCCGTCTGCGCGATGGCGAACACGCAGCCGCCGAACGACGAGCGCGCCGTCACCGAAATGATCATCGCCGAGTCGCGGCGGAATGGCGCGTGCCGTGTCTATCCGATCGGTGCGGTCAGCAAAGGACTGATGGGTGAAGCGCTGGCGGAGCTGGCCGATCTTCGCGCCGCCGGCTGCGTCGGTGTCAGCGACGACGGCAAACCGGTCTGGAACGCACAGCTCATGCGGCGCGCGCTCGAGTACTGCACGATGCTCGGCATCCCGGTGATCGCTCACGAAGAAGATGCGCATCTCTCCGATGGTGGCGTGATGCACGAGGGCTATTACTCCACGATCCTCGGCCTCGGAGGCATCCCCGCAGCGTCCGAAGAGACGCTCGTCGCGCGCGACGTGATCCTGGCGCGCGCGACCGGAGCACATGTGCACATCGCGCATCTGTCGACGAAAGGCGGCGTCGATTCTGTCCGCCATGCACGCGCGGCCGGCGTCCGCGTCACCTGCGAAGTCACTCCTCACCACATCGCCCTCGGCGACGAGAGCGTCCAGTCGTTCTCGACGAATCTGAAAATGAATCCGCCGTTGCGATCTGCCGAGCATCGCGACGCGCTCATCGCCGGCATTGCCGACGGAACGATCGACGCCATCGCCACCGATCACGCGCCGCATCACTTCGACGAGAAGAACGTGGAGTTCGATCTTGCGCCGTTCGGCATCATCGGACTGGAGACTGCCTTCGCGGTTTGCTACGAGACGCTCGTACGCCCGGGCATCATCGGCCTCGACCGACTCATCGATCTGATGTCGTGCGGTCCGGCGCGCATCTTCAATCTCCCCGGCGGCACGCTCTCTCCCGGATCCCTCGGCGACGTCACCCTGCTCGACGTCGGCGCGAAGGTAACCGTTCCTTCGTCGTTTCAGTCGAAGGCATCGAACTCTCCCTTTGTGGGCCGGACGTTCCAGGGGAAAGTGGCCGCCACGATCGTCGGCGGTGCTGTCCGATTCGACGCACGTGCAGCGCGCTCCACGAAACGGAAAGGGAAGAAATGAGCGAGCCGCAGCCCAAGCGCATCGTCATCGTCGACGATTCACCCGCCTATTGCGACCTCTGGTCGAACTTCATGACCGAGCGTTACGCGGCGACGGCGAATGTCGAGACCTATTCGCATCCGTACGATGCCCTGCCGAAGATCGATGACACCATCGATCTGCTCATCGTCGATCTGGAGATGCCCGGCATGGACGGAAAGAAGTTCGTTGACTACGCGAGGGCGAAAGGTGTTCCGGCGCGGCGCATCGTTGTGACGTCATCCCATTCCGCCGACGAGCTCCATCAGCGCTTCCGCATCGGCGAGACGATCGCCGTCATCAACAAGACCGAGGCGAGGCAGCAGGAAGCGTTTCTGATGATCCTCGACAGCGTGATGAGAAGAGTGAAGAGTGAAGGGTGAAGAGTGAAGGAAACGTGAAGTTCGTTTCACTCTTCACTCTTCACCCTTCACTCTTATAATCATCCTGTGACGGTCCAGACCCCGGCGGCGCCAACGGAATCCTCTCCATCGTTCACGTTGAACGATCTGCTGGTCTACATGGCCAAGCAGCAGGCGTCGGATCTTCATCTCAAGCCGATGCGGCCGCCGTTGCTGCGCATTCGGGGGAAGCTCGTGCCGGTGCGGAGCGAGCCGCTGAAGCCGGCCGATCTGGAGAAGATGCTTTTGCCGCTCCTGAATCGGGCGCAGAAAGAAAAATTCGAAGCGCTGCAGTCGGTCGACTTCGGCTACGGCGTGCCGGGCGTGGCGCGATTCCGCGCCAACGTGTACATGCAGCGCGGGACGGTGGGCGCGGTGTTCCGCCGTGTTCCGATCAACATTCAGACGATCGAGAACCTCGAGTTGCCCGACGCCATCCGCGATCTCACCCAGATCCCGAACGGACTCGTGCTCGTTACGGGGCCGACCGGCTCGGGCAAGTCGACGACGCTGGCGGCGATGATCTCGCACATCACCGAGACCGAGCCGCTGCACATCGTCACGATCGAAGACCCGATCGAGTTTCTGTTCATCGACAAGGTCGCTGCGATCTCGCAGCGTGAAGTCGGCACGGACACGCCCAACTTCCGCGAAGCGCTTCGCAACGCCATGCGCCAGGACCCCGACGTGATCATGGTCGGCGAGATGCGCGACGTGGAGACAGTCGAGACGGTGCTCACGGCAGCCGAGACCGGGCATCTGGTCTACTCCACGCTGCACACGAACAACGCCGCCCAGACCATCGACCGGATCATCGACATTTTTCCGGCCGATCAGCACAAGCAGGTCCGGTCGCAGCTTGCGCTCGTGCTTCGCGGCATCATCTCTTTGAAACTCATCAAGACGACCATCGGCACGCTGACCGCGGCCGTGGAGATTCTCAAGAACTCGCCGCGCATCGCCAAGTTGATCGAGGATGGACTGACGAAAGACATTCTCGATGAAATGGAGAGCTCGGTCGGGCTTTACCGAATGCAGTCGATGAATCAATCGCTCATCGCGCTGCTCGTACACCAGAAGATTTCGTATCAGGACGCGATGGCACTGTCGAGCGATGCGGATGATCTGTCGCTCAAAGTGCGCAAACTGTTTCCGCAGATCGAAGACCGCGTCCGCCAGGGGGGAGAGATGGCTCCGAGCTATTCCGATTTCTCGCAGATCACCGAACTGATGGACATCAAGCGGCTCTACGAAGAGCAGGAAGTGAACTGGCGCCAGCAGGTCGCGACCAAGGAAGAGGAGATCGAGGGTCTTCATCACGACATCGAGTTTCTCCGCCAGCAGGTGCAGCAGACCGCCGGCTCACGGTCCCAGCACGATGAAGAGATCGCGCGCATGCGCGGCGAGAACGAGCGCCTGCGCGCCGAGGCGCAGGCCAAGATCACGCAGTTGCAGGAGCGGATCAAGGAGCTGAATCAGAAGCTGATGGCGGGAGGAGTTAAGAAGTGAGAAGAGTGAAGGGTGAAGAGTGAAAAGGGATTTCGTTGTGGTTCTTTCACTCTTCACTCTTCTCACTTCACTCTTCAAAGATTAGATGCCCACAAAACCAACCCAAACTCTCATCACCTTCCCCAACTCCAATCCCGAGCGCGATTATGAGATCGCGTTCGAGGCGCCGGAGTTCACCTGCCTTTGTCCGATGACGGGACAGCCGGACTTTGCCACGATCCGCATTCGCTACATCCCCGACCAGAAGTGTGTCGAGCTGAAATCGCTCAAGCTCTACCTCTGGTCATACCGCGACGAAGGAACGTTCCACGAAGCAGTGACGAACAAGATCGCCAACGATCTGATCGCCGCGCTCGATCCGCGTTATCTCTATGTCGAAGGCGATTTCTACGTTCGGGGCGGGATCAAGACCGTGGTGAAGGTGGAGCATCGGAAGTGAGAAGTGTGAAGTTAGAAGTCAGAAAAAAGCCACCCCCCGCACACTTCGAACTTCACACTTCGAACTTCACACTTCGAACTTCACTCTTCAAACTTCCGGCTCGCTCCCCGTCAGCTCGCGAAACGCTTCGATGTACTTCTCGCGCGTCTTCATCACGACGTCTTCGGGCAGCTCGGGTGGCGTCGACGACTTGTCCCACCCCGTCGTCTCCAGCCAGTCGCGGACGAACTGTTTGTCGAACGATGGCGGATTCGATCCGACCGCGTAACTGTTCGCCGGCCAGAAGCGCGAGGAATCAGGAGTCAGCGCCTCGTCGATCCAGACGATGATGTTTCCGCGCGTCGCATGCTCGTTGATCCCGAACTCGAACTTCGTGTCGGCGATGATGATGCCGCGCGTTTCGGCGTACTCCGCCGCGCGCTTGTAGATGCGCAGCGTCAGATCGCGCAATTGCGCGGCGAGGTCGTCGCCGATGATCGTGCACATCCGCGCGAACGAGATGTTCTCATCGTGGCCCGTCTCTTCTTTCGTCGACGGCGTGAAGATCGGCTCGCGTAATTTGCTTGCGGTCGTCAGCCCCTTCTCCAATTCGATCCCGCAGACTTTCCCGCTCTCTTTGTACTCCTTGAGTCCCGATCCGACGAGATAGCCGCGCGCAACGCATTCGATCGGAACGACCTTGCACTTGCGCACGATGACGCTCCGCCCTCGCAACTCCGCATGCGCTCGCACCTCGGCGGGGAACGCGTCCCACTCCGTCTCGAGCAGATGATTCTCGACGTCGCCGAAGCGGCGAAACCAATACGTCGACATCTGCGTCAGGATTTTTCCTTTGTCTTTGATGCCGGGCGAGAGGACGACGTCGAACGCGGAGATGCGGTCAGTGGCGACGAAGAGAAACGAGTCGCCGAGGTCGTAGACGTCGCGCACTTTTCCGCGGCGGGCGAGCGGGAGTGGGAGGCTGGTTTCGAGCAGGGCAGGCATGGCGTGTCATCTTATCGCCACGCAAGGCTACTGCGATGCCGCCGGCACCCAAGACTAAAAGGTGCCGGCGGCGACGACGGTTATTGAATCGGACGCGTCAAACGATTTCCCAGCAGACCGGCCTCGCCGAGGTGCATGGCTGCGGCGCGGACGCTGCGCGCGAAGTCGGTGTCGATCCGTTTGCCGATCGCCAGCGGTTGCGCAACGCCGGTCTTGAAGAGGGCCTTCGCACTGGCGAGCAATGTGGGACCTTGATACGACGGATCGCCGGAGTAGTTGTCGATCGTCGACGAATAGGGGAAGACGACCGCGAGGTGCGTCGGATCGTCGACCTGAAACTCGACCGAGCCGCCATCGACTTCTGCGGGCAACGAAGCCTGGCGATGTCCGAGCGGAGGAAGATCGAGCGTGGCGTTCTTCACGATCGTCTTGCCGGCGCTGTCGAAGATGTTGATGCGCAACGTGACGTTGGTGCGGCCGAGGTTGACGCCGCCGACGTTGGTGCGCCAGCCCTGCTTCGCGACGTTGCGGACCCCGTGCGCTACGGCGCTGATCCCGTCGGTCTTGAAATCCTGAAGACCGGCCCACACGCCGGGAATCGTCTGCCCGTATGTGCCCGACTGCGCGTTGTTGTACGTGCTGGTTGTGACGAGGAACGATCGCGACAACACGTCATTCGGCACCTTCGGGTTGTCTTCGGGGAAGGTCGCCACGAGCAACGCACCGGAGCCGTTCTTGATGCCGAACAGATCGTCGAGGATGTTGTCCGACATCGCCGTACCGTTGGCCGGAACGGTGAACGTCTTCTCGATTCCCGTTCCGCCGCCAGTTGGGAGGAATGTGGCGCTGACGGTGAGCGGATAGTCCAGTTGCGGGTTGAAGACGCTGAACTGGGTGAGCCAGCGCGTGCCGAAACCCCCGGAGGCGTTGGCCGTGGCCGGGATGACGTAGGTGTCGTTGATTTGTGCAGCGAGCGGCAGTGAAACAACGGCAAGAAGCAATGCTACGAAAATGTACCGCGAAGCGTTCATGATGAAACCTCTCCGGGTACCGGCGAGTTAGAGAACGAGCTGATGTTTTAGGCCATTCCACGAAAGAGTGAAGAGTGAAGGGTGAAGAGTGAAAAAGTGAGAGAAGAGCGAAGAGTGACGAGAACCTAACTGCTACGTCGGCTCCGCTTCGTTTTCACTCTTCACCCTTCACTCTTCACCCTTCATCTCTGATCCATCCCTTTGTAATCGCGCCGCGCCGATCCCGTGAAAATCTGCCGCGGTCTGGCGATTTTCTGATCGGCGTCGTTGAGCATCTCGCACCACTGCGCGAGCCAGCCGGAAACGCGCGGGATGGCGAAGAGGACAGGGAACATGTCCATCGGGAACTTCAGCGCCTGATAGATCAGGCCCGAATAGAAGTCGACGTTCGGATAGAGCTTGCGCTTGACGAAGTATTCGTCCTCGAGGGCGATGCGTTCGAGCTCCAGCGCGATGTCGAGCAGGGGACTCGTGCCGGTGACTTCGAACACCTCGTAAGCGACCTTCTTGATGATCGTCGCCCGCGGGTCGTAGTTCTTGTAGACGCGATGGCCGAATCCCATCAGCTTCACGCCTTCACCGCCTTTGACTTTCTCGATGAACGCGGGGATCCGGTCCTTCGATCCGATCTCGGTGAGCATGCGGATGACCTGTTCGTTGGCGCCGCCGTGCAGCGGTCCGTAGAGCGCGGCGCATGCGGCGGCGACGGCCGAATAGGGATCGACATGCGAGCTGCCGACGACGCGCATCGTGCTCGTCGAGCAGTTCTGTTCGTGATCGGCGTGAAGAATGAAGAGAACGTCGAGCGCGTGTTCGAGCGCCGGATGTGGCTCGTACTCCAGCTCCGTCGTCTTGAACATCATGTTCAGGAAGTTGCCAGGATACGAGAGCCGGTTGTCCGGATAGACGTAGGGCATGCCGACCATATGGCGGTATCCGAATCCGGCGATGGTGATCATCTTGGAGATCAGACGTTCGATCTGCCGGTCTCTAGCCCCTTCATCGAAAATATTCTTCGCTTCGGGGTAGAAGGTGCCGAGGGCGCTGATCATGGCGATGAGCATGCCCATGGGATGCGCGTTGTAGCGGAAGGAATCGAGAACGCCTTTGAGGTTTTCGTTGATGAAGGTGTGATGGGTGATCGTGTGCTTCCAGCCGGCCAACTCGTCGCTCGTCGGAAGCTCGCCTTTCAGCAGGAGCCAGGAGGTCTCGAGATATGTGCTCTTCTCGGCGAGCTGCTCGATCGGATAGCCGCGGTACTCGAGGATCCCCTTGTCGCCGTCGATGAACGTGATCGCACTGCGGCAGGCGGCGGTGTTCATGAAGGCCGGGTCGTACGTCATCATCCCGAAGTCGTCGTCGCTGACTTTGATCTTGCGCAGGTCGGTGGCGCGAATCGTTTCGTCGTTGATCGGCACTTCGTACGTTTTGCCCGTACGGTTGTCGGTAATGGTGAGGCTGTTGGTTGGCAAAAGACTCCTCCGGGTACAAATCGAGCGCGTCAATCTATCAAATGTCGGCAGATCGCGCAGCGGTCAGGGCGGTGGCAACGATCGCGGCCGTCTCCGCGCGAAGCCGGCGAATGCCCAGCCGTGCAAAAGCGCAGCCGTGCTCGCGGGCCAGATCGATCTCCCGTTCCGTCCACCCGCCTTCCGGCCCGACGAAGAGCGTGGACGCTTCTCCCGCTTCCCATGCTGTTGGTGGCGCGTCGGCATCGAAGAGGATGCGTTGTCCCTCGCGCTTGATGACTTCATCGAACTTCGAAGGTTCTTCGACGATCGGGATCACGGAGCGGCCCGACTGCTTGACCGCCTCGAACACGATCTTCTTCCAGCGCTCCGCTTTGCCGCGATAACGCTCCGCGCGAATCTCGACGCGGTCGGTGACGAGCGGGATGATCGATCGGACGCCGAGCTCCGTTGCCTTCTGCAGGACGAGATCGAACTTGTCGAGATTGATGATCGCCATCGCCAGATGCAGGTCGGCGTTCGCTTCGCGATCCGGTGCTGCTGCTGTGAGCAGCAAATCCTCGGACGAATACGTCGCCACGAACGCCGCCCCACGTCCGTTGAACACCTCGACTTCTTCCCCGTCGCGCACACGCACGACGTGCGCATGATGCCGCTCATCGCGGCTCAGCGTGATGGCGGAACCCACGGCGAGATCGGTGTCAGCGAAGAAACGGTGTTTCATGTCATGGCCTTGATCGAGAGATCCTTCCAGGTAGAGAAGTGCGGCGGCCGATGCTGACACCTTACCGTAATCCGAAATTGTCATCCTGAGACTGCCGAAGGACACGAAGTGCCGGAGGACGGTCGAAGGACCCCCTCCTTTATTGCAACGGTTTCAAAACCACGCACCAGGGAGGGGGTCCCTTCGCCCGTCCTCCGCCGCGCGATGTTTGCCGGTTCGGAGAGCAGCGTGAAGCCGCGCGATGCGGCGGCTCAGGATGACAGTTAATTTCTTCACGACCTCTGAGACCGCCGGAGCTGCGACTACCCGCTGTGTTTGCAACCGACAGAATCGACGGCGAAGGACGTCGCGGCACTACCGCGAGTACAACGTCAGCGGGAAACGCTGCAGGCCGAACGGGGTCTTGTAGTACGCATTTCCGCTGATCGCGTAGTGCGCGCGGTTTCCCTGAACCATGTCGGCGATCTCGCGGAAGAGCGCTTTGATGTTCGCGTAGGCGATGCGGGTGCGCAGATGCACATCGCCAATGCCATGCGCGGGGATGTGCACGCCCTGTTCGGCGCGCACGCTTTGCAGAATCGGGTTGTCGTTGATCGACAGGTCGAAATCGAGCCACTCCAGTCTCAGGCCGACCGGATTCGGATTATCGACCTCGATCGAGAAATCGAGATCGATGGCCGAGGCCGAAAGAGGAAGCGAGATGGCGACATGTGGAACGACGCCTCGCAGCGCGTAGTGCGGGTTGACGATGTTGACCGGAACGAGCGATCGGCATCCGGAGAGCGAAAGCGTCAATGCCGCGAGGACGATGCAGGCGGCCGTCAGGACGGTCGCAAAAAAGAGGGGGCGTTTCATGACGAGTGCGATCGTTGCAAAGGTCTGGCCGGTCTCGTCAGGCAGCCCCGAGTGATGTCCAGCTGGCAGTTTCCGTGTGGTATGGTCTGCCGGTTGCAATCCAACGAATCTGCGAGCGGAGCTTAGGAGAGACTACTTGGGCGTCTCGGCCATCATCGCGGCATACAACGAAGAGAAGACGATCGCTGAGGTTGTCGGCGTCCTGACCAAGAGTGCCCTCATCGACGAGATCATCGTCGTCAGCGACGGCTCCTCGGACCGGACGGTCGACATCTCCCGCTCCTTCGATTGCACCACGATTGCCCTCCGTGAGAACCGCGGTAAGGGTCACGCCATGCGCGTCGGTGTCGACTATGCGCGACACGATGTCCTCTTTTTTGTTGACGGCGACATGTTCAACGTTACCGACGAGCACATCGAGTCCCTCCTTCGCCCCGTGATTCAGAACGAATGCGACATGAACATCGGCGTGCGCAACCGCGGGCCGGTGCGCAACTTCTTTCACCTGCAGATGAAGGTGGGTCCGGTCCTTTCCGGTATCCGCGTGATGCGTCGCGCCGTGTGGGACACCGTTCCGATTCGCTATCAGGAGCGTTTCAAGATCGAAGCGGCGCTGAACTTTTTCTGCTCGCGCGCCGGCTATCGACAGCGTCAGACCGTCATCTACGACCTCGGCCACCTCATCAAAGAGAACAAGCGCGGGATCGGCCCTGGACTCACGGCGCGCTGGGAGATGAGCCGCGAAGTGTTTCTCCTTCATTGGGATCTTTACGTGTTCGAAACGTGGCGCTCGGACGTCGAGTACGAGCCGCCGGTGCCTCTGGCTGAGTACGACCTGTTCGAGTAGTGAACCACCGGCGCATTCTCGTCGTCCTCGCCGCTCTGGCCTTCGTCGGCTGTCCCAGCCGTTCGCAATTCCTCGAACGTGAGGTGCATCTCAGCGCGCGGACCTACAAGTATCGAGTCTGGCTTCCTCCGCATTACACGAAACTGCATCGATGGCCGGTGATTCTCTATCTCCACGGAAGCAATGAGCGGGGATCGGACAATCTCCGGCAGATCAACGAAGGGCTGGCGCCGGCATTGGAGAAGATCGCCGAGCAGTACAAAGCGGTCATCGTTTTCCCGCAATGCGATTTCGGCAGCGAGTGGTACGGCGACATGGAGCTGATGGCCATGTCCGAGCTCGAAGACGTGATCCGCGAGTTTCATGGCGACCGGCGACGCATCTATCTCACCGGAATCTCGATGGGTGGCGCAGGCGCCTGGTATTTCGCACGACACGGCCGGAAGTTCGCCGCGGTCGTTCCCATCGCCGGCGATGTAGCACGCCAGCCGGACGATCCCTTTCCCAGCGATCCGCCGCCGGACATTGCCCGCATCGCCGGCGCTGCCGATCCCTATGCCACACTCGCGGGGCTGATCGGCAATACGCCGGTGTGGGCATTTCACGGCGCACAGGACAATGTGGTTTCGGTCATCGAGTCTCGATCGATGATCGGCGCGCTGCGAAAAGCAGGAAACGCCGCGCGCTACACCGAATACCCCAATGGCCGGCACAATGTCTGGAATACCGTCTACGCCGACGGTGGCGTGGTGCAGTGGATGTTGCAGCAGAAGCTGAAATGAAGTTAGAAGTTAGGAGTTAGAAGTTAGAAGTTAGAAGTTAGAAAAGCCTCGTTGTCTCCTTACTTCACACTTCTAACTTCCAACTTCACACTTCAATCATTCTGCCCCGCGTACTGGCCGATCTCCTTGACGAACACATGGTCGTAGTAACCGCCGGGCGTCTCGAAGTAGAGCGTTCCACGCACGGTGACCGGTTCGTTCTCACGCGGGCTGCGGCCGTAGCCGATCGCCTTCGCCCAGAACTCGACGGACCCCGTCTGGTGTGGCTCGATCGTCGTGTGGAAGTAGTACGCACGATGGGTGGCATCGAGCGTGTAAGCTCCTCCTTCCGGATTTACGGTGACGATCTCGAGCCGGCTCAGTTTGATGGGGACGTCTGCATGATTGCCGATGTCGAGACGAAACTTGACCTCGATGTTTCCCTCTTCGTAGTTAAGCTCCGGTGGTCCGACGATCTGGCGAATGACGAAATCTGGCGCGGGGATTCTGACTTTCTGCTTCGGCGTGGCTGGTGCGGACGACGAGCAGGCTGCCAGGGCGATCGCGGCGACGGCCAGGATGTTTCTCATGCAGTGATTCTAAGCCCCGATCGTGGGGGTTAGGCAGTTCTCTTGGAAACCGTTTTACGCGGAGACGCGGAGAGCGCGGAGTTCTTCAACTTCGCGTCTCCGCCTGAAACGGTTCTAACAGTCTCAGAAAAAACTACGGAAGAGCTACGACCGCGCCCCTCGCTCTGTCGCGTGCTAACGTAGCAATGCACAGGGGAGAGAGCCTTGCCCGAGGGGATTCCTGACAACATGGAAAGTGGCGCGGAGCCCGCGCACGAGATGCTCGAGCACCGATTGGCGTTTGAGAAGCTGATCTCCGGCATCTCGACGAACTTCGTCAACGTCGCCGCCGCGGATCTCGAACAAGAGGTCTCTGCGGCGTTGGAGAGCATCGGACGTTTTGTCGAAGCCGATCGCGCCTACATCTACATGATCAGCGACGATGGCCTGTTTGGTGTTTTGACTCACGAGTGGAACGCCAATCCGGACGTTGTGCGCGGCATTGGCGAGCAGGTCCCTTTCTCCGCGTTCCCCTGGACAGCGGGGGTGTTGAATGAGTGGCAGCAGGTAACGGTCACTACGGATGACTTGCCTGACGAAGCGGCGGCAGAGAAGGATGCGTACGAGCGGGCGGGCAATCGTTCCGTCGCCTTCGTGCCGATGGTCTACAACCGCGATTTTCTCGGTGCGCTCGGCGTTGCCTCGATGGAGCGGCGGAAATGGAGTGAAGAAGCGGTCTCACTTCTCCGTATCAGCGGCGAGATATTCGTCAATGCAATCCAACGGCATAGGACGGAAGCCGCTCTGCGGGCCAGCGAGCAGGAGCACCGCCTCCTCTTCGAGCGAAACCTGGCTGGCGTCTATCGCAATACGATCGACGGGAAAATCCTCGAATGTAATGACGCGATGGCCAGCATTCTTGGCTACGCATCGCGCGAAGAGCTGATGGAGCATTCCGCGGAAGAGCTCTATCTGGATCCGGCGGAACGTGATCAGTTCATCGCAGATCTTCGCCGGGAGCGGATGCTGACCAGTCACGAGATCTCGCTGCGAAGAAAAGATGGCAGTCCCTGCTGGCTGATCGAGAGCGTTCATCTGCTCGACGGCAGTCCTGAGATTCTCGAAGGCACGGTCATCGACATCACCGATCGCAAGCTTGCGGAGAATGGGTTGCGAGCGAGCGAGGAGCGTTATCGGCTGCTGGTCGAGCGAATGCGCGAAGGGCTTGTGCAGGCAGACAACGACGGAGTTCTGCGTTTCGTCAATGACCGATTCTGCGAGATGGTCGGATACAGCCGCGAGGAGCTCATCGGACGCGCCGGCGAGACACTGCTCGCGTACACGGAAGACGTGGCGTTGATGCGCGAGAAAACGCGCCTGCGCCTTCGCAATATCGCCGATCAGTACGAGGTGCGCGTCCGCCGGAAGGACGGCATGGTCATCTGGATCGAGATCGGCGGTGCTCCCGTCATGGACGGCGCCGGCAACGTGGTGGGATCGATTGGCGTGCACAACGACGTCACCGAGCGCCGGATGGCTGAAGAGGCCCTGCGCGACAGTGAGGCCCGCTACCGGCTCATGGCCGAGAACTCGACGGACATGATCTCGCGTACGTCGAGCCGCGGGGTCCTTCTCTATGCATCCGATGCCTCGCGGCGCTTGCTCGGGTACGAACCTTCCGAGCTCGTCGGCCGCCGCTTTTACGATTTCGTTTTCGAAGCGGACCGGGAGGAGGTCCGCTATCTTTCCGGACTCATTCACGACTCCGGGCCGACCACGTTTGCCTATCGTGTCCAGAGAAAAGACGGCTCCCTCATCTGGTTCGAGACCACCAGCCGCAGCGTGCGTGACGTGGTCAGCGGCGAGGTTCGCGAGATCGTCGGCGTATCGCGCGACGTCACCGAGCGCAAACGAGTCGAAGAGCACATCGAGTATCAGGCCTACCACGATGCGTTAACCGGACTGCCCAACCGCCGCCTTTTCCGCGACCGCCTGACAGTCGCGCTCGCGCACGCGCGGCGATTGAAGCATCCGCTTGCGGTGATGTTTCTCGATCTCGACCAGTTCAAGATCGTCAACGACACGCTCGGCCACTCGGCCGGCGATGAGCTTTTGAAGACGGTGGCCACGCGCCTGCAAGCTGCCCTCCGTGAAGAAGACTCAGTGGCGCGGATGGGTGGGGATGAGTTCACCGTTCTGCTGGCGGACCTCAAGACCACCGACGATGCAGCGAAGATTGCACAGAAGGTGCTCGACACGGTGGCCCAATCGATGATCATCGACGAGACGGAGCTCTTTCTTACGACCAGTATCGGCATGGCAATCTTTCCGACCGACGGCGACACGGCCGAGACGCTCTTGGCGAATGCCGATCGTGCCATGTATCGCGCCAAGGACGCGGGCAGAAATTCGTATCAGATGTTCACGCCGGCCATGAACAGCCGCGCGCTCGAGCGCCTCTCGCTCGAAAGCGATCTGCGCCACGCACTCGATCGCGGTGAGCTGGAGTTGTACTACCAGCCGCAAATCAACATCGCCAGCGGACGCATCACCGGCGTTGAAGCGTTGGTTCGCTGGAACCGGCCCGGCTTCGGCGTCGTCGGGCCGAAGGAATTCATCCCCATCGCCGAGGAGACTCGGTTGATTGTGCCGATGGGGGAGTGGGTCTTGCGCGAGGCCTGCCGTCAAGCGAGGGAATGGCAGAACGGCGGATCGCCCGGCTTTCGAATGGCGGTCAACCTTTCTCCGCGGCAGTTTCAGCACTCCGATCTGCCACAATTGATCGCATCCGCGCTGGATACTTCCGGTCTCGCTCCCGGTGATCTCGAGCTCGAGATCACGGAGAGTCTGGCCATGCAGAACACGACCCGGACGATCGCCACACTTCACCGCTTGCGCGAGATGGGCGTGCAGATAGCCATCGACGATTTCGGCACCGGCCATTCGTCGCTCAACTATCTGCGCAGTTTTCCGATCGACAGCGTGAAGATCGATCAGGAATTCGTGCGGGAGATCGAGGCCAGCGCCGCCGACCGCGCCATCGTCTCCGCCGTCATCGGCATGGCTCGCGGACTTCGTCTGCGCGTGACCGCCGAAGGGGTGGAGACCGATCGTCAGCTCGAGTTCCTGCGCGAACAGGGATGCGAAGATGTGCAGGGCTTTCTTTTCGGCGAGCCGGTTCCGGCGTCGGCGTTGCAACCTCGCTAGCGCCGCACGGCCCGAAAACGTAAGGGACCTGTCTCGCTGGAACGGACGAAGACCAGGCTCGTACCTGGGAACGCGCCCCCGGTGACCCAACGGTCGTAGGCGATGCGGAGTGTTCCATTCGGTGCTGTTGCCAGCGCGACCGAAAACCACAAGGGCAGCGTGCTTTGCGTAAAGGGCAGCGGGGCTCCATCCTGGTCGAACTGCTGAATGACGCTGTTTGCCGCTGACTGTTGATAGGCAAGCCAATAGCCGCCAGCTCCGTTCTCCGAGAGCGAGACACCCGAGTACGAGGAGTATGGGGTCATGATCGTCCCGGCATCGGTTGCGGTTGCGCCCGCGAGTTGCCCTTCGCGCAGAACTCGCTTTGCGGCGATGACCGAATTCGAAGTGCTGGTCAACAACTGATACGCGACGAGGTAGTCGCGACCGTTGCTCGCCACGTCGGACAGGATCTGGTCCGCGGGGCCGGTCGCAATCGAGAGCGCAACCGCGTCAACGACGCCGGTAGCCGAGACCCGTTTGCTGTAGACGTCGATCATGTCGGGAGCGCCCCACTGCCAATAGTCGTTTCCTTTGTTCCAGGCGACGAGAAAATCGTTCCCGTTCGAGGCCACTTTGAGGGGGGGCGGTTGGTACTCGCCACCAGCCGCAATCACGAGTGGACTCGTGTCGATCTCCTGCCCGAGTGCGTCGAAGCGATGTCCCGCGATCCCTGTCCCTCCAGCGTTACGGAACACCACCAGAGTCAGTGTGCCGTTCGATGCGGCGGCGGTTCCGCCTCCCGCGCCGAGTGTCACTCGCGGACCGAGTGCAGCATCGCGCCCAACGCTCCGCACAACCACGTTCGCGGAAGCCCCCACCTCAGTCCACGCAACGAGATAAACCTTTCCTGTGAAAACCACGCTGGGAGGGTCGTTTGCAACCGAAGGCGCGATCTCGAATGGCGTCCGATCGATGAGCGCACCGCTCGCGTCGAGGCGCGCGCCGAGGAGCCGGAAGGGCGCCCCAGTGCCTTCGTTACTGATCCAGATGGCCAGCGAATCGGTTCCGGATACTGCGATGGCCGGATCGACCTGCCTTGACCAGCCAACCGAGAGGATACGCGCTCCTTCCGTGTCCGCGAGCGTCGATGCGGTTACGTCGAACAGCGCGCCGTAGATCGACGAGTACTGCGTAAACACTCCGAACGTATTCCGTCCATTCGATGCGAATCCGATTGTGGATGACGTAAGGACTGCACCTTGGAAGACCGTTGCTGGCTGCGCCGCGACATCCTCGGCGGCGCCGCCGAACGGCACGGTATCAACCAGGAACGACGACGCTGACGAGTACTTCATCAGGTATGCGACGAACTGGCCGCCGGTAAACATGACAGAGGCGCTGGCGAATGTGCCCGGTTTTCCGCCGCTCTCGTCGATCAGCGGCAGGCGCGTGCCGGAGCCTGCGTGTGGATCCACGACGAAACGGACCAGCCGTGGATGCTCCTCTCCGATCTTGACGAGATGCCTTTCGATCGTCGCGATCGCGTACAGACCATTCCCGGATGCGATGCCCAACCCGTCCAAAACCAGATCGGTGCGGCCCAGCTCCACCTGAGGAGCGAGGACGGTGCCGCCGTCGCTGACACGGAGAAAATGGAAGTCGTACTTGTATTCATGGAAGGTCTGGCCCTCCAGGATGAGCGGCACGAGCTCCGAAGTCGTCCAGACGAGGCCGAACTCATTTCCATCGATGGCGACAACCGGCACGGATGATGCCGGAATCGGTACGCCGCGTTGAATCAGCACACCGGCCGCATCGAACAGCGCGGCGTTCACGGACCCGCCGCCGTGGTAGAACAGCAAGGAGCGGCGTCCGTTGCTGGCGAGCGCACCGCTTTTCGTGGCGCCGGACGCGATGCGGACCGGCCCCGACAGCATCTCGCCGCCCCGCGAGAAGCACGCCGCAAAGACCGCACGCTGACTCTCGCCTTCATCCGCGTCCCACGACGCGAGGTAGACTGAACCGGTCCAGCTTACGGAAATCCCTTTGGCGATCGAATTGAACGTGACGACAGGAACAGCAAGACGCGATGATAGACGTTGGCCGTCAGCCCCCACATGCGCCACGTTCACTCCAGCACCGTTGGACCAGAAGACCAAAAACCCCTCCCCGTCGCTGGCCACAGCATTCGGATACTGAATACCCCCCTGCGGCGCTGGCACCGGAGCGCCGACTGCCTGCTCCGGGGTGATGAGAATCGCAGCCCTCGCGCAGACGGTGACGAAGAAGACCAGCAATGCGTTTCGTAGCGACTTCACGGGAAAAGGGTTTACCTCTTTCCGGCGGGGAGCGCAACTATCAACCGGCGAGCGCTGATCCAACTGATCACTGCCGCGCGGCATTCAACCCAGCTTCGACAATTCTTTGTCGAGGTGCGCGAGGGCGGCGCGCAAAGCGACTCGCGTCGGCGGTCATTCGCTGTCGATTCCATCTCGGTCACGACTCTTCTGCGCGAGAGCTCCGGCCCTTCGCGTTTCTGACGGCGCTCGATCTCGTGAATGTCGACGCGCGTTCCGCTTCCGCGCGCCGTGCGGGCGTCTTCGATGTCCTGACGGTCTGACTCAACAGACTTCCTTTCGAATCCTCTTGCCATAACAAAAGCATCGCGCGAGCAAGGATGCGGAGAAGTGGGGGCTTTCTCTTTGGCGAGTCGGTTCCGGCGGCCGCCCTGCGGCCATCGAGGTGACGAATCAATCGAGCGAGAATTAACGGGCTGCTCGGGATCGCGGTGTCGGTGGCTCGCCTGCGGAGCGGACGAAAACGCGCCGTGCACCCGCGTATGCGCCGTCGGAGACGGTTCGCGTGTATGCGATGCGCATCCCTTGTCCTATCGTTGGGACGAGCGCGGGCCAGGACCATGAGCCGCCGAAGGAGATCGGAGCTGAGACGGGATTTCCGCGCGGATCCAATCGCAGGATCGCGCTGCTTTCCAACGTTTGATTGAACGCGCACCAGTAGCCGCTGGCCTCGCCCGTCAGTGCGAACGATGTGCGATCGCGGTCGTAGGCGCTCGCGTCGCGCAGGATCACGGCCCCGTCGTCAGTTCCGGCTGCACCATCGAGTTGTCCCACCTGCAGCACCCGCTTGGCGGCGACAACCGAATGTGGATAGTCCTCGATCAGGTACGCGATCAGGTAGTCGCGGCCGTCGCTCGCGACGGCGGCAAGGATCTGATCGCTCGGACCGGTGGCAATCGGTAGCGCTGCGGCCTCGACGGAGCCGGAGGCGGACACGCGCTTGCCGAGGACGTCGATCCTGTTGGCACTCGGCCACTGCCAGTAGTCACTTCCTTCGTTCCAGGCCACGAAGAAATCGGTGCCGTTCGAGGCCACGACCGGCCCGAGACGATAGGAATCCGCGATGACGAGCGGAGTGGTATCGATCGGATGTCCGAGCGCGTCGAAGCGATAGCCGGAGAGGTGGCTGTTGTTGACAACAACCAGAATCGTCGTTCCGTTTGACGCGGCAGTCAGGCCGTTGCCATCGCCGAGGAAGATCCGCGCACCGAGGGAAGCATCTCTTCCAATGGTCCGGGCCACGATCGAGCGCGACGAATCTTTCGCGTTCAACTCGCCCCACACGGCGAAATACGCGTTCCCTGCGAAGACGACTCGAGGTGTGTTGTATTGCGACACGGAGGTGGCAATCTCGAACGGTGTGGTATCGATGACGGCGCCGCTTGCGGCGACGCGCGCGCCAAGGAGCCGGCCACTTTCATAGCCAGTGCTTTCGTCCATCCAGATGACGAGCGAATCCGTTCCCGAGGTCGCGACTGCCGGCAGGACCTGACGCGACCAGCCGACGGAGAGGAGACGCGGTGCGCCGCTCGCTGCTGCCGTCGCATTGACGTCGAAGAGCGCACCGTAGATTGCGGAGCCTAGTCCGTTGGTCGGTGTCGTGTTCTGGATCCATGCTCCGAACGCGTTGCGGCCATTCGACGCGAATGCAACAGTCAATGCCGCGGGTGTGCCATCGAGAGATGTCCGCGGTTCCGGCGCAGTCGCCTCGGCATCGCCACGAAACGGCAGAGTTTTCAGTACGAACGCCGACGTCAAATACTGCATCCAGTACGCGATGAAGCTGTTGCCGCTCCAGTAGACGGAGGAAGGCCCGCCATCGATATCGATCGTCGGCAGCCGTGTGACCGCGTTGTTGCGCGCACCGACAATGAAGCGGACAAGCCGTGGCTGCGTCTGACCTGGTTTAATGAGGTGACTTTCATTTGCCACGAGGGCATAGACCCCGCCGCCGAATGCGACACCGTAATTTCCCGTCTGTTCCACGCGTCCGAGCTTGATCGGGGCGCCGATTACGGCCCCGTCATCGCCGACGCGAAGCAGATAGAAGTCGTGCATCAATTCGCGCAAGGGCGGGGGAATGCTCTGTGTGGTGACGCTCCCCGTGGCAGTGGCTACGATCGGGATTTGCTCGCCCGTGCGCCACACGACCGCGTATTCGTCGCCGTCACTCGCTGCGAACGGCACGATGTCAACGAGGTTCGTTGCGATCCCGTAGGCGGGAATCGGAATGGCGGTCTGGATCGGCGATCCATCCGCATTGAATAGCGTACCTCTCACATCGCTGCCCTGGATGGTATAGAGCAGCAGCGCGCCGCGGCCGTTGCTGGCGAGTGCGCCCGTGCGCGTCGTCGCATAGTGCGCCACGGCGGTTGGCCCGGACCGTAGATTGCCTTCCCTCGAAAAGGTCGCAACGACGAGGTCCTGAAAAGAGGCGTTCCATGATGCCAGATAGACCGAGCCGGTCCAGACCGCGGAGATGTTCAATGCTGCTCCGCTTTCCGGCACCGTGAACCGCGACACAACCTGTCCGTCAGCACCAACGTGCGCCACATTCAGGCCCGTGCTCCCGCTCCAGAAGTTGAAGAATTGGTCGCCGTCGGTGGCCATCATCCCAGGGTATTGCTCCCCTTCCTGCGGGGCCGGGACTGGATTGGCGACGGCTACTTCAGGGGTGACGCGGACCGCTGCGTGTGCGGAGAGGGCGGTGAGAATGACAACAAACGCGGTGCGGAGCGGGTTCACGTAGTTATTTATAGCATAGACACGATCAAGAATGCATCAGTTGTCCGTGACCAAGCGGCTGCGTTCACCGCCGCACCGCCCGCACTCGTGCACGCGAGCCTCCGACGGCGAAGAGATGTCCCGCATTCTGCGCATAAATCTTTCCGTCGGGACCGATCGACACGGGTGTGTAGCCGGCGCCGAGGGCGAGTTGGAGAAAGATCTTCTCCTGAACGACCCCGCCTTGTCCGATGGCGTAGAGGTTTCCGTCTTCGCTGTTCGCGTAGACCGTACCGCGGATATCGATCGCCGGCGCGTTTACGCACCACTCGAAACCGTCCAGTTGGTCAATGACGCATGTCACCTTCCCGTCGGGTCCGCGGCCGCACGACTGCGTGTTCGTGCTTTTGAACTGCCACTCTTTCTTCAGGTTCGGATCGAGCTGCGTGATGAAGTACGCCTCGGGCGGCAGATAGAAATTCTCCTTCATCACGATCGAGTATGTGCCGCCGTGCTCCCAGATCGCCGGAGTCGTGTCCCAACCGAAATCGTACGAGCCCAGAAATGCGCCCGAGGCGGAGAAATGGACCAGGTGCCCCCGCGCGCCGTTGTAGCCGGTGTAGGAGCCGTAGAGAATGGATCCGTCAGGAAGGCTGACGGGCGACGATGTGGAATCGTCGATGACTCGCGCCGAAGGCAATTGGTTGTCGTTCGGATCGACGCCGACGGTTGTACCAGCGCGGCAGGTAGAGACGAGTACGCCGCAGCCGTCATTGAAGATGTTGCGCATCGGCGCGCTCCACTTCGGCGTGAGGTCGGCGTTGACCGCGACGATAAACGAATAGCCGGAATTGAAGTTCGCACGGCCGGCGAGGTAGATCGTGCCGTCGGCGGCGATGGCCGGAGCCGCGTTGAGGCCGGGACGCACCGAACCGCACGGGCTCGTCGGCGCAATCGCGGTCGGTGAAGGTGGCAAGGGACGGGGTTCCGTCCTCGGGAACGAGATTGTGCATTGGTCAGATGGTTTCGGAGCGTTCGGCACGAGTGAGGCGAACTCGGTCTTCGTCGCGCTTCCGTCCGGCCGCACGCGCACCAGCCATGCGCCTGTGATGTCCTTTCCCCATGGATTGCTCCCATCGAGCGAAAACGCGCCGTAGTAGATGTTGCCGGCCGCGTCGGCTGCGGGAGCACCGGAGACATAGACATTCGGATCGATCGATGCGAACGGATTGATGCGCCGGACCACGTGGCCGTCGTTGCGGTCGATCTGCAGAAGAGTGCCACCCGAAGCCGGCATGTAGACGAAACCGTTGGCGAGTATGGAATGGAACACAGGTTCGAAGACAGCAGGGCCGCCGGCTGGCACCGGTTTCCAGTCGCTCAGTGCGGTCCACTGGTCTGCAAGCGCGCCGTTAATCCAGCGCAGGTCGTGGATGCTCCAGACTTGCGTCTCCCAGTGCGCGGGCGTTGTGTACGTGCCCGACTTGAACTCCATGAACACATCGTCGCCGTCGACGAGCGGGACTTGATAGTGGGGAGCACCGGACCCGGCTGCCTGCTCCTGTGCAATGAACGGCTCGTAGACGATGTCGGAAAAGAGGTGCAGCAGCGGCTGCGCGGACACCTTGACACTCCCGGTATGCCCCGGGTTGGCGCCGATCTGCGGCCACTGCGCGTTTGCCTGCGTCACGACAAGAGTGAGGAGGAGGATCGGAAGTAGGCGGCGCATGGTGTTTGTATCTTACTGGTTGCCGCTGCGGAAGGGAGTTAGATGTGAGAGAGTCAAAACCGTTTCACGCGGAGACGCGGAGGACGCGGAGATGATGCCCGCGGAGGGAGAAGCGGATCATAGGGCGACGCTGGTCAGCTCAGCTTCTCCAGTTCGTTGTCGAGATGCGCGAGCGCGGCGCGCAGCGACTCGCGGCGGCGGTCGTTCGCGGTCGATTCCATCTCGGTCACCACGCGCCGGCGCGAGAGCTCCAGCCCTTCGCGTTTCTGGCGGCGCTCGATCTCGTGAATGTCGATGCGTTTGCCGCTGCCACGAGCCGCGCGATCGTCTTCAATGTCCTGCCGGTTCGACTCAACAGACTTGCTTTCGAATCCTCTTGCCATAACAAACGCATCGTGTGCATGTTGCGTGCGCGGGAGTCGTCTCTACATCCCTCCCGCGCTCATCGCGCGGGTTGCCGTGACGCGCAGCCGCTCGCCCGGGTGGAGCATGTGATCGGAATCGAGCTCGTTGATCGCCAGTAGTTCTTCGACTGACAGATGATGGCTTTTTGCGATCGAGTAATACGTGTCGCCTTTCTTCACCGCGTAGTACGCCTCGCTGCGATTGAGGAGCGCTCCCAGCTCGCGCGCGCGCACCGGAAGGTAGAGTGAATCGCCTTCACCAACGTCGTCAGCGGATCGGAGGTGATTCATCGCCAGGAGCGTATCGACGTCCGAACCGATGGCGCGGGCGAGCCGTTGCAACGATTGGCCTTCGCGAAGCGTGAACGAGCAGACGGAGACGTTCGCATCTTCGTTCTTTAACGTCGATGCTTTTGCGATGATCGCGTCCGCTGCCTTTGCAGGGACATGAACAGTCGCTTTGCCTGGAGGCACGATGCCGTGGCGGAGCGCCGGATTCAGATCGCGCAAAAGACGTTCATCGATGTGGGCCGCCGCGGCGAGATAGTGAAGCGATAGCGGACCTTCGATCTCGACCGGCTTGTTCTCGGAATCGCTCGGCTGCGCGCGGCGAAAGCCATACGTGGCTGGATCGCTGGCGATCGTCAGTGTGGCGAAGAACGTCGGCACGTAGCCGCGCGTCTCCTTCGGCACCGCGGCGTTGTCGAGCAATTCCCAGAATGTCGTGGCGCCGGTGGCTTCCATGGCGCGGCGGATGCGGCCCGGGCCTGCGTTGTACGCGGCCAGCGCCAGCGGCCAGTCGTTGAACTGATGGTAGAGATCCTTGAGGTACGCCGCCGCCGCGAGCGTCGATCGCTCGGGATCGGCACGCTCATCGACCCACCAGTCGACGCGCATGCCGTAGTCGCGCGCCGTCTCCGGCATGAACTGCCAGATGCCGTGCGCGCCCGCGCGCGACGTGAGCGTCGGCACGTATGCGCTTTCGATCACGGGCAGATACGCCAGTCCGCGCGGCAGATTGTTGTCATCGAGCGCTTTGTTGATCAGCTTCTCGTATTTCGCCGAGCGGAGGAGCGACTCCTGAATGCTCGGACGGAGATCGGTCGTGAAGTATTGCAGCGCGCCGCGGATCGTGTCGTGCTCCGGGATCGGCATCGAGACGAGGGCTTCGACGTCGACCTTCGGCGCGCTAACCGGCTTTCCTTCGCGTTTGACGATCTCGCCATACGCCGCTTCGAGCGCGCGGAGATACTCATCGGTCTGGAGTTTTGCCGGAGATGGCGAGACCGCTGCTTTGCTTGCCGCAGGTTTCGGCGCCAGAGCGGAAATGGATTTCGGAGCCGGCGCAGGAGCGGTGGAGCAGGCGACGGCGTAGAGAGCCAGCAGCAGCACGACGGCCCTTTTCGTCATCATCACGACACCCTCCCGCCCCGTTCGTTAGAGATCTTCGAACTTCAGATTGACTGACAGCGATTGCACGTCGCCGGTGTCGCCGAGGTCGATCGATTCTTCCTGCGACTGCACGACGCCTCCGTCGTTTTCAAAGGATACCGTAACTCGCAGCCGTTTTGACTTCGGCAGGGTTCCGGCCGGCGTCGGAAGAGTCACGGTGCGGTGGATGTCGCGCTTCGGTTTTGGCGGATGGCGCAGCGCGTCGAGCGGCGATACTTCTTTCTTCGATGCCGGCTTCGGTGAGGACTGCGTGGCGCGTTTTCGAAGCGATTCGAGCTCGGCCATGATGTCGACCGACGAGCGGACTTTGACATGTTTGACGTCGGGCGCCCCTTTGGACTGCTTTTCGGACTGGCCGAAGTCGATCTCCGGCTCCAGTGCAGCCGCCGGCGGTTCGTAGGGACGCGGCGCGATTTCAGGCGCCGGTGCAGCGGGCGGTTGGGCGCGCGCGGTCTCAGCGATCGGCGGGATCTCGGCGATGACCTCATCGTCGGCGGAGAGCTCTTCGATCGGTTCGAGATCCGCGATCGGCTCGGCGATCGGGGACGGCGGCGTGGCTACCGGCCCCGCAGCAGCTTTCGGCGCCGCTGTTTGCGGCGCGCTTGTCGCGCCGAACGCCGGAATCGGAGCGGTCGATACTTTCGACTTCGGCTTCGCCGGCGCGGCGATCGTCGCTGCGGCTGTTGCGTTCTCGTCGCGAACGCGGAAGCTCGCCGAGTCAGCCGGCTTGCGTGCTGTGGCGCGCACCGGCTCCTCGCCGGTCATACGGCGGCGCAACGTCCGCAGCGTCAGCTTCGAGATCACTTTCAGCGTCTCGAAGACTCCGTCACCGCGCGAGGCAACCGCTTCGACCCAGTCGTACTTGTGCTCCGGGTCGATGACATCGACGACCGTCTCGACGGGCGCGATGTTGGGAAGATCGCGCTTGTTGATCTGCAGGACGAGCGGGATCTCATCGACCGAAAGTCCGATCTCGCCGAGGTTCTCGCGCAGGTTCTTGAAGCTCTCCAGATTGGCATCGAGCATCGCCACCTGCGAGTCGGCGACGAAGACGAGACCGTCGACTCCCTTGAGCACGAGCTTGCGCGTGGTGTTGTAGAAGACCTGTCCCGGAATCGTGTAGAGCTGGAGGCGTGTCTTGAAACCACCGATGACGCCGACGTCGATCGGCAGGAGATCGAAGAAGAGCGTGCGGTCGGTCTCGGTCTCCAGACTGACCATCTCGCCGCGGCTTTGCGGCGACGTCTTGGCGTAGATGTGATGAAGATTGGTCGTCTTCCCACAGAGGCCCGGACCGTAGTAAACGATCTTCGCCGCCATCTGCATCGTCGCGTAATTGAAGAAGACCATTCGGGCGAGGCTCCGATCGAAAGGGGATCGATGGTAGCACCCGCTACTTTGCAGCCGCAACAATGCGCGCCGCGAGCAGCCGGTACACCTCGGCGAGCTCGGGCCTGTCAGCGAGTGCTTCGATGTGGCGCTGGATGACTTCCGACTCGGCGCGGACGGCCGGTCCGGTGAAGCGCTGACGATCTTCATGCGCGAGCCAGTTGTCGATCGCGGAGCGGGCCAGCGCGGCCAGATCGCCGCGCACGTTCTCGATGCCGATCAGCTCTTCGGCGATGTCGAGAAGCGCGGCGATGTAGTTCGATCCGAAGACCGCCGCGGCGTGATAACGCGTTTTCGATTCTGGCGAAATCTCGGCGAAGCGCGCGCCGGCGCCGACGGCGATCCGCTCGGCGATTTCACGATGCGCGCCTTCGAACACGAGAAGCGTGCCGGCCAGGTCCGACGGCTCTCCAACCGGCGGGAGCGACTTCAGCGGATGCAGCGAAAAGCCGCCTCGCAGCGACGGGAGCGCGCCGCTCGGATGGACGATGATGGCGTTTGTTTCAGGAATCGAGGCTGCGACCTCGACGATGGCGCGGTCACTGACGGCGACGAGGAGGACGTCGCTCGCCGCTGCCAGTTCGGCGATCGTCTTCCGCGGCGCGATTGCCCATTCCGCGCCGCGCGTGGCGATGCCGGCGAGCGGCCATCCGATGCGTTTCCAGGTCGAGGCGAAGGCCCATGCGGCGCGGCCGCTGCCGATGATGCCTAGGTTCATCGGAATGGAGTGTATTTCGGTTCGTGGTATTCGATGAAAGGGAGACGGGTTCACGCGGAGACGCGGAGGCGCGGAGTGGAGTGAAATGGTTCTAAACTAGCGGCTGTGCGTTACGCCCTGTTTCTTCTCCTCGCCATCGCCACCACCGCGAACGCGAAGCCTCCAACCACCTGCGGGGCCGCGGACGATTACGGCAAAGCACTCTGCGCGTATCAGCGCCGGCAGTTTGCGGAGGCGGAGGCGGGGTTCAGGGCCATCGCGGAGAAGAAGGAGGGGGAGCCACAGACGATCCGCTCGCTCTATTTTCTGGCGCGGACGGAGATGAAGCGTGGACGGTTCGACGAAGCGGCGCCGTTGTTCGTAAGGATCTACGAGATGGATAAGTCGTTTTTCGCAACCTGGAACTGCGAGTTTCTCCTCGGTGAATGCAGAAAGGCGATGGGGAAGGATTAGCTCTTAGCCTCTTAGCTATTAGCTGTTAGGACTAACGTTGTATGTTTTCCCGACACACCCGACACCCGACGACCCCTAACAGCTAACAGCTAAGAGCCAAATGCCACAACAATCCAACTTCGAGCTCCGACGCAAACTCCTCCAACTGGAGGCGCTCTACGACGTCGGCCGCGCTCTGAACACCCTGCGGCCGGAAGGGGAGCTGATCGAAGAGTTGATGCATCGCGCCGTCGCGGTCCTCGACGCGATGGCGGGATTCGTCTTCTCGCTCGACGAAAAACTCAACGTGCAGCAGATCTTCACGTTCGAGCTGGAGATTCCGACGCCGGCAAATGCGATTCTGGCGGAGCCGCCCGTGAAGCAGATTCTGGCGTCGCGCGAGCCGATGTCCGTCACCGTCTCGAAGTTTCTCGGCGGCACGGTCAAGGACTTGCTCCTGGCGCCGATGATCTCCGGCGAGACGATCATCGGCATGATCGGCGTCGGAGGAAAAGAGGAGCGGGGTGCGAAGAGCGGGAGCTTCGTCGAGGACGACCTCCGCTTCATGGTCTCGCTGGCGGCCATCGGCGGCGCGGCGATCGACAACGCGCGCAACTTTCACAAACTCTCCGTACTGCGGGAGACGCTCGAGGATGAGAACCGCAATCTCAAGCAGCGCATGCTGCGCGACTACAGCGACCGGCTGATGATCGGCGACTCGCCGAAGATGCAACGCGTCATCGATCTGGTCGCGCGCGTGGCCGACTCGCAGGCCAGCGTGCTGATTCGCGGCGAGTCGGGCACCGGCAAGGAGATGGTGGCGCGGCTGATTCACGGCAACTCGCCGCGCAAAGATGGTCCGTTCGTGGCCATCAACTGCGCGGCACTTCCGGAGACGCTGCTGGAATCGGAGCTCTTCGGGATCGAGCGCGGTGTGGCCACCGGTGTCGATGCCCGCCCGGGAAAGTTCGAGCTGGCCAGGGGCGGGACGATTTTTCTCGACGAGGTCGGCGACATTCCACTGGCGCTGCAGGCCAAGCTGCTGCGCGTGCTGCAGGAGCGCGAAGTGGAGAAGCTCGGCGGCCGGCGCAGGATCCCGATCGATGTCCGTATTCTCTCCGCGACGCATCGCGATCTCGAACAGATGATCGAGAGGACCGAGTTCCGTAACGATCTTTACTATCGCCTCAAAGTCGTCGAGATCGTGCTGCCACCGCTGCGCGACCGGAAAGAAGACATCCCCAAACTCGTGCGCTTCTTTCTCGACAAGTACGGCAAGCGCGAGGGTCTGCACGATGTGCGGATCACGCAGGAAGCGTTGCAGAAGGTGATGCGCTATCCGTTCCCCGGGAACGTCCGGGAGCTGGAGAATCTGATCGAAGGGTCGCTGGCGCTGACGACCGATCCGGTAATCGATCCCGGCGATCTGGCACTTCCGGAGTCGGCTGTGGGTTCCGGCGGCGTGGAGTTGATGACCGACTTTCCTTCGCTCAGTGATCTGGAGCGGCGTTACGTGGCGCGCGTGCTCGCGCATACGAAGGGAAATGTGTCGAAGGCGGCACGAATCCTGGGGGTGGACCGAAAGACGTTGTATCGGATGCGAGAGGCACTGTCCCAATTAAGACCAGATGTGGAATCCTGGGACATTCATTGATAAGATGTATATATTAGTGATAGTTATGAGTAATAAAAAGTTTGAAACCTTGCCACTGTGGCAATTAGCCACAACTGCTCACTCCGTGACAATTCCGTCATATTCTCGTGTAAACTTCGCGGCATCAGAGGCTTAGAGAGATTGAAGAAGGCGAAACGGGCGTGGCAGTCGCGTTGCTCATGGTGGTTCCCGACACTCGAGGGGGGACACCATGAAAAGCATCGCCCAGACTCGCAGCAACGCCATCTCCGTTCAATACGCGCTTCCCATGCTGCTGGCGGTCAACACGTTCGCACTGCTTGCCATCAATCAGTTGGGCGGCATCCCGGACTGGATCAAGTCGGCGGCGGCATTGCTTCTCTCCTTTTGAAGAGATTCGTCAGGATCCCCGTGAAATGACCACAACCGCCGAGCGGCAGATGGAGCTGACCCTTCCCATGGTCGCGGATATCGAGATCGCCGCCGCACGCGCGGCCGGAAACCTCGCCCGCGAGATGGGAATGAGCTCCGAGAAAATCGATGAGATGACTCATGCGATCATCGAGGCCTGTATCAACGCTCGCGAGCACTCCGGTTGCGAAGATAACCGCATCTATTTAAGATTCGTCGGTACCTCCCAGGGCGACGACAGCAGGATCGATGTCTGGATCACCGATCACGGCCGCGGATTCGATCCTGACGAGGCCCGTTCGCGCCGCCCCGCGGTGGGCGCGACTCATAAACGCGGAAGAGGGTTGCAACTGATCGAGGCGCACATGGACGAGGTGAGCATCTCCACCTCTTCGGGCGGGGGAACCACAATCCACATGGTCAAACACGAGAAGAAAGAATCATGACTGAAGAGCTCAGAGTCGCGGTCGACCGCAAGCCCAACGGAGCGGTGCTCTACACGAAGGGCTACATCAACAACGTAGGAGGCGAAGAGATCGCCAATCGTGCCTACGAGTTGATGGACGACAACGTGCGCACGCTCCTGCTCAACCTTCGCGATACGAAAATCGTCAACTCCATCGGCATCAGCATCCTCATCGAGATCATCGAGAAGATGATCGACAAGGGCGGCAGCATCGCCTTCTGTTGCCTCACTCCCGTCATCCACAAGACCTTCCAGATCATGGGTCTTGCGAATTACGCGAGGATCTTCGACAACGAGGAGACGGCGATCAAGGAGCTGGGGTTGTAAGGTAGGCCGGCGTGCGTTCCGTAACTGCTATCCTTCCGTCTCCCGCATGTCACCCCTAGTCCACCAGTTCGCGGAGTTTCTACACGACCTGCAGCAACTCGAACGCGCCGCGCTCTCCGCGCATGGCACGCTGATCGTCGACGCGTTCACGAAGCACACGCCGTATGACGTCAGCGCGGTCTACCTTCGCGACGGACGCGGACCGGTGCTGCGCCTGGTCGCGAAGTCCGACGCCTGCATTGCCCCGGACCTGATCGAATCCGAAGAGATCGAGGCCTTTCTCCTCGATCCGGAACCGCGGCATCTCATCCCCATCCGCACGATTCGCGATCACTTCGGCATCATCGCCCTCAACGGCGACGCCGCCTCGGATGAGGATCTGCAGATGCTGCACGCCGCCGGCACCTTTGCCGGTTCGGTCTTGAGCAACCACCGCATGGCCCAGGAGATGCGCGAGGGCGATTTCCAGCTCAAGTACCGGCTCTGGGAGCTGGAGTCGCTCTACGACATCGGCCTCTCCATCGCCGGCACGCTCAACATCGACGCCCTCGCCGACGAGATCCTCTTCCGGATGATCTCGCTCATCAACGCCCGCCGCGCCGCTCTTTTCCTGCGCGACGGCGACAAGTTCCGCGTCTATCGTTCCTTCGGCGACACCCGCTCCGATTTTCTCGATGACGAGATCACCGACCGCGTCGTCGCCGCCGGTGAGGCTCTCACATTCGAAGACGCTTCGGAGTGCATTTTCCCCGGCTGCATCGCTACGGTCGCCGTCCCGATCAAAGGCAACAACGCCGTCATCGGTGTTCTCGCCGCCGGCGACCGCGAGACGCGCGAGGGCGATGTAGGCGCGTTCGAAGCGAATGAGCTGCGCCTCCTCTCGCTCTTCGCCAACCAGGTCGCCATCGCCCTCGAGAACGCGCGGCTGCACAAAGAGGCGCTGGAGAAGCAGGCCATGCAGCGCGAGCTCGATCTCGCCGCCACGATCCAGCGCGACATTCTTCCGAAGTCGATTCCGACCGTCGAAGGAATCGAGCTGGCCGCGCTTTCACGTCCTGCAAAGCAAGTCGGCGGCGACTATCACGCCTTCTTCCAGCGCGACGGCTCGCTGACGACGATCGTCGCCGACGTCTCCGGCAAGTCGATGCCTGCGGCGTTGCTCGTCTCCGCATTTCACGCCGCCGTGCAATTGCTTTTTGCCGAAGGGCGGGAACTGGGCGATATCGCAACGGAGCTCAATCGGCACATCCACAGTTGGTCCGCTGAGAACAAGTTCATCACCATGATCATGGTTACGATCGATCCCGAAGCGGAGACGATCCAGTTCGTGAACGCGGGGCACAATCCCTGTTACGTCCTGACCGGCGATCACATCGAACAATTGCGCTCCCACGGACTGCCGATCGGCATTCTCGGCACCTCGAAGTACATGACGCAGACGCGCCCCTTTCCGGCCGGCTCGGCGGTCGTGCTCTACAGCGACGGCATCAACGAAGCGGAGAACGTCGCTGGCGACGAGTGGGGGAACGAAGTCTTCGAAGAGCTTCTCGCGCTACGCTCGACGATTTCCGCGAGCGCCCTTCGCGATTCGATCGCCGAGGCGGTCGACGCGTTTGTGGGCGAAGCGGCGCAGAAGGACGATCAGACGCTGGTCATCGCCCGCACCGCGATGTGAGGGTTGTGTTTACGCTGCTTCGCTTTTGAATCGCTCGAAGGCAGCACCATCCGTGAACTTTTGCTTCCCTCGGTTCCGCGCAATGCGTCGCGAGCAAGGACGCGTTCGAAAGCGGTGGCTGGCGCCACCGCAGTCCAAAGCGCTTCGCGCGAAACGGAAAGTACTGTTTTTCTCCTACACCCCACACCCTACTCCCCACCCCCAACCTTTGTTACAACTGCGATCCTTCAGGTAACCGCGGGAAATTCTCATCGTCCAACCGGCAAGGAGGGTTCCCGATGAAACGCTACGCGATCTTCGCAGTTCTATTGTTGGTGCTCACGGCCGGCGCGGTCGTCCTATACGGCGAGACGATCACGAGGAGTCCAAGCCGCCTGACGATCTCGCCTTCCGAGATGAAAGATGGTGAGACGAAGACGCTGATGGATGGCGACAACACCATTACAGTGAAGCGCAACGGCGACGCGGTCGAGGTGCGCATCGAAGGTGCGGGAAAGGCGCGCACGGTAACCGTTGTTCGCGCCGGCGACGGCATCCGTATCGAAGATGGCCGCGATGGATGGCGGACCTGGACGGCCGCGCATCAGCCACGCATCATGATCGACGGGACGGATTTCTCTTCGCCGAGCCTGCAGATGCTGCCGCGCATCGACAGAAGCGCCCAGACCTGGTTCGTGTGCCCCAAAGACCACACGATGCTTCGCGTTCCCGACGAAAAGAAGGATGACACCTTCAAGTGTCCCGTCGACGGAACGGCGATGGAGAAGCGGAAAGGCCGCGGCTTCGCGTTCTTCTTCGACGATCACGAATATCGCAGCGACGACATGTAGGAAGCAAGGCCCGGCCAGCGCCGGGCCGATCGTCTATCTGCCTTCGAACTTCGGTGGCCGCTTCTCGAAGAACGCGGCCATCCCTTCGCCCGCATCGCGCGAACGGAACGATTCCGTCTGATGCTCGCCTTCGAGGTCGAGCTGAGCGCGTAAGGGATTCGTGCGCGATGCTGCGAGCGCGCGCTTGATGCCGGCGATCGCCAGAGGCGGCCCTTGCGCGATGGCACGCGCGAGCTTCGTGGTCTCATCGGCGAGGGCCTCTGCGGCGACGACGCGATCGACCAGACCGATCGCCAGCGCTTCGGCGGCATCGACCATCCGTCCCGTCATCATCATTTCCAGCGCGCGGCCCGGTCCGACGAGCCGAGGCAGAAACCACGTCCCGCCCCAATCGGGCTGCAAGCCGATGCGGACAAACGTCTCGCCGAGTATCGCCGTCTCCGACGCGATGCGGTAGTCGCAAGCCAACGCCAGATTGCAGCCCGCGCCCGCGGCGATGCCATTGACCGATGCGATGACCGGCTTCGCCATCTCCGCGATCTGCGTGACGACATCGCGTCCCGCATCGAGCAGCTTGAGGAAGCGCGCGACGTCGCCTTCCTTCTGCAGACCGGCCATGTAGTCGACGTCGCCACCCGCGCAGAACGCGCGTCCGGCGCCGGTGATGACGACGACACGGCACGTTGGATCGTCGCCGGCGGCGCGCAGCGCTGCGACGAGATCTTCGCGCATCGTCCCGCTGAACGCATTCAACTTCTCGGGGCGGTCGAGTGTGATGGTTGTGATGTGGTCAGACGGTTCGCTGCGGATCATTGGTGATTCCTCCGGGTAGTAAACGCTGTCATTCTGAGCCGCCGAAGCCGCGCCGGCACAACTCTAACAACCGGCAGGCATCGCGGCGAAGGACGGTCGAAGAATCCCCTAATTCTGTGCGGGGCGGGCGGCGGAAAAACCCCCGCAAAGAATCACGGGGTCCTTCGACCGTCCTTCGGCACTTCGTGTCCTTCGGCGGCTCAGGATGACAGGTGAGTTCACGCTCGCGATAGAGTTAACCACATGAAGCGCGTTCTCTCCTGGCTCCTCTACGCCACGATCCCCGTCGCTATTGCCCTGCAGTTCATGCACGGCAGTTTGGTCTGGGAGTTCGTCTTTGCCTGCTGCGCGGTGTTGCCGCTGGCCGCTTGGATTGGGCTGAGCACCGAACAGCTCGCGCACCGCATGGGCTCGACCTACGGCGCGCTCTTCAACGCCACGTTCGGGAACTTCGCGGAGATGGTTATCGCCATCTTCGCCATCCGCGCTGGATTGCCGGGAGTCGTGCGGGCGTCGTTCGCGGGATCGATCGTTGGCAATCTTCTCTTCGTCGCCGGTCTGTCGATGCTGGCCGGCGGCTGGAAGCATCGGACCTTGAAGTTCAATGCGCTTGCCGCTGAGTCGCAGGCGGGACAGCTCATCCTGGCTGTTGCGGCGTTCCTCGTACCGGCACTCTTTTTCCGCTCGGTTCACTCCGCGCATCAGCCGCAGCTCATTCATTCAGTATCGATCGGCACCGCCATCATCCTCATCGTCGTCTACATCCTCGGCCTCGTCTTCTCGTTCAAAACCCACAAAGATCAATTGAGCGCGGTGACAGCACCACCCGAGATGGCGGATGAGAAGGTATGGAGCGTCAAGCGCGCGATCGGGCTGCTGCTCTTCGCCAGCGTGCTGATGAGCGTCGTGGCGGAAGGCTTGGTCAAAGCTGTCGGCGAGGCGGGAAAAGCGTGGGGGATGAACGAAGTCTTTCTCGGCTTCGTGGTGCTGGCCATCGTCGGCAACGCGGCGGAGCACTCCACGGCCGTGTTGCTTGCGGCGCGCAATCAGATGGACACCGCGCTCAACATCTCGATGCAGTCGAGCGTGCAGATCGCGCTTTTCGTCACGCCGATGCTGGTGTTCTTTTCCTACCCGCTCGGCCATCCGCTCGATTTGATCTTCACCCCCTTCGAAATGCTGGCCGTCGTCCTGGGCGTGGCGATCTTCGCCTACCTGGTCATGGACGGCGAGACGAACTGGTACGAAGGAATCCAACTGCTTGCGGTCTACGCGATCATCGCGGTGGCGTTGTACTTTCTCCCGGCGGCGCCCACGCCAGCAACTCGGTGACGCTGCCGTCCGCCGCCCGTTCCAACGTACGATGATGCCGTGAAAGCGGACGCGGGCTGGCGCCCTTATTTCTTCGAGATCTTTACGATCGCGAACTTTCTGCTGCTGCTGTTTCTGCTGGGGGGAATCAGCACGATGCCGCTGCGGATGCTCGGCGCGATCGTGCCGTCGATCGCCGGACTCTTTCTCGTGCAGGCGCTGATCGGGATCGCCATCCGTCTCGCCATCGCCGCGCGCAACGGGACAGCGCGCGAGCTGATGGCCACGTATCGATCGAAGGATTGGATCATCGACACGATTCGCCTGGCGTTGTTTTCCGGGCTTTGGATGCACACCTACGCCTGGATCAAGCTGCTCATGCCGCTGCTGCATCCGCATCTCTTTGACCAGCAGCTCTGGGACATCGATCGAGCGATATTCTTCGGCTACTCGCCAAACGTTCTCTTCGTAACGATCTTCTCCGCGCCGGCGGTTTTGCGTGTGATCGATTGGACCTACGCGAACGTGTTTTTTGCCACACTGACGATCGCCGGCGTCTACTTCGCGTCGGCACCGGAAAAAAAGTTGCGCATCGCCTTCATGAACTCGACCGTGCTTCTCTGGCTCATCGGAGCATGGCTCTATGTCGCCGTGCCGTCGCTGGGCCCGGCGTATCGCTTCCCCGATGTGTGGCTCCCGCTGTCGCACCTGCTCGATCGCACACAGACGTTTCAGCGGCTGCTGATGTCGAACTACAACGCCGTGCTGGCGCAGCTTCGTGGTGAACAGCGGCCGTTCAATACGTTTTTTGGAATTGCCGCGTTTCCCAGCTTGCACGTCGGCTTCCAGACTCTCGTGTTTCTCTGGATGCGGCGGCTGACGCGATGGGGCGGCATCGTCTTCGGCATCTTCACGCTCTTCATCGTCATCGGCTCGGTCGTGACCGGGTGGCATTACCTCATCGACGGCATTGCCGGGGCTGCCCTCGCCTGGCTGTGCTACACCGCGGCGCAGCGCGTTCCGGCAATACGCGCCTGATCTCACGCGTTTTCCCACACATGCCTGCTCTCACCGAACGCCAGAGCGCTCTTGGCGAGATCCTCGCCCAACGGACCACTGAAGGCGCGCCGGAGCTTTACGACAAGCTCGAAAACAACGCCGTCCGCTGCTATGCGTGTGGCCACCGCTGCAAGATTCTCAACGGACTGAAAGGAATCTGCAAAGTCCGCTACAACGAGGATGGGATTCTGCGCGTGCCGCGCGGATATGCCGCGGCGCTGCAGGTCGATCCGATCGAGAAGAAGCCGTTCTTTCACGCCTATCCCGGCGCGCTTGCGCTCTCGTTCGGCATGCTCGGATGCGATTATCACTGCGGCTACTGTCAGAACTGGGTCACATCGCAGGCGTTGCGCGATCCCGTCGCCGGCGCCTCGCCGACTGACATCGAGCCGGCGGATCTGATCAAGCTCGCCAAACGACACGGCGCGAAAGTGATCACGTCGACCTACAACGAGCCGCTCATCACATCCGAGTGGGCCGTCGAGATTTTCAAGGAAGCGAAGCGCGAAGGCCTGGTCTGCTCGTACGTCTCCAACGGCAACGGTACCGACCAGGTGCTCGACTACATCGCTCCCTGGGTCGATCTCTACAAGGTCGACCTCAAAGGTTTCTCCGACGCCCACTACCGCGACCTCGGCGGCACGTTGCAGCCGGTGCTCGATACGATTCGCGGCCTCAAGCGGCGCGGCATCTGGCTCGAGGTCGTCACGCTCGTCGTCCCCGGCTTCAACGATTCCGATGATGAGCTCACGAAGATGGCGGAGTTTCTGGCCAGCGTCGATGTCGACATCCCGTGGCACATCACCGCGTTTCATCAGGATTACAAGATGACCGAGAACGCGAACACGTCGGTGCGCCAGCTACTGCGCGGCTACGAGATCGGCAAACGCGCCGGCTTGCGCTTCATCTATCCGGGCAACATTCCGGGCGCCGTCGGCGATCTGGAGAGCACGCACTGCCCGGGTTGCGATAGAGTCGTCATCGGCCGCGTCGGTTTTCGCGTTACGTCGTATCGCCTGATCGACGGCAAGTGCCCCGATTGCGGCACGTCCATCCCGGGTGTTTGGGATGGCGAGCCTGCCGTCGGCCGCAGTGGCGTCCCACATCCCGTCTGGCTTTCATGAAAGGAATCTCCCGAATGAAACGAATTGCAATCACGATGTGCGCGGCGCTGGTTGCGTGCGCGCTCTCTGCGGCTGAAGCGACGCCGGCCATTGCGGCGAAGCCGGCGAACAACGGCTGGGTGCTCACGACGTCGAAAGACAAACGATTGCTGGTCAAGGTGCGCAACCAGGTCCCGGTAGCGGTATCGCCCGCCAGCTATGCCCATGCGATCGAGATGCATTGGAAGTACGCGCCTGATTCTCTCGGCATGCCGGCGGAGAAAGTGGTCGGGCAGATCGCGAAATTCGAAGCAGCGATCGATCCGATTCAGGGCGACCGGATCGGATACCTGATGATGATCGTCACCGGCAACGGCGAACGGACGTGGCTCTGGTACGTGGCCGATCCGAAAGCGTTCGCCGCCGCGCTCAATCGCCTCATCCCCGGTCATCCCTATCCGATCGCGATCAACATCGCGCAGAAAGAGCCCGATTGGAAGACGTACCGAACGATGCGCGGGAAGATTCAGTGACGCTTGCGATGAGCGAAGCATTTATCGAAGTTCTCCGCGCTGACGATCTGCCGCTCGGGCGGATCAAAGCCGTCACGATCGAGGATCGCGCGGTCGCGGTTTGCCACACATCGAGCGGATTCTTCGCCACCGACAACACCTGTCCTCATCGCGGCGGACCGCTTGCGGAAGGCGACTTGATCGGCGACGAGATCGTCTGTCCCTGGCACCTCTGGGGATTTGACGTGAAGACCGGCCTCTGTCCGGGGAACAGCGACTTCACGATCGCGACGCATGATGTAAGGCTCGACGGCGATCGTATCCTCCTCAAACTCGCGCCGGTTCGCGAGACATCGGACGCACTGTGAATCCGAAACCACTACGCCACATCGATCTCTTTTCGAGCGCCGGCAAACTCGAAGCGCTCTACCGCGATCTTCAGGACCCCGCTGCCGTCGGCGTCGTCTGCCATCCGCATCCCCTCGGCGGTGGCACGTTGCACAACAAAGTCGTTTTCCGCGCCGCGCGCGGACTGGAAGCGGCAAACGTGGCCACGCTTCGTTTCAACTTCCGCGGCACCGGTGCCAGCGCAGGACATCACGAAGATGGCGAAGGAGAACAGGCCGACGTCGTCGCCGCCATCGACTGGCTGACGAAAAAGCATCCCGGCGCGAAGATCATCGTCGGCGGGTTCTCCTTCGGTGCATGGGTCGCTTCACGAGTGGCTTGCGAGATGAGCTCAGTCGACGCAGTTTTTCTCATCGGTACGCCGGTCAACAAATACGACTTCGGCTACCTCCGTTCATGCGAGAAACCGATGCTCATCCTGCACGGAACGCAGGACGAATTCGGCGACATCGCCAAACTCGAAACGCTCGGCCAGCAGGTCCGCAATGCCGAGACGATGATCATCGCCGGCGCCGATCACTTCTTCACCCGCCAGCTCGATTCGGTCGAAGAGACCATGCGCATCTGGGCCACCGAGGTCATCGAGGGGTAAGAGTGTGCGCTGGAAGAAGCCCCGAGGCCGTAATTCGTAGTATTGAGAACCCTCGATATGTCGCGCGAGATCATCCGGCAACTTCTCGCTTTCATGCGTTTTCACCTGCGTGGCGCATCAGACGAAGCATTCGTGTAGAAATCGCAGGCCGAGGATGGTTCGGGTGCCGTGCCAGGTGAAGAGATGGCCGGGGAAGGGACTGACGATGCGCGGGCCGCTGATCTCCACCGCGTCGTCGCCCGTGAATTCGTACGGTTCGTCGGGAAGGAAAACGACATCCGGACGGAGTGCCAGCACGTCATCGAGATCGAGCGATGGATAGCGCGTTTGATCGCGCAGCACGTTCGTTCCGCCGATCGATTCGACGAGGCTCGATACGTACGTGTCGCCGCCGCACCACATCCACGGTTTCTTCCAGATGGGAACGGCGAACGTGAATTCCGCGACGCGCGTACGCTCGTTCTGCAGGAGCGCGATCAGTTCCTGCGCGCGATCGTGGCGATGATGAATCGCTCCGAGCGTGGCGATGAGTGCGGCGACATCATCGACGGTCTTCGGCTCCGTCACGAACACCGGCGCGAATTCTTCCATCGCCTTCGCGTGATGCTCCAGATTCTCCTCGAGGTTCACGTAGACGAGATCCGGCGCCAGCGCACGAATGGCGTCGATGCGCGGATTCTTCGTGCCGCCCACGCGCGGTTTGCCGATGTCCTCGGGGAAGATACAGAAGTCGGTGATGCCAACAACGTCATCGCCAGCGCCGAGGTCGAACAGAGTTTCCGTCAACGACGGAACGAGCGAGACAACGCGGCGAGGCGATTCCACAAACTCGAAAGCGTTGCCAAGAACATCATTCACGCGAAGCGGAACGCTGGCGTCCCGCCGGCTGGCCCGTAGGCGTCCCGCCTGCGACTCTCGTTCCTGCTCGCTCATGGTCTTTGCAACGTGATCGTCGCCTTTCGTCCGCCGCGACCAAACTTCTCTCCGAAGAAATCGCCCTTCGTCCACGCTGGCCGTTGTGTGCCATTCGCGATCGCGCGTACCAGCCGCAGGTTCGTTTCCGCATAACGCGCCCCCGACGCAAAGTCGAACGGCTGCGACATGTCGTCGCGCGGCGAGTGGTAGACGTTGCGCAGCCAGTCGCGCGTCAACTTCGCGCCGTCGACCGAAGGATCGGTGCTCCTGTTGCCAGGCTTCAAATGAATCGCAGGGATGCCCGCTTTCACGAAGGAGTACTGATCGCTGCGGATGAAGCGTACTTCTTCGGGATAGGGATCGGGACTGACGTCGAAACCGCTCCCACGCGCTGCGTCTGCCGCGGCCGCGCCGAGAGTGGAATGCTCGCCGCCGAGCGGAACGAGGTCGGCGACGGGATAGATCATCAGAAACATATCCATGTTCACATCGGCGACGATCTGACGCACCGGGACGGGCGGGAAGTGAACGAAGTATTCGGATCCCTGCTCGCCCTTTTCTTCGCCCGTAAGCGCGACGAAAAGCACCGAGCGCTTGGGTCGCGGGCCCGCGGCGAGCGCGCGTGCGATCTCGATCAGCGAGGCGATGCCCGAGGCGTTGTCGTAGGCGCCGTTATACAAACCGTCGCTGCCATCCGCCTGCGGATGATTGCCGAGGTGATCGAGGTGAGCGGAGACGACGACGTACTCGTCGCGAAGGGCGGCATCGCCGCCGCGCAGAACACCGATGACGTTCTCGCTGCGCACTTCGGAAAAAGGCGTCACCGTCTTGATCGATGCCGTTCCAGCCAGCGGAAACGAATGTGCGGTGCCGCTTTCGGCGTCGGCGAGCACTCGATCGAGTGACATCGCTGCGTTCGAAAAGAGTGGCTCCGCTGCCGGTTTGCTCAACGATGCCGCACCGGCGATCGCCTCGATCACGTCGGCAGTTTTGCCGTTCGCGTCGAGGTATGTCATCGCCACGATGCCGCTTTGCTTCGCTCGTTTCTCGAATGGGTTGCGCGCCTCGTCCGTCGTCGTCGAGATCGTCAGCATGCCAACCGCGCCGTGCGCTGCAGCGTTGCGGCGCTTCACGTCAGACGACGAATAGTAGGCGCGTTGATCAGCGGGGAACGATTTCGGCGCACCACTCAGCATGACCACGATCTTCCCGCGCGCGTCGATGCCGGCATAGTCGTCGTGATGCAGCTCCGGTGCGGTGACGCCGAATCCGGCCAGCACCAGCGAAGCATTCACGCGAACGTCGCTGCGCGCAAAATCGGGCCGCAACAAAAAGTCTTTGCGGATGACGAGCGGAACGCCGTCGATTGTGAGCGACGACTCTTTTTCATCGAGAGCTGCCGCGCGAAGCGCGAAACGCTGAAACCAATCGTCGCGTAGCGGCTGCAATCCGATCGCCTCGAACTGCGCGCGAACGTATTCCGCCGCCACGTCGAATCCGCGCGTCCCGGTCTCACGTCCTTCGAGGGCCTCGCTGGCGAGGAAGCGGATGTGGGAAGCGATCGCGTGTGAGCCAATTGCGCGGATCGGGCGTCGGGAGTCGGAGTGGGCGAGGGTAACCTTTTCGACACCCGACACCCGGCTCCCGAAAACCAGCGAACAAATCGCAGCGAGGAGAATGGCACTCAGTCGAGACATGTAAACAAGTCTAACGGAGCGCTGGCGTCCCGCCGGCTGGCTCGGCGGCGTCCCCGCCGCCGTGAAGCGTCATTCGCAAACCTGCTGGTATCCTTCGCCCGCTTGTCCGGACCCTCACTTCTCCGCTGGTGGCTTCTCATCGTCATCATCGCACTCACCATCCACCTCGGCGGATTCCCGCTCCTTGATCCTGACGAAGGACGCAACGCGGAAGTCGGCCGCGAGATGGCGGCGACGAATGACTACGTCATGCCGCGTCTCGATGGGCTGCCGTATCTCGACAAACCGATCGTCTATTTCGCCGCCGAGGCTGCGGCGATGGAAGTGCTCGGGCCGACGGCGACGGCGGCGCGTCTGCCGGCGCTTCTCTTCACGCTGGCGAGCGCAGCGTTTCTCTGGTGGCTGATGCGACGGTCCGCGCCGCCGGATCGTGCCGCAACATCCCACCCCGATCTAATCGCGCCGATCGTTTTTCTGGCGACGCCATTCGCAATCTCGTTTTCGCGCACTGTGATTTTCGACAGCGCGCTGGCGCTCTTCATCACGATGGCCACCGGTTTTTTCTATCTCGCCTGCGAAGAGGAATCGCGCAAATGGTCCGCGCTTGCCTGGCTCTGCATCGGACTCGGCGTGATCACAAAGGGCCCGGTCGCGATCGCGTTGCCGCTGCTCGTCGCGATTCCGTACGCGATCTGGCGGAAGCGTTTTCGCGCGCTCTGGTCGTGGGGCGGATTGGCCCTCTTCATCGTCGCGGTGGCTCCGTGGGTGTGGGCGGTTTCGCGGGAGATCTCCGACTTTCTCCACTACGTCGTCGTCACCGAGACGGCGCAGCGGCTGGCCACGAAGGCGCTCAAGCGCACCGGCCCGCCGTGGTACTTCATCCCGTACCTCCTCGGCGGCGCGTTACCGTGGTCGATCGTGCTGCTGGGCAGCCCGAAGGCGATTGATCGCCGCGAGCGTTTCACGGTTTTTCTGTTGCTGTGGATTTCGATTCCCTTCGTCTTTTTCTCGATCTCGCAGTCGAAGCGGCCACAGTACATCCTGCCGCTGATGGCGCCGCTGGCGTTGCTGGTTGCGCGCATCTGGCGTGACGCGCGCAGCGGCTCGCGCGCCGCGGCCATCGTACTGCTCGTCCTGGGGATCGCATTGATCGCCGCGCCGTTCGTCGTCCACATCCCGCAGGAGTATGGCGAGGCGGCGAAGATCTCCGCGATCGCGATCGGCGTGACGTTCCTGATCGGTGGCGCGATGGGTCTCGTCTCACGGCGCGACCTGGCGCTGATCGGACTGACGATCCCGATGATCGCGATCCCCCTGACTGCGAATCCCATCATGCAGGCGATCGGAGCGCGGCGTTCCGAGCAGTCGCTCGTCGAGAAACTGCGGCCGGTGATGACGCCGCGCACCGAGATCGTCGGTGTCGAGGCATTCACCGGATCGATGACGTTCTACTTCCAGCGCTCGATGATCGTCGTCACTCCGGACGCGGAAGAATTCACGAGCAACTATCTGATCCGCCACTACGCGGTTTTTGCCGGAGGTTCATCAATCAAACCGGTGTCGTGGCTCGATGGCGCGCTTGCCGATACGTCAACGCCGCGAATCTACATTGTGCGCACCAACGATGCGCTGCACCGCTCGCAGTTGGCAGCGCGAGCATTGCGCGTGGTTGCCAGCGACGTGCGGTACGTAGCCTACGCGCGGTAGGAACATAGGCCACGACGAGCGACGCTGTCATCCAAGCTTTCATCCTGAGACTGCCGGAGCCGCCGCAAGATTCCCCTACGTTTGTATCTGAGGAAGATCGGCGGCGGAGGACGTCGAAGGACCCCCTTATTCTGAACGGAAGAAACAGCGGCACAGAAGCGGTGGACCCTTCGACCGTCCTTCGCCGCCGAATGCGCCGCCGGTGCGAGGGTTGTGAATCTTGCGGCGGCGTCGGCGGCTCAGGATGACAGTGAGGCACACGTGCCCGGGCAAGCCAGTCGAGCGTCGAACTGCGCACGGAGGCCGTTGAGGCAGAGATGCCGCCCGCGCCTTGCTATAGTCGCGGGCGATGTGCGGAATCTATGGAATGGTCGCCGACGGTGCGGCGCTGCGCCACCCCGAGGTGCTTGCTTATATGGGTGCTGCGTTGCGGCATCGCGGGCCGGACGGTCACGCGGAGTTCACGCGGCCAGATGCAGTCATCGGCACGGAGCGGCTGCGCATCATCGATCTGCACGAACGGGCCGACCAGCCGTTTGCCGCGCCGGGATCACAGGTCTGGCTCGAATGCAACGGCGAGATCTACAACGCGCATGAGATTCGCGCGCGATTTCCCGACTATCCGTACCGCTCGCACTCGGATGTCGAGACGATCCTGCCGCTCTACCTCGAGCGTGGCGTTGCGGCGATTCCGGAGCTCGATGGAATGTTCGGTCTGGCCATATGGGATGCGCGGACGCACACGCTCATCCTCGCTCGCGATCGCGCGGGCGAGAAGCCGCTGTTCTATGCGAAGGTCGGCGGCGCGTCAGGAGCCGAGGTGGTGTTTGCGTCGGAGTTGCAATGTCTGCTGCGGCATCCCGACGTCACCCGTGAGCTCGACCCCGTTGCCATCGGTGAGTACTTGCGCCTCGGATACATCCCCGAGCCGCGCACGCCGTTTCGCGACGTGCGCCGTGTAGAAGCAGGAACGTTCGTCCGCTTCACGCCGAGTGGGCAGGAATCGGTCCGCTATTGGGATGCGGAGTCGTTTCGTATCGAGAAAATCTCGAGCCGCGACGCGGTTGCCGAAACGCAGCGGCTGGTCGAGCGCGCAGTCGAAAAGCAGGTGATGGCCGATGTGCCCGTCGGCGTCTTCACGAGCGGCGGGCTCGACTCCTCGATCCTGGCCACGCTCGCCGCGAAGTACATCGGCGTCGACAAGGTGCACACCTACTCGGCCGCATTCGCCGAGCAGTCGTACGATGAGAGTCCGGTCGCAGAGGAGTTGGCGAAGCGGATTCGTACTCGGTATGTGCCGGTGCCGGCGGACGCACGGACGCTGCTCGAAGCGTTGCAGAGCGTGGTCAAGGGCGTGGCCGAGCCGCTTGCCGATCCCGCGATCCTGCCGACGTTTCTCCTGGCGCGTGCGGCGCGGCAGAACGTGAAGGTCGTCCTCAGCGGTGAAGGAGCGGACGAGCTTTTCGGCGGCTATCCGACCTACATCGGCCACAAGCTCGCACCGATGTACGACGCGATGCCGTCGTTCGTGCGCGCGATGTTGCGGCGTGCCGTGCAGCGCGTTCCGTCATCGACGAAAAAAGTGACGCTCGAGTTTCTGCTCAAACGTTTCGTGTCGGATGCGGAGAAGCCGTGGATCGAGAGGCATCTGGCGTGGTTCGGTACGGGCTTGTCGCCGGACGTCTACAAACTCCATGAGGATTTGCCTGAGCTTCCCTCCGCGCCGCCGGCAGCCGATCCGCTCGCCGGCGCGATGCTGCTCGACTATCGCAGCTACCTCCGCGACAATCTGCTCGTGAAAGTCGATCGCGCCACGATGCTCTCGTCGGTCGAAGCGCGTGCGCCATTTCTCGACCGCGACGTCACCCGCTTCGCGCTCTCGCTTCCGACCGATCTGCGCCTCCGCCGTTTCGAAACGAAGTGGGTGCTAAAGAAAGCCGCCGAGCGCTGGCTGCCGAAGGATGTGATCTATCGCCGCAAGCGCGGATTGAGCGTCCCGATCGCGAGCTGGCTCAACGAAGGATTGCGATCCGAGGTCGATCGTCTGCTCGCGCCGGAGCGGCTGCGATCGCAGGGGCTGCTCGATGAGCGCGTCGTCGGCGAGCTCATCGCCGCGCATCGCTCCGGCCGTGCCAACAACGCCAAGCCGCTCTGGGCGCTCGTCATCCTGCAGTACTGGATCGAGAACTGGGGAAGTTAGAAGTTAGAAGTGAGAAGTGAGAAGTGAGAAGTGTGAAGTGAGAAGTGAGAAGTGTGAAGTGTGAAGTGATCTCACATTTTCTAACTTCTAACTTCTAACTTCTAACTTCTAACTTCAACGTCGTCCTCGCTGCTCCGCGCGAAATCGCGGATGGCCCGATCCTTTGACAGCGTTTCTCGTCGAGCACTTCGTTGAATCCGATCACGCAAAGGCGAACGAGATTGCCGATGTCGGATACTTCGAATGGTTTCCGAAGAATGCCCGAGACAAAATCGGAGTCAACTTCTTTGAATCGCTGGTCGGCGTAGGCCGTGACCACGAGGACGATCGGCTTGACCGTCGGCGGATTCTCTTTCAGCCAGGCGATGACACCGAAACCATCGAGCCGCGGCATCATCAGATCGAGAAGGATCACGGCGTAGTCGTGTTGCTTGATCTGCTCGATCGCTTCGAGGCCGTCGGCCGCGGCGTCGACGATCAGCCCTTCGCGTTTGACGATCGTGCAGACCAGCTGCCGGATCGATTGGTCGTCATCAGCGACCAGAACGCGCTGGCGCTTGTCATCAGGTGTGTCGGACATCTGGGAATCTCTGGCCTCTAATTCTTGCCTCGGCTTAGTAGAAAAACTCATGCCATTCAGTCGATGAGGCGCTCCTCGATCCGGATCTCCGAGCGGAGCGTTTTGTTCACCGGGCAGCGCCCCGCGACGCTCAGCAAACGCTCCCGCTGCTCCGGCGTCAGATTACCGATGAGCTTGATCGCGACACTGAAACGATGGATATAGCCGTCCTTCGAAAGGCAATCGGCGCAGTCTTTCGCGTACATCCGATCGTTCTCGATCGTGATCTCGACGCCTTCGAGCGGAATCTTCTCCTTCTTCGCAATAACGCGCAGCGTCATCGACGTACAGGTGCCGAGAGCGGCTGCGAGAAAGTCGTAGGGGGTCGGCCCCCAGTCCGTTCCACCCGCGCTTAATGGCTCATCGGCGATCAGGCGATGCGGTCCAGCCTCGATGTCGTTGCGCAACGAATCAGCAGAACGGACGATGACTGGCGGCATGGTGTCCTCCTTACAATCAGAAAACGTCGGAGAGCGTAGCCGATTCACTGGCGCATCCGTGGACATCCAAGCTGCGCGCCGAATCATCACGCCGGAGAAACTACCGGCCACTGCATCGCCATCGCGAATCCCCGGATCACCGCCGCCAACTCTTCGGCATGCGCTGACGCGACGTCTTCCAGCTCCCGCACCAGCAGGTCGTCGATCGATGTCCGATCGCGCCGAGCCAGAACCCGCAGCATCTCCCGCTGATACCACGGCACCCGCTCCCGCAACTCCACGAGCCGGATCGCCGCCGGCAGCACGGACGCCGCGTCGTCTCCGAGCGCCTCTTCGATCACGCCTTGCTCCCACACCCGCATCGCCGCCGCCATCATCTCCGCCCTTCCGATCCGCACCCCCATCCGAGTCGAACCCGCTACAATCCCCCCATCCTCGATCTCCCGCTGCAGCTCCTTAAGCGTCATCCCAAGCCGGTCCGCCGCCGTCAGGAGAGCAAAGGAAGGCCGGGGAGAGAGGAAGATGTGGCGAATGCGGGAGCGGGTGGTTTCGTCCATAGTGATCTCCGTTGTTTGTACTGTTAACAATACAACCAACGGAATGATTTGTCAACCGGAAGCGGGCTTGCATTCATGATGGAGCGCGAAAGCGACGGCGTAGTCTTTGGCAGGAACCTTCGCGAACTCCGCCTCGCGAAAAGGCTTACGCAGCAGCAGCTCGCCGCGATGATTGACTCGAATCACCCTTTCATCAGCAACATGGAACGAGGCCGGACGGTCCCCGGTCTCGCCATGCTCGTGCGCCTTGCAGACGCGCTCGAATGCAAGGTGTCCAAGCTGGTTGAAGTTCTCGACCGAAAAGGAAGCAGGCCGCTGAAGTCGTCACGGAAGAAGTAGCGTCGGTCCCAACCCGTAGAACGCGGGACAGCAGAACGCAGACACCAGATCCGTCCCAGAGCTTTTTCGGTGATGCGATTCACCCCGATGCCACTCGTCAGGTGATGTAAAATGATCACCAAAATAGACATGACTATTCTAACCGTTGAGGCGCTGCGGGACGAGCAGCCGATGCCCACTCCAAAGGTACCGACGACGCTCCACGGTCGGGACTCTTGGTACCCCTACTATGCTGGTTACTCGTCGGATTTCGTCCGTTTTGTGATCGAGAGTTCCGAATTACGGCCTGGATCCGTTGTGCTGGATCCGTGGAATGGCGCGGGCACGACGACGCAGATTGCTGCGGAACTTGGTTTTCGGACAGTGGGCATCGATCTAAATCCAGTCATGGTCGTAGTCGCGCGCGCTCGCAGGCTGCGAAACCAAGATGTTGCCAAACTGCGCGAACTGGCGAAGCAAATGACTGGAAGAAGCGGTAGAAAATCGAGCGTTCCGGCGTCCGATGGCCTTTCCTTGTGGTTCGATTCCGCAACCGCCGCCGACATACGAGCCATCGTCCGGCGAATTCGAGCTGTGTCACCGTCCGACCCGTGGCGAAGCGCGATGCACCCCGAAGTCGCTAGTGCTTGTTTCTTTTGGACAGGATTATTTCGTTGCGTTCGCAGCCTGATGGCGCCGCTACGCGGGACTAACCCCACATGGCTACGCCGACCGTCCGAAGAGGCCCGCATTTCTGTACCCCGCGGCGCCGTTGCGGCGTTGTTCTCGGAAGAAGTCAACTCGATGCTGTTAGCGCTCGATGAGGAGAGACCCTCAGAACAGGATCGCGGCTCGTGCGAGATTCTAGCTGGCAGCTCCACCGCACTCCCAGTGGACGACGAGTCGATTCAAATGGTTGTCGCTTCACCACCGTACTGCACCAGAATCGACTACGCCGTCACCACCAGCGTCGAGCTCGCGACGCTGGGTCTCGGTTCTGACGAAGCACTTCGCGCCGTCCGAGAGCAGACCATCGGTACTACCACAATTCGCGCGACTCAGCCGCCTATTAAGCAGGCGTGGGGCCCAACGTGCCTCGCGTTACTCGACGCAATCAAGTCACACGAAAGTCGCGCGTCTGAAACCTACTATCTGAAGACCCACCAGCAATACTTCAACGACATACACCTCTCACTCAAAGAACTGCACCGGTGTCTTGCGCAAGATGCGGAGGCGGTGTTAGTCGTCCAGGATTCGTATTACAAGAATGTTCACAACGACGTCCCCGCGATCGTCGCTGAGATGTGTAATGGCTTTGGCTGGTCGCTGGAGAAACGACTCGCCTTCCCTGTCACGCGGAACCTGGCCGGCATCAATGGTCGTGCCAAGAAGTATCTCGACGGTCGGGCTGCAGTGGAGGTGGTCTTGCGATTCAGGAAAGGTTGAGGAACCCAGTGACCGACGCCGAAGCAAAACTTGCACTACTAGATAAGATCGACGACAGGCGCAAGCGCGCCGACACGAAGGCACTAGACATTTCTCTAAACGAACTCGCCGACATGTATGCGGACGGCGAGCTGGAGATAAGACCTGAATACCAGCGTATGTTTCGCTGGGATGAAAGTAAGCAATCACAGTTTGTGGAATCATTGCTTCTCGAAATGCCTATCCCTCCGATCTTCGTGATTGAGTTGGAAGAGGGGAAATGGGAACTCATCGATGGTCTTCAACGCATATCTACATACCTCCATTTTCGAGGTCTACTCGAGGCGTCCGAAATCGAGCGACCGATTCATAAAGGTGATTCGCTGGTGCTGGAGGAATGCGACATTGTTGAGGAGCTTAATGGAAAGAAATATGATGACCTCCCAGCTCCTCTGCAGATTAGACTGAAGCGTTCGTTCCTTGGCGTACAAGTGATTCGTAAGGAAACAGATAAGCGCTTCAGGTATTACATGTTCAAGCGGCTGAATACAGGCGGAGAACCATTGAGTCCGCAGGAAATCCGCAACTGCACAATCCGTTTGCTAGGTTCAACATTTAACGATTTCATAGTCGAACTATCTAAAGAGCCCGGGTTCAAGGTTTGTATCGAACCGCTGACCAATGATAAACGTATGAAGATGCTGGATGTCGAGCTGGTCTTGCGCTTCTTTAGTTTCAAGAACAATTTCGCTGGTTTCCGGCACGATATCTCGCCGTTTCTAGATGCCTTTATGGAACGAGTTACTGATCAGGAGCGGCCTGACGCGATGACGTTCGATTACGCAGTCGAACGCGACCGGTTTCAGAGAGTCTTCAAGATTCTCAGCGAGACGCTGGGTGGAAACACTTGCCTTCGATGGCTCAATGACAAGGCTGGGTTTGGCGGCGAGTTTTCACTCCACCATTTTGAGGCGTTTGCGCTGGGCGTTGCAAAGGTATCCGATGCTACGCCGTCACCGCCCAACGTAGATGCTATTGGAGCGGCCCTCCTGCAAGTGAAAAAGGATGCGGAGTTTCGACAGCTCACGACTGGCGGCGGTCAGAACTCCCCCGGCCCGTACCGGAAGAAGATTGACTATGTAGCAGATCGTGTTCGACAAGCATGGTAGACGCCCTGGCTGTTCGCGAGGTGTTGGAGAACGAGCTTGAGTGGCGTGTCGCCGAGGTGCGCGCGCTGAGAAATCACGCTGCCGGTCTGGAGGATGCGGCACGGGCGCAATTCAGGCGAGCGGTGCTGCTAATGTTGTACGCTCACTATGAAGGGTTTTGTAAGGCTGCTCTTCTTGAATACGTTCGGGCTATCAACGGTGCTAGGGCCGCTTGTGACGACGTTGTGCCGGCGATTGTTGCGGGAGCCTGGTCGAAGATCTTCGTTGCTCTTGCGGGAGATCAAAAGTCGAAAGTGTTCAAGGCGATCTTGCCCGAGGATGCTTCGCTGCATACCTTGGCTCGGCGCCGTGAGTTCGTGGAGCGTCTCGACGAACTGCTTCAGGAGGAGGTACAGTTTCCTGAGGACGTAGTCGACACGGATTCGAACCTTTGGCCGAAGCTTCTGCGCCGCAACCTGTATCTCGTGGGCCTTCCTCTCGAGTGGGTAGATCAGTACGAAGGCGCTGTCAAACGGCTGCTCTATATGCGAAACGGCATTGCCCATGGCGCTGACCGTTCCGGTATCGCAGAGCAGCAATATGCCGATTTGGAAGAGGCCGTGCTCAAGGTGATGGATGGGCTGATGCTGGCGATTGTCGGCGCGGTCAGATCTCAGTCATTCATTCGAGCCGCGGAATGAATAATAGCAGCAGCGGCAGACTAGGGTCTCCCTTGTTGATTCGGCGCTCGACGAAGGGTGCGGAACGTTACAGAGTATCGAAGCTTCTCCACGGGTGCTATGGAGTGTAGCCAGGTTTCCCGACATTGGCCGTCGAGTATGTAGAGCGACCGCGGTGGTACGGCGATCGCGAGCCCTGCGCGCTGGCCCGTAGAATCGCGGAACCGTAGGAGTGCTTGCCCGGCGAATGATATGCCTATGATGGGCGCGCCGAAGACATCGCTGTCGCGATGGTAAGAAATGCTGGAGCCGGGCGGAAAGCGCTGAAGTAATGCTTGTCTGAATTCGCCAGTTCGGTTGCAAGCGCGCAGCGCCTGGTCACGCAGCTCTCGCAGGATCTTTGTCAGCGGCGCAGCGTTCTGAAGAGACTGAAAGTTAGGGCGGAACGCAGCGCCGTAAGACAGGATCTGGCGACGTAATCGTTTTCCACGGGTCATCGATTCGCCGAAGTGTAGTCGGCCAAAATACCGAACATAGCGCTCCTCCTCGCGAGCGTTCAGGAAGTCGGTTAGCAAGGTAAACCCTGAAGGTTCAAGACCTTTTCGAAGGTGGTTCTTCATGCAATGGCCCAGCTTTGCGGCAAGACCTGGGTGACTCTGTTCACTGCCGGTACGCCAATATCGTCAGCCGGCCCGCGGTCCACGTGTCGCCGCGCGGGATTAGGGGCATCCAATACCAGGTGGGGGCTTCGCCGCCGAGGGCCATACGGGCGAAGATGCCGGCGGAGTTGCGGGCGAAGGGGTTCGCGATCGGGGGTGAGAGCTCGAGCGTCATTGTGTCGTGGTAGCGCGCGCCGCTCCCGGGCTCGATGGGTCGCCACGCGCATCCGTGCGTGATCGTGAGCGGGATCTCTACTGCTTCGTCGGCTGCAGCCGTTGCGGCGCGGGCTAGGTCGATCTTGCCATGATAGAACTGCGACTCGGCCAGCGTCTGCATCGACTGTGGCGTGATCAATGATCGTTGCGCGGTCTTGACGACATTGACGGTCGTTTCGGTCGAGATTCCTTCGTCCCGAAAATTTGCGCACAACGCGTCGAGCACCGATGCCGGCATCGTGGTCCACTGCGGGACGCGGGAGGGCGGTGGCGCGGTCGCGGTCGCGCAGGAAATGAAGAGAAGAGTGAAGAGTGAAGGGAGAAGAGTGAAACGCGCTGCGAATGTCTTTCGGAGTAAAGAAAGGATGAAGGATGAGGGATGAAGGACGAAGGATGAACGATGAAGGATGAACAATGAAGGGTGAACGATGAACCGGCCCATCATCGTGTGAAGATCCTGTTCATCGTTCATCCTTCCGCGATCATCCTTCATCATTCTTCCTTCTCATACCAGCCTCAATTGTGGTGTCAATCGCGCTTCGAAGAACTCGCGGATCTCGCTCGCAGGTTTCTTCGAGATCAGCTCGCGCGGCGATTCTTCGTACCAGTCGGTGGGAAAAAACTGCGTGTACGGCTGTTGGGTGAAGCGGCGGCAGAGCAGCGCGATCACGCCGATGTCGGTCTCGCTGCGGATCACGCGGCCGGCTGATTGCACGACGCGCGTCATCCCTGGGATCAGATACGCGAACTCGAAGCCGGAGCCGTACTGCTCGTCGTAATACTGCTTGAGCAGCTCCTGCTCGAAGCTGACTTGCGGCAGCGCGGGACCGATCACCATGACGCCCGAGAGCATGTCGCCGCGATAGTCGATCCCTTCTGCGTACATGCCGCCGGAGACGGCGAGGATGAGATTCCCCTTGTGTGAGCGCTCGCGCAGAATGTCGAGCATCGCGTTGCGCTCGTAGTCGGTCATGTCCGTCCGCTGCACCATGACGTGCTTGCGAATGGGTGGCATGCGATCGGAGATCTCGCGCAGGAACGCGTAGCTCGGAAAGAGCGCCATGAAATTGCCGTCGCTCGCTTCCGCGATCGAGGCGACGTTGTCGGCGATGCGATCGTACGAGTCCGCTCTCTTCTTGTACGACGTGTCGACCTCGGAGATCACCACGATCTTGCGATTGCCGCGCGGGAACGGCGACGGCAGCGCCAGTTCCGTCGTGCGATCGGTGGGAAAGCCGAGGAGCTTGCGGTAGAAATCGAAGGGCTCGAGCGTGGCGGAGAGTGCGATGGTGGCGTGGGCCGAGTCGAAGATTCTGCCGAGGAAGCGCGACGGATCCTTGCAGAAGATCTTGAGCTTCAGACCTTCCGGTGTGCGCTCGATGATGTGCGCGAACTCGTCGCCTTTCTCCGTCATCAGGTTGGCAACTTTCATCAGACGGAAGTAGAAATCGATCACCGGATCGTCTTCTTCGACGATGCGGTTGTCGATCTTCCAGCCGATGTAGTGGATGATCAGCCGCTCCCATTCGGTGCGCTGCTCGATGAAGAGCTCGCGGTCGGGATCGCAGAGCGCCTGCTTCGCGCCCGCTTCCTCCTCGATCGATTCCGCCAGCATGCGGAAGTGATCGCGCAGCACTTCGAGCAGCTCGTCGGCGCCGTCGAGCCAGCAGTTGCGGCCGGCCAGATGATTGCGGATCCGGTCGAACAGCTCCTCGTGCAGCTCGGGTGAGTAGTAGCCGCGGCCGCGGTCGACCAGGTTGTGCGCCTCGTCGACGACGAGCACGCAATCGCCGTAGTCGTTCTCTTGCGCATACGCCTTGAGGCCGACGTAGGGATCGAAGATGTAGTTGTAGTCGCAGACGACGACGTCGGCCTGCTCGATGAGTTCCAGCGAGACTTCGAACGGGCAGACCTCGTTCGACTTGGCCATCTCAAACGTCAACGCCGGATCGAAGTAGCTCATCGACGTGACGAGGTGATTGAGCAGATCGGTGCGCTGCATCTTCTCCGAGTAGCGCGCCGCGTACGGGCAGAAATCCTCGTGGCAGATCATCTCCGAGTGCGCGCACATCTTCTGCTTGGCGCGAATGCGCAGCACGCGGAACGAGCCGTCGTTGAGGATGCGCAGTGCTTCGACCGCCGCATCCTGCTGCATCGTTTTCGACGTCAGATAGAAAAGCTTCTTGCCGAGCTTGAGCGCCTGTTTCACGGCCGGGTAGAGCACGGCCATCGTCTTGCCGATGCCGGTCGGGGCGGAGATGAGCAGCGCCTCGCGCTGATACACCGTGCGCGCGACGGAGGAGACGATCTCCTGCTGCCCGTGACGCATCTCCTCGAACGGAAACGTCAACGTATCCGCAAACGCGCGCTTGGCCACGCGCAGCGACGAGGCGGTCTCGATCTCGGTGATGAGCCGCTCCAGTCGTTCGTTCAGCGTGCCGAGAACGACTTCGCGATCGAACTCGGCATCGATCGTTTTGGCGTCGCCGGTAATGAGATCGATCAGCACGAGCTGCGGCGCGAAGACGAAGCCTTCGAAGTCGGGTTGACCGGAAAGAAAGTACGAATACAACAGCAGTTGCAGAAGATGGCGTTGGAGTTTGTCGGATCGGTAGAGCGCTTCGAGCTCGAGGTCGAAGTGGATCGACTTCACCTCTTCGATCGTGACCCGCTTCGCTGCCTTGTCTACAGAAAGCCCGTCGATGCGCCCGGTGATCGTGACGCTCCAACTCCCCAGTTGCATCCGATGCACGACATGCACCTCGGCGCGATAGTTTGCATCCTCGCCGGTGCGCTGTTCGGCGCGCTTCGTGTGGATGTCCTGCCCGATCCACATCCGCCGGAACCCGTCGCCGCGCTCGACGCCGATGCGCCGGTAGGTCGATTCGTAGACGAGGTCCCCAACCGAACAGAGGATCTCCCGCTTCTCATGGTCGACGCGCATTGGGTTATTGATGGTAACTGAATTGCGCGCCGCGCGTTGTCGGTTGTCGGTTGATTGCGGCTTGCGCCGCGTTGTCGGGGGATTTGAGGAGAGGACGAGCCGTCGGCGCTACGGTGGCATTGCCTCGTTACGAGTCCAGCAGCATCTCGACGACCTCGCGAAGGTTGTCGTTCAACTCGTCCAACGTTTCGCCCTGCGGGTGTGCGCCGCGGACCCCGGGAATCCATCCAACGTAGAGATCCGTCTGCGGGGTCCTTCTCGACGACGGCCGTGAAGGTTTTCATCGTCGTTGATGGTAGTACCAGGAATCCCCTTGCCGATCGAACGACTCGCTTCGTGGGCGGGGGATTTCTCATCGTGCTGCACCGCTCCCACCATCCTGCCGCCCCCGCGGGTCCGCCGATTCGAAATGACAATCGCGGGATGGTGAATCATTTGTCTTTAGGGAGGAGATTTCAGCGGGAACATCTGAGGGTTCTCGATGGAACGGACGGAGAGGTCGACATCCAATTCAGGCCAATAGAGGTGGTCGGCGCTCGGCCATTCGACGTTCATGATCTTTCGGATCGGAGCGTCTGCAAACCAAGGGAACTCGCTGAAAGGTACGAAGAGCTCGCGGCCGGCAAGGTAGAGCCAGAAGCCGTGACGCGAAACATTCATCACCTCAACTTCCGAAGTGCCGTTTCCAAGCCTCTCTGATTTCCTGCTCATGATCGCGAATGATCATACCGAGTTTCGTGAGCTCGCGTTGCGCAAGGCCGTGGTTCTCCGCCAGCGCGATCTCGGGGCTGAGCCAATACTTCGCTTCACCATTGCCCGAAGCGACGTGAACGTGAATCCTCGTCTCTTCACGCGAGAAGAAGTAGAACCGATAGGGACCCGCGCGAAAGATTGTGGGACTCATACCGTGCTTGCACTGTCTATAACTTCTCTACGACAGCCCCCAGTACAAACGTCGCGTACAAGTCGCGGAACTCGGCTAATGGCACCGCTGGTGTCGGCGTGCGATCTGCGAGGCGGTTGTAGAGATCGCGCACGGTCTCGCGGCGCTCGCTCAGAAGCTCCGCGGTCACGTCGCCTTTAATCGAGAAGAGGCGCACGAAATCGCCGTGAGGGAAACGGAGCGGGCAGTGCAACTCGTCGGTGCGCGGATTCCACTCGCCGATGACGACATCGTCTTCCGTGCCGTCGGGATGATTGCGCATGCAGATGACGAGCTCCGACTCGATCGCTTGCTCGCTCGTCGTGCCGGCATCGACTCTCGTCCCTTCCGCCAGCGGTCCCTCGGGATCGCGGTCCTGATGAAACTCCTGACGGACCAGCAACAGGAGCGATTCCGCGCCGTCGATCGGAATCGCCTCGACGTCACCCGGCGCGAACGGCACGATCTCGCCGACGTCGATCTCATCGAGTCCCTTCAGCGACACCATGCCGATGAGGCGGATGCCGATGTACTCCAGCCCCGTCAGCGACGGCGCGAAGCCGATGTAGGTCGCCCACGGCGATCGCAGCCGGAACAACTGCTGCCCCTCGGACGCCAGATCGTTCGACAACTCCTGCAGCAACGAGAACGACGCCACGATCCCTTCGTTCACGAGGTGCCCGCTGGCGTTCACGTACGCGTAGAACTCACGGGCGTGCTGCGTGTGATCAATGACGTCGACGCCGCGCGCGAGCGGCGCGAAGAACGCCTGTACCTTCGACGACTCGTAGCCGTGCGTGAGGAGGAACGACGCGAATTCGTCGATCTCCTTGTTCGCCTTGCCGGTCGTCAGACGCGACAGCTCGACGATGCCCGGGCCATAGAACTCCGTGATCCGCTCGTTGCCCGTCCCTTTCATCGGCAGAAGACGGTAGTAGCCGAAGTTGAGCGCGATGCGCAGCCCTTTGTTGAAGGCGAAGCCTTTGCGGCGAATCTCGGCGTAACAGCGCTGAATCTCGACGGCGGCGCGGACGAGGCGCAACGCGCGGCGGGTCGTGTAGAACGCGCCATCGCCGAGGAACTTTTCGAACTGCAGAAGGTGCCGGCCGGCGATCGAATCGAGTTTGCGCTGGAAGAGAAGCATCTGCCGGTAGGAGCTGATCTCTTCCTTTCGCCCGCCGCGGCGGATATTGCCGAGGGTCTCGGTGAAGTTGGAGATGTCGTAGATCAGACCGAAGCGGTGCACCATCGGATCGACGACGCCCTGCCGGCCGAAATCCATTGGGCGCGTCGAGCGCGAATAGACGGTGGCGCGCTTGTCGGTAGAGACGATCTGATCATCCGACCGCACGGTCATCATCGTGATGCCGCGCCGCAATTGGTTGAGGATGGCGAACTCGCGAATGCGCCGAGCGATGAGCTGAAACTGCTCCCGATCCTCTCGCGTGACCGCCGACTGGATGGCGTTCTGATCGAAGAGAAAGTTCTGAAACCGTGTGTCGAGAAGCAGCGCGATCGAGATCCCCTGATCGGGTACGGCGCCGAACAGCGGCAGCGACGCGCGGAACGTGCGGTCGCGCTGCAGAAGGTCGAGACAGATCTCGCGCATCCGTTCGATCGAGTCACGGAAGGCTTGAAAATCACGGCGCAGGTAGCCGTTGACGAACGAGCGCAGCTCGCGCAAATCGGGGCCGATGAATTCTTCGGTGAAGATCAGGACGTCGTCGGCGAGCAGCTTGAAGAACTGCAGGCCGCGCTGTTCTTCGCCGTCGAGGATCGACGACGCCTTCGTGGCCAGTTGCGCCATCGCTTCGCGCGTGTCGTTCGCCCATTTTGCAAAGATCCGATATTTGAAGGCGTCGCCCTGCGTTTTTCCGGTCTGCGCATCGTAGAGACTGACGCGGCGCGGGATCGACGACCACTGCCGCGCCAGATCGAACGAATGTGCCAGCCAGAAGACGGCGTGATAGTCGCTGAGCAGATTCGACATCAGCGCGTTCTCCGCAACGCGCACGAGCTGGGTCATGTAGGCGCTGTTGGCGAGCTGCGCTTTCTCTTTTGCCGCTGGCTGACGTCCGGCTTGCCATGCAATCTCGTCGGAGAGCCACCGGTCGAGCTTCGCATCGAGCTCGCGCAGGACCGGCACGTCAGCGACGGGAAAGCCCAGCGATGGCGACTGCGTCTCGTCGGCTGGAAAGATCTTGTACGGCTTCGGCAGCAGCGTGTCCGCCCGCGGGAAAATCTCATCCACCGTCCGCCCCAACTCGCTGCCGAGGAGGAAGGTTGCGGTATCCGACCGCGAGGCCAGGTACGACTCGAGCGGAGAGGGCATGGGGAATTGCGAATTATGATCGAAGAGCGCGCTGCCGGAAAGCAGCGAGGTGCGAACTGTCATCCTGAGCCGCCGAAGGACACGAAGTGCCGAAGGACGGTCGAAGGACCCCCCGCCCATGTGCATCGGTCATCTGCGACGAACGACGTTCAAAACATCGCAAGCAATTGGGGGTCCTTCGACGTCCTCCGGCACTTCGTGTCCTGCGGCTGTCTCAGGATGACGGCGAATTAACCGTTCTGCGCCCGGTCGATTAAACTTCCCCCATGACCGCACTCCTCCCTGCTACCTGCGCGCGCTGCAACGGCTCCGGTTGGATTCCGCTTGCCGGTGACTCGCTGCGGGTCGAGCCGTGCGGATGTCAGGGGGATTTGCGGCGGCGGCAGCGCATCGCGGGATCGAACATTCCGCGGCGTTACTATCCGCACTGCACGCTCGATACGTTCTACGACAAGAACAACGCGGTTCTGAAATCGGCGCGGAATCGTGTCCGTGAGTTTGTCGACGCGTGGCCGATGACGATCGAAGGCCGCGGCTTGTTGCTGATGGGCGGTTGCGGCGCGGGAAAGACGCACCTCGCGGTCGCTGCGCTCGTCGAGATCATTCACAGCGGCAAACAGGGACGCGTGCTCTTCTCGAACTTTCAGGATCTCATCCAGGAGATTCAGGGGAGCTTCGACCCCGATGCCGCTGTCAGCAAGTCGGAGATCCTGCGTCCGCTGCTCGAAGCGGACCTTCTCGTCCTCGACGAGCTCGGATCGCAAAAGCCCACGCAGTTCGTGCAGGACGTTCTCTACTACGTGATCAATAGCCGCTACAACACGGAGCGAGTGACGATCTTCACCACGAACTATTACGACGACTCGACGGTTGACGGCCAGCGGCTGCAGGACCGCGTCGGCGACCGTCTGCGCAGCCGGCTGCACGAAATGACCGAGCTGATCTCGATGAAAGGCGTTCCCGATCACCGAGTCGCGAACAAGCAGAGCCGGAATACCGTGATATGACGGTCGAGCGAGCGGAAACATGCGTTTCCAATCATCGTATTGAATAGGGACGCAGCAACATCCAATTGAAGCGCAATATCACTGAAGTTCTTCGCCGCGGGCTCGACACGACCATCGCAAACTGGCCGGTCATCCTGCTGCGCATCACCGAGAGCGTACTGTTCGCTGGCATCGTCATCGCGGCGATCCTGGCCGCGGTCATCCCGGCCGTCGTCGCTGCCGGGCTCTCGAAGGACGACATCGTAAACTCTGCCGATCCCGGCGGCGCGGTGCTGGAATGGGTCACCGGCCACATCATGCTGTTCGTCTGGATCTTCGCTCTCGGCTTTATCGTTCTCGGCGTGATGATCGCCATCCACTCATTCATCGAAGGAGCGTCGACGCAGATTTATGTCGACGCCGAGCGCGCGGCGAAACGTAGGTCGAGCCCAACCTCGCCTTCTCCAGAATCGGAGAATCCGACGGGTGCAGTTTCGCGCCCCGACCGGCCCGCGCAACCGCGCGACGACTTTCGCGCTTTCACCTTTGACCGCTGGCTGTCGGGCGGAGCCTCGTCGTGGTGGCGCATCTTCTGGGTCTACAACCTGGCCTGGTCGGTCAGTCTCATCGCCGTCGTCGTGCCGTTGATCATCACGATGATCGCCATGCTGGCGGTTTCCGACACCGTGGCGCGCGTCATCATCGGATGCGCCGGCGTAGGACTGGCGGTGCTGATCCTGATTCCGGTCGGCATCGCCACGTCGATCTGGTGCAAGAAGGCGATCACGATCTGCGTGGCGCGCGCGATGTCCGCGAACGAGTCACTACGCCTCGGCTGGCGTGAGTTTCGTGCCGACCTCGGCCGCCATCTGGCCATCGCCGTCATCGTGTTTGTTCTCTCGATGGCCCTGAATTCGCTAGTGTCGGCGTTCAGTGTTCCCATGAACATCACACAACACAAGGTTCCCGACCTCACGCTCATGTTTGCGCCGGTCCGCATCGCCACCGGTGTGCTCCAGGGAATGATCGGTGCCGCCGTCAGCTCCTTTTTCCTGGCCTGCTTCGTCTCGATGACCGAGGAGCGTTGATGGAGAAGTTTTTCTCGCGGGATGCGGGGAATTACCGTCCCTCGGCGATCCGCGCGTTCGCGAAACTGATCAACGACCCGAACGTGATCTCGTTCGCCGGCGGCGTGCCGAGCCCGGAAACGTTTCCTGCCGAGCGGATCGCGGAGATTGCCGCGCATGTGATTCGCGACAAGCGAACCGTCGCGCTGCAATACGGACCCACGCGCGGACTGCCGCGGCTCTGCGACTTCGTCGCCGGCATGGGGCGTTCGCGGGGGATCGATTGCAGCGCCGACGATGTGCTGCTCACGACCGGCTCGCAGCAGGCACTCGACCTCATCGCACACACATTGCTCGATCCAGGCGACGTTGTGATGGTGGAGTTGCCAACCTACATCGGCGGGACATCGTCGTTCTATGCGCGCAGTGCGACGCTGGCCGGCGTCGCGCAGGACGACGACGGAATCGTGCCCCGATCGCTTGAAGAGGTTGCGGCGCGAACGAAGCCGAAGCTGCTCTACACGATCCCGAACTTTCAGAACCCGTCGGGTAAGCTGATGACGCAGCAGCGTCGCGCCGAGGTGTTGCGGATCGCGGCGGAGCACGACTTTCTGGTGATCGAGGACGATCCGTACGGGGAGCTGGTGTACGTGCGGGAAGCCGACACGCTGGCGATGAAGTCGCGCGATCATGAGGATCGCGTAATCTACCTCGGCTCATTCAGCAAGATCCTCGCGCCAGGGCTGCGATGCGGCTGGATCGTGGCGGGGAAGGCGTTGCTGGCGAAGCTCGAGATCGCCAAACAGGCCGCCGATCTCTGTTCCGGCATGCTTGATCAATCGATCGTCGACGAATTCACGGCGGCGGGAGAGCTGCCCGCGCAGATCGCGCGCGTTCGTGACTTTTATCGCCAGAAGCGCGGCACGATGATCGAGTCGCTGGAGGAGCACTTCAACGGTCGCGCGACATGGACGCCGGCCGACGGTGGGCTCTTCACGTTCGTGACGTTGCGCGATGACATCGATACCGCGTCACGCGTGCCCGATGCGGTCGCGAGCGGGGTCGCGTATGTGCCGGGAACGCCATTCTTCGTCGACGGCAGCGGCGCGAACACGATGCGGCTGACGTTCGCGAAAGAGAATGACGAACGGATTCGGGAAGGGATCAAGCGGTTGGCGGGGGTGGTGTGGGGTGGGGTGCGTGGTGAGGGCTAATTCTCAAACGTCCGCATTCTTACTGAGTCGGCGTCGAGACCACGGCGATCGTGACGGCGGCTTCAATGGCTCATCGGCCCGAGGATCGCTCACCGTTACCGGTTCTTGAATCGACCAACTGCCTGACCCGCGTGTTTGGAAAGCGAGCCGGCAGCAGTGTGATCGTTGCGAGGCCGACGCGTGATCAAGCCCGTAATCAAGCCATCGGCCGGCCGCGATGAGGAGCCGCACGCCGCCAAGTGGCGAAACACTGTTCGAGCGGCAGTACGCGTTCTACACGCCGGAGCTGAACCTGATGTCGGAGACGTCGTCGACGTCGACCAGCCACAACGCCGGTCATCGGTTTCGATTACATGTGGATCGCGGGCCAGCGCTTGGCGCAGATCGAGAACACCGGCCATATCGCCTGGTACGTCACCGACCGCCTCGGCACCCCATCCGCCAGACCGATAACACCGGCCACGTCATCTGGCACGCCGAGTACGAACCATATGGGACAATTTTCGCCATTCGGCGAGGCGAAGCGAGGCACCAGCCAGCACGACTTCCCAGGCAAACCGCGGAGTGTCAGAACCGAAGGGGTCACGCCTTCTGTAAGGCGTCGGATCGAAGATCGAAGGTGTGACCCCATTGGACCCATTGGAGCATCGGACCCACCATCGGACCCCCATCGGGACCCATCGGACCGCCACCATCGAAGATCGAAGGCCTGGCCCCATCCGATGACACCTTGAGTAGAGCGAGAAAAAGGTTGCGGGAAGCGAAGATCGAAGGTGTGGCCCTATCATCGGTGTGACCCACGACCGAAGGTGTGACCCGAAGGGGGCCAAAGGGGGCGCCAAGGCGCAATGACCCCAAGGGAGGCCAATGGGGGCAACGCTTGCCCTTTGGGCGACGACTTGCCCATTCGGTAACGCTGCGGATGACTTCGGTCGTACGTCGCAGGGGCTCTGCGTTACGATGCGCGTCGGACGAGCCCGGGCCCAGGGATCCACTCGTCCTTCTGTCCAGCAATAAAAATAAGGGGGAGTCATGAGTGAAGAAGGCGTCACGCCCGTTGAGAAACCGTTCGAGTTGTTCGAGTTGGTCACCGCTGTCCTGCTCGGTCTTGCTGCCATCGGCGCGGCACTCGCTGGCCTTCAGTCCGGCCAGTGGGGCGGGCGGCAGATGGAGGCCTTCGCGCAGGCAAATTCCATCACCACGCATGCATCGAAGAGCTACAGCGAAGCCGTCTCCGACATGAACAGCGACTATGCGGTGATCGGTCAGGCCAAACGATTGATTCTCGAGGGAATCGATGCCACGAATGAGACCGACAAGCGCCGCTCGTTCAAACTGGCCAGCTATTACCTCACGCAGCAGCTCGACGAGACGGCGTATGACGCCCTGAAGCTGCCGAAGGAAAAAGAGAGGGCGCAGGCGGCCCACACCGCGGGCACCCCAGCCACGACTCCTGCCGCAGCAACTCCGCCGGCCACGGCAACAACGACAACTGCCGCAACGGAAACGGCCACCGAGGAGAAACAGGCGGAGCCAGCGGCCGCGGAAACGGCAGCACCCGCGACTTCAGAAGTCGACACCGAGGAGGAGGTCGAGGCGGAGATGGCCGCGCCACTCGAGGAAAAGGCTCTCATCAAAGTTCTCGGCTCGGAACTGCATGATGATGACAGCTACGAGACTGCGATGTTCGCTGAAGGCAACAAGCTGTTTGCCGACGCGGACAAGAAGTTCGAGGAAGGGCGGAAGGCGAACAACAACGGCGACGAATTCGAGCTCGCCGGTCTCTACTACACCATCGCCCTCTTCTTCGCCGGTCTCGGATTGGTCTTCAAGACGAAGATGCGCTGGGGTTTTGCGGGCGCAGGAATCATCGTGCTCCTGATCAGCACCGGATATCTGATCACCCGCACCTGGGCTTCGTGATCGTTCGAACCAACACTCGTCGCGCTGAAGCGCGTGCAGCCGGACTAACCTTCGGCTGCACGTGTTGATGCCATGGCGCAATTTGCGATCCTTCGCCGTCCTCCGCCGCGGCGACTGCCGGTTGTAAGTGCAGGGCTTGGCAGCGGCTCCAGCTGTCTTCTAATGACACGCAGAACGTCAGTGCGAGTCTCCAGGCAACGCCCCCTCATCCGCCTTCGGCTGTGCAACCTGGAACATAGGTAACAGTTTAGACCGGGAACATAGGTAACACATGACCGAGGGGCCGTTGGGTTTGATTCTCGATCCCCTCTCTCTCTTTCTAGTGGT
>JAXDGL010000018.1:0-470263 GCA_034665065.1 Thermoanaerobaculia bacterium | reverse complement strand
TCTGCTGAACCTCAGGCAGCGGGAACTCCGTATCCAGAACTCCCAGCCCGTCCATGTCCTCACGCCTTCGCGATCTGCGCATGGCCCACCCTCCCACGCGCAAGTGTGCCTTAAGTTAAGGCCATTGGGATGACAGACTTAATGACGGACGCACTACTCGACATCCTCTACGAAGACGACGCCCTCCTCTTCGTCAACAAGCCTGCCGGCATCGTCGTGCAGCGCGGGTACGACGCGGACGAACCGGTGCTCGTCGAGATCGCTGCGGCCTACGCGGGAACCATCTTCCTCATGCAACGGCTCGACCGGGGCACGAGCGGGGTGATGTTCTTTTCGAAGCTGGCCTCGATCAACGGCAACCTCACGCGCCAGTTCGAAGGGAAACGCATCCGCAAGCGCTACGTCGCCCTGTGCGAAGGGGAGCTTGGCGAACGGCAGACGATCGATGCGCCACTCATTCGCATCGGCCCGATCTCGTTCGGTGTTGGCGACGGCGGCAGGCGCGCGATGACGATCGTGACGCCGATTCGCGCCACGAGAACGGGCTCACTTGTCGCCGTCGACCTTCTCACCGGACGCACGCATCAGATCCGCGTCCACATGGCAGCGATCGGGCATCCTTTGATCGGCGATTGGCTCTACGGGCAGCGCAACGCAACGCGGCCGATGCTGCACGCAAAGGAGCTCTCGATGACGCATCCACTGACAAATGAGCCACTTCGGGTCAAAGCTCCGCTTCCTCAAGACTTTCTCGAGACTGCGAATGATCGCGGCATCGTGTCCCGCGGCGAGGACGTTCTGACACTTACCGAGATCAGCTAACTTATTGACTCTGCTAGAATAATGACTCACCTAGCATCGTTACGGTCAGCATTGGAGAAGACCATGAGACTCACGACCAAGATCGCATTCCTGATCGCGTTTGTGCCGCTCGTCGCATCCGCGCAGTTTCGAAACCTCGACGTCGCCCTCGGCAATCTCACGCGCGGATTCAGCGCCGGTGACCCGCAGGCCATCGTGGCCGGAATGGCGTCCGGCGACCAGGTCATGCTCCAGTTCCCTGGTCTGATCGAGCAGAACGGATTCTTCGGCCGCGACCAGGCGGCATACCTTCTCGACGGCCTGTTCAGCAAAGTCCGTCCGACAGCGTTCGAGCAGCAGAATGCGAAGAAGGTGAGCGCCGAGGCGCAGTATCACATCACGGGAACGTGGACGATCCAGAACGCCGGGAAACCGGAAACGCGCGAGCTGTACATCACGCTTCGCAATAAGAACGATCAGTGGTCGGTGGTCTCGATCCGCTCTGCGGGGAAGTAAGAACGGCGCATTGCTGTGGCTGCTGCACACTGATGAGCGATTATAATCAGCGATTAAAGTCGGTGATTAGCATTCATGATTAAGATTGAGTCTTTGTGACTGGGCCGCGCAGGACGATCGGCGACTCGTCGTGAATGCACCTATTCAAAACGTTCATCGGCGAAAACGGCGCTACGAATCACTGGCCTGCAAACGACGCTGATCCACTAATCTACGAACGCCATGCGGCTTCACGTACCACGGGTAGCCCGAACGACCGCCGCGCGCGCTGCGGCGGTTTTTCTTTTGCTCGCGGCGATCGCCTGGCTGACCACGTATGTGCTGGTCTCGAGCATCGACCGCGACTTCGCCGCTCGTTCTTCAACGCACCTCGGGCGCGAGGTAGAGCGCGTTCGCGGTGAGATCGCCGCAACGGAGTCGAAGCTCGATGCTGCGGCGGACCGCGTCGTTGCCAAGCTGACGGCGCAACCGGCGTCAACGCGCGCCGCGATGTTCGCCATGCTCCATGGCGAAGCAACCGGCCCTCGCCAGGGAATCCGCATCGTTGCACCGAACGGCGAGGCGCTGGCCTGGTGGGGCGAAGACCTTCGCACTCCCGGCGCGACCAGTTTTGAATTCGACGCTACGAACCTCTACATCGTCCGTTCGCGCCCGATCCCGAGTCCTGCGGTCTCCGTCCAGGCATTCGAGCGCGTGCCCAACCATCCCAAATCGCGATCGCTGTTCGACCTCGACGACGACTGGATGGTCGGCTCGATGTTTCATGCGGGCGTCCTGCGTCAGGAGCCAGGCTCCCTCCGTTTCGTCCTCGAACGCCGGCCGTCCGCAACGTTATGGATCGATGTCGCTCCGCGCGCGAAAGCCGACGTCGTCGAGAGCGTGCGCGCCCTCGGCAACGGCATCGCCGCGATTCTGCTCGCTCTGTGCGTGCTGGCTGTGTTGTGGGGCGTGGGGCGTGAGGTGTGGGGCGGGAGAAAAGCGAAAGCAACCGCGGAAGAACGGATCGCAGCGGCGATTGAGCCGGATCAGTCCTCCAATCTCCCACTCCCCACTCCCCGCTCCCCACTCCCCACAAGAATCATCGCAACCGTCCTGCTCATCATCACCGCACGTGCATCGCTACTTCCGATGCGGGTCGATGACGATCCATGGCAGGTATTTCGATTCGATCTCTTTGCGTCGCGGATTCTCGGGCCGTTCAGCCGCTCACCGTTCGACCTCTTGCTCACCGCCGCGGCGATTCTTGCGATCGTGTTGACGCTGACACGCCGGCGCAGCGCATCGATGGCGATGCAGATCGTTCGCAGCGTGATTGCTGCCGCCGCTGCTGCCGGCTACATGGCGCTCGTCCGCAACCTCGTCGACAACTCGCGCATCTCGACGATGCCCGATCACATCCTTCCGGTCTCCGCGGCACAAGGCGTTCTCCTCGCCGCGCTGCTTCTTTTCGGCTTTGCGTTGATCCAGATCACGCGTCACGAATCGTCGATCCTCGCCGCAATCACGGGCGTCGCCGTGATCATCATTCCGATCATCGCCACGGCCGCGGCTCTCCCCTACATGCCGAAGCGCGCGTTTCTTTGGATCGCCGCGGCAGTCGTCATCTCACTGCTGCTGCACGGCGTGACCTCCAGCTTCACGCTGCGGACTCTCGGCAGCGCGTTGCTGATGGTGATGATCATCTACATGCCGCTGCAGCTCTTCGAGCGGTCGAGCGCGCGGCATTTCATCGCCGATACCTATTCTCCGCTCGTCGTCGGCGAGGCGGGCCAGTTGCGGGCCATGATCGAAGACACGCTGCATAACGAGTTCTCGCGGACGGAGCTCAGCTCGATCCTGCCCGACGACTATCGAAAGATGAACCTCGAGGATCTCGCCTACGCGCTCTGGCTGCGGAGCGATCTCTCAAAATGGCGCGTCCCCGCGGTCATCGCCGTGCATGACATCTTCGATCATCCGCTGAGCCGCTTCGGCGTCGGCTTGCCGCAGTTCAGCGAGCGGCGTCCCGAGTCGGACCGGGAAGTGCTGCAGATCGGAAGTCTGACGCACGTTCTGCTGCATCACGATTTCGATCTGACCATCGGCGGAATTCCTGTCGCTGAAGGAAGCGTCCACGTCGTCAATCCGGCAGATCCGGGCGCGACCACGTTCGCCGACGTTTACCGCGATTTCTTCGAGCCTTCTTTTGATGACACGGTCACCGGCCTTCGCCCGCAGCGCGAGATCGTCGTCTACGACCGCGAAGGAAACGCGCACGGCACGAGCACAGTGCATTTGCCGCAAAGTCCGGCGTCATATTTCGCGACACTCAAGCCCGGAAGCGGCGTCTGGATCGAGCAGAACGAAGGAGCAGGATCAGCGGTCTACGTTCGCCGCACGGACGACGCCCTCTACGCGTTTCCGCTGCAGGTACCGACGCGCGGGCAGCAAGTGCGCCGCGCCGGCGGCGTGGCGATCTGGGCGATTGCGTTCGTGCTCGTTGTGCTCGTGACGCGCTCGTTGCCGGTGATCGCGTCGGTGATCCGGCGCGCGCCGCGCAATCTCGACTTCCGCACGCGCACCTCGCTTTACCTGACCGCCGTTGTCATTCTTCCGCTGATCGTGTTCGTGCTCTTCGTCCGCGCGTATCTGGCGAACCGGCTCGAAGCGGAGTATCTCGACCGTGGGCAAACCGCCCTCACCGCAGCCGAACGCGTCATCGAAGACTACCTGGCGTCGACGACATCGACCGCGCATCCCGAGCAGGTACTCGACGACGATGTGTTGAGCTGGCTGGCGCGCGTCATCGGCCACGATCTGCACCTCTATCGTGACAACACGCTGATCGCATCGAGCCGCCGCGACCTCTTTGCCGCCCGCGTCGAATCGCAGCGACTTCCCGGCGACGTCTACGCCAACATCGTCGTCGGCGGCAAACAGCTCGCCATTCGCAACTCGGGTGCTTCGCAATTCATCGAGCTCTATTCGCCGATCAATCTCGTGCATGGCCAGAACTACACGATGGCATTGCCGCTGATCGTGCAGGGACGGCAGATCGAGGCACAGGTCAACGATCTGGCCACGACGATCTACATGCTGCTGATCTTCATCGTGCTGGCGGCGATCTTCGTCGCCTACGTCGCCGCGGGAAGCGTGACGCGGCCGGTGCAGGCGCTGGTTGGGGGAGCGCGGGCGGTGGCACGCGGCGACTTCGACATCGATCTCCGCGTCCCCTCCGATCCCGACCTCGGGCTCCTCGTAACAACGTTCCGCGACATGGCGCAGTCCATCCGCCGGCAACAGAATGATCTGCGTCACGAGCGCGACCGGCTGCAGACGTTGCTCGAGAACATCAATGCATCCGTCGTCGTGCTCGATGGTGCGATGCAGGTTTCCGCGACGAACGCAGGCGCGCGGAAGCTCTTCGGCGAGACGATCGTGTTTCACGAGGAAGTTCGTGAGTTCCTGTCTGCGCACCGCCACCGCCGCGCCGAGGCGAAAGAGATCGAGCTGAATGTGGATGGGAATGCCAGGACGTTCCGCGTCTCGATCGTCCCCCTGCCTGGCAGCGACGAAGAGATGCTCATCGCCGAAGACGTTACCGAGATTCTGCGCTCGAACCGGCTGGAAGCGTGGGGCGAGATGGCCCGGCAGGTCGCGCATGAGATTAAGAACCCGCTGACGCCGATTCAACTGACGGCCGAGCATCTTCGCGCCGTCGCCGAGCACGATGATCCCGCGCTGAAAGAGATCGTGATGACCGCCGTCGACAACATCCTCCGTCAAGTGGTCACGCTCCGCGAGACGTCGAAAGAGTTCAGCGACTACGCATCGTCGCGCACCGTGCAGCGAAAGCCGATACAGTTTCGCGCATTGATTGAGGACATCGCTGCCAGTTACGCGGAGAGCGGCGAGCGGGGAATCGATTTTCACGCGGAGATCCAGCCGACAACACCCGAAACGTTTTCGGGCGACGCGCGTTTGCTCCGCGGCGCGATCGCCAACCTGATCGAGAACGCATTTCAAGCGGCGCCCGGCGGACGCGTCCGCATGAACAGCTACGGCGTCGATTCGAAGGTGATCGTCTCGGTCGATGATGACGGTCCTGGCGTTCCGCCCGAGCTCCTTCCCAAGATTTTCGATCCCTACTTCTCGACCAAGTCATCGGGCACCGGACTCGGCCTTGCGATCACACGCAAGGCAATTGAAGAGCACGGCGGCAGCGTGCACGCGGAGAATCTCAATCCCGGATTTCGAATCTCTTTGGAACTGCCCATCAAAACGTAGATCGCGAAAACGAATAAACTACGCGCCGCCGTCGTTCTACGGACGCCCCAATGAAGAAGCTCGTCCTTGCGCTGCTCGCGGCCGCATTTACCTTCGGCGCCACTCTGGCGCAAGGCGAAGGTGCGTCGGACGAGACGCGCATGACCTTGCGCGCGGAGCTGGTGCGCATGATCAATCACGATCGCGCGAAGTTCGGTCTTCCGCCCGTTCTGCTCGACGCGCAGGCGTCCGCCATTGCCGACGCATATTGCCAGAGGCAGATTCGCAATCGCACGACAGGGCACTTCACGACCGATGGTGAAGCTCCCTACATGCGCTACTCGTTCGCCGGCGGCAACGACGGCGTGAGCGAGAACGCGGCGGCGTGGTCGGCCAACTACAGCTTCAGCGATCGCACGCTCTACGACATGATGCGGCGCTCCGAGGCGGCGATGATGAACGAGGTGGCGCCGCATGACGGGCATCGACGGACCATCCTCGATCCGGCAGCGACGCACGTTGGAATCGGCCTGGCCTGGGAGCGTGGCGAGTTCCGGCTGACGGAGGAGTTTGTTCGCCGGTATGTTGATTGGACGCGTCCGTTGCCGCGCACCGCAGACATCGCCCAGCCGGTTCTCTGCAGCGGCAAAGCGGCCGCCGGCTACGACGTCGAAGCGATCACCGTTCATCACGAGAGCTTGCCGGAGCCAATGGCTGCAGTCACCGCAAACGCGATCACGTCGTACAGCCTGCCCGACACGCGGCGTCAGTACATGCCGCGGCTCAAAGGAACGTTCACGCAACGAATCGGCGGCGGCATTCAGGAGATCCGCGAGGAGTACAGCGACGGCAGCCGCGGCGATTTTCAGGTCACGCGGGAAGGAAAGTTCGCCTTCGCCATTCCTCTTCCCGATGGCCCGGGCGTATACACGGTCGTCGTCTGGGTGCGTCCGCACGGCTCGAAGGGCGACGCGATCCCGGCAAGCAACGTCTCGATCAAGGTCGATCGCGGCGTTGGAACATCGATCAGCGGCACGCGCTGATTCGCGCTTGCCAGCCTGCGCATTCCTGCGCGCGACGACATCCTCCGCTCCGTTTTACAATACGCTCCAAATTCGATTGCTCAGGAGGCTTCATTTGAATCGTTCCATGCGTAGTCTTGCTGTGCTTTTCGCTCTCGCTGCACCTGCTCTTTTCGCCGCGGAAACGAAGGAGACGGTGCACGTCGTCATCACCGGCGGAGCCAACGCCGGAACGTATGACGGCACGACCGATCGTGGCGGCTGTTCGGCAGGAATGACCGGAAAAGGATCGTGGGGAAATCAGTTCTCGTTGCCGAAGGAAAACAATCCGAAGGTGCTGAATAGCGTGCAGCTCATCGTGCCCGATGCGAAGGCGGCGGCATCAGGGACGCACAACTTTTTTCTCAATGTTGCCTTCGGACGGATCACGGCGCGCGTCGCTGAGTACAAGGTCGACACGGAGCACAAGAGCGGCAGCGGAACTGTGACGGTGGCCGATCACGGATCGACCGCGGTCGTGACGTTCGACGCAACCACCGCGGCGGGCGTGCACCTCAAAGGGACGATCGACTGCAAGAGCGTGACGCGCGCGCAGTAGCTCCTTCGAGAGATCGCGTGCCGGCAACGGCTTGGCAGCGAGACGCCGCCAGGCCAGCCGGCGAGGACGCCGGCGTTCCGTTTCCGTTCAACTGAGGGATCCGGATTTACCATGATGCTCATCCGGATGAGAGGAGTGACCATGAAGCGACTGGCGATCGCGTTGTTCTTTCTTGTACCGGCCCACGTTCTCACCGCTGCGACGTACGAGGCACGCACGCCACGGCATGCGGTCGTCGTCGAGACGTCATCCGCAGCGGGAGGCAATGTCGCCTTCCAGGTAACAATCACCCACTTGCCGTCAGGACTCGTCGTTGCATCGACGCGAATCTCGGGCAAACCTGAGGTGCCGTTGGAAGGTGGCGCCGATCCCGAGCCCGGTCAGCACGTTGCTATCACCGTGGCGATGATGCGCACGAGCGTCATCTGCCGCGTGCGCATCGAAGCCGGCGACCGCATCGTCGACTCCATCGAGAGCTCATGGGCCACCGAGCCGGTGTTGTCTCCATTCGCTCAGGGCGGAGGACCGTTGCGCGTCGGTGGTGACGTCAAAGCGCCGGTGATTCGTCATCGCGTTCCGCCGGGGTATACGGACGTTGCGCGAAAGGCGCGCATCGCCGGAATCGTCATCCTCGAGGCAGTCATCGATCGCACCGGCATCGTAAAGGATGTACGCGTGATCAAACCGCTGCCATTTGGATTGTCCGAGGCTGCAATGGACGCGGTGAGGCAGTGGGTGTTCGCGCCGGCGACGCGTTTCGGCAAGCCGGTCGACGTGGTATTCAACGTGACGGTCAACTTCAAGGTGCCGCCTCCCCCACCGTCCGCGCGGTGAGCTTGGTTGCGACGACGGACCGGATAAGCGAGCAGGCATGACCCGAGCTCGCCGCGCAGTCTTCGCGCGGTGTGTTCGTCTTTCAAGTGGCGGGATCTACTTTGCCTTCGCGCTGACGCCGCTCATCCCATCAACCGCTCGTGCTCGCGGGGGGCGTCGTCGAAAAGACCTGCAGGTTCTGCACGAAGTTCTTGGTCTGATCGACTCCTGCGCCCCAAACGGCGAGTGAGAGATAGTCCTGAAACGAGCCGAAGGCCTGTCCTTTGAAGTAAAACGTCGAAAGGCCGGTCACAATGGCCGCGACCGCGGCGATCAGCCAGGAGGCGACTTCCACCCGTTCGAAGGACTTGAGAAATCCAAAGTCACTCGAATCGAAGATCTGCACGCTCTCGCTGTTAGGAACCGGTTGGACCTCACACTTGTAGCGGAGCTCGACGCTCACTTGCACGGTTCCTTTCCGCGGAAAATACTGTACGACCGACGGTCCCAGCGACACCGGCTTGAGCGTTAGAACCGTGCGCTCCGTTTGTAACGTGAAGGTCCAGGCGAATTCAACCCGATGTTTGAAGAGATAAGAGTCCGCTACAGGACTGTCTGACTCCACGGAGAACTGCAGAGGCACATACGTCATCAGTCCGTTGGGATCACTGGTGACCGGCACCCGGATCTTGAGGTTAGCCTTCTTCACCTCTTCCCACTTGCGGTTGTCGGCGACGCGGAGCATCTCCATGAGGCCCGGGCTGCTGACTAGCGCCTCCGGACTGCTGCGCTCGTCCCAGAGAGCTCGCAGACGCGCATACTTTCGATAGACCTCGTTCATGTCGTCGAGTACATCCGGCGGTTTGTCGAGTGCGTCTTTCATCGCCTTGCGCAGCTCATCGATCATCGGTTGGGCGGCCGCCGGAATCGCGCCGGCAGCTGCAATCTCGGCCTCCAGTGAGCGCATTGCCGGCATGACGTCGCTCTGAAACTTCGTGAGAATCTTGTCCTTGGCCAGCCAATCCTCATATGTCTTCAAGTCGGACGAGATTCGCGTGACGGAAGCCTCGTCCGGCGCGCCAGCATCGAGACGTGCGATCACGGTCTCCAGATCGATCAGGACACGTCGTAAGAGGAATTCATCCAATGCACGGCTTAATTGTTCGCGTAATTGGTGCGCCTGATCGAGGATCTTCAGCATGGTGCGAACGTCGTTGACTTGCGTCTCGATCAGATCGGGACTCGTCAGCCAGAAGCGGGAGCTCAATCGATTGGCCTGATGCAGCGAGGCGCGAACCCATACGACCGGAACAGTCTGTGGCAACCCCGAAAACCACTGAGGCGTCAGATTGTGAATCTGCCTCTGAAGATTTGCGCGGCGGCGGAGCAACACAAGTACCTTTGTGGCGATAAACGAGACGCTGACCGCGGCAATCAGGACGATCACTGCCCACCAGATGGAGTCGCGCACCTGAATGATCAGGCTCTGTTTCTGCGAGTCGTCGGCAATCGAGTTGGGGCTGGCGAATCGAAGCGTGGCGTTGTATTCGCCCGGCGAGAGGTCATAGAGCGAGGCCGCCAATCCGATCTGGCCGCCGGGAGGTACGCGCCGCAACGCAATTTGTGCCGTGTCGGTTGGCGCGGGCGACGACTCGGCATTCGATACGTCCTGGCCATTGATCCTGAACGCCATGTTCTCCTTAACGTCGAAGGCGCCCGGGGTTTTGGAGACGGAAACGCCGGCAAGAATTCCGTCCGCCGATGTTGCACCCGATTTCTCCGTGAGCAGGACCGTGAACGTGTGTTGCGGGTCGGGCTGCGGCGGTTTCGCGGCTGAGGCATTGCTCGTAGCGCGATGGTTGCTCGTGAAGCGGGAGAAAAATGGGAGGGTGACCAACTGCGTGGCAATCGGCTGCACAATCAGCGTGGCCTGCGGTCTCACGATTGCGAACGCTTTGACCGCGGGCTTCACCCCTTTGGCGGTGAGAATCATGCTGCCCGTATAGCGAGGATCGCTCAGGCCCGCCGGAATCTGCAGGCAGATGTCGATCACGCCCGTTTCGGGGAATGGCAATGGCTTCGTCACGGCTGCCGCGTTTGGCTGACAGCTAGTCAGCGCCTGGACATCGAGCACGCTGTGCTCACCGGTAAATGGCGACATGGTGATGCTGATGGGCTCCGGTGGTGGCGTGACGGGCGGTGGCAGGTTCAGTATCACCCGCACAGGAAACAGCCCGTTCTGCGGCCTGCTGATGACGACTTCCTTGCCGGGAGCGGAGCCTTCAACATCGAGGAGGTAGCGCGGATCGTCGGCAAACGCAGATCCGGCCGCGGCAAGAAGCAGCAGTCCTGCCAACCACGGATTCTTCATGGGTGTTCTCCTCGACTTCCCTATTACGGATCAATGAGGAGAGTCGCGAGAACTGAAAATCCCTACCCTGAATGAAGGGTGAAGAGTGAAAGGAGGCAGCGTTATGAAGAGTGAAGAGGGAAGGGGGAAGAGGGAAGAGGGAAGAGCGAAAGAAGGCAGCGTTATGGCTCTGACTTTCTTTCACCCTTCACCCTTCACTCTTCACTCTTCTTCTATTCCGGCGTGATGTACGCCCCCGAGATACCGCCGTCGACAAGGAACGAGGTCGCGGTGACGAACGACGATTCGTCGCTGGCCAGGAACAGTGCGGCGTTCGCCATCTCTTCGGCGCGCGCGAAGCGGCCCATGGGGATGTGGACGAGTCTCCGATTGCGGCGGGCGGGATCGGAGAGGAGCTCCGCGAGGAGCGGCGTTTCGACGGGACCGGGACAAAGCGAGTTTGCGCGAATGTTCTTACGCGCGAATTCGACCGCGATCTCCCGGGTCATCGCCAGCACGCCGCCTTTGCTCGCCGTATACGCAATCTGCGGCGCGGCGGCGCCCATAATGGCTACAAATGACGCGGTGTTGATGATCGAGCCGCCCCCGGCGCGAAGCAATGCGGGGATAGCGTACTGGCATCCGAGGAAGACGCCCTTGAGATTGACGTTAATGACCATGTCCCAGATCGCCTCGGACGTATTCGTCACGGAGTCATCGTCGGGATGGAAGACGCCAGCGTTGTTGAAGACGACATTCAGCTTGCCATAGCTCTCCTCCGCAAACCGCACCATCCCCTCGGCGTCCTTCGCTTTGGAGACGTCGGCTGCAAATGCCCTCGCGTCCCCGCCCACGTTTCTTATCTCGTTTGCAGTCGCCTCTGCCGTATCGAGCTTCAGATCGACGACCACGACCTTTGCGCCCTCTTTTGCGAAGAGAAGGCATGAGGCCTTGCCGATGCCGGATCCGCCACCGGTGATGAGAGCTACTTTGTCCGTCAGCCGCATGCTTTCTCCGTGTTACAGGTTATAGAAACCGTTTCACGCGGAGACGCGGGGGACGCGGAGAGAGAAGCCCCGCGTCCTCCGCGTCTCCGCGTGAAACGGTTCTTTGTCAGAACTCACACATCACGCCATTTCGAAATACCGCCGCCGCTCCCAATCGGTCACGACCGCGTCGAATTTGCGTTGCTCCGTGCGGAAGAAGTGCAGGTAGTGATCCACAACCTCTTCGCCGAACACGTGGCGCGCAAACGCGCTCTCGGCAAGTGCAGAAATCGACTCATTGAGCGAGTGGGGCATATGCGGCAGATCGGACGCGGCCTTATAGACGTCGCCCTCGAATGCCGGCGGCGGCTCGATGTGATTGACAACACCGTCGAGGCCCGCGGCGATAGCGGCGGCGAATGCGAGATAAACATTCGCGTCGGCGCCGGGCGCGCGGCATTCAATGCGCAGCGACGGTCCATGTCCCACAATGCGGAATCCGGCGGTGCGATTATCGAAGCTCCAGGCGATTCCGGTCGGCGCAAACGATCCAGCGACATAGCGCTTATACGACGATGGATACGGCGCGAAAAACGCAAAGAGCTCGCGAATATGCTTCATCCATCCGCCGAGAAACCATCGGAAGGTCGAAGAGCATTGGATGGAGCCGAGAGACTCGTCGCCAGCGAATTGGGGACTCTTCCCTGACTCATCCCACAATGACATATGGATGTGGCACGACGAGCCCGCATATCGCTCGTCCCATTTGGCCATGAACGTAATGGCGTGGCCTTGCTGCCAGGCGATCTCTTTCGCCGCATGCTTATAAATCGAGTGCCGGTCGGCCATCTCCAGCGCCTCGGCATAACGCAATCCGATCTCCTGCTGTCCCGGCCCCCATTCGCCTTTCGACGATTCGACGGGGACGCCGGAGCGCTCGAGGTGCGCCCGAATTGCGCCGATCACGTGCTCCTCTTTCGTGCCCTGGAGGATGTGGTAATCCTCGATCACGCGTCCGATCGGCGTGGCGTTGATGAACCCTTTGTCCGCGATCGTCTCGTACGAATCCTTGAAGACGTAAAGCTCCAGCTCCGACGCGGCCATCGTCGCGAAGCCCATCTCCCCGGCGCGCTTCAATTGATGCCGCAGCATGCTGCGCGGTGCGACCGGAACGAGCTCGTGCGCTTTTTCCTGGTACACATCACACAACACGAGTGCCGTCTTCGGGAGCCAGGAGGCGACGCGCAACGTGTCGAAGTCAGGGATGGGCCGGAAGTCGCCGTAACCTTTCGCCCACGATGTAAACGCATACCCGGGAACTGGATCCATCTCCATGTCGCAGGCGAGGAGGTAATCGCACGCGTGCATGCCGTGCGGCAGGACCTCGTCGATGAAGAAGCGTCCGGCGATGCGTTTGCCGACGAGCCGCCCGTACATGTCAGGGAACGCGGCGATGACGGTGTCGACCTCGTCATTGGCGACGAGGCGCTTGAGTGTGTCGATATCGATTCGTCCGTGCATTTGTTTGTGAGCTTAGTTGAGAGCGACTCCGGGAGATGCTGTCATCCTGAGTCGCCGAGCCGCGCCCGCCACGCTACTCTGACACCCGGCAGGCATCGCGGCTCCGGCGGCTCAGGATGACAGAAAAGGTTAGTGGCCGACATCGATGTACACCGTTTTCCACTCCGTGTACGCATCGAGCGCGGCGAGTCCCAACTCCCGGCCGATGCCGCTTTGTTTGACGCCGCCGAATGGCGCCTCGAGATGCACGCTGCTGCCGGAGTTGATCGAGATGTTGCCGGTCTCGAATGCACGAGCGACGCGCAATGCGCGCGAGCCATTGCGGGTCCAGATCGAGCCGGAGAGGCCATAGATCGAGTCGTTGGCCATGCGCACGCCGTCGTCTTCGGAATCGAACGGCATTACGGCCACGACCGGACCGAAGATCTCTTCGCGCGCGATCTTCATCTCCGGTTTCACATCGACGAAGACCGTAGGATCGAGATAGGTTCCTGCGCCGTCGCGTGATTTGCCGCCGGTAGCGAGAGTTGCGCCTTCCGAACGGCCGGCATCGATGAAGGAGAGAACGCGATCGCGATGCGAGCGCGTGACGAGCGGCCCCATCTCCGTCGCATCGGCCAGCGGATCGCCGACAGTCACCTGCTCGAATGCGTCGGTGAGCGCCTGCACGAATCGATCGTGAATCGATCGCTGCACGAGAATGCGGCTTCGCGCGCAGCAGTCCTGACCGGCGTTGCCGAGGGATGAGGAGACGGCGGAGGCCACGGCGCGGTCGAAATCGCAATCGTCGAAGATGATGTTGGCCGACTTGCCGCCGAGCTCGAGGCTGACGCGTTTGATGTCGCGTGCGCCGAGCTCCATCACGCGGCGGCCGATCTCGGTCGATCCGGTGAAGGCGAGCTTGCGAACGAGCGGATGGGTAATGATCGCCTCGCCCACGACCGACCCCGGGCCGGTGAGCACCGTGAAAACGCCCTCAGGCATCCCCGCTTCGAGCGCGAGCTCGGCCAGACGCAACGCCGTCATCGGTGTCTGTTCGGCCGGTTTGAGCACGACCGTGTTGCCCATCGCCAGCGCCGGCGACGATTTCCACGCCGTGATGGCGATCGGAAAGTTCCAGGGAACGATGATGCCACACACGCCGACCGGCTCGCGGAACGTCATCAAGACACCGGGCGCGGCGCCGGGGATGGTCTGGCCGCCGACTTTGTTCGTCGTGCCTGCGTAGTACTCGAAGCAGTTGGCTGCAAGGCCGACCTCATCGCGCGAATCGCGAATCGGTTTGCCGACGTTGCGCGACTCCATCGTCGCCAGCTCCTCGGCGTTGTCGCGAATGAGCTGCGAGAGCCGCATCAGGATCCGGCCGCGGTCGCGCGTGTTGATCGCGCGCCACTTCGGATACGCGGCTGACGCCGCGCGAATGGCGCGATCGGCTTCCTCGGCGGTAGCCTGCGGAATCGAGGCGAGCGTCTCTTCCGTCGCCGGCTCGATCAATGCGAATGCGGACACGCGAGCCGTGCAGTGCAAGAAGCAGGCTCAGGTTGTGGATGTCATCCTGAGAGCAGATGACAGTCGTGTAACGCCGGCGCGGTCCTTCCCGCTACTCAAAGAGGTAAAATCATCACGAGGAGGTCGCCATGTCCAGACACATCGTCCGTGTTTCCGCCGTATTGCTTCTGACTTCGGCCCCGCTGTTTGCGCAGCTCACGATCGGAAACGCATTTTCGGCGAGTCCGAATGCGAGCGATTCAAACATTTCTCCTGTTCGCACGGACGTAGACCTGACCGGCCCTGCCAGCGGAACGGGAACCGTGACCTCGGTTCACGTCTACTGGTCGCAGTTTCCCCTGTTCGAACGCGATCAAGATCAAGTTTTTCCGGCGTACCGGGAACACGTTGACGATGACCGCCGAGCGCGGGCCTTTCAGCTCGGTGGGCGCCGATAACACCTTTACGATGTCGCCCTCCGTGCCGGTGCAGCAGGGGGATCTGATCGGCGTGGCCCGCGTTGCCGCCTGCGGCAACCCGGCGACGTTCTTCGGCTTTCCGACTGCCGGCCATGTCGAATTCCCATCCGACGTGACTGACAGTGCCGACATTTCCGCGGGGACGTTTTCCGGCGCGCCGTTGGCGCTCAGCGGCAGCGGACCGCCGCCGACCGAGCAGGTTCGCGGCTCCATTCCCGTCGTCGGCTCGACCGCCGGCGGCCTCGGGTCGAACTTCAAGACCTCGATGCAGCTGTTGTACGGAGCGGCAAGTTCGACCGGCACGATCAGCGGCAAACTCCTGTTCCATGCGGCCGGCACCAGCGGCGCGTCGACTGATCCGACGATAGCCTACAACATTACAGCCGGACAGGTGGTGGCCCTTCCCGATGTCGTGGCCGCGTTCGGCCGCTCGGGACTGGGAAGCATCGATATCATCGCCGCGCCGGCCGCGACGAAGCCGGTGATCATCACGCGCGTCTTCAACGACGCGGGAGCTCTGGGCACGGCCGGGCTGACGGAAGAGGTCATCGATCCAACCGATCCTCGGGTGATCCCGACCGGCTTCACCGGATTCCTCGTCACGCCCGTCGATCCAACGAAGACGCGCTTCAACATCGGCGTACGCACGTTCTTCTCCGGCGCGACGATCACCGCTGTGCTGCGCGACACGAATGGCAACGCGCTCAAGACGGTGTCGAAGACGTACCTGCCGAACTGGTTCGAGCAGGTGGATTCGACAACGTTCTTCGGCGGAACCGTCATCGGACCGAATCAGTCGATCTCGATCACGGTCGGCGGCGGCAGCGCCGTCGTCTACGGATCGACGACGGACAACGTCACGAACGATCCGAACATCCAGTTCGCGGTGGCGCTGTTCGGAATTGCGTAGTGGCCCTGACAAGCGGGCGGGACGCCCGCGCTCCCAGGGATCAATCGGGAGCCGGAAGATCCGTGGCCGGCTCCCCCGCCAGCGTGTGGCCGGCGATCGCAGCCAGCACGACGAGTGCGCCGGCGATCGCGAATGCTGACGGCTTCTCGCCAAGGAACAGAAAGACCCAGATCGGATTCGAGACCGGCTCGAGCATTCCGGTGAGCGAGGCTTGCGTCGCGGTGACGTAGGCGAGACCTCGCACAAAAAGAAAGTACGCGATCGCGATTTGAAAGACGCCGAGGAATGCGAGCACGGCGAATGAGCGCGGCGTGAGAGCCAGATCGTGCGAGACGAAGGGCAGCACGGCCAGCGCGCAGGCGACGTTGCCCCACGTCACCGCTGCCTGCGCCGCGCGCTGCTCGCGGCGAAGAACGAGGATCAGCGCGGCGAAGAAGACCGACGACACGAGGGCCATGGCGTTGCCGGCCATGCCACGCGCTTCGAAGCGGCCGACGAAGAAGAGCGCCATCCCGCAGAATGCGACGGTGATCGCGATCGCGTCGCGCGCCCGCATCGGTTCTCGAAGGACGAGCGGCGAGAAAAGCAGGACCCAGACGACGCCGGCGTATTGGAGAAAGATCGCGTTCGCCGCCGTCGTCAGTTTCGTGGCGATGACGAAGGACGTCAAACACGCCGCATAGCTGACGATGGCAATCGCAAACGCCGCCGTCGACTTCCACTGACGCCGCCCCCACACACTCCGCCCGAGAAAAAGCATCAAGGCAATCGCGGCGAAGAGCGATCGATAGAACGTGACTTTGAGCGCCGAGTCGGCGATGGCCTTGATGCCGATGCCGCCGGTCGACCAAAGCAGCGCCGCGCCGACGATCAGAAGGATGCCCTTGCGGCGCGGTTCCATCAGGCGCGGATTCTACTTTGCTGCGGGAGTTCGGGGGCCGGACGTGTGTTGGGTGTCGGGCGCTGAATGTCGGGTGTCGGGGCCGGATCGGGTATTGGGTGTCGGGTGTCGGAGTGAGTCTCCTGATCACTGATTACTGCCCTGATCACTGATCACTGATCTCTGCCCTGATCACTGATCTCTGCTCTGATCACTGATCACTGATTACTGCCCTGATCACTGATCACTGGCTCTCTGATCACTGCTTCCCCGATCCCGCGCGCCGCTTCTGCCGGACCGTCAGCGCGTAGCCAACCAGTCCGCTGAGCAGCATGACGCCGTTCGTCACGGAGAAGATCCAGTTGTGGAGAAGAAGGCTGTAGATCGTGAAACCGGTCGATGCCGCAAGCTGGCCGACGAAGAGCCACGTCGACACACCTTCACTAGTTCCCGACTTCCACTGCTTGTGAATCTGCGTGGCAATCATCAGCACGAGGATGACCGAGCTCGCCCATCCGATCGCGTCGATCACATCGCGCTCAATTGAAGAACGCGCCGCTGTCGTCGAAGTGCGAACGGAAGTCGCTTTCGGCTGGCGGGCAGTTCAGCGGATCGTCGGGCGGCGGCACCACGAGCGCGCACTCGCGGACGGCGTGTGCCAGCGTGTCGATCTCCACCGGCTTGTTTACGATCGCGCTGACCAGCGAGGAATCGATGTCCAGTTCCACGTTGGGATCGCGCACGGCCAAGATGAACGAGGTTCCGTCGGGCCGCTCTTCGCGGAAACTTCGGAGGAACGTCTTGCTCTCATCGTCGGGAAGGTTCATGTCCAGAAGGATGAGTGCATAGTCGCAGCGGCGCGTTTTATCGAGCGCGTCTTCTGAGCCGACGGCTGTGTCGACGCCGAGGGGCTGATGGCGGAGAACGGTAAAGAGCATCACACGCAGCGCGTCATTGTCTTCGATGATGAGAACTCTTGCTTCCGTAGCTGACATCGTTCGATCCTCTTGGCCCACTGTGATTCTCAAAAGATGTGCCAGCTCAGGCACGTTTTGCGCGCGCCGGAGCACTCTCCGCGGGTGGGCATTCCGGAAGTTGCGGCCGCGGAGCGATCACGGTCACGCAGGCAGTAACCGTGTCCAGAAGAACTTCCACATCGAACGGTTTGCGGATCGAGCCGGCGACGAGGTCAGGATCGAGATCGCGCGTGTGGCTTCCGGCGGTGAGTACGAACACGATCGGACGCGCATCGGCATCCATTTCTCTCATCTCATCGAGAACGTCGTATCCGCTCTTCACCGGCATCATCAGGTCCAGCAGCATCGCCGAGTAGACGCAGGAGCGAAGACGCTCCAATGCTTCAATGCCGTTGCGTGCCGTATCGACGGCAAAGCCGCGCCGGCTCAGGATTGTGCAGAGTAATCCGCGAATCGCGTCGTCGTCGTCGACGATCAGGATTCGCTTTTCTTGTGGCTGCATCGGTCTTCCAGGGCTCCAGGGTTCGTTGAGCAAGTTCGCTGCCCGTACTAAAAATAAATGCGCCGGACCTGCGCCCGGCGCTTCGCGTGCGATACGCGTGACTTCGCTTACTGGCGCACTCCAAGCTCTTCACGGCTTTCCACCCGCTGCGTGGGCGCCGTCTTCATTTCAGAGATCGCTGTGAGCATCTCCTGGTTGAATGCGGGGAGATCATCGGGCTTCCGGCTGCTGATGAGGTTCCCGTCGCGAATGCACTCACGATCCTGCCACCCGGCGCCGGCGTTGCGCATGTCGTCCTGTAGCGTCGGCCACGTTGTAATGCGGCGGCCCTTGACGAGCCCGGCGGAAATGAGCAGCCATCCACCATGGCAAATGACCGCGATCGGCTTTCCGTCACGATCCATCTCCTGGACGAACTGCTGGGCGCGCTTCTCGATTCGCAAAGCATCACCATTGATGACGCCGCCGGGTAGAACCACAGCATCAAACTCGGATGCGTCGGCGCGCGTCAATGACATCTCGACGTTGAACGTATCCGCTTTGTCGTGATGCTTGAATCCTTGTACCTCGCCGTCTTTCGGCGAAACAAGAATCGTCTTCGCGCCGGCTTTTTCGAGCGCTTCGCGAGGACTGGTCATCTCGATCTGTTCGAAGCCATCGGTCACGATAATGGCGACACGTTTGCCTTTCAGGCCGGTCATGATTGACACCTCCGGCGCAGGGAAGTGCAAGAAGGAGGCACTCAACAGTAAGAAAGTGCGAAGTGTGAAGAGTGAAGAGTGATGAAGAGGGAGTCCATGGAGAGCATGAGACGCTGTCATTTCCAATGGCGGAACCGCGGGGGCGGACGGGTGGTGGGAGCGGTGATGACCGATGAGAAATCACCTTATAGACGCCGTTTCAGGGACCCCTCGAACCCACAAATCGCACGAGTCGCTTCTCACGATCCTGCGCAGAGATCAGTGATCAGGGAAAGCAGAGATGAGTGATCAGGGGAAGCAGTGATCAGACGTGATGCTGCCTTGTCTCTGATCACTGCTTTCCTGATCACTGATCACTGATCACTGAATGACGAAGCGATCGTTACACGCCGAATTGCTGCAGGTGGTGATCGATGTGTTTGTACATCAGCTCGCCCCATTCCTCGCCGCTGAGTTTGCCGAAGAACGCGTGCGTTTGCTGGGCGGCATTGGCCGGGCCACGATCCACAAATCGCGTGATGAGATCGATCAGTTTCCCGCGCTCAATCGAAAAATCGCGCTCGCCGGAAACGACGAAGGCGGGATCGGTGGGTCCGTTTCTCTTGAAGGGTTTCTCGCCGAGGATGGACGAGCGAAAGAAGGGCATGAGGATCTTGCCGATCAATTTCTGTTTCATCGGATGGTCGCCGGTGCCTGATTCCAACGCCCGGGCACAATGCGTGACCATTTGCGACGCGCTCATCTTGCCCCATTGACGCGCACTGTCCGCTCGAAGAATCGAAAGGCGGTGCAGGATCGCGTCGCAGTCCGTTGGATCGAACAGCGTTTTCATCGCGGCGCTATTTTATCAGACGCGCAATCTCGCGGAACTCGTCGGTTCCCGAGGTGCCGGTCAGCTCGAACAGGGCCATCTCGGTCGAGCTGAGTCGCGCGCCGTCGCTCGCCATCCGTTGGAGCGCGATCTGTTTGTTCGCGGAGGTACGGGAGGAAACGGCATCGGCGATCAGAGTGACGTCGTAGCCGTTCGCAAGCAGATCGCGGACGGTCTGGTAAACGCAGACGTGCGTCTCGATGCCGGCGACGATCGCCTGCCGCCGATGCAGATTGCGCGTGGCCGCGACAAACTCCGGACAGCCGAAACCGGAGAACGCCGCTTTCTCGATCGGCTCGAAGCCGAACGTCTCCTGCAGAGCCGTGCGGATCTCCGGCACGGTGCTGCCGAGTCCGCGCACGTATTGCTCGGTGAGGATGGGAGGAATGTCGAGCACCTTGAAGCCGCGAATCAGCCGTTCGATGTTGCGCGCGACGTTTTCGTGATCGTCGATGACCGGCATCAGCTTTTCCTGCACGTCGATGACGATGAGAAAGGAGTCGGCGCGGTTCAGTGTCGTCATGATCTCCACTCGTTCAGGTGATGATGTTCTTTGGTTTCAGGCCGCGCAAGAAGAGAGCCACATCCGTTGCTGCGATCCGGGCCATGGCGGTGCGCGTTTCGTCCGTCGCCGAGCCGATGTGCGGCGCGAGAACGACATTCGGCATCGTAAGCAGTCGCGGATTGGCGTGCGGCTCATCTTCGTAGACGTCGAGCCCCGCGCCGGCGAGGTGGCCGGCATCGAGCGCGTCGCAAAGTGCTGCTTCATCGACGAGCGGGCCACGCGCGGTGTTGATCAGAAACGCGCCGCGCTTCATCGACTGCAGCGTCGCCGCGTTGATGATGTGGCGCGTCTCCGGCGTCAGCGGCGCGTGGATCGAAATCACATCGCTGGACGCCAGCAGTTCGTCGAGCGGTTCGCCGCGGCTCGCGCTGATGACATCCATGCCAAACGCGCGGGCACGGGTGGCGACTGCACTGCCGATCCGTCCCATCCCGAGGATTCCCAGCCGCTTTCCGGTCAGTCCCGTGCCGAGGAGGTGCAATGGCTCCCAGACGCAGCGGCCGGTTGTGCGGACCTCGCGATCGCCTTCGACGATCCGGCGCATCACGGCCAGGATCAATCCCATCGTCAGATCCGCCGTCGCCTCCGTCAGCACGCCGGGCGTGTTCGTAACGACGATGCCGAGCTCGCGCGCGGCATCGAGGTCCACATTGTTGTAGCCGGCGGCGTAGTTCGCGATCATGTGCAGGCCGCTGTTCGAGGCCAGAACGTTGCGCGTGAGCGGATCGCTCAGCAGGGTGATCGCGGCATCGGCCTCGCTGAGAATCGTGATCATGTCGTCTTCGGTGCGTCCCTGTTCCGAAGGGTGCTCGACGAAGTCGCAGAGACCGGCCAGGATTTCGCGCACGACCGGCGGATACTTCGCGGTGAGGACGACGACAGGCTTCACGCCGGGAACTGTAGCAGCGCCACGCCGCCGTTTCCGCAAGCGTTACACTTCACTCATGTCCGTGCTCGTCGGCCGCCTCTTCCAGCTCATCGGCATGATCATCCTGCCGATCGGGCTCCTCACCGGCCTGCTCAAAGACAACGTGTCGATGGAAGTGCGCCTGCTGTTCATCGGCGGCGCGTTTTTTCTGATCGGATGGTTGATCGCGAAGCGGCCGGCGGGGTAGGCGGAACACGGGCCGAGCAAGAATAACGCTGACATCCTGAGCCGCCGGAGCCACGCCTCACCGCTGCTCGAACAACCGCGCTGCATCGTGGCGAAGGACGGAAGGACCCCTGATTCTGTGCGATGGTTTTTCTCCGCCAACCCACACGCCTCCGAATTAGGAATCCTTCGCCGTCCTGCGCCGCTGATCCTGCCGGTTGAAAAGTCAGTGTGTAATCGCGGCTCCGGGAGGCTCAGGATGACAGTTCGCTACTGGCTTCCTCCGCGCCATCGCTTCCCTCACTTCTCGTCGACGGCGATCGTCTCCACTTTGTCCCCTCGCTCCGTGGCGTCGACGACGGCGGTCATCCCGGCGATGACGCGGCCGAAGATCGTGTAGCCGCCGTCGAGGTGCGGCTGCGGCGAATGGGTGATGAAAAACTGTGAGCCGCCCGTGTCGGGTCCGGAGAGGGCCATGCCGACGGCGGCACGCGTGTACTTTTGCAGATTGATCTCGTCGCGGATTGCGTAGCCCGGACCGCCTTCCATGTCATTGCGCGGATCGCCGCCCTGAATGACGAAGTTGGGGACGACGCGCATGAAGGAGCTATTGTCGAAGTACTTCGCGCGCGCCAGTTGTGCGAAGTTCCACGCCGTGACCGGAGCATCCTGCGTGAGCAGCGCAATCTTGATGATGCCGCGCGTCATATGAATCGTCGCGGTGTGCGGCTGCCGCGACCAGACGACAATTTGCGCGTAGTCGTCGCGCGAGACGGGCAGCGGGGTGAATTGCGGACGCGGAAGTTTGAGCTTCTGTTCGATTGCGTCGGCAGCAATTCTGCGGACGACGGGATCGCGATCGGTCAGCAACGCGCGAAGCATGCTCTCGCGCTCGGGATAGTCAATCTCGGCAAGCGCGCCGATCGCTGCCAGTCGCGCATCGTTCTGTTTGTCATTGCGCGAACGTTGCTCGGCGCTCTGCAATGTCGCAACTTTCGTCGCGTCGTGCGTCTTCGCGTAGCGGCCGATCGCGTAGCCGCGGACGATCACGTCGGAGTCGTCGATCGCAGCGCGGATCAGCGGAAGGTTGGCGTCGGCTTTCTCGTCGGGAATTGTCGCCAGCGCTTGCGTGCGAACCATGGCGTCCGCATCGCGTGTGTAGGCGGCGCGGACGGCGTCGGAGACGTTCGTCTGCGCTTCGAGCACGCGGACCTTCGCCCAGTTGCTCAGATCCGCGGGAAGCAGTTTTTCGTCACCGAGGTGCTTGGCGATGGCGCCGGCGGCGAGCTCGCGGTCCCAGCGAGAGCCATTCGCGGCAATCTCGCGCAGACGCTTGCGGGCACTCTCGTCGTGCACGGCGTAGTAGCCGATGGCATCGATCGCAGAAGCACGGACGCCGGAATCGGGATCGTCGATCAACTCCAGGACGCGTTTCGCATCCTGCGCGAATTCGGGACGCTCGATCGTCTTTCGGTCTTTGGCTGCGAGGCGGCTGATGGCGACGACGGCATTCGTGCGCACCCACGGATGCGGGTCGCGAAGGGCCTCGACCAGCATCGGCAACGACTCCGGCGAGGCGATGCGGCCGAGCGCGGACATCACGTTCGCGCGCGTCTGATGTCCCGTGTCATTGACGAGAAGCTCGAGGCGCGGCCGCGCTCCAGCGTAGGCGCGGCGCGCCAGCGCGTAGGCTGCTTCCTCGCGAAGTCGCGGCGAGGGCGACGCCAGCAGGTCAGCGGCGATCGCCGACGCGTCATCCGACTTGAATCGAAAGAGGAAGCGAATCGCGCGCGCGCGAACACCTTCTGGAAACGGCGCCTTCGTAAACGACGCGTAGCGTGCAAGCGGAACCTGCGCCGCAAGTTTCGACAACGCTTCGACAGCTTCGCCGGCGACGTCGCCGTCGTGGTCCGCCGCGAACTGGAACAACGCATCGACGGACGATGCGTCTCCGATCTGGCCAAGCGCGAATGCCGCCGTCGCGCGGACGTTCGCATCCGAATCGCTGACGAGCGTCACGAGCTGCGCGACTCCCGCCTGGCGCTCGCCGGCATCGCGGACGCCGTTGCTGTTTGCATCGACGAAGGTGTGCGGTCCGATGCGGCCGAGGGCGAGCGCCATGCGTGCGCGATGAAGCGAGTTCGCGTGTCCAATCCAGGCGCCGGCAAGCGGAGCATCGTATTCGCGCCGGTCCTCGAGCCGCAGAACGCGCGACTCCTCTTCGACTTTGAATCCGAACACGGCCGGAGTGGAAGGCTCGCTAATCGGAGCCGCCGGCGAAGGTGGTTGCGCGGATGACGGCGTCGGAGGCGCCGGTGCGATGGTCGTGCAGGCGAAGGCGGTGAGCAGCAGAGAAGCGAGAGCCGAGGTGCGCATCGGCAGGATCATAATCTTCCTCCCCTCGCATTGCCTGTTGCCTCGCGCGCGAACCTGACACAGACTGCGCCCGACAATGGGTCCATCCCCCGGCATCGACGCACACAACCTCGCCCGCCGTTACGGCAGGCGGTGGGCTCTCGCCGATGTCTCCTTCTCCCTCGCCAGCGGCAGCGTGATGATGGTGGCCGGCCCGAACGGATCGGGAAAGTCGACGTTGCTTCGCACGCTGGCGACGGCGATTCGTCCCGACGCCGGCTCGGCGAGTATCGGCGGATTCGATCTCGTGCGCGATCGCGAAGATGTGCGCCGGCTCGTGGCACTGCTCAGTCATTCCTCCTATCTCTACGATTCCCTCAGCGCTCACGAGAACCTCGCCGTCGTCGCCGATCACCTCGGCTATTCGCGAAACAGAATCGCCGCGCTGCTCGATCGCGTCGCCCTCAGCCAACGTGCGAACGATCCCGTGGCCACGTTCTCGGCCGGAATGCGCAAACGTCTCTCCTTCGCGCGCGTGTTGCTCCAGGAGCCGCGCGTCGTGTTCCTCGATGAGCCGTACGGCCAGCTCGATCCCGAAGGATTCGCATTGGTTGACGACGTCGTGCGCGAGCTCAAGTCGGAAGGAGCGACGGTCGTCATCGCCTCGCATCAGCTCCCGCGCGCGTCGAGTCTGGCCGACGAGGCGCTGCTGCTCGAGAGCGGGCGGGTTGTGTGGCGAGGGAAAGCGTCCGAGGTGCCGGGACGATGAGGGGCGCTGTCCCTGTAAGCACGACTGTTATCGCAAGCCGCCGCCAGTCTGTCATCCTGAGCCGAAGGACACGAAGTGCCGGAGGACGGTCGAAGGACCCCCTGCTTTCCTGCCTTGAGAATCTCCACCCCCACGCAATTCCTGCCGAGAAGAAGGGGGTCCTTCGACGTCCTTCGGCACTTCGTGTCCTTCGGCAGTCTCAGGATGACAGCGTTGCAGCAGATAACCGCGGAGCCGCCGCATGATCGCCGCGCTTCGCAAAGAGCTTCTCCTGCAATGGCGCAGCAAGGCGCAGCTCATGGCGATCTTCGTTTTTGGTGCCGCGGCATTACTGCTATTCAGCTTCGCGGTCGGCCCCGACGCCGAAGCGCTGCGGAAGTTCTCGGCGGGATTTCTCTGGCTGGGACTTCTGCTCTCCTCCACCCTGACGCTCGCGGAGAGCTTTCATGCGGAGATGGAGAATCGGGCCATGGAAGGACTGCTGCTTCTTCCGGCCAGTGCGCGGGCGCTCTACTACGGCAAAGCGATCGCGAACTGGCTGCAACTCGTGTTTCTCGGGATTGCGCTCGTTCCGGTGATGGTCGTGCTCTACGACGCGGGAACGACCCGGATCCCGGAGCTTATCCTCATCATCGCACTCGGCGCGGCCGGATTGTCGGCACCGGGAACTCTTTACGCGGCGATGACGGCGCAGGTCCGCTCGAAGCAAACGTTGCTTCCCTTGCTTCTTTTTCCTCTGATCGTGCCCGCGCTTCTGGCGTCGGTAAAAGCAACATCGCTCATCATTCTGGGCGACCCGATGAATCAGGGAAAATCGTGGCTCGTGCTTCTCCTTGCCTTTGATGCAATTTATTGGTCTCTTTGCGGACTTCTTTTCCACAAGGTCGTCGAAGAGTGAGGTCTATGCGCGAGGACAACAACCGGTTTCCCCAGCTACCGTGGATCCTGCTGGGACTGGGCATCGTCTTTCTGGCGATCGGGTCGTACATCGGTTTGTTCGTAGCGCCGCCGGAGATGTTGATGGGGCAGGTGCAGCGGATCATGTACGTCCACGTGCCGACGGCGTGGAACGCGCTGCTGGCGATGACGTTCGCCTTCGTCTGCGCCGTCGTCTTTCTCTTCAACTCGGATTGGAAGTGGGACGCGCGGATGGAGGCGGCGATCGAAGTCGGCGTCGTCCTGGCGTTCCTTCTCTGCTGTCAGGGCTCGATCTGGGCCAAGCCGACGTGGGGCGTGTGGTGGGATTGGGATCCGCGCCTGACGACGACGGCGGTGCTGCTCTTCGCGTTTCTGGGAATCCTGGCGCTGCGGAAGTTCGTCGACGATCCTGCGCGCCGCGCGATGTGGTCGGCCGTGGCGACGATCATCGCCTACGCCGATGTTCCGATCGTCTACTACTCCGTGCGCTGGTGGAACTCGCTGCATCAACTGCAATCAAGTCCGGCCACGGTCTCGCGTCAGTTCTGGCTGCCGTTGCGGATGAACGCGTTCGGCATCCTCTTTCTGATGACAGCGTTCATCATGTTGCGTGCGCGCGTCGGATCGCTGCGGCTGAAGCAAGAGCTCGCGCCGCCGCCGCAGGCAGGAGAGGTGAGAGGATGAACGCGGGATGATCCCGGGCGGATGGAACTTCGTGGTCGCGGCGTATTCGCTGACGGCGGCAGTACTGGCGATTTACGGCGTCTCCGTGATCGTGCGGCTGCGCGCAGAGTTGGCGAAAGGATCGGAGGAACGATGAGCGAGTCGATGCCCTCGGCAACCGCCGCGATGCGCCGCAAGTCGCGCTGGTTCATGGTCGGAGCGCTCGTCGTCGCTGCCGCCGCGTTTCTCGTGATCACTCTCGGTGGCATCAGCAAGAACCTCGTCTACTACTGGACGCCGTCCGATCTTCACGCCGCCGGCGACAAGGCCTACGGCGCCACGATTCGCCTCGGCGGCATGGTCGCCCCGCACTCGGTTCAGGGACGCAACGGCGCCTCGGGGCTCGAGTTCGACGTGAAGGACGCCACCGGAATCGTACACGTGAAATCGTCCGGCGTACCGCCGCAGATGTTCCGCGAAAACATCGGCGTTGTCGTCGAAGGGACGATGACGCGCTCGGGATACTTTCAATGCAACCGCTTGATGGTCTCGCACAACAATGAGTACCGCGCGCCAAAGGCAGGACATGCGATCGATAAGAAGGAACTGCAAAAGCTGATGCGGAGTACGGAGGGGTTGAAGGATTAGACGACTGTCATCCTGAGCCGCCGAAGGACACGAAGTGCCGAAGGACGGTCGAAGGATCCCCCGCCCATATGCCACGAATCGGGGGGTCCTTCGACCGTGCTTCGCCGGCTCAGGATGACAGCTCACCCACAGCCCACATAACGACAAATGATTCCAACACTTGGACGTTTCCTGATTCTGGCCTCCGTGCTCGTGGCGACGACCGGCGCGTTCATCGCCTACGCCGCTGGCAGCAAGCGCTCGCCGGAAGGATTGCGCTGGTCGCAGCGCTTTGCCTACATGTTTGCCGCGCTGATGCTGGCCGCGACTGGCGTCATGGAGTACGCGCTCATCACGCACGACTTCAGCGTCGAATACGTCGCGCACGTCGGATCGAGACAAGTCCCGCTCTGGGTGACGATCGTCAGCCTCTGGTCCTCGCTCGAAGGCTCCATCCTATTCTGGGGCTTCATCCTCGGCATCTACATCGCCGCGACGACGTGGGTGAATCGCGATCAGCATCAGGAGTACATGCCGTACGCGATCGGCACATGGCTCGCGGTCGGCGCGTTCTTCAGCTTCCTGATCGCCGGTCCAGCCAATCCGTTTCTCACGGTTCCCAATCCGCCACTCGACGGACCAGGTCCTAACCCGCTGCTGCAGAATCATCTACTGATGATCATTCACCCGCCGATGCTCTACCTCGGCTACGTCGGAATGACCATTCCCTTCGGCTTCGCCATCGCTGCGTTGTTGCGCGGTCGCCTCGGACAGTCATTTCTGCGTCCTTTGCGCGCATCGTTGCTCCTGCCGTGGGTCTTTCTCACGATCGCCATCATGCTCGGCGGCTGGTGGGCGTACGAAGTACTTGGGTGGGGCGGTTACTGGGCGTGGGATCCGGTCGAGAACGCGTCGCTGCTTCCGTGGCTGACCGCGACCGCTGCGCTGCACTCGGCGATCGTGATGGAACGGCGCGGCGTGCTGAAGGGCTGGACCGTCACGCTCGTCCAGGCCAGTTTCCTTCTGACGATCCTCGGCACGTTTATGACGCGCTCGGGCGTATTCAACTCCGTTCACTCGTTCACGCAAAGCTCGATCGGTCCGACGATTCTGATCTTCCTGGCGATCGTTCTCCTCTTCTCCGTCGTACTCCTCTCCTTCCGCATCGACTCACTTGAGGCAGATGGAAAACTCGATAGTGCCGTGAGCCGGGAAGGGATGTTCCTCGTCAACAACCTTTTCTTCGTCGTCCTCACGTTCACCGTACTGGTCGGTACGTGCTTCCCACTCATCGTAGAAGCGGTGAAGGGAAAGCAGATGAGCGTCGGCCGTCCCTACTTCGACGCCATGGTCGTACCCGTCGGAACGGCGCTGCTGTTCCTGCTCGGCGTCGGTCCTGCGCTTCCGTGGGGGAAGGCGTCGAAGAAAGAGATTCAGAGCGCGCTGCTGCCGCCGCTCATCACCGGCGCGATCGTGATGGCCATCGGCCTGGCGCTGGGCGTCCGCAACGTCTGGACAGTTCTCACACTGTTGTTTGGCGGCTATGCCGCGCACGTGACGATGGCGCAGATGTGGCTGCCATTCCGCCAGCGAGTCAAACGCGGTGACGCCATCGGGCCCGCGCTCGTCGACGCGCAACTCCGCCGCGGACGACGCCGTTTCGGCGGTTACATCGTCCACGCCGGTGCGGTCATCGTCTTCGTCTCCATCGCCGTCAGCAGCACGATGCGCTCGCAGCAGGAAGTGACGCTCACGCGCGGACAGAGCACGACCTTCGCCGGTTACACGGTCACCTACCTCGGCAGCGAAGAGCGCGCCGAACCGCATCGCCAGTCGACGATCGCGCGATTCAACCTCACCAAGGGTGGAGGACCGCCGAGCGGAGGCAATTCAGGCGGAGGCGGCAGCGTCATCACGACGATGGAGCCGCGCATGAACCAGTACGCGGCAATGCGCGAGCCGATCGGTACGCCTGCCGTCTACTCGACGATCACGCGCGACTACTACATCTCGATCATGAACTTGCAGGCTGATTCCGCCGGTGTACTCATCATCAACATGCCGATGGTCGGATGGATCTGGGGATCGGTGATCATGATGGGCATCGGCGGACTGATCGCGCTGATTCCGTCGCGCCGCCGCACGTATGTCGTCGCGCCGGCCGCGGCAGACGCTGGCAGCGGCGATGAGGTCCCGGCGTGAATCGTACGGTCCTCATCATCGGAATCCTCATCGTCGCGGCGGTCGTCTTCGTTCTCTTCGCCGGACTGGGGAAAGATCCGTCGCACATCGATTCGCCGCTGGTCGGGCGCCCCGCGCCGCCGTTTGCGCTGAAAACAGTCGGCACCGGCGAGATGCTCGACATCGAGAAGCTGCGCGGCAAACCGGTCGTCCTCAATTTCTGGGCGACGTGGTGCGGGCCGTGTTACGAAGAACATCCGACGCTCGTCGCCAGCGCGCGCGAGTTGCCCAATGTGCAGTTCGTCGGCGTCGTCTTTAACGATGACGAAGACAAGATCATGCGCTTCCTCGCCGAGCGCGGAACGGCCTATCCGACGCTGCTCGATGCCAACGGCAAAACCGCGATCGGGTACGGCGTCGGCGGCGTGCCGGAAACGTTCTTCATCAATCCGGAGGGGAAGATCGTGGCCAAATTCGAAGGCCCGTTGTCGACCGAGTCGTTGCGGACGGAACTGGCGAAGGCGATGCGATGATCGCGGCCTTTTTTCTGATCGCGCTGCTGCAGATCAAAGTGCCGGACGCGGCGCAGATCGTCGGACCGCCGCAGGGATCACCACTCACGGGCGCGCAACTCGAACGGAAGACGATGGAGCTTTCGTCGCAATTGCGCTGCCCTGTCTGTCAGGGACTGGCCATCGGCGACTCCCCTTCGATCATGGCCGCCAACATGAAGGCGCAGGTGCGCGAGTTGCTCGAGCGCGGCTACAGCGACGAACAGATCCTCAGCTACTTCGAGAAATCGTACGGCCAGTTCGTGCTGCTCAAACCGAAGTTTCAGGGAGTGAACGCGCTGGTGTGGCTGCTTCCCGTGATCGTGCTGGCAATCGGATTTGTGCTGGTCATATCGAAAGCAAAAAAACTCGAGACCGCGCCGCCGGCTGCTGTTGAAACAGCGCCGCCGGCCGTCGCCGACGAAGATCCGTACCTGAAACGCGTGCGGGAGATGGTGGAGAAATCATGACGGATTGGGTCAGCGCCGGAGGGATGATCCTGTCCGGTCTCATCGTCGGCTTCATGTTCTGGTACGGGATGAAAGGGCGCGCGTCGAAGCCGGACCTGGAGCGAAGCGATCTCGAGGCCAAACGCGACGCGCTGCTCGCACAACTGCGCGAGATGAAGGAAGTGGGCGGGAGCGAAGAAGAGCAGCGGCGGCTGGAGAAAGAAACCGCCGAAGTGCTGCGGAAGATCGACTCTCATTCGGCAGCCGCCCCTTCCGCCAAACGTAGACCGGACTCTCCAGTCCGGCCCGCCGTCGAAGGTAGTCGGACCGGAGAGTCCGACCCACGTACATCGTCTGTTGCGGACATCGCCGCCGCCACTCGCGCCGCCACGATCCGCGGCTTCATCTGGGGCGCGCTCTCCGTCGCCATCCTCGGCGGCATCGCCTGGTTCGTCTCCGAAAAAGCGGCGCCGCGAACCGACAACATGACCGGCGGCGGCGTGCCGATGGCCAGCACGGCGCAGCAGTCGTCGCAGCAACAGCAGCCTGACGCAGCGCTGCAGCAGTTGCAGTCGGCGGTCGCGAAATCACCCGACGACCTGGAAATGCGCAGCGAGCTGGCGAAGGCCTTTCTCGAACGCGAGAACCTCATGGGCGTGTTCGAGCAGACGTCGTACATTCTCAAGCGCTCGCCGAACGACGCGCGCGCGCTGACCTACCAGGCGCTCGTCCGCGTGTCGATGGGACAGAGCGACGGCGCGATGGAGATGCTGCAGCGGGCCATCAAGTCCGACCCCAAACTGATCGATGCCTATGTCGCGCTGGCCTGGGCCGACATGCAGCGCGGCAAGGAAAAGGAAGCGGAGGCGTTGATCGACGAGGCCGCGCGCCAGCATCCGGAACAGAAGGCGAAGCTCGACGAAGTCTTCGCGCGGATGAAAGAGCAGATCAAGAGCGCGCCGCCCGCGGCGATGCCTGCGAATCATCCAGCGCTCCCGAATCCCGACGGATCGCAATCCGCCGCCGCAATGGCTGCCGCGCAAACGCCAGCACCAGCAGGCGGTCCATCCGTACACGTGACGCTGACGCTCGACCCTTCGGCGAAATCGTCACCAACGTCCGTGCTCTATGTCATCGCGCGCGCCGCAGGCCAAACTGCCGGTCCGCCCGCCGCGGTCAAGCGCGTGATGTCGCCTAACTTCCCGCTGCAGCTCGACCTCAGCGCCGCCGATTCGATGATGGGCCAGCCGCTCCCGTCCAGTGTCCGCATCGAAGCCCGCCTCGACTCCGACGGCGACGCCATGACGAAGAACCCCTCCGACCCGCACGCGGTCCAGGACGGAGTCGCCACGAACGGAGCGAAGGTGGGATTGGTGTTGAAGTAGAGCTAACCGTCTTCGTGCGGCAGAGTCCACAGGGCTTCGCCCGAGGGTTTCTTCTTTTGCGCGAAGCGCTTTGGACTGCGGTAGCGCCAACTACCGCTTTCAAAAGCGAACGACCGGAGATGACAGACCGGCGGAGGGGCGGTGTTCGTTGTGCCCTCCCCTTCCAAAGCGGTGGCTGCGCCACGCGCAGTCCAAAGGGCTTCGCCCGAAATGGGTTTCTTCTTTTGCGCGAAGCGCTTTGGACTGCGGTAGCGCCAGCTACCGCTTTCAAAAGCGACCGACCGGTGATGACAGAATTTTTCAACCCGACGGGAGGGGCGGTGTTCGTTGTGTAATGTGCGATGGCAACGATCAAAAGCTCATGCTCTTCAACAACGTACATGATGCTGTAAGGAAACCGGTCGTTTCGCCAGAGCAGCTCGCGATTCAGTATTGAGGCGCAGCTGCCTCGGAGGCGAGATCTGCCAACGTGCGTGGGATTCAGGAGTCCTTCGCCGGTTCTGACTCGCCACCGCAATCCACCTACAACTGCGGCCGGAACAACTCCGCGACCTTCTCCTTCAGCTTATCCAGCCATCCGCGGCGGAACCATTTGCGCAGGGTGATCTCCTCGCACTTCGTCAGGTCATCGTGAAACATCGCTTCCATCTGCGCGGCGGTGCCGTCGTCGAAGACGTTGATGTTCACTTCGTCGTTGAGGCGGAAGCTGCGGTCGTCGAAGTTCGATGAGCCGATCGTCGTCCAGACGCCGTCGACGACCATCGTCTTGGCGTGCATCATCGTCGGCTGGTACTCGAAAATGCGGATGCCGCGGCGCAGCAGCAATTCGTAGTGCCAGCGGCTGGCCTGGCGGGCGATGGGAACGTCGCTCTCCTCGCCCGGAACGATCACGCGCACGTCGACGCCGCGCCGCACCGCCCCCTCCAGCGCGCGCAGCGTGTCTTTGTCCGGGACGAAGTAGGCGTTGCTGATGTAGATCGACTTCGCGGCGCTGACGATGGAGATGATGTACAGCAACTTCACCATCGAGCTTCCCTCGGTGGGCGACGACTTGAGCACCTGCGTCAACTGCGTTCCCGTTCGAGGCAGCTCCGGGAAGTAATCAAGGCCGGTCAGCAGCTCGCCGCGGCTCTTGATCCAGTTGTCCATGAACGCGAACTGCATCTGCGTCACGACCGGCCCTTCGACGCGCGCAACCGTATCGCGCCAGTGCTCTTTCGAGTCGGCGTCGCCCAGCCAGTTGTCGGCGATGCCCACGCCGCCCGAGAATCCGATCAATCCGTCGACGATCAGCAGCTTCCGGTGCGTGCGATGGTTGAAGCTGGAGAGCGTGTACCAGCGCAGCGGGTGATACCACTCCAGATCGATGCCGTTGCGGTGCATGAAGTCGATCAGCGACTGCGACATCTGCGCGGAGCCGACGGCGTCGAGAATGATTTTGATTTCCACGCCGGCCCGGGCGCGCTCGGCCAGCGCTTCCGCGAACTTGCGGCCGATCTCGCCGTCCCAGTAGATGTAAAACTCGAGGTTGATCGTCCGCTTCGCGCCGCGGATCGCCGACAGCATCGACGGAAAGAACTGATTTCCGTTCTTCAGAATCGTGACGAGATTCCCCTCCGACAGCGGCGCGCCCGTCAGCGCGTGCATCGTCTGCAGGAACGCACGGTCGCGCACCCCGAACTGATGCTTCATGTGGTAGCGCACGGGCAGCCGCCGCCGGATGATCGGCAACTTCGGCCGCCGCGGGTACCGGTGAGCTTTGTTCTTGCGGAAGAGCATCAGCGCTTCGATGTCAGCCAGATTGTCAGTGCAATCATGCCCGCAAACACAACACTCCAGAACGCAATAATGAAGAGGAAGATGGCGATGGCCGTTCCGGCGATGGCGGAGTAGGAGCGGGGCGGGCGCGTCCTGTCGCGGTGGAGGATGAGGGCGTTGAGATTGATGACGTTCTCTTCGAAGAGCCAGTCGAAGATCGTTCCGAGAACCGGTACCGATCCGATGCTCATGTCGAGAAGGACATAGAGGACCATCCGTCCGATGCGCATCATCGGGACGCGGTGCCGCAGCGCACCGATGATGATCCATCCCGATAGCAGCGCGCCGGCGATCTCGCCCACTCCGGGGATGAGACTGAGTCCGGCATCGAGCCCGATGCGTTTCTTCGTCCCCGGAATGGCGATGGCCTCATCCATGAAGCGCGCGAAGTGCCGCAGGGCAACGAGATCGGGTGGCAGTTTCTCGTCCGGCTCGATGACTTCCGGAATGAAGAGCTCAGGCATACTCAACGGTAATGCAAGAATCGTGGGGTGGTGGGATTGCGAGTTCGTACATCTGTCATCCTGAGCCGCCGCAGCCGCGCCCCGACGCTACCTTGACAACCCGCAGGCATCGCGGCGAAGGACGGTCGAAGGATCCCTGGTTTTGTGCGCACGCTTTTGATCCACTACCCGTCTGCACAGAATCAGGGGGTCCTTCGATCGTCCTCCGCCGCCGATGCCTGCCGGGAGCAACGTTGCGAATCTTGCAGCGGCATCGGCGACTCAGGATGACAGTGGCGCGACCCCGCACTCTCACTCCCGCGGAAAACTCGGCGAGTACAACACAGCGTTCATGAACAGCGGGAGCGTTCCGCGCCAGAAGAGGCGGAAGTGCGGCTCGTCGGCGAACGTGATCACTTGTCCTTTTCCGTATGGCTCGCTGACGAGATAGATCGATCCTTTGAGACGGTCGAGCGACTCGTTCCAGGCCACGCCGGCGACGAGCGGTTTTTCCTTCGCGATCGTGACCACGTTGTCGACGGTGTGACTGACCGGGAGAAACGCGTGCGAGCCTTCGATCAGCACGAACGGGCTGCTGGGAACGCCGAACGTCAGGTAGGAGCGGCCGTTCATCGCCGTGCGGAACGTCGCTCCCGGCACGCGGTAGTCGTTGTAGAGCTCCGGCGTGGCGGGCGTCTTATCCTTGTCGTCGTCTTTTTTCTTCGGCGCCTCCCACGGTTTCAGCTTCGAGATCTCGGCCTCTTTCTCGCGCAGGAAACTGCTGGCACCTTTGATCACCACGAGCGTGCCGCCGCCGTTGAGCCAGCTCTTCAGCTTCTCGGCGTTCTTGCCGAAGCGGTCCGCGTACTCGCCGTCGGGAAGGACGATCACGCCGTACTTTGACAGATCGGTATTACGCAGCGACTCCACCGACAGGTTCGTGTGCGGAACCGGCGTGTCGATGTCGAGCGTGTGCCACAACATTCCGTAGGATGTGGCGTTGACGCGCGGTCCGCCGACGAGAGCAATCCGTGGATCCTTGACGTAGTGGATCTTCGACGAGCCGAAGCTGGTCGCACCGGTCCAACCGGAATCGACCGGCACGATGGCGATATCCGCCTCTCGGGCGACGCGCTCGAGCGCCGTATCGACATCGGGTTTGTTATTACCCTTGAGGACAACTAGCGAGCCACGCGCGAAGTTGCGATCGTTCACGGTGACGACGTCGTCGCTGACGTTGAATCGAACGGAATCGCGCAGCATACGGCCGGCGGCCTTGTACACATGCGCATCGTTGCCGTCGATGATGTATCCATACCGGCCGGTATGGAAAGCCGAAGTGGTGGACGCCGCATATGGATGCATTTCGGCGGTGACCGGGCCGGCGGTCACATATGCCTCGACATTCATCGCCAGCGGAAGCGACCACGACGTCAGGTCGTAAAACTCGTCAGGCTCGTCGGAGTGCGCCCGCCGCTGCTGCTCTTCGACGTAGCCCTTCGTGAAGACCGGCGATTTCTCGAGCAGCGTCTCAGCTAGTCCGCCGAGGGGCTGACGGGTGCTGATGACGACGGTGCCGGAGGGGAAGATGTGCGATTCGCTGGCATCGGAATCGATCCGCGTCACTTTGACCGTCAGCGGTGCGTTGAGCTGCGACATGGAGATCTTCTGACGCTCGAGCATCTCCACGAGCGGCCGGAAGTTCGGCGAGCCCGGCACGAGGAGATACGTGTTCTGCCCCGATGCGACCTGCTTGCGCATCATCTCGTAGGTGTAGAGGAGCAGCCCTTCGCGATTCTCGGAAGCGGTGCGCAACGTCGCCATCGACGTCGTGTAGTGGCGGGCGATGCGGTCGGCCAGCGTGTAGACCGTCGCGTCGTCGCGCAGGATGGCCGATCCGCCACGGCCGCTGCCGGCCACTTCGTACGTCATGCCGATCGCGCCATGCAGTGCCGGCCAGGAGTCGCCATAACCGGGATAGAAGAGGTCGAACTCTTCGCCGACAAAGAACGGCCATCCCTTCTTCGTGAAGACATCGGCATTGGCGCGCCCGAATTTCTCCAGCCACGTGTCGACATCTGCTGGCAGATTGGCATTGACCGGCCGCGCGTCAGGCGGGAAAAAGTATGACGACTGATAGCCCATCTCGTGAAAGTCGACGAAGACCTGCGGGTTCCAGTTGCGGTACTGCGCGACGCGGGCGATCGTCTCGCGCTGCGATGTCCACGCCCAGTCGCGATTCATGTCGACGAGATAGTGATTGAATCGTCCGCCCGGCCACGGCTCGTTGTGTTCGTAGGCATCGGGATTCGCATCGGCATCCGCGCCGCGCGTGCGGATGAACCACTGCACGTAGCGCTCGCGGCCATCCGGATTCTCGAGCGGATCGATGAGGACGACGAGATTATCGAGGAGCACCGCCGACTGCGGATCGCTCACCAGCGTATACGCCACCTCCATCGACGCCTCGGCCGACGACGATTCATTGCCGTGAATTCCGTAGGCCAGCCAGGCGATCGCCGGCGTCGCGTGGGCGATCTCATTCGCGCGCGCCTGCGTCGTTGCATTCGGATTCGTGAGCGCGGCGACGTCGGCGCGAATGGTATCGAGCGCCGCGCGATTCTTCGGCGACGTGATCACCGCCAGCATCAGCGGACGATGCTCGTACGTCTCGCCGAACTGCTGCATCGTGATCAGGTTCGATCGCGCAGCAAGCAGTTGGAAGTAGTCGAGGATGCGCGCGTACGGCGTGAAGCGCTCGCCGAGCGGATACCCGAGAAATTGATCCGGCGACGGAACGGCGGTTTGAGCCTGACCGGCCGCGGCGAAGAGGAGAACGAAGAGGCAGAAAGCAAGTCGTCTCATAGAAGTGTGAAGAGTGAAGGGTGAAGAGTGAAAAAGGAAGAGGAAAAGTGAAGGGTGAAGGGTGAAGGGTGAAGGGTGAAGAGTGAAGGGTGAAGAGTGAAGGGCGAAAGAAAGGATGGTTCACTTCTAACTTCACACTTCTAACTTCACACTTCTACTTCTTCCTCTACCGGCGCATTCGACTTCGTGTGAATGCCCAGCCGTTTCATCATCTCGTTGAGCGTCGACGGCTTGAGCTGCAAGAGCTCCGCGGCGCGTTTCTGGACGCCGTTGGCCATCTCCAGCGATTGCAGGATCATGCCGCGTTCGTAGCGGGAGACGGAGTCTTTGAGCGAGATTCCGTCGGAGGGGACGATCATCGCCGGCTGGTCGGTTTGCACGGGGAAGCGTAGATAGTCGGGGAGCAATTCGGGGCCGATGTGATCGCCGGTGCAGAGGACGACCGCGCGCTCGATCGTGTTCTCCAGTTCGCGGACGTTGCCCGGCCACAGGTGATCGAGCAGGATGCGCATCGCCTCCGCCGTCACCTCCCGCACTTTCCGCTTGTTCTCCTCGGAGTATTTTTCGAGGAAGTGCGCGACGAGAAGCGGGATGTCTTCGCGGCGGCGGCGCAGCGGCGGAAGCGGGAACGTAATGACGTTGAGACGGTAGTAGAGATCTTCGCGGAAGCGGTTCTCCGCCATCAGCTTGTTCAAGTCGGCGTTCGTGGCGGCGATGATGCGGACGTCGACCTTGATCGTGTCGACGGAGCCGAGGCGCATGAACTCTTTTTCCTGGATGACGCGGAGGAGTTTCGCCTGCGTTTCCAGATTGATGTTGCCGATCTCGTCGAGGAAGATCGAGCCGCCGTCGGCCACTTCAAAGAGTCCGCGCTTCGTGGCGATGGCGCCGGTGAACGAACCCTTCATGTGGCCGAAGAGCGACGACTCCAGAAGCTCGGGCGGCAGCGATCCGGAGTTGACGGTGACGAAGGCGTTGCGCGCGCGCGGGCTGGCGTGGTGAATCGCTTTCGCGACCAGCTCCTTGCCAGTGCCCGACTCGCCGGCGACGAGGATGTTCGAGCGCGAGGGCGCGGCGAGGCGGATCAGTTCGTACACCTTCTTCATCGGCTCGGATTTACCGATGATGTTCGCGTACGCGTACTTTTCCGACAGTTCCGCCTTTAGCCGTTCGTTCTCGCGCGAAAGGCGGCGCTGCTCCAGCGCCTTGTTGACGGTGAGGATGACCTCTTCGTTCTTGAACGGCTTCGGGACGTAGTGAAACGCCCCATGCTTCATCGCCTCGATCGCACCGTCGATCGACGAGAAGGCCGTGATGATGATCACGGGAATCGTCGGATTGGAGATGCGGATCGAGCGCAGTGTGTCGATGCCGCTGATGCCGGGCAGCATGATGTCGAGGATGACGAGATCGATGTTGTCGTCGACATCGAGAACCGCCAGGGCCTCTTCGCCGCTCGCGGCCATGACGATCTCGAAGCCCTCGCGGCGCAGGACCGCGTCGAGAACATCTCGCAGGACTTCTTCGTCGTCGACGATGAGGATGCGCATGAGTGGTTTTGTTGAATCAATCGATTCGTGGATTCGCGGATGAGATGCCGAGATCGGTTTCTTTGTAGTCCATTTGCGACTCGCAACCTAATGAACCAGCGGATCAGCGCTGACCGCCGATGATTGCTCTCCCGATTCTGATCCTCGTACCTGCTGCTCCGCCGATCCACTTCTCCTCGGCAGTGTAATCGTGAATGTCGCTCCCGCGCCGGGCGTGCTCGCGACTGTCACCGCTCCGTTGGAGACGTCGAGAATCCGTTTGGTAATGGCGAGGCCGAGTCCTGTGCCGCCCTGTCCGCGGCGCGTCGTCACGAGCGGCTCGAAGATACGGTCGATGAGATCGGCCGGGATGCCTTTGCCGTCGTCTTTGATGTTGATGACAACATTCGCGCCGTCGTTCTTCGCGGAGATCCAGATGTTCCCGCCATCCGCGACGGCATCGCGCGCATTGAGGAGGATATTTGTCAGCACCTGCTGGAGATCGTGGAAGTTCCCTTGAACTTCCGACGCTTCCATCGGCGCGACGTGCACGTGAATGTTTTTTGGCTTGAAGAGATCCTCGTGCAGCGCGGCCGTCTCAGCGATGAGCGCCGGAACGCCGACGATCTCCCGCGTCCGCGGCCGGTTTGCGATCAGGTCGAGGAGATTGTTCACCAGGTGCGACGCACGGAACGACTGCGCTTCCATCTTCTTCAGCAGACGGTAGCGTGGATCGTCCGGCTCCATGTCGGCCAGAAGAAGTTGTGCGTACGAGGAGATCCCGGTGAGCGGCGTGTTCACTTCATGCGCGACGCCGGCGGCGAGCAGTCCCAGCGACGCCAGCCGCTCCTTGTCCTGCAACTCCCGTTCGAGACGAACACGGTCGGTGATGTCGCCGATCACGAGCACGCGCGCGCCGTCCGGCTCCTCCGCGTTCAACGGACTGGCCGTGACTGTGACCTCTTTCTCTTCGCCGTTCCGATTCTCGAAGTTCGTCGTGATCGATCGCGCTTTCGTGCGTCGCATCTCGTCGTAGGGCGGGAAGAGCTCACCGATCGGCTCCTCCGACGCTTCGAGTGGAACCGCGGCCGGACCACTCCCGCCGATCAGCTCCCAGAAAGCGTGATTCGCGGTGAGCACCGTGCCGTCGGATGCGACTACGGCGATGGCCGATGACGACGACTCGATGATGTTTTCGTTGTACTCCTTGAGCGCGCGAATCTCTTCGAGCTGACGCCGCAGCCGGCCGTACAAGCGCGAGTTCTCGATCGCCAGCGCCACCGGCGCACAGAGCGACTCGACGAGATGAAGATCGTCGCGCGACAGCGGTTCTTCGTTGCGCTTCGTGCCAAGAAGGAGGAGTCCTTGAAGCTCGCCGCGGTTGCGAAGCGGGAAAAGGTAGCGATATCCGTTTCTCAGCAACTGCAGCGGCAAATCGCTCGCTTCCGGCAGCCGCGGATTGCTGAGGACCAGCGGTCCCTCGGACGGCATCGCGCCGAAGTCGATGATGGGCGCGCGCCGCGGGATGTTTGCTTCCGCGTCGTAGATCGCGAGCGTCGCCCCTTCGCGAGTGAAAAGGTTCATCCGCTGCAGTCCGAGGGCGTCGCGCAAACGCTCGCGCATCATCGAGATCAGCTCGTGAACATCGTGAAACGTCGCCAGCTCCTGTGCGAACGCGGTGATGGCCCGGCGATGCTTGTAGCTGTCGCGATAGACCAGCATCTCGATGACGGACTCGATCCGCCCCTTAACCGGAATCAGCACGCCGGCGATCAACAGGCCTGACGTGAACGAGAGAAAGTTCCGCTCCAGCGCGGAGCGCTCTTCGATCACGTGCGACAAAATCAAGTTGATCGTCGAGAAGGCGATCATGCCGAAGATGAACGTCACCGAGTAGGCCAGGATCTCCTTGATGACGACTTCGACGTCCCACAGCTTGTACTTGAGGATCGACACCGCAAACGCCAGCGGGATCAACGCCAGCGGCAGAATGGAGATCGTCGAGTAGATCGGCTTCACCGAACCGAAGGCAAGGTACGGCACGAGGTAGACGAGCAGGAATGGCAGAAAGCCGAGTGCCATGCCGAGGTAGATCCACTTGATTTGTTTTTTGCCGACGGCGGCGGCGGTGCGATAGGTGTAAGCAAGAGCGACAACTGCCAGCGTGAAGTAGATGGCGAAGTGGACGAGCTCCCAATGCTGGATCAGCAGGAGCGAGTGACGCGGCGCTGCGATGGCCAGGCGATTGCCGAATAAAAGCAGATCCAAATCCCAGGCTGCGAGCAGCGCCGGTGGGATGTACATCGCCGCGATGAGGCCGCGATGGCGCACGATCGGCCGCGGAAACACGAGGAAGAAATTCAGCGTCAGCGGCGGAAGAAGGATCGTCGCCAGCTCCTCGACGAGCTGCAGGACCTTGTACGAGAAGTCGATGTCACCGGCCGGCGTGTAGACGTAGACGATGAACGACAGCATCGTCACGAAATAGAAGAGCGTCGATTCGCGCCGGCCGCCGCGGAAGAGCGTGAAGAGTCCGATGGCGAGATAGAGGAATCCGATGAAGCTGAGGATGAGGTAGGCGTAGTCGATCTTCAGCTCGGGGACGAGATAGGTCAGGCGGAACATCCGCCCTTCGCGCGCCACGACCATCGGCACTTTCTGGCCGATGCGGCGCAGCGTCTTCTGGACCCCTTCGACCTCGTTTGAGGGGGTGTCGCCGATCAGAAGGATCTGATCGCCGGGGCGCAGGCCGCTCGTCTCCGCGCCGCTGCCGGGGTCGACCGCCTTGACCACGACGACGCCCCGGTCGCGCGTGAACGTGAAGTCGATCCGCTCGAACGACGAGCGTTTCCGCTGAAAGGACGCGAATGCTCCCGCCACGATCGCCGTCGTCACGGCGAGGATCACCAGATTCGTCAGGAGAGATCGGCGCATTGGAACGGGAGATTCAGAGCAGGTCGATGGGATTCAATGGGAGTGCCGTCGGAGAGATCGATCTAAATCATTGAACATAAACGTCCGGTGCGTTGAATCGAGGCCGCCATCATGTCCTGATTCTCCAATGGAGCGAATTTGGCGCGCGGATATTTGGAGGATTGCGGTTGGATTGGAATCACATATCCTGCGTCCGGCTGACGACATGAGATTCGTGGGACCTCCGGGAACGATCGTTTCATGCGGGATGTGATGGAGTTTTTCTCGCGCTTCTCTTCGCGCCAGGCTCTTCCCTCGCCCTGGCTCCGGCCGGCGATTCTCGCCGCGTTGCTCATCGCGTTCGGCGCGATCCGCATGGCGACGACGTTCCGGATTTTCTCGGTGACGAACGACGAACCGACGCACGCCGGCGCCGGTCTGGAGTTGATCGAGTTTCACCGCTACACCTTGCAGAGTGAGAACCCGCCGCTCGCGCGGGTGGTTTTCGCCACTGTGCCGTGGTTCGGCGGAATGCGCTTCGATCCGCGGGGCACATTCAGCGATCAGATCCACAGCGTCTTCTACGGACATGGCGAATACAAGGCCAACCTTTTCCGTGCACGCGTCGGCACGATCGTCTTCTTCGTCATCGCGGCGATCGCGTTGTTCTTCGCAGCGCGCGACGCGCTCGGTGACGCGGGCGCGCTCATCGCGACCTTCCTCTTCACGATGGAGCCGATCGTCATCGGCTACTCGGCGCTGGCAACGCACGACGGCGCGGCGGTGGCCGGTCTTGCCGTTGCGCTGCTCGCGTTCGGGCGATGGCTGCGTCGTCCCGACTGGCAACGCGCTCTCCTGTTCGGCGCGGCGTACGGCTTCAGCATCAACTGCAAATTCTCCAACATCGTCTTCGTGCCGGTGACCTGCGGAACCATTGCTATCGTTCGCTTGATTCGCGATCGCGCGTTGCGAGAGAGATTCGGACGCGCCATCGCGGCGATGATCCCCGCGGCGGCCGTAACGCTTTTCGTGATCTGGGCGGGCTACGGATTTTCCGTGCATACGTTCGCGGAGTTGCAGCCGTGGATGGACTCGTACCCGCAATCCGTCCAGCATCTTCTCGCACGCATCGGACCTTCGACGCCGCTTCCGGCGTCCCAGTTCTTCGTCGGGATCAGTGCGATCCACAAGACGAACAAAGAGGGATTTCAATCGTTTCTCTGCGGCGAAGTGAGAAACAAGGGCTGGTGGTGGTACTTCCCATTCGCGATCGCGCTCAAGACGACGATCGCCGCACTCATGCTGTTCATCGCCGGCGCCTGGTTCGCCATGCGTGACGCCGCGCTGCGATGGACGTTCGTCGAATGGGGCCTGGCCGCGATCGCGATCGTCGCTGTGTCGATGCCGAGCACGCTCGATGTCGGCATTCGCTACATCCTGCCGTTTTACATCGCGTTCGCGATCGCTGCTGCTGCCGGAGTCGTGGCGATGTTGCGCGCCTCGCGAGCAACGGCGGCAGTCGCGATCGCATTTCTGGTCTTCCAACTCGGCGCTTCCGTGCTTGCACATCCCGACTATTTCCCGTATTTCAACGCCTTCGCCGGACGCGATCCTTCGCGCTACCTCGCCGACAGCAATGTCGACTGGGGTCAGGACATCCTCCGCCTTCGCTCTGTCGTCCGGCGCGAACACATTCCTTCGCTCACCGTCTCGCTCATGGGACCGGCCGATCTGGCGGCGCTCGGCTTCCCGGCGATCTATCCGATCGACATGAACACACGCTCGCACGGATGGATCGCGATCAGCGATCACGCCCGCCAGGTGATGCGCGCGCAAGGTGGATTGCGATGGCTGCCGGCGCAACCAACGAGACGCGTGGGAAAGTCGATCTCGCTCTACTACATCCCATGAAAGGTATATTCGGCGCGATGCTGCAATCGTTGCCGAAGCTCCGGCCTGCCGTTCTGGCCGCACTGCTGATCGCGATCGGCGGTTTGCGCATTGCGTCGACGTGGAGAGTGTTTTCTGACACCACCGACGAGACTACGCACGTCAGCGCCGGCCTCGAGCTCCTGCAGTACCACCGATACGAATTGCAGCCGGAGAATCCACCGCTTCCGCGCGTCGTGATGGCGATCGCACCGCTCGCGGGCGGAATGCGATGGCCTGACGAGGGAAACCGATTCCAACGGATCCACGAAGTCTTGTACGGGCACGGCAAGTACGAACGAAATCTCGTTCTGATGCGCTGCGGCAGTCTTCTGTTTTTCATCCTCGCGGCGGCGGCTCTCTTCGTATGGGTGCGGCGCGAAACCGGCGAGCGCGAAGCCGTCATCGCGGTGCTGCTCTTTACGATGCAGCCCATCATTCTCGGCTACTCCGGCCTGGCCACGTTCGATGCAGCCGCCACCGCCGGTCTGGCCGTGGCGCTGATCGCACTCTCTTCCTGGCTGCGCCAACCCGATGCGCGTCACGCCATCCTCCTCGGCGCTGGCTACGGCTTCAGCATCCTCATGAAGTTCTCCTGCGTCGGCTACGTGCCAGCGGCGTGCGCCGCGATCTACATCGTGCGATTGCTGCGCGATCCGGAGCGGAGGCGCGAGCGGCTGCGCGCGCTTCCGACGCTGCTCCTCGTGCCGGCCGTGACCTTCGCCGTGATCTGGGCGGGATACGCGTTCACGATCGGCAAGCTGTCGGATCTGGGAAGCCTGCAGCACGAATTTGGACTGATCGATCGAATGATTTTCTCGCATCTCCCACCGTCGACGCCGCTCCCGGCGCCGGCGTTTTTTCGCGGCATCGGCGGCTTGATCGAGATCGGTCACGCCGATTTTGAGTCGTATCTGTTCGGTCGCGTCAGCACGCACGGCTGGTGGTATTACTTCCCAGTTGCCGTTGGACTGAAGACGACGCTCGCATTCCTCGCGCTTCTCCTGGCCGGTGCCGGCGCGGCGTGGTCGAATCGCTCGCGGCGTTGGGCGATGGCCGAGGCGCTGATCGGCGCTGCGGCAATTCTCGGCGTGGCGATGCCGAGCATTCTCGATCTTGGCGTGCGCTATGTCCTGCCGTTGTATGTACCGCTGACGGCTGCTGCGGCAATCGGAACTGCGGCGCTTCTCGACAGCGCGCGCAAAGAGATTCGCTACGCCGCAATGTTGTTCGTCGCGCTGCACGTCGTCGCGTCCGTCGCCGCGCATCCGGACTACTTCCCCTACTTTAATCTCCTCGCTGGCCGCGAGCCGGGTCGATCTCTCGTCGATAGCAATCTCGATTGGGGTCAGGACCTTCTTCGACTTCGCGCAGCCACACGCGCCTATCGCATCGACAACATGTCGGTGAACCTGGGCTGGCATGACTACGAGGCGCTCGGATTTCCGCCCCAGCACGGCGTCACGGCATTTCGTCCCGTCAAGGGATGGGTCGCGATCAGCGAGCATCTCTACCGCCTCGAGCGGGCGAAAGGCGGCTGGTCATGGCTCGATGCGATCGAGATGACGCGCATTGGAAAATCGGTCCGCCTCTACTACGTGCCGGAGCTGATGGCGATCAATGCAGCGAGCAGGTCGCCCGACGAGACCATCCTGCTGCCGATCGCCGGAACGATTGGCAAGGTCGGCGCACCATCCGGCGTCTGGTTCGAGGTCGATCAGACGATTCGCAATACGGGGACTCGCCGGATTCACGTGAGCCTGAGTGCGTGCGCTGCAGCAACGCCGTGCGAGCTCGATCTCGATCCAGCGCGTGCCGAGCGCATCGCGGCGCAGAAACCATTCATCATCGCTACCGTTCCTCGCGGCACGGCGAAGCAGTTGGGTTTCTCGACGGTCGTTCGCGCCGGCGACTGGCCCCCCATGAGTATCCCTGCGATCTTCGAAAACGATTTTCAGAACGATGGGATCGTCCTTCGTGCAGTGCCCACGAACGCTCGCCTGAACCTGCGCGTCTGGCTCCTTGATGCCGGCTCGGGGACGCCTGTTGCCATTCGCATCGACTCGCCACGAGATGGACATCTCATCGCCGAAAAAGAGTTTCCTGCCGATCGATCCGGCTACTTCGCGAACGGCGACCTCGCGCAGGAGTTTCCGCAGCTCGCCGGAGAACCTGTCAATGTGACGATCGAGTCGGTGGGCGCGCGCGTGTGGGCAATGATGACGACGACGGACTATCAAACCGGCAAGATCGTACTCACCGTTCCGCGCTAAGGTCTCTCTGCCGATGCAGCACGGCGGGACGCCGTCGCGTGGCTATCATGGAACGATGCACCGTCCGCGATTTCAAGGTTGGGAATGGGTTGGAATCGCCGCAGTCGCTGTTGTGCGGCTGTGGTTAACAGCCGTACGTACTCTTCGCGCGATCGGCTGGGCGTCGATCGATGACGCCTGGTTTCTGCAACGCGCCCGCTCGATCATGGCAGGCCAGTGGATGGGGCCGTACAACCACCTGACGCTGATCAAAGGCGCGGGCTATCCGCTGTGGATCGCGGCGGTCTCGTCGCTGCACATCCCGTTACTGTTCGCGCAACAGTTGCTGTACACGCTTGCGTGTCTGGCCACCTGCCGCGCGCTCGCGCCGGTGATTCGCTCCGCGACTGCACGCGTGGCCCTCTTTGCCGTGCTCGCGCTCAATCCGATGACCTACACCAACGACGTCGCCGATCGCGTCACGCGCGAGGGTGTTTACCCCGCGCTCTGTCTGCTCGCTTGCGCCGGTGTGGCCGGAATCATTTTGCGGCTCAGCGCTCGCCGGCGTGACGTGCTTCCCTGGCTCATCCTCTGCGGCGTCGCGTTCGCGCTGCTCTGGCACACGCGCGAGGAAGGTATCTGGATCACGCCTCTCCCTGCATTCGCTGCCGCCGGTATTCTCGGATGGTTAGTCGGGGACTGGGAGGCGCGCTGGAGACGCGCCGTGGTGCTACTCGTCGCGCCCGCGCTGCTCCTGATCGCGGCGCACGCGGCGATCGTTGTCGCCAATGGGCTGCGATACGGCGTCTCGAGCGACGTCGAGTTCAAATGGCGTCCGTTCCTTCTCGCTTACGGCAGCCTCAGTAGCGTGCGCCAACATCCTCCCGTGCCGCACGTACCAGTACCAAAGGAAGTTCGCGCGCGTGTTTACGCCGTGAGTCCCGCGTTTGCGGAGCTTCGGCCGCAGATCGAGGGAGATCTCGGAACGCGATGGCGAGGGGACAACGCAGACCTCGCAAATGGCGCGTTCATGTGGGCGTTTCGCGAGGCGGTGGCGAAGTCTGGCTACTACGCCCGAGGCTCCGCCGCGGTCGCCGATTACTACGACCGTATCAGCCGCGAGATCAACAGCGCGCGGCTCGCCGGACGGCTCGATGCGCGAGAAGCGCGCGCCACACTTCTCCCGCCGCTGGCGCCGGGCCAGCGGCGAGACGTCATCTCGCGATGGTTCTTAGGCGCCAGGCGGCTCGTAACATTCGACAGTTTCGCGGCAAAGCCCGCGTATTCGGAAGGGCCGGCTCGCGAACTGCGCGAGTTCGCCGAGACGACGCGAACGCCGCTGACGCCAAGCCCGCGAAGCATGGCGCAGGTGCATCTCTTCGCCTGGATCATTCACGCTGAGGGTTCGCTCGACATCACCGTCGAGCACTCCGACGGTACGCCGGTTCCTGACGCGCAGATCAGGCGTTTTGCAACGCCCGATCTCTATGATCATCTGAAAATCAGTTGGAAGGATTTTCCTCCGGCGCGGAACGCCGGCTTCGAAATCACCGCGCATGGACCCGACGCCGTGCTCGTCCTGTCGCTGCGCGGCCAGCCGGTTGATCGCATCACGTTGAGCACCGACTCGCCGCAGCACCACCACCCGCTCGTGCGCATGGGGGTCTATCGATACGAATATCGCGTGCGCGAGCCGGAACTCAGTCCGATTGACGCGTTTCGACTCGCGGCTCTGAACGCAATTGCGCGTTTCTACCAAGCGACGTTTCCGCTGCTGCTCGCGGCCGCGCTTCTGCTTTTCATGCTGACATGGAGAAAGAGGCGCGATTGGACCGTTGCCATCCTTCTCGGCGGGATCTTCGCGGCGGTGGCGGCGCGCGTGTTGATCTTGTCCATCATCGATGTGACGTCGTTCCCGGTCTTCTTCGTTGCCTATGAGTCGCCCGCGTATCCGCTGTTGTTGACCGGGACCTTTCTCGCGGCGTACCAAGGCGTCGCTGCATTGCGTACGTGGCGCGCGGCTACTGCAACGCTTGATTAGCATGTCAGGGGTCCATCAGTGCACGGTCATTGGCTCCGGCTCCAGCGCCAGCTCGACTTTCCCCTCCGCGCCTGCATTGACGAACACGATGTCGCCCGGCTTGAACTTTCCTTCGAGCAGTTTCATCGCCAGCGGATCGATGATCAGTTTCTGCAGCGCGCGCTTGAGCGGACGCGCGCCGAAGGCAGGATCGTAGCCTTCCTTCGCCAGCTGCTCTTTGGCGTGATCGCTGATCTCGATCGTGATGCCGCGGTCAGCGATCATCTTCGTCAGCCGCCGGATCTGAATCTCGATGATGCGCTTGATGTGCTGCATGTCGAGCGCGTGGAAGATGATCACGTCATCGATGCGGTTGAGGAACTCGGGGCGGAAGTGGCGGTGCAGTTCCTCCTCCACCTTGCGCTCCATCTCCGCTTCCTGCGCCGGCGACTGCGCCGACTTCTGATAATCGAAGATGTACTGCGCGCCGACGTTCGACGTCATGATGATCACGGTGTTTTTGAAGTCGACGGCGCGTCCTTTCGAATCGGTGAGACGGCCGTCATCGAGGATCTGCAACATGATGTTGAAGACTTCCGGATGCGCTTTCTCGATCTCGTCGAAGAGCAGCACGGCATACGGCCGTCTGCGGATCGCTTCGGTGAGCTGGCCACCTTCCTCGTAGCCGACATAGCCGGGCGGCGCGCCGATCAACCGCGCTACGGCATGGCGCTCCATGTACTCTGACATGTCGATGCGCACCATGGCGTTCTCGTCGTCGAACAGGAACTCCGCCAACGCGCGGGCAAGCTCGGTCTTGCCGACGCCGGTCGGCCCCATGAAGATGAACGATCCGATTGGACGCGACGGATCTTTGAGTCCCGCACGCGAACGGCGGACGGCGTTGGAGACGGCGGTGATCGCCTCCTCCTGTCCGATGACGCGCAGCTTGAGGTTGTCCTCCATCCGCACGAGCTTCTGGATCTCCGACTCCATCATTCGCGTGACCGGAACCCCCGTCCACTTCGACACGATCTCCGCAATGTCCTCCTCGGTCACTTCCTCGCGCAGAAGCGCGCCGCCTTTCTGCATCTCCATGAGCCGCGCTGAGGCCGCTTCGAGATCGCGATTGAACTGAGGCAATGCGCCGTAGCGAAGCTCCGCTGCTTTGTTCAGATCTCCCTGACGCTCCGCTGCATTGGCGGCCTCCCGCGTCTCTTCGATCTTCTTCTTCAGATCGGTGATCTGCGTGATGACACCTTTCTCGTTTTCCCACTGCGTGCGCAGCGTGCTGATTTTTTCCTGCAGCTCGCTGATCTCGCTCTCGATCTCGCCGAGGCGTTGTTTCGAGGTGGGGTTGGTCTCGCGGGAGAGAGCCTGCTTCTCGATCTGGATCTGCGTCATGCGGCGCGTCAGTTCATCGATCTCCTGCGGCATCGACGTCAGCTCGATGCGGAGGCGAGACGCCGCCTCGTCGACGAGGTCGATCGCCTTGTCGGGAAGGAAACGGTCGGTGATGTAGCGGTGCGACAGCATGGCCGCGGCGACGATCGCCGAGTCCTGAATCTTCACGCCGTGATGCACTTCGTAGCGCTCCTTGAGTCCGCGCAGAATGGCGATCGTGTCTTCGACCGTCGGCTCGCCCACGAACACCGGCTGGAATCGGCGCGCGAGGGCGGCATCCTTCTCGATGTGCTTCTGATACTCGTTGAGCGTCGTCGCGCCGATCGCGCGCAGCTCGCCGCGAGCCAACGCCGGCTTGAGCATGTTCGAGGCGTCCATCGCTCCTTCCGAAGCGCCGGCGCCGATGAGCGTGTGCAGCTCATCGATGAAGAGGACGACGTTTCCTTCGCTCTCTTCGACTTCCTTGATCACGGCTTTGAGACGGTCCTCGAACTCGCCGCGATACTTCGCACCGGCGATCATGGCGCCGAGGTCGAGAGCGACGACGCGTTTGTTTTTCAGTCCGTCGGGAACGTCGCCTTCGATGACGCGCCGCGCCAGACCTTCGACGATCGCGGTCTTGCCGACGCCCGGCTCGCCGATCAGCACCGGATTGTTTTTCGTGCGTCGCGAGAGAACCTGGATGACGCGACGGATCTCTTCATCACGTCCGATAACGGGATCGAGCTTTCCGCGCCGCGCGAGCTGGGTGAGATCGCGCGCGTAACGCTCGAGCGCCTGATACTTGTCCTCGGGATTCTGATCAGTGACGCGCTGCGTGCCGCGCACCGACTGCAGCGCTTTGAGGAGCGCGTCGGGAACGGCACCGTGACGCGCGAGAATCTTCGCGGCGGTCGCTTCTTTCGTTTGCGCAATGGCGAGCAGGAAATGCTCGGTCGAAACGTATTCGTCGTTGAACTGCGTCGCGGCGTTGAACGCGGCGTCGAACACTTTGCGCAACGTCGGCCCCGTCATCGGCTCGGCCGAAGCGCCGCCGACGCGCGAGAACTTCGCAATCTCGGCGGCGGTCTCCGCTTCGATCTGGCCGGGCTGCAATCCGAGCTTCGTCAGGATCGGCCCGACGATGCCGCCCTCCTGCCGCAGAAGGGCGATCAGGAGGTGCTCCGCGGTCACTTCGGGGTTCCCGGCGCCGCGGGAAAGGTTCTGCGCTTCGGCCACGGCTTCCTGAGCCTTGACTGTAAGTTTATTGAAGTTCATACTTTACCTAACTATTGAGTCTTAATGACTCAGATTATGAAACCGGCAAAAGTTGCCGTACATTCCTTCGGTACAGCCTTGGTGCAAGATGGAGGCTCGATTGGTTCTGAGCGCTCATTGGCGTACACTGGATGGCGTCATGGGTTACTTCGTCGAAGCCGAATACGACCGAGACACTCACACGCTTCGCCTTCTGGAGCCGATGGACGGGTTCGGAGACCACGAGAGAGTTTCAGTGCTCGTAGATAAAGTGATCGATCCTGAGCGTCCGTGGCTAGCGTTGGAAAACTCCCTCTCCGGAGAGGACGGGGAGGCGTTCGCACGAGCGATTGAGGAGATGTTCCCGATCGAACGATGAAGAAGCGTCTGGCAGTCGATTCCAGTGCGGTCATCGATCTAATGCGCGAAGAGCGTGACACGCCACCGCAACTCCACGGCAAAGAATACTTAGTGCATCTGCCGCTTCCCGTTCTCGGAGAGCTCTACTTCGGGGCGTTCTCTAGCCAGCGGCCCGAGCACAACGTAAGTCGGCTCAGGAGAGTCACGGTTCCATGGCCGATCCTCAGGCCTGATGAAGAGACCGCGCGAATCTATGCCCAACTTCGCTTGCGTGTCGTTGGTTCTGGTCCAATCGCTCCCTCAAAACTGAACGACTTCTGGATCGCCGCGATCTGCGTCCAGCATGACCTACCGCTCCTCACAAGCGATCGCGGTTTTGACCACATTGCGGGGATTACTGTCATTCGCTGGTGATCGAGGTCCCTTGAGAAATCGATCACGCACTCAAATCCGATACACTCCTCCCGGAGAACCCCATGAGCGCAACCGCGCAGACGCTTGATCGCATTTCGCCTGAAGCAACTCTCTTCGAATCCATCCTCGAGTTGATTCGCCGCACCTCCACGCAACTCCCCGACGACGTCGTCCGCGCGGTTACTGGCGCGCGCAAGAATGAAGTCGAAGGATCGAACGCCGACGTCGCGCTCAACGTCATCGGATGCAACATCGGTCTCGCCCGCGACAGCTCGCTCCCGCTTTGCCAGGACACCGGAACGATTCTCTTCTACGTCCACACGCCCGCCGGCTACGACCAGCTCGCGTTCGAAGAAATCGCCACCGATGCCGTGCGCGAAGCGACGAAGAAGGGCTACCTCCGCCAGAACAGCGTCGACAGCATCACCGGCAAGAACACGGGCGACAACACCGGCCCTGGCTCGCCCGTCTTTCACTTTCACCAACGGCGCGAGCCGCATGTGGAAGTGAAGCTGATGCTCAAAGGCGGCGGCTGCGAGAACATGAACGCTCAATACTCGCTCCCCCACCCCGACCTCGGCGGGCGCGATCTCAGGGGCGTCGAGAACGCCATCCTCGACTGCGTGCTGCAGGCGCAAGGGCAAGGCTGCGGTCCCGGAATCCTCGGCGTCTGCATCGGCGGCGACCGCGGCAACGGCTACGGATTCGCGAAAGAGCAACTCCTCCGTCTGCTCGACGATACGAATCCCGATCCGGTTCTCGCTGAGATCGAAGAGCGCGTCGTCGAGAAGGCCAATCAATCCGGCATCGGCCCGATGGGGTTCGGCGGCAAGACGACGCTGCTGGCCTGCAAGATCGGCAAGCTCAATCGCCTGCCAGCATCGTTCTTCGTGTCGATCGCCTACATGTGCTGGGCGTACCGTCGGCGCGGAGCGCAGCTTGATCTCGGCGGGAACGTGACGGAGTGGTTGTATTGAGAACAACAGACGCTGCTGAAATGATGTAGTATTTATACTCAATATTTATAATTAATATTCTGTTTCAGTAAAATGGCGCAGATAAACCTCGAAACCCCCATCGACGAAGCCACCATCCGGTCGCTTCACGTCGGCGACACCGTCAACATCACCGGCCGTCTGTACACCGGTCGTGACGCCGTCCATCACCGGATCCACACCGGCACGAAACCGCCGGTCGATCTCGAAGGGCATATCATCTATCACTGCGGTCCGGTGATGGTGAAAGAGGGCGATCAGTGGATCTGCAAGGCCGCCGGCCCGACCACATCGTCGCGCGAAGAGCCTTATCAGTGGGAAGTCATCCGCGACTACAAAATTCGCGGCGTCATCGGCAAAGGTGGGATGGGCGAGAAGACGCTCGCTGCGTGCAAAGAATACGGCGCGGTCTACCTGCATGCGATCGGAGGAGCCGCGCAAGTCTGCGCCGCATCGATCAAGCGAGTCGACGGCGTCGACTGGATGGATCTCGGATCCCCCGAAGCGATCTGGCATCTCTGGGTGGAAGACTTCATGGCCATCGTGACGATGGACGCTCACGGCCAGTCGTTGCACAAGAATGTGTTTGAAGAGTCGAAGGCGAGATTGGAAGCGATGAAGGTTTGATGTAGCTCTGAGCTGTTAGCTGTTAGCTCCAAGGGGGTCCGGCACGAGGTTCGCTTGCTTCCTGGGAGTCTAAACGCTAAGAGCTAAGAGCTTGAGAACCGAACGCGACACACTCGGCGACGTCCAGGTTCCTGACGACGCGCTCTACGGCGCGCAGACGCAGCGCGCGGTCGAGAACTATCCGATCAGCGGATTGCGCGAGCATCCGGTTTTCATCCGCGCATTTATTCTGCTCAAGCAAGCGGCGGCGCTTGCCAACCGCGAGCTGGGTGCTCTCGACGCGACGCTCGCCGACGCCATCGTCCATGCCTGCGACCAGCTTCTCGGTGATGAAGAAGCGAATCGACGTCACTTCCCGGTCGACGTCTTCCAGGCCGGCGCGGGCACCTCGTTCAACATGAACTGCAACGAGGTGATCGCCAACCTCGCCAACCTCTCCCTCGGTGGAACCCTCGGCGAGTACAAACCGATCCATCCGAACGATCACGTCAACATGGCGCAGTCGACCAACGATGTGTTCCCGACCGCGATCCGGATCGCCACTCTGCTGCTTCTGCGCGAGCTGACGCCACAACTCGATGCGCTCGCCGCGGCGTTCGACGATCGCGCAAACGCATTCGCAGACGTCATCAAGTCGGGGCGCACGCATCTCCAGGATGCCGTCCCGCTCACGCTCGGCCAGGAGTTTCGCGCCTACGCGTCAGCCACGCGCCGCGCCACCCGCCTTCTCCTTGCCGCCGCAGACGAATTGTGCATCCTCGGCATCGGCGGAACTGCGGTCGGCACCGGCATGAATGCACCGCGCGGCTACCGGCAGATCGTCGTACGCCACCTCAACGAACTGACGAATCTCGCGCTCACGCCGGCCGGCGATCTTCGCGAAGCGATGCAGTCGCAGCTCCCGGTTGCCGCCGTGTCGGGCGCGCTGCGCAATCTCGCGATCGAGTTGACGCGCATCACCAACGACCTGCGCCTGCTCGCCTCCGGTCCGCAGACGGGGCTTGCCGAGATCACTCTTCCGTCCGTGCAACCCGGTTCGTCGATCATGCCCGGCAAGGTGAATCCGTCGATGCTCGAGTGCATGAATCAGGTGCTCTTTCACATCATCGGATCCGCCACCGCGATCGACTACGCAGTGCAGGCCGGGCAGCTCGAGCTCAACGTGATGATGCCGCTGATGGCGTTCGAGATTCTTTTCTCGATCGAGATCCTGAAGAACTATCTGCCGGTCTTCATCGACAAGTGCATTCGCGGGATCGAAGCCGACCGCGCGCAGTGCGAGGCGTATTACGTCAGCTCGCCGTCGTTGGCCACCGTGCTCAATCCGATCATCGGCTACACGCGCGCCGCGGAGATCGCCAAGGAGTCGGCGAAGAGCGGCACCCCGATCCCGCAACTCCTTCGCGAGAAGAAAATCCTCAGCGAGGAGGAGATTGCGCGCATCTTCACGCCGGAGTTTCTCGCCGGCCAGGCTGATTGACGACTACAATCCGTACTCGTTCCATCCAAATTCAATGCGCCTCTTCATCGCCACCTCCTTTCCGGAGCCGGTGCTCCGCACGGTCAATGACCGCATCGCGAGGGTGAAGTCGAAGCTGCCCGCGGCATCGTGGGTCCGTCATGAGACGCAGCATCTGACGTTCGCATTTCTCGGCGAGCAGCCGGAGTCGTTGTTGACGACGCTGACGCCTCTCGTCGAATCGAGTCTGGCGAAGATTCCGCGTTTTAACGCTCGCTTGCAAGGCGGCGGATTTTTTCCCAATCGGCGCCACGCACGAGTTGGCTGGGTCGGCGCGACGCCGGAGGATTCGTTTCGCGCCGTCGCTGACGCCGTGCGGAGCGCGGTGACGGCCGCGGGCGTGGAGCTCGATCGGGCCGACTTCCGTCCTCATCTCACGCTATTTCGGATCCGTGATCGGTGGCCGCCGGCCTGCACTGAGATCTTCGTGAATGCACTGCAGGACTACGAGTCCGATCCTTTCCTCGTCGACGCCGTGACGCTGTTTTCCAGCGAGCTCAATCCGAAGGGAGCGGTGCATACCCCTCTACAAAAGTTCGCGCTGGCGTGAGCGATGGGGGTCAGGTCGGAAGTGAAAGTGACGAAAAATGCTTGCGGCTTTTGCGGCACTTGCGTTTCGTCACTTCCACTTCCGACCTGACCCCCATCGCGGCCTTTCGTCCTACATCGATTCAGAAAGATAGCGCCTCACCGCCGTGTGTCGACGCCGCGCCCGCCGGTGGCGCGGCTCTTGGCGACATCTTTCCCGCGCAATTGCCCGCACGCAGCGGCGATCTCGCGTCCCTTCGAGCGCCGCACCGTCACCGCGACGCCGTTGCGGACGAGCGTGTCGGCAAAGCGATCGATCGATCCTTCCTTCGGACGCTTCATCCAGGCGGGAAGGTTTGGATCTTCGTTGAACGGAATCGCGTTCACTTTCACACGCAGACCGTGAAGGAGTTTGGCCAGCGCCACCGCATCGAGATGCGAATCGTTGTAACCGGCGAGGAGAACGTACTCGACCGTGATCTCGCGCCCTTTGTCCGCCGGATAGCGTTTCAGTGACGCGATCAAATCGTCGAGCGGATACTTTTTCGTGATCGGCATGATCTCTTCGCGACGCTTGCGGTCGGGCGCGTTGATCGAGATGGCCAGGTTCGGACGGCGCGGCAGGTTGGCAAGGTCTTCGATGCCCGGAATGATGCCGGCTGTCGACACGGTGATCCTCTTCGGTGCGATGTTGCGGTAGAGCATCTCCAGCGTCGTGACGAGATGTTCGAAATTCAGCAACGGCTCGCCCATCCCCATGAAGACGACATTCATCATCTCCATCGGCACGGCGTGCTCGTGCTGGATCGTGAAGAACTGGCCGATCATCTCCGACGGTGTCAGATTGCGTCCCGCGCCAAAAAACCCGGTGACGCAAAACGTGCAGCCGACCGCGCAGCCGGCTTGCGATGAGAGACAGACGCTCGTCCGATCGCCCATCGGCATGTAGACCGCTTCGATGCGATTGCCGTCGGCGAGTTGGAAGAGATACTTCTGACTTCCATCCGCCGCAGGAGTGGTCCGCTCGATGACTTGCGGGAACGCCACGCTGAACCTGGCGGCCAGAGCCGCGCGCAGATCCTTCGGCAGGTTCGTCATCGTGTCGAACGAATCGACGCCGTGAACGTACATCCACTCCTCAATCTGTTTGATGCGAAACGGAGGGGAGACGATCGCACCGAGGGACTCTTCGAGCTGCCCCGCCGGCAGATCGTAGAGATTCACCGGCGGTCTACTCGTCGTCACTGCTGACCGCGAGCGGTTCTACGCGCCGGGCGCCTCGTACTTTGCGGGTGGGATCGATGCCGAGGGCGCGGAGCATGGCCAGGTCGTTGACGTCGATGCGGAACTGCACTTCGCGGTCGCTCTTGACCTGCATTCCCTGCGGCGCTGCTGCCGGTGTCTCTTCTTCCTCGCCGATGCGGTTCAAGCCGATCGTGGCGTCGAGCACGACGTAGAGGTTGTAGCCTTCGTCGCGGATGCGCTGAATGTGTTGATTGACATCTTCGGAGCTGGAGATCGATTCGTTGATCGCGCTTCCGAGCTCTCGCAAAAGCTGTTTGATTTTGTCGTCCAAGGGTCGTTCCGTCTGCAAGGAAGTGTAGTACGCCGCTGCGGAAGGTCAATATTCCGAACTGGCGAAAGGGAGCGTATCCTATTCGCCCTCCGGCTCCAGCGGTTGCAACCCCTCCGCCACCGATTCCCACAGCTCCGACCAGTAGGCGAGATACTTCCAGCGTCCCCATTTCGCGTAGCGCCGCAGCATCGTGCGATCGGAGACGGCGCGTCCGCCGTGATAGCGCTCGCGAACGAAGCGCCGGAACTCGGTGTCGACGGCGATGAAGTCGTGGCGTCCGTCCATCGCCAGCAGATGCGCGGCGCCGTACGGTCCGATGCCCGGCAGTTCCCGATAACTGGCGAACAACTCCTCGGTCGATTGCGATGGATCGCTGAGCGCATTGAGATCGATCGCGCCGTCGACGACGCCCGTTGCGAGCGCATGGATCGATTTCGCACGATAGCCGAGGCGGCAGTCTTCCTGAAGTTCATCAGCGGAGAAGCGCGCGACGTCGGCTGGCTCGGGGAACGCACGATTCCCCGACTTCGTACGCCGTCCGCATTTCTCGACGAGCAACTCCGTCATCCGCATCGTCTGTCGCCACATCGTGTTCGTGGTGGCGATGATTTTCACGATGTCTTCGAACAGCGTCGCGCCGCAGAGCAGCCGCCCGAATCCTGAGGTCTCGACCCACGCGTGTGTCTGCGAGCTCCGCGAGAGCGTCACGAACTCGCTGGTGTCGATGGCGAGCTGGAACATGCGCGAGAGCTTGCGATGCAGCTCGTCGCGATGCATCTCATCGATCGCTCCGTCGATGCGCAATTCGTGATCGGCAAACGAAATCGCCAGATCGAGCGGCTTGCCGCCGAGGACCAGCGGACGATGAAGGGACTGCTCGTCGCGCGCCCAGCGAAACGGCGCGAGCAGATACCAGCCGTGCGAAACGACGGTCGAGGCGAAATGAAAATTGGCAGGGGTGGGAATCGAGAAGAGAGAGATGGAGGCGACGGCCGGGATCGAACCGGCGAATGGAGGTTTTGCAGACCTCTGCCTTACCACTTGGCTACGTCGCCCATCGGAGGAAAGTTCGCGAGTGTAGTGAACCGGGGAGTGAGCGTCAATGTTTCCACTCTGTCGCGGTTTGACACAATCGACATCATCAGCCACTATCCGCGACTTCGCCCACGTTTTTCGGGCCACGTTGCCGTCCTTGGTGTGGTGTAGCTCAGTTGGTAGAGCGCCGGATTGTTAATCCGGTGGTCGGAGGTTCGAGTCCTCCCGCCACAGCCAATTTCGTTTCAGAATCCGCCCATTCGTTCCCACCACATTGCGGCGAAGCGCTCGGCAGATCGCATTGCCGGATGGTAATCTCCCGACCCAAGGAGAGAGAGAGAACCCATGCGCAAATACATCCTTCCTGCGATAGCTCTGCTTGTACTCGTGACTGCTCTTCCCATCATGGCCGCCGACGAGGAAGACACGACGACCTCGATCCTGAAGTCGGCAGGCGTGAAAGGAGGCGAGGTCGCGGCCAAGCTGCTGGCCGGTGTGCTGTATGACACCTCCTGCGTCAATCGGAACAATGACCAGTTCACCGGCTACGTCTGTACGATTCTCGGCAGTGTCAGTGGCCGCACCGAGGACAAGTGGAAGCAGGAGGTCACTAACCAGCTCAAGGAGATCAACTCAAAGGTAGACACGCTCACCGTTGGGCAGAGGGAGATTCAGAGGTCGCTGTCGGAGATGAAAACGGATCTGAACAACAAGTTCAACACCGTCGCGCAGAACGTCGTGGCCGTGCAGCATCTCGTCAAGATCGAAGGGCTGTGGGAGAAGTATCAGGCGCAGTTCGACAAGATCGATCAGGATGTCACTCGCGACTCGATGCTCAGCTTCGCGAAGGAGATCGTCGCCGAGAAGCCGCACACCATGCTGGCCGAGTTGAACGCCGTGCTCACGCAGGGAATCCCGGCAACGGGCGGCCAGCCGCTCGTGCGCTATCCACTGTCCGAATGGCGCATCGCACACGCAACCGGAATGGGATACGAACCGAAGATGATGGAGGCGTATGAGTACGCGGAGAAGCGGTTCGTCGACTTCCGCATGCGCGAGCACAAGGCGTACGCGATGTATCTCTGGGCGGCGAACGTGCTGGAGACGCAATGCAACCTGCACCCCGCTCAGTGCACGCAGCCGCCCCGCTCGACGAAGGATTTCAAGGACGACTGGAACCGCTACACACTGCAGCAGGCGGCCGCTTTCAACTCCGCGGTCGACTGGCTCCTTCTCTCCTACAGCCCCTACCGCATGACCATCAGTCAACACTTTCTCTCGGCGGACAGGTCGGCCGACGTCATGCAACGCGCCAACTACCTGACCTCCACCCTTCTCGGGAACGGAGAGGGCCTTTGGGGCCGCGTGATCTCGACGGGCAACGCCTGGGACGGCTCACTGCAAGTCGCTTGCGGCGGATCACCGCAGACGCTCACGCCGGTTCTCAGGTACGCCGTGCCCACCGCAGGCAGTGGCGTTTCGATCATCGGCCCGGACAGCGGTCCGGTCGATTGGTGGGTATCGACGAATGGCAACGCGGTCTACGACGAAGTGCATTTTGCGGCGGACTGGCAGAACTACATCTACAGCATCCCCGCAGCGAAAGCAGGGCCGTGCAGCGTATCGCCCAATCTGCCGAAAGGCGGCGTGCTGCCCTGGGTGCAGCCGGAGAGGAAGGTCGTCGAGATCCGCGGGACGGAGAAGCCGTTCGCCTTCGGCAGCTTCATCGCCATACAGCGCGCGGGCGGCACCTATGCGCTCGTAAGCGGCGACTGGGGCGGCATGACGGCGCCGTACTTCAACAAACAGGGCGACGGCGAGCTCGTGACCCAGGACGACCACTGGATCATCGAGCCCAATCGCCCGGGCGGTCCGCGCATCGGTCTCTTCCGGAAGGGACGCGCGGAATACAGCGTCCGCCTCAGCCGGCTTTCCAGCCGCGTACACGTTGTGAGCAGGATCGCGCTCAGCAGCTCGAAAGAGGTCCGCTTCCCCGAAGACTCACGCGTGAAACTCAACTTCTTCCCCGGCAACTGCGAGCGTGAGCTCTGCAACGGACTTGGCAGCAGCTCGATTCTGGCGTACGACATCGAGAACAACGACACCGAGGCGAAGAAGGGAACGCTCGACGCGAAAGCAACGGTGGCCTTCGTCGACGCGAGCATCGCCGACCTGCAGAGCGGGCCCGGCCTGACCGTGGACGGTTCCTACGGAAAGACGGGAGATCACAAGACGCTGAACATCACCGGCCCTCAGTCGGCGCTCATGCAGTTGGACCCTCGGAAGCGCTACCGCATGACGTACGGCATCAACTTCGATTTGTGGACCGAGGGGCGCGGCACGGACGCAAGCGCCTTCTGGTATCGCGCATTGGTGGCACCGGCGTCGATGTACCTGACGAAAGGCAATTGACTTCATCGCGGTGGTGAGCCGGCTCGCCGAAAAACGAACTTTCGGCGAGCACGGCACCACCGCGAAGCAAGCGTCGTAGACGAAGGGCGCTGCGAAACCGTCATCGACGGCACGATGACGACATCCGCGGCACTTGCGAGAATCGCGACTGCAACTTTGATCCGGTGGTCGGAAGTTCGACTCCTGGCACCACCCCCGGATCGCATGGCTCCGCCACCATTTCGCACTTGGCTCGATCGATGTGTTCAGTGCGGAAGGCCGTCGTACAGAAGGGAGAGATCCAACGACGCGCCTGAGGCGAGCTTCACGACGCCTTCTCGAACCTCGTGATACTCCCAGCCTCCTGAAGTGCGGCGGTAGATCTCGACGTGTGGCTCCTGGCTGACAAGGACGTACTCCTGAAGCGACGGGATGCGTTGATAGTCTCGCCGCTTGCTTCCGCGATCGACTTCTTCCGTCGAAGGAGAGAGAACTTCGACGATGAGCATGGGATTGGTGATCGTCGTGCCGCTGCGGTCGGCGGGATCGAGATCGATCGGTCCGCAAACCATCGACGCATCTGGATACGTCGCCCTGCCTGTTGCGAGAACGCGGATTCGCATGTCCGACTGGAACGCGGTGCAGCCGGGGGGCCGGGTGTTCTCGAGCGCGCCACTGATCCTCGACGCCAGTGCGCTGTGCCGCGGCGATCCGCCCGCCATCGCCACGATCTCTCCGGTATCGAACTCATGCTTCCGATCGCTGTCGCGCTCGTACGCGAGGTATTCCTCGTACGTGTAACGATGTCGTTCGTGGGGTACCGGCGCAGTCATTGGCCCATTCAGGATAATCCCTACGGCTTGACACTACCAATATCCCCGCTCGCGCCCGAACATCACCTCGTACACTTTGCGCGCCCAGCTTCGTTTGCCGAATTCGACGGGAGCATTGGCTTCCTGCGTCAGCCATTCCTTGATCGGGAGCGTGAAGCCGGTCTTTCTTCGTTGTCGCACTTCGTCGGGCAGCGGCGGGCGAGCCGCCGATGCGAGGAGCTGCTTGCCGCGCTCGCGGCGGGTGACGAGGACGGGGGCGACTTTGCGCAGCAAGTGTGCGTCGACGAGCGGGACGCGCACCTCGAGCGAGTGCGCCATCGACGCCCAATCCATGTCGCGCAGGAGTTGATTGCGCAGGTAGAGCGACGACTCGAGTGCCGCCACGCGCGCGAAGGCGTTGCCGGGATCGGGAGTCACGGTCTGCTCGATGAGGTGAAGAAGATCGAGGCGGGCCAGACCGTCGCGGGCGATGTCGTCGCCGAGAATCGCCGGCAGCTCCGACGCGAGAAAGCGGCCACGCTTCACGAGGTACGCGCCGGCGTAACTTCCGCCGTAGCGGACGATCTCTCCCATCTTCGGACTGATGTGACGGCTGCGCCTGGCGAGCATCGCGTTGAGTCGTTGCACGCCGTCGCCGAGTCTCGGGACGCGGGCGAGAATCGATGTCACCGGCATCCATCGCGGAATGTCACGGAATGACGTATAGCCGCCGAACAGCTCGTCGCCGCCAGCGCCCGACATCGCCACTTTCAGGCCGAGGTCGTGGGCGGCTTTGCTGATGAAGAAGGAGTTCAGGCCGTCGACGCTCGGTTGGTCCATCGCCGCGAAGATGCGCGGCAGTTCGGCGCGAAACTGCGCGAGCGTCAGCTCCTGTATCGAATGGCGAACGCCGTACTGCTGCGCCACGATCGCCGCCAGCGGCGCCTCATCGTTCACACGGTTGCGATACTCGGCGAAACGGAGCGTCATCGTCTGCAGATCGCTGGCGCCGCTCTCGCGGGCGAGCGCGACGACGGCAGTGGAGTCGATGCCGGCGGAGAGAAACGCGCCGACCGGAACGTCGGCCACCATGTGATAGCGAACGGATTCGAGCACCGCATCGTGAACGATGCCGGCGCGTTGCTCTTCGCTGAACCGCGCGTCACTTTCGACGGCGTCGCGCAACGTCGCGGCGATTGAAAAGTACTGAATGGAATCGCGGACGCCGTCGTTGTCGCTGTACGCATACGAGCCCGCGGGCAATGCGCGAATCGCGCGGTACATCGTGAACGGCTCGGGCACCGTGCCGCGGAGAAAAAACCCCGCCGCGCCGGCGGCGTCGAACTGCCGCGAGATCTTCCCGCTCGCCGCGAGCGCGCGTACTTGCGACGCGACGCGGACCGTTCCGCCGTCGTCGGCGTAGTACAACGGCTTGATGCCGTACGGATCGCGCGCCAGCAGCATGCGCCGGCGCGCGCCATCCCAAAGCGCGAGCGCGAACATGCCGCGCAACTCCTCCAGCATCCGCTCCTGCTTTTCCTCATAAAGCTGCAACAACACCTCGGTGTCCGACTGCGTCGTGAAGCGGCGCCCGCGCGCTTCGAGTTGCGCGCGCAGCTCGCGGTAGTTGTAGATCTCGCCGTTGAACACGATCGACAACGGTCCGAAATGCATCGGCTGCGCGCCGCCGGGCGAAAGGTCGATGATGGCCAGACGGCGATGTCCAAATCCGACACGCCCATCATCCGAAAACCAGGCGCCGACCGCGTCGGGTCCGCGGCTGTGCATGCACTCGCGCGTGGCGATCACTTCCCCCCGATCGACGGAAGGAGCCGCGTCGCGATACGCAAACACCGCGTTGATGCCGCACATGGCGCGCGAGTATACGGATGTCGGGGCGCGGACTGTTCGATATGCGCGCCATCAGGACAGTTCGACATCGAAGTCGTCGGGGATCGGAACAAGGCGTTATCCGCAGATGGCGCGGATGGACGCAGATGAAGAACCGAGCGGTCGGTTCCCATGCAGCCAGTTCGCGGTCGTGGACCGAGGCGCTGGTGATCAGGATAGTTCGACGTCGAAGTCGTCCGGCACGTTCACGCGATCGATCTTGAAGCTGTTGACGACCTTCACGAACGACGGCCGCGCATTCGTCTCGAACCACGACGCCGAGCACCAGCGATACTGTGCGGCATTGCTGACCAGCCCGTGATGCACTGCGTTCTGATGCGTGTATCGCAAGCGCGCCAGCCAGGAACGCTCGTAAGTCAGTTGCGTCTCGCGAAACTGAAACCAGACCTGCCGTCGCGGCGTGTTGTCGTCACGATTGCGATCGAGGCCCTCGTTCGTGTGCAACTCGGTCAGCGCGCTGCGGAGCGCGTCACCAACCGCGTTGACGACAAGATGATAGTGATTCGAGAAGATCGCCCAGGCTTGAAGATGACAATCGTACTTCCGGCAAAGCTCGAACACGCGCGACTGCAGTCCCTCGAGCCGCACGTGATTACGATAGTGATGCAGCTTGAGATAGGTCGAGGCCGTAACAAACCAGATCGCCTCTCCAACTCCAAATCGATGCAACGGCGCATGTGGCCAATCCATGCGCAAGATTCTCCCTCGGCATCAGGCAATTGCAAGTTCCTCTACTAACCGTGGATACCATTTCGCGCGAAGCGCTTTGGACTGCGGTAGCGCCAGCTACCGCTTTCAAGATCGCGCGTCCCGCGACGATTCGAAATTCCCACGCCCGGTAGAGAGGGCGTGCGATTTCGCTACCGCTGCCCTCCCACGAAATGATGGGACGATCGTAGTCGGTGGTCACGAGAGTGACGCCGGCCTTCATTTCGCGCGAAGCGCTTTGGCCTGCGGTAGCCCAGCTACCGCTTTCAAATCAGCGAACATCTCGGACGGAACGAAGTTCTTTAAATCCGGGAGGCTCGCCCCCGCCCACCCAAAGCGGTGGCTGCGCCACGCGCAGTCCAAAGGGCTTCGCCCGAAATGATGGGACGATCAGCGGTTCATCGCGAACCAGACTATGATCGTGATCACGATGATTGCGAGCCACAGCGCGACCACGCGGACCGTGGACTTTGTCGCATTACCGGTACTGCCAGGAACCTTCGCCATCTTGCGGAATGCCTCCCACGACGCATCATCCTCGAAGAACTCGCGCGGCAGAACGCGAAAGAGACTCGCTGACTGATAAACGATGACCATGTCGGGAAGGAGGACGACCTTCTGCATCAGCGCCCAGGGCAGATCGGAGCGACCGTGCTCCGACTCGATGCGCATCCCCTGCTCGTCCGCCTCGCCGGAGAACGGCTCACTAATGAAGCGATCCGTGGCAAAGGCCCGCTTGACCGTCATCTGCGGCGTGCGCAGAAGCATGATCCCGAGGAGCACGAGAAACAGCGGCAATCCCCAGGTCACGGGCCGATCGATGTGCGCCGAGGCCAGCCCAATGAGCCCGGCGAGTCCCAGCGTCCAGGCAGCAAACCGCAATCCCCGGCCCGTAGCACGAAGCCCCCGCGCATAAATCTCCGGCGTCAGCGTCCCGCGAAACCGCACGATCCCCACATTCTACGAAACCCGCAACCGCAACCATCCCCTCCCCGCCAGAACGAGTCCCTCTCCCAATTTCGCGCGAAGCGCTTTGGAGTGCGGTGGCGCCAGCCACCGCTTTGGGAGGGGGAGCACAGCGCGCGATCCATGAGAAGTCCGCGAAGTCAATGCTCCAACGATCCAAAACACGAGATCAGCTTTCGAATCGCGAATCGAAGCCTGTGCGAACGTCGGTCGAGAGCCTCACAGAGGAAATCGCACCGGTTTGGCGCAAGCGAAAGGGGTCAGGTCGAAAGTGAAAGTGCCGAGCCCTAATGTCGCTACGAGGCGTAGACGCTCTTCGGCACTTCCACTTTCGACCTGACCCCTTTCGCCCGCCCGTAGCACGAAGCCCGCGCGCATAAATTTCCGGCGTCAACGTCCCTCGAAACCGCACCATCCCCACATTCTACGAAACCCGCAACCGCAACCAACTCCTCATCGTCAAAACAGATCCCTCACCCAATTTCGCGCGAAGCGCTTTGGACTGCGGTGGCGCCAGCCACCGCTTTGGGAGCGGGGAGTTAAGTTAATTTTCCAGATACGACCCCCAACTCACCGCTCCCGAAAATGATCGGACGATCGTCGCCGGGCACAACTCACCGCTCCCGAAAATGATCGGACGATCGTCGCCGGGCACGAGAGACGCCCGCCCTTCATTTCGCGCGAAGCGCTTTGGAGTGCGGTGGCGCCAGCCACCGCTTTGGGAGGGGGAGTTAAGTTAATTTTCCAGATACGACCCCAACTCACCTCTCAGCGTCCCGCGAAACCGCACCATCCCCACATTCTACGAAACCCGCAACCGCAACCATCCCCTCCCCGCCAAACGAGTCCCCTCCCCCAATTTCGCGCGAAGCGCTTTGGACTGCGGTGGCGCCAGCCACCGCTTTGGGAGGGGGAGTTAAGTTAATTTTCCAGATACGACCCTCCACTTCCCCCTGTCGCTTCTAGCTCCAACGTCACGCACTCCAAGGTTGAGTCACTCCATTAGAATTCTGCGGTAAATGTTTTCCGCACTCGTCGGAACCTCCAGCGCGTCCGTGTAGATGCGCGAGAAGTCTGGAGGGGGAATGTCAGTGCGGCTTTGGCGACGCTCTGCGCCCTCGCAACCATGCGACACTTCGAAGACGTAGTTCGATGTGAAGGGAGGCCGCAGAATAAGCTGAAAAACGCCAACTGGTGCGTTCGCACCTGGCGCAAGCCGGAATCCTTCCTCTGAAATCAACTGCCACATGTTTGATAGTTGATACGATTCCCAACGATCACTAAACTGACCAAAAGCGACGCGGCAGTTCTCGCCGGGCGGGTACGCATATAGATTGAGGTAAAGATCTCGCGCGATAGACCGCCCGGTATTAGTAAGCGTTATGGTAGCCGCGAGCGTAACGGCATCACCATTGCGCTGCAAACTAGAAGCAAACCATTTGAGAGCAAGTCGCGGTTGCGGCCTGCGGCCAAACAGCCCTGATAAAACAGCGTGGGGAACGACGCCGAAATTGGCACCTACACGCATGTAATATCTCGCATCAAAAGTTGGCTGAATACATTGGTGCGGAGCGTGAATGCTCGATGAAATTAAAGTTGCGACAAAACCCTTCGAAGACCCGGGTAAAGCGAACGCAATGTGTTCTACAGCAGGATGGGGAGGCGCCGTACAACTTGTGATAACGTTTTCGAGCCAGCTTACAAAGCGTTGAGGATTAGAAATCATCACCTTGTCATGAGGGACATCCGCGCCTGTTGCTGGATCCCTGCGGCAGTCTACGCCCCACACTATGACTCCGCCGTCGGAGTTTCCGAACCCCGAAATTGCTCTTGACAGATTTTCGCGATCTCTGATGTGGAGTTTAGTGCCCGCACCGTCGTCCGCTGAACGTTTGAAGTCAAGCCAGAGATTTTCGGACTGAAAATCGGCGATGAATTGGTCTATCGCCGCTTCTCCGTCTTCTTGAAGCTTCTGAAATATGTCGTCGGCTCGGCTCATCATTCCTCAAAACAGAAAGAGCGGCCTTGCGGCCGCCCACTAAATCAGCTAACAAAGGTCGTCACGAACACCCACTCGTCGACCCACAATTCAGGCACTTGTAGCAGGCCCCATTTCTCACCATGATCGACCCGCAGTCGCTGCATGACGGCGCGTCCTGCTGGTAGCGGAAGGTGGCGGTGTTGCGGGCGTTCGGGCCGTCGGCGTCTTTTGGTGCGGCGATGATCGGGGAGGTGCCGAGGGATGTGACGAAGGAGGAGTCTTCTTTGGAGAGCGGGGCGACGTTGGGGACCGGTTTCGGAGCAACAACCGGAGCCGCCTCTTCGCGCAGGATCACTCCCGCGTGCTGCTGGCTTTCGCGGTCGAGGAACTTTGTGGCCAGCCACTTGAAGAGGTAGTCCATGATCGACTTCGTCATGGGGATCTCGGGGTTCTTGGTGAAGCCGCTCGGCTCGAAACGCGTGTGCGTGAATTTGTCGACCAGGAAGTTAAGGGGGACGCCGTGCTGTAAGGCCAGCGACGTCATCGTGGCGAAGCTGTCCATCAGGCCGGAGATCGTGCTTCCTTCCTTGGCCATGGTGATGAAGATCTCGCCGGGCGTGCCGTCTTCGTATTTGCCGACGGTGATGTAGCCCTCGTGGCCGCTGATCGAGAATTTGTGCGTGATCGACTCGCGCTCGTCCGGGAGCTTGCGGCGGACGGCCGTCGGAGCCACGCCGATCTCCGCGAGCTTGCTCTTGTCGTTGCCCGTCGACAGCGGTTGCGAGCGTTTGCAGCCGTCGCGATACACCGCCACGGCCTTCAATCCCATCTTCCACGCTTCGACATACGCGAGCTCGATCTCATCTACTGATGCATTCGACGGCATGTTGATGGTCTTGGAGATTGCGCCGCTGATGTACGGCTGCACGGCGCCCATCATCTTGAGATGTCCCATGTAATGAATGGAGCGCGTGCCGTTCTTCGGCTTGAACGCGCAATCGAACACGGTGAGGTGCTGATCGAGCAGATGCGGCGCACCTTCGATCGTGTCGTTCTCGTCGATGTACTGGATGATCTCGTTGACCTGCTTGGCGTCGTAGCCGAGCCGCTTCAATGCTGTGGGAACGGTCTGATTGACGATCTTCAGCATCCCGCCGCCGACGAGCTTCTTGTACTTCACAAGAGCGATATCGGGCTCGATGCCCGTCGTGTCGCAATCCATCATGAAAGCGATGGTGCCCGTCGGCGCGAGGACGGAGATCTGCGCGTTGCGATAGCCGTGCTCCTGACCGAGCGCATACGCTTCATCCCACACCTGCGTCGCCGCCTCGGCCAGATCGGCAGGCAGCGGACGATTGTTGATGCGATAGGCGGCGCGGCGATGCTTATCGATCACGCGCAGGAACGGTTCTTCATTGACTGCATAACCTTCGAACGGACCGATCTTCGCGGCGATGCGCGCTGACTGCGCGTACGACTCGCCGGAGAGAATCGACGTAATCGCGGCCGCGTAATCGCGTCCATCCTCGGAGTCGTAGGCAATGCCGCGGGCCATAAGAAGCGCGCCGAGGTTGGCGTAGCCGATGCCGAGGGGACGGAAGGCGTGCGAGTTCTTCTCGATCGCTTTCGTCGGATACGACGCGAAATCGACGGTGATCTCCTGCGCGGTGATGACGATGCGCAGCGCGGCCCGATAGGCCTCGACGTCGAAGCCGGTGTTCTCGTTGTAGAACTTCATCAGGTTTAGCGACGCCAGGTTGCAGGCCGAATCATCAAGGAACATGTACTCGGAGCAGGGATTGGACGCGTTGATGCGCGCGGTATTCGGGCACGGATGCCAATCATTGACGGTGGTGTCGAACTGCATGCCGGGATCGCCGCAGAGATGCGCCGACTCGGCCATCTTGCGCATCAGGTCGCGCGCTTTGTACGTGCCCATCACCGTCTTCGGCTGTGTGACGGTGTAGGTGTTCCAGTCGAGGTCCTTCTCGTACGCCTTCATGAACTCGTCGGTGACACGGACGGAGTGATTGGCGTTCTGGAACTGCACCGAATCGTAGGCACCACCGGGCGCGTTGAAGGCGCCGTCGTAGCCGGCATCGATCAATGCCCAGGCTTTCTTCTCTTCTTTCTCCTTCGACTCGATGAAGTCGAGGATGTCGGGATGGTCGGCGTTGAGGATGACCATCTTCGCGGCGCGGCGCGTCTTGCCGCCGCTCTTGATGACGCCAGCGAAGGAGTCGTAGCCCTTCATGAAGGAGACAGGACCCGACGCGGTGCCGCCGCCGGCGAGCAGCTCTCTCGACGAGCGGATGCTCGAGAGATTCGAGCCCGTGCCCGAGCCGTACTTGAAGAGCATGCCCTCGGTTTTGGCGAGGCCGAGGATGGAGTCCATGGTGTCGTTGACGGAGTTGATGAAGCAGGCGGAGCACTGCGGCTGCGGCTCGATGCCGACGTTGAACCAGACCGGCGAGTTGAACGCGGCCATCTGGTAGAGAAGGATGTGCGTGAGCTCGTCGCGGAACGTGTCGCCATCGGCCTCGGTGGCGAAGTAGCCGCCTTCGCGTCCCCAACCCGTGATCGTGCGGGCGACGCGGCCGATAAGCTGGCGCACCGAGGTCTCGCGGTCCGGCGTGCCGATGTGGCCGCGGAAATACTTCGAGACGACGACGTTTGTGGCCATCTGCGACCAGAACTTCGGCATCTCGACGTCTTTCTGCTCGAAGACGATGCCGCCGCCTTCGTTGGTGATTGCGGCGGAGCGCATCTCCCACTCGCATGTGTCATAGACGTCGATGCCCGGCTTGGTGAAGAAGCGATCCACTTCGATACCGCCGCCTTTTGTTTCTTTCTTGCGGGCTGGCTTGTTGGAGCGCGGGCGGAGAGATGTGCTGGGAACCTCGATAGACGTCATGACTGATCTCCTTGCTTCTTGTCTTCGATGCAAAAGCGCCCCTACGCGGGGCGCTTTTGGGTGTGTAGAGAGCGGTTGTTAACGAGACAGCAAACGAACGTTGGCGGGCTTCGCCTGGGGCACCGGAGTCTTCACTTTTACAGTGACCTGGTAGTCGCGAAACTGGAGCGACACCGATCGCAACGGGCTTCGAATACTCAGACGGGAAACGTGCCTCAAATCCTTCATCAATCCTCCCCGCGCCTTGAAGTGTCGTTGGTGGGAGACAAGCTACGCCCCGTGGAAACGGATGTCAAGCAAATGACCACAAGATGTTGTGGTCGTGTACGCCAAAAACACAACAGGGAGCGTAAGTATTCGCTGAATCATATGTTTAGGAAGAGAAGCGGAAATGGAATTTCAGAGCCTTCTCCGCCACTATTCCACGGGTTCCCCGCAGGTTATCCACAGTTTTTTGCACAAGGTTTCAAGTGCAAATCCGCAGAAAATCAACGTAATTTCCACATGTTTTGCACATGATTTCCATGCATGATTACGCGACACTTTTTCCGCAGCTTTTACGATGCGAATCCGAAAGAAATAGCAGACTCGGCCGGAAGAAAAAATGGCGTAAATGAGGCGAAGTGGGGTTTGCTGCGGAAAAAGGGGTGTTTCGCGTTTTCTCGTCCTTTTCCTTCGCCTCTCGAACGTGGTCTTGCGATTCTGCACAAGGGGTGTGACACGTGGAACATTGATGCGGAAGGATGCGGAAAACCGTTTCACGCGGAGACGCGGAGGCGCGGAGAGAGAAACGAGAGCCTGTCATTTCGAATCGGCGGATCGGAATGACAAATCGTCCCTGCTCCGCTTCTCTCTCTCCGCTCCTCTCTCTCCGCGCCTCCGCGTCTCCGCGTGAAACGGTTTTGACTTTCGAGATTAGTAGTCCGCACCCGCCCCAGCACCGCCGAACGACTTATCGGTCGCACCCGCGGAGTCGGCGAGCTGCGGACCGCCGGCGTGTGCCGATGCAGGCGCAGCGTGCGGCGCGACATGGAGAATGCCGCCGATCTGCATCGCTTCGTCGTACACCGAGACGCGCACCGGCTTGATCACGAATCCGTGTACAGCATCGCGGAGCGCGCGCGAGAACGAAGCAGCGACGGCGATGAGCAGCAATCCCAGTCCTATGAACTTCGCCTCCGCTGCGAGCCCAACTCTCTCCTGCACCTCGACGACGGCGAGCAACATCGCGATCGTCCCCGACACGAGCAGCACGCGATCGCGCCAGACGTAGCCCATCGCCAGCATCGCCAGCGACGTCGCGGCGAGGATCACCGCCACGATCGTGCTGCTCGCGTAGGTGTGAAAAATGCGCATCGCGATCGTGGCCAGATATCCCGTCACCGGCAGCGCCAGTACGAGACCGGCGAAGAGCACATTCGTCGACGGCCGCTGCCACGCGCGGCGCAGGGCCACGCCCGCGGCGACCGCGCAAAGCGCGGCCACGATCATCGTCATCGAAACGCTGTTCCACTTCACTGCGACATAGACGATGACGAGCATGACTGCACAGACGCCGAAGAGCGCGTCGCGCAATCGCCATCCCGACAGCGCCGCCGCGAGCGCGAAGACGAGAATCGCCTCGACGCTGCCGGAGCTCGGCAACGTGCCGATCAGCGCGAACATCCCGCAAATGAAGAGCGTCGACTCGACGCCGGTCTTGAAGAAGTGCTGTTTGCGAATCAGCCACTCCGCCGTTCCGAGCGCCGCCGCGGCAGTGAACCAGAACTTTGGCAGCGAGAAGACCGCGAGAAATCCGAAGAGCGCGAAGAGCGCCACGATGGTGAGCACGGAGAACACGAGCCGCAGCAGCAGTCCGTTCGACCGCCACGGCGTCGCCGTCACTCCCTTCTCGTGCAACCGGCGCAGCGCATCGGTTCTCTCTTCAGCAACGGATGGTGCGGGGAACCAGCTCATACAGCCGCCTTTCGCAAACGCAGGTGCGAGACGAAGAGACCAGCGATTGCTCCGATGGTCGAGATGAGGAGATAGAGAAGGATCAGCGTCTCTTCGCTGATCGCCGTGCAGACGGCGATGTCGACGGCGATCGTGCCGTAGACCCACGCGTAGATCATGAAGACCGCTTCGCCGCTGCGGCGCGCGTGCATCGCCGACGCCACCGCCAGAACGATAGCGATCGCGCATCCGAGCCATCGCGTCGGATCGTGTACGGCCAGCGTCAGCGCGCCCCAGAACGCCAAGTTCGCCGCGGCGTTATCGAACAGCGAGCTGAAGATCGTCTGCGGACGAAGGCGGCGATCGATCAAGCGCCAGCCGAAAACGATCGCGGCACAGGCAAACGCGCGCAACGCGGTGGCGGCCGGCGCATCGAAAATCGCAGCGATGTTGCGCTGCTCGATGCCGAGCCATGCCGCGAGCGAGGCGATCGACAGCGAGAGCACGAGACGCGATCGGAAGTAGTACGCCGTCGCACCGTGCACGACTGCGAGAAAGAGGAAGTGCTGCGGCCAGCTTCCGCCGAGAAGGTGGAACTGATGCTCGACGTAGCCGGTGTCGGCGCTGAGCAGGAGTGCGCCGAGGAGGAGAACGTAATCGTCGACGAGGGCGGCTTCGCGGCTGCGCTTCCAGAACGACCAGGCGTAGCAGGCCGCAGCGGCAAGTCCGATCGCCGCGGCGATGGCGAAGGGGCCGAGGTCGTCGAGATGTTTGGAGATGAAGACGCCGATGCCGGTCGAGACGAGCATCACGCCGAGCCAGGACAGAAGGCGCAAGTCGGGATAAACGCTGACGGTATCGCGGCGCTCGGTGGCGATGAGTTGCGCGGCCGTGCCGGCTTCGATCAGTCCGTCGTCGCGGAGACGGACCAGCTCCGGTTCCAATGAAAGCATGCGCGATTCTACGCGCGCGGTGCGGAAAGCGCGGCTACCTGGAGGTTAAGCGCGCTTCTTGGAGGTTGTGAAGAAACTAATGTCATCATGAGCCGCCGCGGCCGCGCGACTTCACGCTACTGTCCGAACCGGCAAACATCGCGCGGCGGAGGACGGTCGAAGGACCCCCTAATTTTCTGCCGGTTGGGCGGTGGAAACATTCACGAAGAAGGGGGTCCTTCGACCGTCCTCCGGCACTTCGTGTCCTTCGGCGGCTCAGGATGACAGCAACTCCATGTGTGCCTTAAGGTAAGGTCATTGGGGCTAAACTCCGGGAGTGCTTCCGAGTGAGTCGCGAAACGACCTGACGGCGGTGAACGAACGGCCGCTGCGCACGCCGGCGGTGATCCGTTTGCTGCGTCCCGCCCAGTGGCTGAAAAATGGCTTCGTCCTCGGGCCGCTGATCTTCTCGCGATCGTTCGTGTCGCAGTCCGCGGTGCTGCACTCGCTCGCGGCATTCCTCATCTTCTGCGGTGTGGCGTCGGCCGGCTACATCATCAACGACATCTACGACCGCGAGAGCGACCGCGCGCATCCGTCGAAGAAGCGCAGCCGTCCGATCGCGTCGGGCGAGATCTCCGTTCGCGTGGCGATCATCGTGGTGTCGATCGCCATTCCGCTGCTGCTCGCTGCGGCGTTTTTCGTATCGATCAAGTTTCTGCTGGCGGTCGCGCTCTATCTTCTGTTGACCGCCGCCTATTCGATCCGATTGAAGACGATGCCGATCATCGATCTCTTCACGATCGCCTCCGGATTCGTGCTGCGCGTGTGGGGCGGCGCGGTGGCGATCGATGTCGTGCTGTCGGTGTGGATGTTCATCACAACGCTCTCGCTCGCGCTCTACCTCGCCGCGACGAAACGGCGGCAGGAGCTGCTGACGACGACCGCGGCGAGCGAGTTTCGCGCGGTGCTGCAGCACTACTCTGTCGCGCTGATGGACTACTACTCGGAGATCGCGGTCGTGGCGACGTTCGTCTTCTACGGGTTGTACATAGTGACGGTGCGGCCGCAGCTCGCAGCGACCGTTCCCGTGGTTCTCTTTGGCGTGTTTCGTTATCGCTATCTGATGGAGTTGAGTCCGATCGAGGGGACGATGGAGTCGCCGACGGACCGGTTGGTGCGTGATCCACAGATGATCATCGCGGCGATTCTCTGGGCGGCGATCTCGGTGATCGTGCTCTACCTCGAGCCGTCGTGATGAGCGGCCGGGGCCTGCGAGCGGGGAACGTCGTCTTCGCGCTGATCTTCGCGGCCTTTTCGTTTCTGCATCTCTATCGGATGGCGTCGGTCTCGCCGACCTGGGACGAAGGTACGGATGTCGGCATCATTCACTGTCTGGCCGCGACGCACGATCCGTTCGCCTGCCTCGACGACATCTCGCAGACGCGGCTGCCGTTCTACATTCACGCGGCGGTACTCATGCTCACGCCACGTATCGAAGTGCAGTACTTGGTTAGCTTCGCGGCCAGCGCATTGACGCTGCTGCTGCTCTACGGGTTCGCGCGGCGTGAGCTCGGCTTGGCCGTGGCGACGATGACGGCGGCGCTCTACGTGACGTCGCCGCAGCTTCTGGCATCGGGCCGGATGCTGATGACGCATTCCAATATTCTTTTCACGCTCTTCACGACGTTGTCGTTCGTCGCGCTCTACTACACGGCGGACGCGAGGTCTCGAAGCGAGGCGGTCTCGTGGCGGTGGCTCGTCATCAGCGCCATCGCCTTCGGTCTGGCGACCTCCTGCTCCATCCTTGGCGTTTTCAACGGCATCTTCATCGCGCTCTTCTATGCGATGACGCTGCTTCGCGAGCGGCGTGCGTCGTGGCGCGATCTGCTCTTCCTGCCGGTTGCGGTGGCCGCATTTTTCGCGTCGTCGATCATCTATCTCAAACCTGAGAATCTCGCCGCGTTGATCCGCGCGTGCACCCTCCCCGCGGTCTATCCGTTCTGGAACTACCTCGGCCTCGGCTCGCCGCACGCGCCGTGGTATTTCCCGCTCGTCATCTTCGCGATCAAGATCGGCCCGTGGTGGATCGCGATCACTGCGATCTGCTGGGTCCTCTCGCGGCGTCCCGCTCCGCGCACGATGCAGCGCGCGTTTCTCGTGTCGTTCGCGATTGCGCTGGCGATCAATTTCGCGCTGAAGGGATTCGTCTTTCGCTACGACGCGCCACACCATCAAGTCCAGTTTTATCCCCTCGCCTACCTCGGCGTCGCCGCGGTCTGTCTCAGCCACGAATTCCGGCGGCGCGTGTCGACGCCGCTCATCGCCGCCATCGCGGTCTGCTTCGCGATCCAGCTCTACGACGTCGTCCGCTTTTTCCCCAACTACCTCTTCTACGGATCGCAATACGGCGAGCGGTTCATCGGCGAGTTCTATGGTCCTGCGGTGATGCACGCGCAGGATCGTGGGCCGGTGAACGCGCACATCGATGCCCTGCTCGCGCGCGATCCCAACGTGAAAATCCTCGTCGCCGATCACAACGCGCTGGAGCGTCCGGAGCCGAACTTCGTCCCGTTCACGAAGCGCGATCCGTCGGCGCGGTATGACTACGTGTTCCTCGATCGCCTATTTGCCACGCACGTTCACTTTCCGGAGACCGACGCGTTCAATCGCTATGTGGCCGCGAATTACGCCGATGACTACACGTACGAGTTTCCCGTGCATGTATGGATGTACAAGGTGATGAAGAGGAAGAAGGAGCTGTCATCCTGAGACTGCCGAAGGACACGAAGTGCCGGAGGACGGTCGAAGGACCCCTTCTTTGAGCGCGTTTTCCACCGCGCGACCGGCACAGAATTAGGGGGTCCTTCGACCGTCCTTCGCCGCCGATGTTGTGCGAGGTGCGACCGTTGCGAATATTGCGGCGGCTTCGGCGGCTCAGGATGACAGAGCCCTTCTCTCGCTTTGCTTGGCTCGCTCACTTCGGGTCACACCACGTACGCGACCGCGAAGCCGACCTGCGCGGCCATCATCATCATGTACATATGGCGCCACGACGGATGATTCTCGGTCGACGTCAGCTCGTCGGGATTGCGGACGATGAGCCAGACGGTGTAGGCACCCCAGAGCGCGAGGGCGATGCCGAGGATGGTTAGGAATGTGGCGTTGCCGGTGAGGATGTGCGTGGCTGCGCCGATCGGCATCAGGAGCCAGGGAAAGACGAAGAAGGGCGCCATCATCCACGCCGCGCGCTTCACGCCGAATGCGATCGGAAGCGTGCGGCAGCCGCCGGCACGGTCGCCTTCGATGTCGCTGAAGTCCTTTGTCGACGCGGCGCCGAGGAGGAAGAACATGAAGACGGCGCCGATGAACCACGGTTCAATCGTTGAGGCTGACGCGACCATCGTCCAGCCGGCTACTTTCAGCAAACAGCCGCGCGGAATGGCGATGGTGAGGTTGGAGCCGATCGGATGCGCTTTCGTCCGGCCAAGAGCGGGGATGGAGTAGACGAGCGTGGCCACGAAGGCGATGAGATAAATGAAGAGGCACTCGTGCCAGGCAAGTGGCGCGAACAGCTTCGCGTGCAGAGTCGAGTAGGGATAGACGACGACGATCCACGTCGGCACGAGGCCGAGCGCGTACATGATCCAGGTGAAGATCCATGCCCCGCGGATCGACACCTCGCCGGTGACGATCGGACGCTTCGGCTTGTTGATGCGATCGATCTCGAGGTCGTAGATCTGATTGATGGCGTTGTTCGCGGCGTTGAGAAAAACGGCGCAAAGCGAGCCGAGTGCGATCGTCAGGATCACCGACGCCGTCAGAGCGCGCGCAGGATCAGGATTGTGCGCCGAGCCCCACGCGCAGACCGCGCCCGAGACGATGCCGAGGAGCGGAGGGAGAAGCGTGAACGGGCGGGCCAGGGTGAGGTAAGGCTTCACGGGGTGCGAAGTGTAATGGGGTTTCTTGTTTGGCTGGGTCGTCAGAGGCGGAATGTTGAATGTTCAATGTTGAATGTTTGAATGACGAGCGGAAGCTGGATGCGCTCAGAGTCATGCTGCCATACGCGCTTAGGCTGACACACTCGGCTTTCCGATTCATTCAACATTCAACATTCCGAAGTTCAACCCGTCTTCAGTCGCTCAACCAGCGCCCACCAATGGAATTGATCCGGCCAATCAGTGTTAGTCTGCCGGGGCTAATCACCGATGAGCCGCAAACCGAACTTCGACACCGATGCGGCCGAGGACGACGGAAACGTCGGATCGCCGCCATCGAGAAGCAGCATGAACGAAAGCAAAATCGCCCTCTTCATCGACTTCGAGAACATCGCCATCGGCGTCGCCGACGCGAAGTTCAAGAAATTCGAAGTGGCCCTTCTCCTCGAGCGCTTGCTGGAAAAGGGAAAGATCGTCGTCAAGCGCGCCTACTCCGACTGGGACAAGTTCCCCGACTACAAGCGCGAGCTGCACGAAGCCGCGATCGAGCTGATCGAGATCCCCGGCCGTGTTTACTCGGGGAAAAACTCCGCTGACATCCGCATGGTCGTCGACGCCATGGATATGGCCTGGTCGAAGGATCACATCAACATCTTCGTCGTCGCCTCGGGCGATTCCGATTTCTCCCCGCTCGTCTCGAAGCTTAAAGAGAACGACAAGCATGTCATCGGCGTCGGCGTGAAGAACTCGTCGAGCGATCTGCTGATCGATAACTGCGACGAGTTCATCTTCTACGAGGATCTCGTCCGCGGCACGCAGAAGACACCCAACGTCGCCACGTTCAAGGATAAGAAGCAGGGCGAAGTCTTCAAGCTGCTCATCGACTCGATCAAGGCGCTCATGCGCGAGAACAAAGAGATCCTCTGGGGCTCGATGGTCAAGCAGACGATGCAGCGGAAGAAGCCGACGTTCAACGAGGAGTATTACGGCTACAACACCTTCAGCGATCTGCTGGAAGACGCGCAGAAGAACGACATCATCAAGATCAAGAAGGATGTGAAGAGCGGGTCGTACGTGATCACGGGATTCGCGCAGCAGGCGCCGTAGCCAGCGTTGTCATTCCGAACCGGCGGAACCGCGGGGACGGAAGGGCGGGGGGAGCGGTGGAGCACGGAGAGGAATCCCCCTGACGATCGGAAATGTACGCGCTTCGAACGAGGGGATTTCTCATCGCGCTACACCGCTCACACCAGCCCTTCCACCCCCGCGGTTCCGCCGATTCGAAATGACAGTCGCACGCCCTGGTCCTTAATCCCCTCACTCTTTATTCCTCCCGCGAAAATCCACACCACGATCACGAGCATGACGATCCCGAAGACGGGCGGGGGGGGGAGCGGTGGAGCACGGAGAGGAATCCCCCTGACGATCGGACGGTACGCGCTTCGAACGAGGGGATTTCTCATCGCCCTGCACCGCTCACACCCGCCCTTCCACCCCCGCGGTTCCGCCGATTCGAAATGACAGTCGCACGCTCTAATCCTTAATCCCCGTCGATCCTTTTTCTCAATCCCCTCACTTCTTCTTCCTCCCCGCGAAAATCCACACCACGATCACGAGCAGAACGATCCCGAAGAAAAGCGAATGCGTTGCCGTGCTGACGAGCTTCATGGCCGCGCGCAGCGCGAAGCCGCCGAACAGAATGGCAAGGACAGCAGCGATGGCCAGTTTGATGGTGGTGGACGTTTTCAATCGGCGGTGAGGATAGACTAAACGCTATGCGATCCCTTGCACTGGCGTTGATCCTCATCATCCTCGGCTGTGGCAAAGCGAAGGTGGAGAACGCCTCGAAACCGCTTTCGGTTCCGGGCGAGAAGATCTACGTCATGCACGGCAAGATCACCGCTCGCGACGCGGCTGAAAATGCGCTGACGCTCGATCACAAAGAGATCCCCGGCTACATGGAAGCGATGACGATGGACTACCCGGTGCGCGGTGCGAAGGTCGAGTCGCTGCCGCCGAATGGCGTGCCGATCGATGCAAAGCTTCACGTCACCGAAGAGAAAGGGATCTGGCTCACGGACGTAACGAAGAGCCCGTGACTGCGATCGCTTTCGGCAGCCGGCGATGCTGCGGCTGATCATCCGATGGCAGCGGCGGCAACGCGGAGTCGGGAGGTTTTCCGCTGACGCCCTTGGCGAAGATGGCCGCGGCACGCAGATACTTACGCAAGCGCGGAACGACTGCGACGACCGCCTCGATGAGATGCGAGGCGGGCTCGAACAGACGGTCGAGCGCAGCGGCGCGGCGATGCACGGGCTGCACGACGGCGCGCGCGCCAAGAATGAGCCGCGCAAGCGTGGCAACCTTGCGCCGATGCACGCGATCGCAAAAAACGACGAAGCGCGCGACGGCGCCGGCGTGATGCTCGGCAAGGCCGCGCGCGAATAGTAGGTTCTCCAGCGTGGTCATGGAGTGCTCTTCGAGGACCACTTCCCGCGCAGGCATCGTCTCCCGCAGATACCGCGCCATCATCCATGCCTCGGAATGATCCGAGCGCGGCGAGGTGCGTCCGCCGGACAGGATAAGGAAGTCGGGATTCTCGCGGGCGATCAGCGGCGCGACCGACGTCACATAGCCGGGCAATTCGTCATTGAGATCATAGCCACAGACAATCCCGACCGAACGCATCTCGCAAGCCCCCCGCTGCGCGATTGACGCTTAACGCGTGCGGTACGAATGATGGGCTGGTTTCGTTGAAAAAGGTAGGCGCTACCGAATTGACGTCTCAAAACTCGATCTGCGCTCCCAACTCCACGACTCGATTCGGCGGGAGCCGGAAGAAGCGCGCCGCGCTCTCGGCGTTGCGCATCATCGAGGCGAAAAGTTTCTCGCGCCACGTGGCCATGCCGCTCTTCCGCGCGGTCACGATCAGCGTCTCGCGGCCGAGGAAGTATGTGGTGTCCATCGGCGGAATCGACAGGCCGCTTTCGTGACTGACGCGCTCGAGAAGCGCTGGAATGTCCGGCTCTTCCATGTAGCCGTAGCGGCACGTGATGCGATAAATCCCTTCGCCGAGTTCCTCGAGTTGGAGGCGCTCGTCATCGTGAAGATGGGAGACTTCTTCGCTGAGCACCGTGAGCAGGATGACCTGTTTGTGCAGCGCTTTGTAGTGCTTGAGGCTGTGAAGCAACGCCGACGGAATCACGTCGCGTGAGCGGTGCATGAAGACAGCGGTGCCGGGGACGCGCACGGGAGAGTACGCGCGCAGCGACGACACGAACAACTCGGGCGAAAGCGCGCCTTCGCGCAGCCGTGAGTTGAGGATCTTCCGCCCGCGCCGCCACGTCGTCATGATCGTGAAGACGATCGTGGCGATGAGCAGCGGGAACCACCCACCGTCGGCGATCTTGAAGAGATTCGCGCCGAGAAACGCCAGATCGCTGAAGAGGAATCCGGCCGTGATCGCGCCCGCGAACCACACGCTCCAGTGCAGGCGATCCCGCGCCACGACATACGCCAGAATCGTCGTGATGATCATCGTCGTACTGACCGCGACACCGTATGCGCCCGCCAGATTCGTCGAGCTGCGGAATCCGATCACGAGCGCGATCGTGGCAAACATCAGCGTCCAGTTCACGGTCGGCATGTAGACCTGGCCGATCTCCGCCTGCGATGTATGAACGATCTGCATCCGCGGCAGATAGCCGAGTTGAATCGCCTGACGCGTGAGCGAGAAGACGCCCGAGATGATCGCTTGCGACGCGATGACCGTCGCGAATGTCGCCAGCACGACAAGCGGATAGAGCGCCCACTTCGGTGCGAGCAGGTAGAAGGGATTGTGCGATGCCGAGGGATTGCGGATCAGCAGCGCTCCCTGTCCGAAGTAATGAAGCACGAGCGACGGCCCAACGATGCTGAACCAGTCGACCTGGATCGGCTTCTCGCCGAAGTGGCCGAGGTCGGCGTAGAGCGCTTCGCCGCCGGTCGTCACGAGAAAGACCGCGCCCAATACGAGAAAGCCGTGCATCCCGTTGGCCATGAAAAAGCGGATGGCGTGCAACGGATTGATTGCAAAGAGTACCGACGGCTGCCAGAGGATTCCGCGGATTCCCATAATGGCCAGCACCGAGAACCAGACCAGCATCACCGGCCCGAAGACCGAGCCGACGCCTGCTGTACCGCGGCGCTGAAAAACAAACAGCACGATCAGAATGACGATCGTCAGCGGAATCACGTACGGTTTGAAAAACGGCGTGGCGATCTCGAGTCCTTCGACCGCGCTGAGAACCGAGATCGCCGGCGTGATCATGCCGTCGCCATAGAGCAGCGCCGCGCCAAAAACGCCCAGCACGATGAGCGTCCCACGCACGGCTGCACCGCGCGATTTATCCAATCCCACGAGTCCCATCAGCGCCAGGATTCCTCCCTCGCCGCGGTTGTCGAATCGCAACACGTAGATGTGGTACTTGACCATCACCACGAGCACAAGCGACCAGAAGATGAGCGAGAGGATGCCGAGGACGTTCGCTTGCGTCAACGCGACGGGGTGCGATCCGTAGAAGCACTCGCGCATCGCGTACAACGGGCTCGTGCCGATGTCGCCGTAGACGATCCCGAGAGCGAGGAGCGAGAGCGAAAAGAGGCGGCGACCGGCCGGCTCTTCGCGTTCGTGTTGTGGCGGCGCCGCCGGAACCTCAGTCAACCGTGATCTCCCCTGCGCGCGTTGCAGCGCGAACGGCGGAGTGTACGGTGCACGGGTGATGCACGTGCATTAAGAATCTCTAAAGGATCTCGCCTGTTCACGGCGCGCCAAAGCATGGAGGAGTCGCCAGCCAGGTCGTCTGATCAAAGGGAACGCGGCCCACGCATCCGCTCCATCGCCACGCGTTGCCGTCGGACGTCTCCACTTTCAGCGTGATCGGATCGCCGGCCTCAATCGGTTGCGGCACCTCCAACGGTAGAAAGGCATGGCTCCAGCGCGTTCCAGGCAGTTCGTTGGACAGAGCCACGCCTTCCGCGAGCGTGGCGCGAAACCATCCAGCGAAGCCATGCAGCGTTCCCGACCGCGCGGCAGCAAACTCCACTTCGCCGGAAACATCCGCGCTTTCAATCGTCGCCAGATCACAGGCGATGACGCGATCGGGATCCGCCAGAAACGCGGTCGTCTCGATGTTCGAAACGTAGATCACATTCGATGCAAACGTCGCCAGCGGGGAAAGATCGAATCCGTACGGCTTCTGCTGCCACCACGCGATGTGGCGGTCGAACAGTTGCGGCACTTCGACGGGAACGACATAGAGCTCGACGCGCTGCGGAATGATGGCTGCGCCCGGCCGCAGCAATCGTCTGCGCGCATCGATGACGCTGCTCAGAATGTGCTCTTCGAATCCAAACGCGCCGAGCGTCTCCGTCACGAGCGTATCGGCAAGCTCCGGGAGCTTGACCTTCGTGGAGTGGTCGTGAAGGACGGTCATGCGATCGCGGAGACCGAGAGACTTCGTCAGGAAGATCGCCAGATCAGCGCTGTGCTGATTCTCGACAGCGAAGACGCGCCGCGCGCCCGCCTCGCACGCGAAGAACGCCAGAATGCCGGAGCCTGTGCCGATGTCGAGAACGACGCTCTCGGGCGTAACGACCTTCCGGATGGCGTCGCGATACGCGTTCAGGCGGATTTCATCGAGGAGAAGCTCGCGATGAACTTCGAGCATTACCTCGGACCCTCTGCGTCGTGCCGGAGCAGCAGAAACAGCGGCAACGCCAGCGACACACCCACCGCCAGATTCGCGACGATGCACAACCACCAGAAGCGAATCGGACGTTTGCGCCGTTCGTAGGCGACGAACGCCCACAGCGCGAGCGACGACACGATCACGTCCGCGCCGAAGAATGCGGAGACCGGCGTGGCGAACAACTGGCGCATGAAGAGCGTCATGTTCAGTCCGTGATCGAGAACGAACGGCGCGAAGAAATAGTACGGAACCACGACGCCGAGGATGCAGAGGACGACGTAGACGTATTTCATGACGTCATCGTAGCGCGCATTTCTCCTTAGAGCCGTTTCACGCGGAGACGCGGGGAGCGCAGAGAAAAACCTCCGTGTCCTCGGCGTCTCCGCGTGAAACGCTTTTCAAGAAGCCGTCGAACGCCCCGGATACAATCCTCCCCGGATGACGTACCTGCTCCTCGCCTTTTACGCCTTCGCCCTCGGCGCGATCGTCGGCAGTTTTCTCAACGTCGTTATCCATCGCTATCCGCGCGAGGAGTCGATCGTATTTCCGGGAAGCCATTGTCCGCACTGCAACGCACCGATTCGCTGGTACGACAACCTCCCGATCCTCAGCTTCGTAGTCCTGCGTGGACGCTGCCGCTCCTGCGGTGCGCGGATCGCCTGGCGTTACCCGCTCGTCGAGCTGGCGAACGCGCTCTTCTACCTCGCGGCGTTTCTTCGCACCGGCCCGACGATCGCCTTCGTCGTCATCGCCGCACTCATCTCGATGACGATCACGCTCATCTACATCGACGCCGACATCCAGATCCTCCCCGACGTCATCGACATCCCCGGCATCCTCATCGGCCTCGGTGCGAGCGCGCTCGGGCTCGGCCTGCTCACTCCCGGACTGACTCTGGCCACGTCGCTCGTCGACTCCGCCCTCGGCGCGATCATCGGTGCGGCGATTCTCCTCTCGATCACCGGCATCTACTGGCTGATGCGGCGCGTCGAAGGAATGGGGATGGGCGACGTGAAAATGCTGGCGATGATCGGCGCCGTCGTCGGGCTGCGCGGGATGATCGGTGCGATGCTGATCGGCGCCGTGAGCGGCGCGCTGATCGGGATCCCCGCCGCGCTTCGCAGCGACCGCGGCATGCAACTCCCGATTCCGTTCGGCGTCTTCCTGGGACTCGGCTTTCTCACCGTTCTTTTCTTCGGTCATTACCTCGGCGGCTGGTGGCTGCAACTTTCGACGCCCTGATCTTCGCTACACTGAGGCATGGCGCGACCGGGCCCTCTGCAGCGCGAGATCCAGATTCTGGTTCGAGGGCTCCTCGTTTTTCTCGCGGCGCTCATCACCGCGCTGCTGCTCCTCGTTCTCTCCCTGCTAGTGATGAACCGGCCGGAGACGCTCGGCGACGAGGCGCTCTCCGCGATCGCACCGCTGGCGCGTGACGCGTCGCGGCCCGATCTCCAGGCGCGTCTCAATCTTCTCGTTGGCGACAACGGAATCACGAGGATCGAGGTCTATCGCGATGAGAAACTTTACGCCGCGGTCGGAACGATCCTCCCTTCGGCCGAAGTCGTTAGCCGCAGCTTTCCCCGCGGTGGCCGCATCCTCATCTACTTCGACATGTCGAGTTGGGTGGGAGGAAAGCGAACCGCGCTGGTGGTCGCGGCGTGCGCGACGCTCGGCACGATGGCCGGCGTTCTTCTGCTGATCCTCTACATCCCCAAGTTCGTGCGGCCGATCGAAGAGATGCTCACGCACGCACGGCAACTCGGCACGCGCGATTACCGCGACGACGACGCACGCTACCTCGTGCACTCATTCCGCGAGGCGGTAGAGAGGATCCAGCAGCAAGCGCACGAGATCGACAATCTTCGCGACGTCGCCGCCGGACGCTCGCCCGACATTCGCGCGCTGGCCGAGACGGTCAATCGCAACGTCAGCTCGGGATTCATCGCCGTCGATGCCGGCGGAAACATCGTCGCGCTCAATGATGTCGGCCGCTCCATGCTCCGCCAACCGCTCGAGGCCGAGCTGCCGGTCGTGACGCTCGCCATCCTTCCTTCCCAATTCGCGGCCGTCGTCGAATCGTCGCTTGCGTCGCGCACGGCTGTCGCGCGCAAAGAGATCGTGCTCGACGAAACAGAATCGCTGATCGGCATCACGACCGTGCCGCTTTTCGAGGAAAGCCTTTTTCTCGGACTCTTCGGACTCTTCACCGACCTCACCACGATTCGTGCGATGGAGGGGCGCGTTCGCGATCTCGAGAATCTCGTCGGACTCGGACAGGTCTCCGCCGGCATCGCCCACGAGTTCCGCAACTCGCTCTTCACGATCCTCGGCTATCTCCGGCTCGCGCAACGCACCGCATCGCCCGAATGCGCGGCGAAGATCACCAGCGCGGAGAATGAGGCGCATCGGCTGGCCGGAGCGGTCGACACGCTGCTGAACTTCGCCAGTCCGCTGAATCTCCGCCGTCAGCGCGTGCGGCTCGACGAGCTGGCGCAGGAGGTCGTCGATCGGGTTTCGGCAAGTGCCGCGAACATCACATTCCGCGTCACCGGATCGCAGGCCGAGGTGCAGGGAGATCGGGAGCTGCTGGCGAGAGCGATCGAGAACATCGTGCGCAACGCGGTCGACGCGGTACAGGAGCGGCACGCTGATGGTGGCGGCATCATCGAGGCCGACGTGCAGAGCGATCCGCATCCAAGGATCAGCATCCGCGACAACGGCGTAGGGCTGAGGTCCGAGGACAGCGCGACGCTGACGTTGCCATTCGTGTCGGCGAAGGCGAAGGGATTTGGATTGGGACTGCCGTTGGCGCGCAAGATCGCGTTGCATCACGGAGCGACGCTTTCGCTGAATGGGGTTCCGGATGAAGGGACGACGGTGACGATCGAGTTCTTTTCGTGAGTAAGATGTGTTACAAAAGGTGTCATACTCCGCTGATTGCAAACTTGGACGTCTCCCCGCAAAATACATTAACTATTAGTATTAACAATAGTTTGTGATGGTTTTTTCCGAATGGCACCTGCCTCGCTTAAGGAGCGGCCATGCTCAATGATGCAACGGGACCCCGCCGCGCGCGGATGCGCGGATTCAGTCTCGCCGAAGTCCTCGTGGCGGTCGCCATCATGGGCGTCATCATCCTGGCGCTCTTCGGGCTCGTGACCTCCGGGGTCCGGCAGGTATACGGCGGCAAGAAGATGACGGAAGCCTCCACGCTCACCGAGTCGGTGATGCAGCGGGCGAACATCAACAAGCCGCAGGACCTTCTCGGCGCCGTCGACGCGGACACGACGAAAAACATTTCGTGGGACAAGACAGCGCCGGGCAATGGGTCGGCTGCAGTTACGCCGGCCGTCGAAACCGGCTCGACGCTTCCCGTCACGACCCGCAACGCGTGGCGCACGTTGCTTCTCAACTCCGAGTTGCCGGGCACTCCCGCACATCCGGCGCGTCTGACCGTGACGATGGATCCGGTTCCCACCGGCGCAGGACTGAACTTCGGCACCGCATCGATGGTTCGAATTACCGTCGATCTGGAATGGTGGGAGTGGGGCACGCGCCCGCGGCGCATTCGTCTGCAAACCCTCAATCTTCGAACAGTCCCCTCGTGATCGCTAAGAACAGGAAACGAAACATGATCCCTTCAAAACGGCGTGGTCAACGCGGCATGAGCATGATGGAAGTGCTTGTGGCGATGCTCATTTTCACCGTCGTTTTTCTCGTCGCACTCGGCCTCTATAGCGTGGCCAACCGCGCCTATTTGCGCACCGACGCCGCGACGATTCAACAGCAGAACGTCCGCTTTGCGATGGACCGCATGGCCGAAACGCTGCGCGACTCCGGTGCGAACTACAACACGCTCGGATCGGCCAAAGTCGCCGATGAACAGATCGAAGGGGCGTGGGAATCCGCCGTCTTCGTTCGTGGCGACTTTAATAACAAGCCCGATAACGCGCTGAAGTCGACGACGTTTCCAATCGTTACGATCAGTAACGACGAGATCGTCGGCTATGTGCTGCGCAAGCCAGGCGGCGATGGCAACAATCCCATTTCACTCACAATGAAGATTGATTTCTCCTCGCCTCGGGACGCGACGCTCACCGGGACAACACTGGCGGGAGAAGAAACCGCCACGGTGAAGGTTGCCGCCTCCGATCTGGCCGGCCAGACCAATCCCCCTTATCAGCTTGCACGCGTGACGTTCGATAGCGCAGGAGCGCCGAAATACGAAGTCGTAGCCGAAGATGTTTTTCGTCTTTCGTTCAGCTATCTCAACAGCGCCGGAGCGAACGCAGTCACGACAGTCGGCGGCGCCGATGCCGACCGCGCTCTGCGCGCTGCTGTGCGGCAGATCGACGTAACCCTGATCGGGCAGTCCAGCCGTCCGGACCCCGGCTATACCGATCCCAATACATACACTCCCGCGGAAGCCACAGCGACGAAGAATCTACGCAAACTTTCGCTGACGCAACACATCGTTCCTCCAAATCTGGGCCTAAAGGGCAAACGCCATACGTCGCTGCCGGCGATTACGATTCAGCCGCCAGCGTCGCTCACAGTTTGTATCGGTCACGGCTACTACTTCGGCTTGTCCTGGCCGGCCTCCACGTCGGCCGGCGTGACGACCTACAAGGTTCATGTCACGGCACCGGCTGCCGGCCCCGATGCGGCGTACGTCAGCACTCCCGACATTACAGTGACGGGCCTCTCGCTCGACTTCAAACAGCCGACGACGACGGCGCGCGCATATACGTTCGCCGTGGCAGCGTCGACTCCGCAGGCGGATAGCGTATTCACGTCCAGCGTGACCGCTACGCAAGCCGAAAACGCGAAGAGCATTCCGTCTGCTCCGGCAAATGTCCTCGGTGCGGCGAATCCCACGGGTGACTACAACAACGTAGTCACATGGGACGCAGTCACCACCAATACCCTGGCCATCACCGACTCGACGTGTACCAGCTCGGCCACCGGAAGCGCACCGCCGACCTCGCCGTGGAACATCACGCCGATCGATCTCTCGTACTACGAGGTCTTCCGCGTGCGGTCCACCGGGTCGAACAACGGAGCGTTTACGATTCCTGGAACCACCCGAGTCGACAACCAGACGATCGGTAGTCTCGTCAATACCACCCCAACAGGTGAATTCAGCGCGGGAAATAACTCTCGCGGCTCTTTCACCGACCACACAGCCGCTCCCTGTACCCCGTATTTCTACAGAGTTCAGGCATGGGATCTCTCTAGCGTCTCCAGCCAGGGGTCGCCAGCCATGACAGCAGCATTCAGCTGGGACCTTCAGCCAACGTCCGTGGTTCCCGATGCTCCTGGAGGATCGCTCGGCAGGGCTGCTGCGGTTACTGGGACGACCACATCTTCGGCAGGCAACTACAACGTCACCATCAGCTGGCCAGCCGTAGTACAGACGTCAACGGGCGTTCCGGCGTCGACCGCGCATTATCAGGTCGATCGCTATAGGAAGGTCGCGCCTGCCTCGACGTACTCACTCGACCTCGCGGGGATCGATGTATACGAGCTGACGACTTACTCCGACGTCGTCCCCACAACTGTGTCGGGAAACGCGGCCACATACCAATACTACGTTCGCGCTCTTTATGACTGTGCGAGCTCCCGAACCAGCCTGGCCGCCGGTCCGTACACGGCGACATGTACACCGGCCGGCGCCATGACGATCAGCTATCCGTCCACTGGCTCGACCATCACTCGTCCTGATGTCACGTCATTCGCACCGACGCTCAGTGTGAGCGGCAGCGGCTGGACCAGCGCCACGGTCACCATTACCGGCCCGAGTCCGAGTACGACTGCTGTTTACTCGCAGACGTTCACAGGGTCGCCCTCAGGCAGTACTTATACATTCCCGACGTTCAATATGGCGAATGCGACTACGTATCCGGACGGCGTTTACACCGTGTCGGCTATGGCGAGCGTTGGAGCGTGTAATACGCCTGCACAGACCTCGACATTTACCGTCCAGACCGTGATTTGTGGGTTGCAGCTCGCTGCCACTCCAGTCTTCCCGAGTACTAACGGCGCAAGTGCCTATACGTCAATGACGTTCCAGATTCAGAACACATGCACCGTAACTTCGTTTACGTTTAACTCTCTCAAGTTCACATGGAGTGGCGCCGACGCGAGTGAATACATCAGCTCAATCCAGTTCGGGTCGACAACGGTTGCTACTCTGGCATCAACGACAACCGGCGGGAATGGAAAGACGATTACGTTGAGTCCTGCCCAGACGATCGCCGGCGGAGCGACCTCTTCCACCATCACACTGAACTTCAGTGGCAGCACGTCTGGCAGCAATAACGGCAACTTCACCGACAATGCCAATAAGAGTGGTGTTCCGGGCAAGTTCGGGTCGATCATCGCAAACGAAACACTTCCCGCCGCTGCCGCCGACGAGCTCATTAACGGATCCCCGGTTCCATGATGGAGAGACTGATGACGAATTCCGTTACACGCCGGTTCTTACGGCAGCCGAAACAGCGCGGCGCAGCACTGATCCTTACTGTGGTCGTGATTATGGTCCTGACCACGCTCGGTTTGGCCATGGTCGGCTTTTCGACGACGGAAGAGCGTACTGCGACGACATACCGGGACGGACTCCAGGCGCGCGCTACGGCGGAAGCCGGGATCCGCCTGGCCCAGGAATTCTTTCGCAATCCCGTGAATCGCCGTCTTGTGCCGCTCTACAGCTCCTACACGTCCGACTGCTCCGGAGGTCTCGCGGACTATTGTGGAACGACCGAGTCCACGATTGAGACGTCGCTCAATGCCAAGGGAGTGTGGCGCGCCCCCCGGACTGCTTTGTCGCCCGGCCGTTACGCCGGCGCGGCGAACACGTTTTTCGTAGGACCATTTAACGGTGATTGGGGGCAGACGTTCGGCGGAACGTACAGTTCCACCGCGGCCAGCGACCTATACGACCTGAAGTTCAATTGTACGAACCCATCGAGCCAGGTTAAAATGACCTCCGGTTGTTGGCTTGACGACAACCTCAACGTCCTGCTCCAGACCTCCAGCGACTACAATCTCGCTACCGGCAGTATCACCGATATTTCCTTCTATGGGCCGCCTACAGTCAACGGCAAGGCTTACGGCATTTGTACCGTCCGCGTTACCGCCGTCAAGACCGATGCCCGCGGTAGCGTGCTAGCCCGGGAAGTCATGGAGGCCGTGATTGGTGACGCGCAGCCAAAACCGGCCGTCCTCGGCAATGGCAACATTCTCTTCAAGACCACTGCCGGCGTGATGTGCGGCGACGGCTGTGAAAACGTGCAGGCCAATGGCGATGCCACTGTGGGCACCATCACCGGCGGTGAAGACCCCATGATCTCCGCCACCGGAAGCGTGAGCGGTGGAGGCAGCAACACGAAGGCCGGGGCGGCCGCGGTGCGCGCTCCTCAAATCAATCCGTGGGACCTTGCCTACAAACCGACGACGACTGCGGAGCTCTCCAAGTATTATCTCCTTGCGGCGCGGCGCCTTGATGTCGTATGGAGAGACGGTATCGCGGCCAATAACCCCGCGTCCCGTCCGTGCGGCCTCAACAACCTTGCGCGCTGCCAGGACTACAATCTCGAATATGACACTGCTGGAAACCCGAAAACGAAACGACTGGCGACCGACATGCCATACATGTACAAATGGGACACGACCGGTGCAGGATGGACGGAATGCGGCAGTGGCACATCTCCGCTGTCCGGCGGAGTGACCTGTCCTGGTGCCCCTACGTTCAGCGTAACAAGAGCGGACGATCTGGACGTCACCGGCAGCGACGACACGGCTACTCTTCCATTCAATGTCAATCGCGTGCCTCAAACGTCGTTTAATATCGCCAGCGACCAAAGCGGCGCGACCGTTCTGGTCGACGGAAAGTTCGACAAATCGGGGTCCATGAACACGATCATGACGGTGATCGCCGCGGGTTCCATGAGTTTCTCGTCATCGACGACTTGGGGGCCGGCCATGTCCAATGGCGTCATGTGGATCACCGGACGCGATCTCGATACACATGCGAACTGTTGCGCACCCAGCAATACGTGTGCGACCAACGTCAACTCGTACCAGACTTATGCGGCCATCATCGCCACGCATGAGCAGTTCAAGTCCGGTGCGCAAAATGCGCTGCTGGGAATCCTGATCGCTGAAAATCGCGTGAATCACGATCCGTACGTTACGGGCACCCTTGCCATCGACTCTGATAACGGCGATCACGGTTCCCTATGTGACAGGCCCGACTGGCCGTGGGCTCTCCCAACCATCCCTATGCTTCTATCATTGAAGAGTGTTCCCGATTAAAGGAGCGCCATTGCGACGCCATCATAAGAACGCCAGCGGCTACAGTCTGACCGAGCTCCTGACCGTCGTCGGGATCATCGGTGTGGTCATGCTGGTCAGCATTCCGGCACTCTTTCAGCTCATGCCGCAATACCGGATCCGGAGCGCGTCGACCGAACTGGCTGCCGCGCTTCGCCTGACGCGTCAGGACGCCATCGGCACGCGCCGTCCCTGGCGCATCACCATCGACGGCCCCAACCACCAGTACGCCATCTCTATGCTCAATGCCCCTTCCGCCAATAGAACCGTCTCCACGAACTGGACTCATATCGGCGAGAACAACCGTCCCGTGAGCGGCACCGGCACCTGGTGGAAGCAGTTGCCGTCCGACATCATCATCTCCACCACCGGCTTTCTCGACATCGACTGTGCGAACGGAGCCGACGTGATCTTCCTGCGCAACGGCGAGATCGCTCCCGACCACAACACCGCGTGCACGGCCGGCGGCACCGCCGATATCGACTTCACCACCCTCCCGAAAATCCGTATCTACTATCCCTCCCGCTGGGTGACCTACAACGCCTACTACATCTACGGCAGCGCCGGCGGAAACCTCACCACCGGCCAGGCAAAAGAATAGGGCTCCTGCTCACTATTTTGACAGGTCCGCGCGGCATAAAAACCAGCTAACCGATTGTAATACTGACACTTGAGCGCTGATGCGCTCGTGTCATGTTCCTCGCTCTCTCTCCCCGCCAAGGAGAGCAAAACATGAGAAACCAACAACGAGGACATTCCCTGGTCGAGCTGCTGACTGTTCTGGCCATCGCCGGAATCATGATCACCACGATTACCCGCGCCGTCGACTACGCCCGCCGCACCGCCGCACTCGTGGCATCCACCTCGGAGATGCGTGCGCTGTTTCAAAGCACGCGTGCGATCGCCATCGCCCACCGCCGCAACGTGGCCATCCGCTTCCGCCAGGACGGCGACACCTGGACGTGGCGCGTCTACGAAGACCGCAACAAGGACGGCGTGCGCAACGACGACATCGCCCGCGGCATCGACGTTCCGATCAGTCCGACGCGCACGCTCCCGTATCTCCCCGCGCGCGTCGGCGTCCCCTCCGACAAGATCATCGATCCGATGAACGGCCAGCCGCTCGCGTCGCGTCTCCCCGTCCGCTTCGGGACGTCGCAGCTCTGCGCATTCTCGCGCGAAGGGGAAGCGACGAACGGCTCGCTCGTCCTCACCGACGGCCGCAACGTCCGCATCATCAGTGTTGGCGGGCACTCCGCGCTCATCAGCGTCATGCGCTGGGACGGGTCGCGTTGGATCACGACGTCTTGAGAGGGAGTGGGGAGTTGGGGGTGGGGAGTGGGAGTGAAAGCTCGTTCCTCACCTTCCGAACATCTCCCGATAGTGCCGGTACCAGTCGCTCTGAAAACGCTCCTCGGGATCATAGGCACGCTTGCGATCGAGGAACGCCGCGAACTGCGGATAGCAACGCTCCACCTGATCGCGGCGTGCGAAGCGGTGATAGGTGAGGTAGTAACTGCCACCGCGCGCGATGGCCATGTCGATCAGACGCCGAAACGCATCAGCAGACGACTGCAAACCTTCTGCTGTGTGTTCGACATGCAGATTGAAGATGATGCACGCATACGACTCCTTCGCCCACGCGAGAAACGATTCCGTGTCTTTCTCGATCAGGCGGATCGTGCCGTAGATGACCGGAATGTGATGTGCGCGAAGGTCCGCGCGCGCTTCGTCCATGAAATCGATCAACCGCGCGCGCGGGACGTAGATCTCGGTGATGATCTCCGAGGCTTTCGAGCCGGTCCGTGAGTCGAGCGCGTGATGGTAGTCGTCGATGTAGAGGCCCGACTGATGCGTGTCCGACGGGTAGATCTGTCCGCTCGTGCTTTGGTAATACGACGTATAGACGTCGTAGAGCCGTGCTCGATCAAAGTGCGCGAGCGCGATGAGCTCCTTCCAGTCGCCCGCGCTCAGCTCGCGCGTGCTGTCGCAAGGAAGATCGGTGGGGCGGTAGCAGGCGAATACTCCATCTCTGAGAAAACCGGTTGACGCTTCATCGATCGAGAACTGGAAGTCGCCGTAGAGATACCCGTCGTCGATTCGCTGCTGCATCGCCTCGACGATACCCTCGATGCTGCGGATCTCAACGATGCGCTGCACTCGCCGGCGCGGCATGAGTCGAAGCGCGACGCTGGTGATGACGCCAAAGAGACCGTAGCCGCCGATGGCGAGCGAGAAGAGCTCGGCGTTCTCGTTGCGACTGCAGCGCAATGCTTCGCCGGACTGATCGATCAGGGTGAACGCCTCGACATCATTGATGATCGGCGGCCAGATCAGTCCCCGCCCATGAACGTTGGACGCCAGCGCGCCGCCGATCGTGAGCCGGTCCGCGCCGGTCTGCTTCTGCACGATGCCCCAATCGGTCCCGCTTCCTTCCTGCATCGATGCCAGTCCCTGCATCAGCGCCGGCCACTGGATCCCTGCCTCCACCTCGGCGATCCCGCGCTCGCGGTCGAGTGCGACGATGCGATCGAGCGGGCGCATGTCGAGATGCATGGTTCCGGCGCCGAACTGCTGCCCACCCATCGAATGCCGTCCACCGGAGATCGAGATCGCGCTGCGATCTCGCGCGGCCTGGCGAATTGCATTCTGAACGGCTTCCTGCGAATTGACCGCGATCACGCGATCAACGCGCGTCTCGTTCAGTTGCGAGTGAATGTCATTGAGGACGGCATCCTCGCGCGTCGTCATGTGAATGACTCCAGTGAATGCGCGATACGCCGGCGGAGCGCTGGCGTCCTCGCCGGCTGGCTGGGAGCCGTCCTCGGCTCCCTTTGCGCGTTCGGCGGCGAGGACGCCGCCGGGCCAGCCGCCGAGGACGGCAGCGTTCCGCTCATGGATTCTCGCATCGACGCATTCTGCGCCAGATCGTCGCTACCACCGTTTCTCAGGCGCCGTAACGGTCAGTTACCGGCGAGGATGGCGTTGCTCAGCTCCGACGTTGCCGCCGCGTCATGGTAGTACGGGTCGAACCCGTTCGGGATGACGCGCGTCCAGGTGGCGTTGATCCACTGGCCGCGAAGATCGCCGAACACCGGCACGCTGATCGTGCCGGCCGCGGCCGGACTGGCGTGTACGGACCCCAGGGCCTTCTCTCCCTCGCCGTCCGGCGTGGCGTTGCCGTAGAAGTCGATGATGCCATCTTGCTGCGTGGTAGGACGGAGTGGCGTGCTCTTGATCGAGAGCGTGATCAACGTCTTGTTCTGCGCGGCATCATAAGTTGCCGAGAGAAGCACCGGCGCGTTTGACGGCCCCTCCTTGTCATTGCCATCGACAGGCGAGACACCATCGAGGCCCCAGTCGATGCCGAGGCCGCCGTTGTTCTTCATGGTGTTGCTGTGGATCTCGACGTACGCCTTGCTGCGAGCCACCGCAATACCCATATCGCGGTGATTGGAAATCGTGTTTCCAGTAATCGTGACGACGCCGACATTCGGACCGAGAAAAATCCCGCTTGCTCCGTTGTTCTCGATGCGGTTGTGATCAAAGGTTGCCGACCCATTCCACATCCAGACGCCGCTATACCGGTTGCGGCTGATGACGTTGTTCGAGACGAGAACGTTCGCGCCGTCGGCATTGAGGCCGCGGAGATTCGGCCACGCGGTGTTGCCTATCGGATCGACGCCGATGTAGTTGCTCGCGGCGGCGCGGCGATCCGGGCGATATTCAGGACAGCCGGCGCCGCCGCCGAACCACAATCCCTGGTCCTCATCGAAATTGCCCAGAGTGAGACTCTCGATGACCGCTTCGCATCGCGAGACGATCCTCAATCCGCGGTGCGCCAGACGTCCGTCGATCGCAATCTCAGGCCCGAGTGGATTCGTGTCGCCGGTGAACGCCTTCTGCCGCAACCCTTCGACGCTGACACGGTCGGCGGTGATCGTCGGCAGCGGTGACAATGGTGTGATCGTGAACCATCCTTCCGCCGGCACCGGCGGCGGAATCTCGAAGACGATGCGGCAAGGGCCGGGAGTGCAATTGGCGTTCGCCTGGACGATGGCATCACGCAGCGATCCCGGTCCGTCGTCGGCGACCGTCGTGACGGCGTACCAGCGATAGATGGGAACAGTGTCCTCCACCTGGTCGTTGGCCGGCGTCTTATCCGGCACGTCGCTCGTCGCGCGCATCGACAAGGTGACCTTCCCTGCTAGCCTGTCTGTTGTCGTTTTCACCGTGACTGTGATCGTGCCCGAACCCCCCACAAGAGGCTCGATCGTACATACCGCAGTGGCGCCGGCGATCGTGCACGACAGCGACGGAGGTCCGTTGGAGTGATCGATCACGATGTTCGAAGCGTCGATCTTCTCGATCACGCCGTTCGTCACTGCGTAGTCGATGCGCACGTTCGGTGGCTTGTTGTCGCGAACGTTGTTGCCAACAAACGTCCAGAACTCCGCGTTCTGTCCGGGATCGATGCGTTCGAAGCGGCTTGACCGGCCGATCCTAACGCCGAGATCCGCCTCGAGCTTTGTCACGAAGGTGACGGACGCCGAATGCCTGGAAGGATCGGGATCGGGCGTGTCGGAGGAGACCGTGAATTTCACCGTGTAGGTGGCGTCCGCGAACGGCGCCTTGAAGTTGGCTCCCATGTAGTACGCAAACGTAACAGGAGGAGCGAAGACGGGGATGTCGCCGAGCGAGCAGCGGACAGGGCGCTGGGTATAATCGCAAGGCCCATACACGGTGACGACATTGACAACCAGCTCGGGCGGAAAGTCGATCGTCAGGAAGCTGTTTCGTGCGACATCCGGCCCGCGATTCGCCACGGCCATCGTCACTTGCAGCGGGTTCGGCACGCTCGCCTGCATTTCGAGATGAGTGGAGTCCGCGAAAACGGACATGGCGAAGAGAAAACAGCCGAGGGCGAGGGTCAGTATCCGGGTCATAGGAGCACTGCCGACAGAGTACGTACATCACTTCAGTAAAGTCAAGATAACTATGAGAAAGACCATTCCCTGAACTCGCTCTACGGTTGCTTGAGCGGACTCATGAACTAAGATTCGCCGCCGAGCCGAGCTCCGTTTGTCCACTGATCCCACTTCCAACTTTCCGGAACGATTCCGCTCCGCGTTTCGCGCCGCGACTCTGGCGACGATCCAACGGCAATCGGACAAGTTTCAGTTGCGTGGCGTGCTGTTTTTTCGCGGGGCGTCGACGGCGTACGTCATCGAAAGCGAGCGGCGCAGCTTTCAGCCGATGCTCGTGGTCGACGCGCATCGCGTGATCTCGGCGCGTTGCGCGTGCGATCCGGGGATGAGCGCTGAGGATCTCTGCCGGCACCTCGCTGTGCTCGTGGCGCGCACTGCTGACGAGAAAGGCGCGCTCTTGTTCGAGAGGTTCGAGACCAGCATCTGGCGGGCGATCGGATTCGCGGCATCGGCGGAGGGACGGGCGATTGCGATCGATGCCGAGAGCGATCCGCGCGAGCTGCTTCTGCGAAAAAGTGTGCTCACCGAACAGGAGCAGAAGCTGTTGAAGCGCGGATCAGGAAGTGCGCGTCTGCTGTGGGAATCGTCGGCGTGGTACCGATGGGCGCAGGCGAAATTCGCTGCCGACCCAATCGGTGATCGTGCCGCGTTGTCCATGCGCGACGGCGTTCTCTCGATCGACGATCTGCCTGTCCCCTCCGCCGCGGTCGAGCATCTCGTCACCAGCGGCGTGGCGGCGCGCTGTGGATTCGAAGTCGCGCCGCAGTCGCTGACCGCATCGCTGCGCATCGAACTGACGGAGAGTCGAGCGCTGCGATTCGTGCCGGTGTTACTGCAGGATGAGCGCGGTGAAAACGTAGGTCAGACTCTCCAGTCCTACGGTTCTCTTTCCCTCACGACACAAAGTCGGACTGGAGAGTCCGGCCTACGTTTCGCCGCTCATGTTCGCGCGGACACGCCACAGTACGGCCGCTTCTTTTTCGTCGATGGCTCCTTCGCATCGTTACGTCCCACGACGCCGATGTTCGTCGAACAGAAATCGAAGACGCAGGCATCGCTCTTCGATGACTACCTTCCCTCCGGGATCGCGCTCGAGCGCGAGACGACGATCCCCGAGAGCGACGTCTTCGCCTTTCTCGATCGGCACCGCGACGAGCTTGCGGCGATGCCCGCGGCTCTGGCGCCCGATTCCATCCGCAACGCGAAGGCGGTGCGATTGGAAGGCGACGTCATCTTCGACTTCAGCGAGCCGCGCGGAAACACGCTCGTGGCCGAGGTGATCTTCGAGAACGGAGTGAGGGCGGCAGAGATCGTGCGTGCTCGTCGCGAAAGTATTCGCGCACTCAATCGTGAGGACATCTGGATCGACGTTCGCGATCCGCAGTTCGATTGCTTCGACTCCGTCTCGATGAACGACGACGGCCGTTTGCTCCTCACGCCGCTCGACGTGTTGCGTATCCGCGGCACGTTGCGCGGAAGGGCAATTTTTCGTGGAGATGCCTCCGGACAGGACGCCTTCGCGATGTTCGATCAGGCCGCGATCACGACCGAGGCGCCATCGCCGGCCGCGTTGGGACTCGATCTCTACGCGTATCAGCAGACCGGCTATCACTGGCTATGGATGCTCCATCATCACGGATTCGGCGCGCTTCTCTGCGACGACATGGGCCTCGGCAAGACCCATCAGGCGATGGCGTTGATCCGCGCAGTGACGGCGGTGCATCCGCAATCATCGGTGCTCATCGTCTGCCCGACCTCGGTCCTCGATCACTGGCGGGAGAAGCTGGGCCGTTATCTGCCGGGTCAGGAAATCACGCTCACGTCGTACGGACTCGTTCGCAGCCGTCTCGATCACTACCGGCAGAAGCGCTTCGATCTCGTCGTGCTCGATGAGATGCAGATGATCAAGAACGCCGGTACCGCGACGCATCAGGCGCTTGCGGCATTGGACAAGGGCGTGACAATCGGCTTGACCGGCACTCCGATCGAGAATCATGAGGGCGAGTTGACGACGCTTCTCGACTTCGTCGTTCCCGGCTATCTGCGCGGCAACGTCGAAGACCGGGCAACGCTGCGGCGGCTCGCGCGGCCGTTTGTCTTGCGGCGAACAAAGACGCAGGTGCTGACGCAGCTCCCTCCGAAGATCGTCGACAAACGCTACTGCGAGATGTCGGAGGCGCAACGATCGCTTTACCGCGCTGTGATCGACTCGCGCGCCAAACCGCTGCAGGCGCAGATCCGCGCGGGAGCGTCGATCTCCTACGTCCACGTCTTCGCAGCGCTCAACTATCTCAAGCAGATCTGCAATCACCCCGCTTCGGCCGGTGGCGGATTCGACGGCGATGCACCATCTGCGAAATGGGAGCTATTCCTCGAACTGCTGAACGAGTGCATGGCCAGCGGATTGAAGGTCGTCGTCTTCAGCCAGTACCTGCGGATGCTGGAGATGATCGATCAACATCTACGCAACGAAGCGATCGGATTCGCGTCGATCAAAGGAAGCACGAAAGATCGCGGCGCGGAAGTGGCCCGCTTTCGCGACGATCCCGATTGCCGCGTCTTCACCGCCAGCCTTCGCGCCGGCGGACTGGGCATCGATCTCACCAGCGCGTCCGTCGTCATTCACTACGACCGCTGGTGGAACCAAGCCCGCGAAGATCAGGCCACCGACCGCGTCCACCGCCTCGGCCAGAACAAAGGCGTTCAGGTGATCAAGCTGATCACGCGCGGCAGCGTGGAAGAGAAGATCGACGCATTGATCGAGCGCAAAGGCCGCCTCGCCAGCGACATCATCGTCGACGACGATCCGTCGCTCGTGAAGCAGTTCACACCCGAGGAGCTGGAGGAGCTGCTGGGAGGTTGATCTGCGACCCGTCGCATCGCATTCGGATTGGAGATACTGCTCAAGAAGACGGGTTCACGCGGAGACGCGGGGGACGCGGAGAAAGAGAGCAAAACGTCTCCGCGCCTCCGCGTCTCCGCGTGAACCGTCTCGGCTTTTAACCGCGGAGCCTAAAAAAGACAGAACGCCCTCCCCTTGATTCGCGCCGCCGCTCGGCGTAACGTCCTTCTTCCACCATGAAAACGATGAGCAGGATTGCTGCGGCGATGGCCGTGGGGCTCGCCATTTCGACGCTGCACGCGGCGGCGCCGGCGACGGCGTACAAACCATCCGCAGCGTACGAGTGGCTCGATATATCGCTCGAAGCGACGGCACGCGAGGTGGACCGGCACGGCGCGCGGCCGACGATCATCTCGCGCACGCTGGCGGTGGCGCTGACGGCGATGTATGACGCGTGGGCGGCGTATGACGACAAGGCTGTCGGCACGCGGCTCGGTGCGACGTTGCGCCGGCCGGCGTCGGAGCGGACGCAGGCGAATAAGGAGAAGGCGATCGCCTACGCGACGTATCGCGCGCTAGTCGATGTCTATCCCGAAGACAAGAGTTGGATCGATGAACAGATGCGCGCGCGCGGATTCGATCCCGGCTATGCATCGATGGATCGTACGACGCCGCAGGGCATTGGCAACGTCGCTGCGGCGGCGGTCTGCGCGTATCGTCATCACGACGGCGCGAATCAACTCGGCGACGAAGTGGGATCGAGCGGCGTTCCCTACTCCGACTACACCTACTACGCGCCGGTGAATACGCCGGAGAAGGTCACCGATCCGAATCGCTGGCAGCCGATTCCGTTCGTCAATCCGAAAGGCGGAATGATCTCACCAGGATTTCTCACGCCACAGTGGTATCGCGTGAAGACATTCGCACTCGACCGCAGCGATCAGTTCCGCCCGCCGCCACCTCCTCAAGTCGACTCCGAGCGGTTGCGCAAAGAGGTCGACGAGAACATCGCCATGAACAGCGGACTGACGCCGGAACAGAAAGCGACGGTCGAGTTCATGCGCGACGGTCCCCGCTCGACGGGACAGTCGGGGCATTGGCTGAAGTTCGCGCAGCTCGTGTCGAAGCGCGATCACAACGATCTCGATCGCGATGTGAAGCTCTTCTTCAGTGTGGCGAACGTGGCGATGGATGCGTTCATCGCCTGTTGGGAAGCGAAGCGCTTCTACGACACGTCGCGGCCCTGGACGCTGGTGCGCTACTACTACGCGGGCAAGACAGTCGACGGTTGGGCGGGACCAGGCAAAGGTGTCGTCAAGTTGCCCGCCGAGGAGTGGCATCCGTATTCGCCGTTCACGTTTGTGACGCCGCCGTTTCCTGGATACGTTTCCGGCCACAGCACGGTCAGTGGCGCGTGCGCAAAAACGCTGGAGCTGTTCACCGGCAGCGACTACTTCGGCGAAGTGGAAAAGCGAAAGGCGGGGTCGCTAACGGAGGCGGATGCCGATTGCTTCGTGATACAGGGCCGCGACGGAATCAAGGCGACGGCCGTCAATTGCGACGTCGAGTTGAAGCTGCCGACCTTCACCGCCACCGCCGACATGGCCGGCATCTCGCGCGTGATGGGCGGCTATCACGTCCAGGCCGACAATGTGGAAGGTCTGGCTCTTGGCCGCAAGATCGCGCAGTTCGAGTGGCCGCGCCTCCGCGCCTACTTTGACGGGACGGCAACACCGGCGAACGAGCGATGATCGCGCTTCCTCGCGGCTGGCGCTGGATGCTTCTCGTCGCGACGACGGTGGCCGCGTTGGCCATGGTCATGCTCCCGGCGTGGATCATTCAACCGTTCCGTCCGCAGACAGCGCGCGGCGTGGCATTCTCGTACGCGTTGCGATCGATTTCGCCGATCGCCACGATCGTGGCGCTGCTCATTGCCGCGTGGCTGATCTTCACACTCTGGCGCGGTGCGCGGTGGTGGGGCAAGATCATTGTCGTCATCCTTCTGCTGCTCACGTCCGTGAGCACGTGGTTTGCGCGGCAGAATCATTTCGAGTGGATGTTTGCTCCGCTGGCCGGCGCCGCGTATGCGGCTGCAGATGCGGCGACGTTCGTTGACGCCGCCGATCTCGTCATCGCGGTCGAGCGCAACGGCGAAGCGGCCGCGTACCCGATTCGGCAACTCGCCTATCACCATCTCGTGCAGGACGACGTCGGCGGCGTGCCGATCGTCGTCACCTATTGAACGCTCTGCCACACCGGTCTGGTGTGGGAGACGACGGTGGACGGGCGCACGCTGCACTTTCACCTTTTCGGAATCAACAACCAGAACTTCATCATGCGCGACGAGGAGACCGGCTCGTGGTGGCAGCAGATCAGCGGCGAAGCGATCCAGGGTCCGCTGAAGGGACGCAAGCTTGTTCACGTCCCGCAGGACGAGATCTCGTTCGCGCTCTGGAAGCGCGAGCACGCACGCGGCCGTGTGTTGCGTCCCGACCCAAAGGTTGCCGCGGCCGGACACTATGCGCCCGCCGACTGGGAGTCGCACATCGCCAAGATGCCGGTGGCGACCAACACGCACGATGCGCGCTTGCCGCCGCGCGAGCTCATCATCGGCGTGACGGTCGACGGCCATCCGAAAGCGTATCGGATGGCGGATATTCGGCGGCAGAATCCGATCGTCGATTCGATCGGGAGCGTGCCAGTCGTGATTGCCGTCGCGGAGGATGGGCGGTCGGTGCGCGCGTTCCGAAGGAACGTGGACGGCCGCGCGATCGAGTTGTTCGCGAAGCCGTCGTCGTCACCGGTCACGTTCATTGACAGCGCATCGGGCAGCGAATGGGATTTCGCCGGCCGCGCGATCTCCGGTCCGTTCGCGGGGCATCAACTGGAAAAGATCGATGTGCTCAGCGACTACTGGTTCGACTGGCGGACGTACCACCCGGAGACGGGGATCTTCCGGGTTGGTCTGCGGTGATGGTGCGAGCAGTATCACTGTCATCCTGAGCCGCCGAAGCCGCCGCAAGATTCACTGAATGAAACCTCCGCAGCGCATCGGCGGCGAAGGACGGTCGAAGGACCCCCTAATTCTGTGCCGGCGGGCGGTGAAAAAAACATCGTACAGAATTGGGGGTCCTTCGACCGTCCTTCGCCGCAATGATTTGCCGGTTGTCAGAGCAGGGTTGAGGCGCGGCTTCGGCGGCTCAGGATGACAGCGATTGAAGTTAGTTCGCGTGCGCCGCAAGCAACTCAGCGACTTTCCCCGCATCATCCGTCGGCAGTTTGCACTGCTGATTCGTGCAGACGTAGGCGGTCGCTTTTCCACGAATCGCCTTCTGCAGTTTCGTGAACGGGGCGATGCGCGCGAGATCGGCTCCTGAACGCAGGACGACTTTGTTCGGTACGAAGGACACGAATACCGCGCGTTGCAGTGGGCGAACATTTTCGCCCGCCAGCACGATCTCGAACGACGGACCGATCAGGAAATCGATCGCGCTCATGAGATGCGCTGATGCCGAGGGGACGTCGCTGATGTCGGCGGCACTCGCGCGGAGGAGATCAATCGCGGCCTTCTCGTAGAACGGATCTCCTGTGATGCGCGCGATGCGCACGAGGTTCATGAGCTGCACCGAGTTGCCTGATGGCAGCGATCCGTCGCTCGTTTCGCGCGGGCGGACGAGCAGCGACTCGGCGTCATTCGCGGTCATGAAGAAACGGCCGGTGCGATCGCGAAAGCGGGCGAGTGATTTGCGCGCGAGCGCGAGGGCGCGATCGAGATCGCGTATATCGAACGACGCTTCATAGAGATTAAGCAGCCCCCAGACGGCGAAGGCGTAGTCGTCGAGATAAGCAGCCCGTCCGCGCTGGTGGTGCAACGTTCCGTTCGCGAGGACTGCATCCGCCACGCGCCTGGCCGCGCTCGCGTACGACGCGTCGTCGAGCACCGCAGCGCCCGACGCCAGCGCGGCGATCATCAATCCGTTCCAGTCGGTGAGGATCTTCTCGTCGCGTGCACCACGCTCATCAGAATCGCTCGCCGTGGAGAACGCGCCGTTCGGTGCGCGGAGGTCGCGCAACACGTACGTGAAAATCTCACGCGCTGTTTGCGCATACTCCGGCTTGCGCGTGGCCTGGTACGCTTCGAGGTACGCCATCGCCAGCATGGCCTGATCGCAAAGCATCTTCTCGTAGTGCGGCTCGCGCCACGCCGCATCGACCGTATAGCGATGAAATCCGAATCGCTGTTTGTCCCAGAGGGCGCCGTTGCGCATCGCGTGCAGCGTCGTCTCCACCATCTCCAGCGCATGTGCGTCGCCGCTGCGCCGCCAGTAGCGCAGCAGGAACATGAGCTGGTGTGCGGCTGGTACTTTCGGCGGAGGGAGAAAGCCGCCGTTGACGGGATCGAAGCGCGCCATGAGTTGCTGATACGCAGTCGTCAGCATTGCCGCGCCAGGCATGCTGTCGCTCCCCGAGGATTCCGCTGTGAGTGACGGCGCGACCATGGCTGCGGTCGATGCGATCTGCTCCGGATGCTCTTTCCACGTCGTCCCGAGCCGATCGAGCAACGCCTGCAATCGATCGCGCGGAATGTACGACGCGGCGAAGAACGGCTTGCCGTCCGGCGTGAGGATCACATTCAGCGGCCAGCCCGGATCGCTCATGATCGTCCGCGCCACGGCCATGTACGCGCTGTCGATATCCGGCCGCTCCTCGCGATCGACTTTGATGGCGAGGAAGTGCGCGTTCATCACCGCACCGATCTCCTCGTTCGCGAACGACTCCGCCTCCATCACATGACACCAGTGACACGTCGAGTAACCGATCGAGAGAAAGATCAGTTTGTTCTGTTCGCGCGCAGCCTTCAACGCCGCTTCACCCCACGGATACCAATCGACGGGATTCGTAGCGTGTTGCAGAAGATAGCGCGAGGTTTCGTGCGCGAGATGGTTGGTGTGTTTCGGCGGCGGAGACGCGGCGACTGCTAACGCGAGAGCGAGCGCGCCAAAGAACACTTAGGCCACACCTTTCGCGATTTGGTCTAACCATTCGCGCAGCACTCCCATCGAGCCACTTCTCCCTCCGCGCTTTTTGCGGGGGGAGAAGGTGGCGAAGCCGGATGAGGGGGGCGTGGAGTGCTGGATCTTCCGGGGGTCTGCGGCTAAGAGAACAGCCCCCTCATCCGCCTTCGGCACCTTCTCCCCCACTGAAAAACGTGGGGGAGAAGGCGCTCGATGGAGATGCTGCGCTTGTTCGCTCACTTCGCCAGACCAATCCCTTGCGTAATGCGATAACTCCTATCCGCCGTCAGTCCCTTGAACGTCTGCCGCTCGCCGCTTGGCCAGATCACGGTCACATCCGCGCGTTTGTCGGCACCGAGCCCCACGTGCTGCTCTTTCGGATTCGATGTCAGGTAGCCGATCGTGCTGAAGACCTCGCGCCACATCCCCTTCTGGTGCGCCGTGTCGACGATGATCTTCGCGCCAATGGCATCGCGCGTCACGCCCTTCGCAGGGTCGCCGGCGAGACGGATCTTGATCCAGTGGTTGCCGTTGGTCGATGCGTTGTTGCGATACAGCATCGCCGGTCCGTTGAAGTTGTTGACCATCATGTCGAGATCACCGTCGCCGTCGAGATCGAATTGCGCCACCGCACGGGCGTTGCCCATCGGATCCGCCCCGCTCTGCACCGAATCCTCGGAAAGCATCCCATTGCGATTGACAAAAAATACCGGCGCTTCCTTTTCCGCCACCGGCACGACTGTCTGCCGCTGCACGCCCGCCGCATCGGTGAAGTAAGGATTGACGCTCGAGTAGACCGCGTACTCGTTCATGCCGTTGACGAGATAAAGATCATCGTCGCCATCGTTATCGAAATCGAAAAAATCGGCGCCCCACGACCAGCCCGTCGACTTGTATCCACGCCCGATCGCAGTCGATTGCGCATACGAGGCGAGCTTTCCGTTCGCCGCCGCCGACTCCCACAAGTCGTTCGCTTCGACGACGCGCATGTTGGCCATTTTCTGCGGATTGAGTTTCAGCCGCGTCTTCGCATCGGGGAGGACGTACTTCTCGTCCTTGTTCATCGTGACGATGTTCGAGATGTAGACGTCGGGATAGCCGTCGCGATTCAGATCGGCGATGCCGATGTTCATCGTGTAGCTCGGCTTGTCGGTGCCGAGCCTCGCGGAGACATCTTCGAACTTACCGGTTCCTCCCAGATTGCGATACCAGGAGTTGCTGCCGAAATCGTTGCCGCAGATCAGGTCTTCCCAGCCGTCACCGTCGAAGTCGAGATGTCCGACCGCTTGCGCCCAGCCGGGATTCTCGACGCCGCTGCCGGCGCTCACATCCTCGAACACGAAGTTGCCTTTGTTGTGAAAGAGCTTGTCGGGAAGCGCGTTCGTGTTGCGGCGCGCGAACGTCGGCAACTCGCCGTGAATGTAGTCGCCGAAGTAGCCGATGTAGAGATCGAGCTTGCCGTCTTTGTCGTAATCGAACGCCGTGGCGGGACCGCCGACGAGTCCTTTTCCGCCGAGGCCGGAGCGCGCGCTGACGTCTTCGAATTTGGCGTGGCCGAGGTTCTTGTAGAGGCGGTGATCGTCATCGACGTAGGTGATGAGGATGTCGGCAAGCCCGTCGTTGTCGAAGTCGGCGATGATCGGCTGGCGCGGCTCGCCGGGACGTCCATCGGCACGTTTCCAATCCAGGCCCGCCGACTCGGTTACCTCGGTGAAGTGGCCCTTGCCGTCGTTGAGATAGAGCGCGTTGCCCGATCCGCTGAGCACGAGCACGTCGATGTCGCCGTCGTCGTCGATGTCCTCCGCTGCGATTCCAGCGCCGCCGAACGCGGGCGGCACCGCGAGCACGAGCTTGTCGCCTTCCTTGACCGTGTAGCTGCGGATGAGGCGCGCCAGCCAGTCGGACATACGATGCTCGAAGTTGATGCCGCTCGATGCCGTGACGTTCGTGAAGTACTTGCCGCCGGTTTTCGCCGCCGGCGCCGGCGACGATGCCGACGCGATCGTCACGGCGGTCTTCTTCACAGGCGGCATCGACGCGTTCTTGTCGAGCAATCGCTGAATCTGCGCCACGCTTCGCGTTAAGTGCGTTCGATCGAGCCGATCCTTCCCCTCGGATGTCGCGATCTTTCCCGCGACGCGCAGGATCAACGTCCCCATCTGCGCGCCCCCTTCGGTCAGCAGTTCTGCGGCGAACGGATCGGGCTCCAGCGTTCCCTTGTACTTCGGATCGTTCAGCACTTCTTTGAGATAAATCCAATGCAGCCCCGGATCGCGGAAGGCGTCGAGGTCGTACGCTTCGATGACGATCTGTTCGTTCTTTGGCAGGCGCGGAAAGTAGATGCAGTCTTCGTATTCGTTGATCTCGTGAGGTTCGTAGAGTTGCACGGCGTCGTGAACATCGTCGACGCGGATCAGCGCATGGCCGCGCTTCTTGGCGATCTTCTCCGCTTCGAGCATGACGTCGCCCGTCCAGGCGATCATCGTCTCGGTGAACTGCTGTTTGAACGCGGTCCCTTCGGCGGGATCGGTCGGCCACATGTGCCGCGACATGTAGACCTGCACGTTGCGGAGAAAGACGGCCTGCGAGAGATCGTTGTACTTCTCGAACGCGGCGAGTTTCTCGGCGACGATGGCGTTGATCGTGGCGAAGCGCGGCTGCGTCGCCGCGGTCACGGCATTGTTTGCCTTGACCTCGGACGCTACCGGCGCCTGCCCCACGATCTCCGTCCATGCGCTCTTCAGTTCCTTCGCGCCGAGGCGTTCTTTGTTCGTGCTGCGGGTGGCGTGATCGGCGTGTTGGAGCGCGGCGAGCGTGACGAGGTCGACTGACTCTTTGAACAGGTCCACGGCCGGCGCGTCGAGAGGAAGTAACTTCGTTCCGTCGATGAAGGCATCCTGCTGCACGGCCAGAATCGCGCGCAGCGCGTAGGCAACCGTTCCGTACTGCCGCCGGTCGCGCGCGGAGATCTCGGTGTGGCGCGCGTCGTTGGGCCGAACGATCCAATCGCCGCCTGCCGTCGCAACGTAAGGGACGGCGGCCTGAAGAAGCGGACGCAGCGTGCCGGCATCGATCTGCGACTTTCCTGCTGCCGCTGCGGCATCACTCGCTTTCAGCCACAACGTGCGGATGAACGGTTTCTGCAGCGCGATCTTTTCCGCGCGCGCATCGAAATCGAGCGGAGTGCCGTAGATGAAATCCTCGAGCCGGCTGGCCGTCGCATAACATTTCGGATCGCGCACCGACTCGAGCTGATCGATCTCATTGATGATCGTCGGAACCTGCGCGAACAGGGTGGATGCCGGCAAACAGATCGCAAGCGATAAGAAGTGCGCCAGGCGCATAGGATCTCCCCGATGATGTATAGGTGAGAGTGTACTCGCTGGGAATCACCCGCGGAGAGAAAGCGCTCCTCTCACTCCGGCCGCGTTCTTCGCTCTCAGAGCCGCGTGAAGCCGTTCTCCAATCTTCGGAAAGCGCTCAGCGATTGCCTCGGAGTCTTCGCTTCAACCACGCTGCGAACTTCGCAAGCGCGACGATGGACCCCGGTAACAGGACCAGATACAAGCACAACGTCACCCAGAAATTGAACCCGCTACCGGCTTCGATGACGCGGCCGTGGTCTCGAACAAAGAGCGTGCCTTTTACCGCGAGGCGCCAGAAACTGTAAAGAGTCCAGCACAACACCACCGGCGAGAGCATCACCAGAAACGCATTTCCTGCGCGATCTGCCAGTGACATGGCTCAATCCTGCCTGATTTGGAGAAACGGAGCGCGCGGCCCGACGCATTCGCTGTAATCGGGAGTCCGCGCTGCCTCCGTTGTTCTCCTTGCTGATCTCATGAATCGAATTGACAGTCACTCCGCGAATCACGATCACTTCTTCTTTTCGACCGCCTTCGCAGGTGGCGGTGCCAGCGGCTTGACCAGCGCTTCCATCCAATCGGGCTTGCCTGTGATCCGCTCCAGATGCGGATAGCGCTCACCGCCGTGATAGTCGATCGACGCGGTCGTGAAGAAATCGCCGTTACGCACGATGATTTCCATCGGACCCGTCGCGCTCGCCGAGCCTTTCACGACGTCGCGCAGGCGCGTGACGGAAAAGGCGCGGCCGTTAACCGCGATGATGCGCGATCCCGGCGCGATGCCGCTGCGCGCAGCGATCGAGCCCGGCACCACGTCGCCAACCGAACCGCTCTCCCCAATCGTGAGGCCGAGCGACGCATTGAGATCGGCTCCATGGTCCCGTCCTTCGTTGTACTGCAAAGCCGTATTCGGCTTGTCGTTGTAGACGAGATGCCATCCAGCCTGCTCCGCTCCACCCATCGGAGGCGTGGCCGCATTCGAATTGAGCCGTTCATTGAGGAAGGTTTTCCAATCGTGCGGCGCCACGGTGTTCAACGCGGCCACGAGATCGTCAAACGTATACGGTTTCAATTCCGCGTGGCCACTCGCTCCGCCAAAGAACGCCCGGCAGAAATCGTCGAGCGATCGTTTGCCCTTCGTCAGCGACCGGATCGTCATGTCTGCGTCCAGCCACAGCAGCTCCCCTTCGGGATAGTAATCAACGCTGCGCCGCCAATTCGTCGACGCGCCGGGCGCTTCGTACAAAAGCTGCGCGGCCACAGCGGTATCGAGCAACGGCCGCCATGTACGTCCGGTGTGTTGCGTCATCTGTGCGTACGTCGCGGCGAGGTTTTCGCGATAGTCATCTGCGGACAGAATTCCGCTGCGGACCGGAAGAAGATCGCCGAGGTATGTGGTCAGCCCTTCGTAAACCCAGAGAAGCTCGCCCGTCATCGGCTTGTCGTAGTTGCCCGTAGCCAGACCCTCAGGCCGACGGTACTTGCCGTTCCACGAGTGCACAAACTCATGGGCCATCAACGTCGACACCCATTTACGGCTCGGCTCCTCAAGCAATCGATTTTCTGCAACGCGGTCGTCGCTCGATTCATGATGTTCGAGACCGAAGTGGGCGACGGCGTCGCTGAGCGTGAAGAGCCAGTCGTAATGGCGATAGTGATTCGCGCCGAAGAGCGCCGATGTCTCATCGACGAGCCGTCCGTATTGTGCGGCGAAATCATCCGGCGTCTGCGTAGCCTCTTTGCTGTCGGAGAGCAGGTTCAGCGTGTGACGCAATCCGGTCTTGTTCGCGAGGTCGATCTTGCGCAGGATGACGCCGATCTGCACCGGAGAATCGATCAGCGTCGTCAGCGACGCCGGCTCGAATTCGATCGTGTCACCGCTGCGTCCGCGCGTCTCCAGCGCGGTCGCGTACTGCCACCCCGCGGGAATGCGAAGCGAGGCGGTGTAAGAGAGCGTGTCGCTCGCGGCGGAGCTCTTCGGATAGAGCAGGACGGTGTTCCAGCTCAGAACGGCGAGGCGCGGCGTCGTCGAAGCGCCTGCAGTGAAGTTGGCGCCGGGAGCAGGAGCGAGAAAATCGAGATCGGCGTCGAGCGTCGTCGCGCCGGCGGGAACGTCGACATTCAGCGCGAACATGTCGACGAGATCGCGCTGCCACGGGACGCTCTTCCCATTGGCCGAGAATTGCAGACCGGTCAGGCCGTTGATCGGCCCTGTTGGTCCATGCTCGCCGGGGATCCATTTCGGGTAGTAAAGCGTTAACGGGCCGGGAGTCGCCGGCATCGTGAGATGCGCGTGGTAGACGTTCGACGCGACGTTGCTGGCATCGACGCGCAATGTGATCGGCGCGGCGGTGTGTGTGACTGCGGCGAAGAGGACCGCGATGACGAAGATAAGACGCTTCATACAAGCTCCCTTTGATAATGGACGATTGATAATGGACAGTTGACAATGAAAAGCGTTATGGTCAATTGTCCATTATCCATTGAAGGCTGCCCTTTGATAATGGACGATTGATAATGGACAGTTGACAATGAAAAGCGTAATGGTCCATTGTCCATTGTCCATTGTCCATTGTCCATTGTCCATTGAAGGCTGCCGTTCCACTGTCAATTGTCCACTATCCATTGTCCATTGAAGTCAACGGCCCTTCCGCCCGTCCCTGAATGAACTGCTGCACGATCGGATTCTTTGACTGCTGAAACGACTCCGGCGTTCCTTGCTCCACGATCTGTCCCTTGTACAACATGGCCACGCGGTCGGCGATCTTGAATGCCACTTTCATGTCGTGCGTGATGGTGACTGTCGTCGTATCGAGCGTGCGGTCCATCTCCAGGATCAGATCGGCGATGACGTCGCTGATGACTGGATCGAGTCCGGTGGTCGGCTCGTCGAACAGCAGGATATCGGGCTTTAGCGAGATCGCGCGCGCAAACCCGACGCGACGCCGCATGCCTCCCGACAACTCGGATGGCCGCTTCGAGGAGACGCCAGCGAGATGGACGAGGTCGAGACACTCGTCGACGCGCTCGCCGATCTGCGCTTCCGTAAATTTCGTATGACGGCGCAGAGGAAAGGCGATGTTCTCGAACACCGACATCGAATCGAAGAGCGCTCCTTCCTGAAACGACATCCCGAACTTCCGGCGGAATCGATTCAGTTCGACCGGACGCATCGCGGTGATGTCCTGACCCTCGACGATGACCTGTCCGCGGTCGGGCTTCATCAGTCCGATGATGTGTTTGAGCGTGACGCTTTTTCCGACGCCCGATCCACCGACGATCACGAACGATTCGCCGCGCGCGACGTCGATCGACATGTCGTCGAGAACCTTCTTCCCGCCGAGTGTCTTGTCGACGTGCCGGAGGGAGATCATGGATGTCGTGTCGGCCATTGTCGGGTGTCTGAGTGCGCTCACTTCAAAACAAAATCTTGGTCAAAAAGAAATCAGTAAACAGAACGATCAAAGACGCACTGACGACCGCTGCGGTCGTCGCGCGCCCCACTCCCTCCGCGCCGCCGCTCGTGTAGTAGCCGCGCACGCAACCGGTGAGCGTCAGGATGAGCCCGAAGAACGCCGCCTTGATCAAACCGCTCCAGACATCGTTCAACTGAAGAAACTGATAGGTGTTCTGCTCATAAACGAACGGATTTGCGCCCATCAGCTTCACCGCGACGAGATAGCCGCCGCCGACGCCGAGTGCGTCGCCGAGGATCGTGAGGAGCGGGACCATGACGATGCCGGCGATCACGCGCGGGACAAAGAGGTATTGAACCGGATCGGTGGCCAGCGCTTCGAGCGCATCGAGCTGCTCGGTGACGCGCATCGTTCCGATCTCGGCGGCCATCGACGAGCCGACTCGTCCGGTCACCATCAGCGCCACCAGCACCGGCGACAGCTCGCGCAACATCGCCAGCGCCACGACGCTGCCGACGAAATTCTCCGCATGCACGCGATGAAAGCCGTTGTACGTTTGCAACGCCATCACCATGCCGGTGAACATCGTCGTCAGAAAAACGACGGGGACGGAGTCGACGCCGACGCGCACCATCTGCCGCAGCCACTCTTTCCCCTCGAATGGCGGACGGAACGTCCAGAGGAACGTCTTGCCCAGCATCGCGAACCATAGGCCGGTCTCTTCGAAGAGATGGATGAAAACGCGGCCGATCCGTTCCAGGATGTTCATTCGGCGAAGCGGGAGCGTATCCGAAAACTGCTACCTTCCGGATAAACGCGCGGAACGCGTGCGCTGATGCGGCAAAACACTTCGTAGGAAATTGTCTGCGACTTCGCCGCCAGCTCATCGGCCGTGATGCTCTCATCGCCCTGCGCGCCGATGAGAATCACTTCGTCGCCCGCGGCGGCTCCATCAATATCCGTGACGTCGATCGTCACGAGATCCATCGACACGCGGCCCACCACCGGCGCGCGCTGCGCGCGCACGAGCACGTCTGCGTTGTTCGACAGCAGCCGGTCGTAGCCGTCGGCATAACCCACCGGCAGCGTGGCGATGCGGCTCGGTCGGGTCGTGCGAAACGTCGTGCCGTAGCCGATCGCATGACCAGCCGGGAGATTCTTGAGCCGCATGGTCTCGCTGCGCCAGCGCAGGACCGGCTCGATCGTGCCTGACGTCATCTCGATCCGTGCCGGTCCGTAGAGCGCGATTCCGACTCGGGCGAAATCGCCGGGTCGGACGAGACCACGCAACGTCGCCGCGGAATTCGCGAAATGATGAATCGGCGCGTCGATGCCGTGCTCGCGAAGGATGGCAATCAACCGATCGAAACTCGCGATCTGTGCCTCGGTAAACGAGTCGCTGGGATCGTCCGCATTCGCGAAATGGGTGTAGATCCCTTCGACGCGCAGACGCGGCGTCGCACGAATCATGTCGATCGCAGATGCGAGCTCGCTCTCGACAACACCCATCCGTCCCATGCCCGAGTCGAGCTTGAAGTGGATAGCCATGTCGCGCGTGCGCGCGACATCGCAAACAGCCGCGAGCTCCTCAGGTCCGATCACGCCGATCGTGATCTCGCTTTCAATCGCCATCGGAATCTGCTCGCTGGTCAGTGGACCGAGTACGAGCAGCGGAAGAGCAATGCCCGCCCGCCGCAGATCCAGCGCCTCCTCCAGCAACGACACCGCGATCATCGCCACGCGATCGGACCTCAGCCGCTTCGCGCACTCGATCGCACCATGTCCGTATCCGTCAGCCTTGAGCACCGCCACCAGCCGCGCGCCTTCGGGCAGCGAGCGGGCGATCACATCGACGTTGTTCGCAAAGCGGTCGAGATCGATCTCGGCGAATGTTGGACGCAGCTCACGAAGAGTAGACATGCACGTCCTGTCCGTTCACCGCGCGTGCCCGATCCGACGCCAGGAAGCAGATCACCTCGGCCACCTCATCCGCAGTCATCGCCGCCGGCGCGCCGCCGCTGGCTTCGGCCCACATCTTCGTGTCGACCGATCCCGGGCTGACGCTGTTCACGCGAACGCCGTATTGCTTGACCTCGACCGCCAGCGCCTCGGTCATCGAGATCACCGCGGCCTTACTCGCGCAGTACGAGACCCATCCCGGAAACTTCTCCGGTCCGATCACGCCGGAGATCGAGGCGACGTTGACGATGCTTCCGGCGCGTCTGGCAATCATCGAAGGGAGCGCGCGGCGCGTGGCCAGATAGGTTCCGGTGACGTTCACCGCAAACATCCGCTCCCACGATTCCGGCGGCGTATCGACGAGCGGCCGCGGATCGATCATCCCGGCGCAGTTGATGAGGACGTCGCAATCGCCGAACCGCGATTCCGTCTGCGCAAACAGCCGCGCGATCGCATCGGGATCGCTGACATCGCCGCCGATCGCGAGCATCCGTCTCTCGTGTTGCGCCGCCAACTGCTCCAGCGCATCGACCGAGCGGGCGAACAGCGCGACGAGCGCTCCGCGCGACGACAACATCTCCGCCGTGACGCGTCCAATCCCCGACGATGCGCCGGTGACGATGGCAACCCGTCCCTCGAATTCATGGGGCGACATATAATCGACGGCAGGCTACCCCAAACCGCAGTGATTGAGGAGAGCGTATGAATCCCGAAGTCAACAATTGGATGCAGCTCATTTTCCGTTGGGGTCACGTCGTCGCAGGCGTGATGTGGATCGGTCATCTCTGGTTTTTCAACTTCGTCAACACGCCCTTCGCCGGCAAGATGGACGGACCGACCAAGAAGGTCGTCGTTCCTGAACTGATGCCGCGCGCTCTCTTCTGGTTCCGCTGGGGCGCGGCATGGACCTGGATCACCGGCTTCCTGCTGCTGGGTCTCGTCTACTACCAGACGAAACTCGTTCTGTTCGATCAGGACCATGTCGGCAATCCGTGGCTCTGGCTGGTGGTTGTTCTGCTCACACTGGTCATCGGATTCCTGATCTACAACCTGATTCTGAAGAAGGTCGCCAACGTGATGGTGGCCAGCATCATCAACCTGGTCCTCTTTGCGGGCGTCTATTGCCTGCTGGAGTGCGTTGGGCACTTCAGCGGCCGCGCGCTCTACATCCACGCCGGCGGAATCTTCGGCACGATGATGGCCCTCAACGTCTGGATGGTGATCTGGCCGTCGCAGCAGAAGATCATTCGCGGCATCAAAGAGGGCAATCCCGCGGACGCCGAGACCGTGCGTCAGGCGGGACTTCGCTCGCGTCAGAACACGTACATGTCCGTGCCTCTGATTTTCCTGATGATCTCCAATCACTACCCGACGGTCTACGGCGCAACCTGCTGGGTGCGCGACGGAGTCCTGGCCGGCGTCATCATCCTCGGCTTCCTCTTCGTACGCTGGATGTACGCAAAAGCGGCGGCCGTGCAGGGATTCTGATGTTGATCGCGTAATGCTCCTTTTCCAGATCGACGCATTCACCAGCGAGCCGTTCAAAGGCAATCCCGCCGCCGTCTGCTTCATGGACGGCGCGCGGGATGATCGCTGGATGGCCGACGTCGCCGCGGAGATGAACCTCGCCGAGACGGCGTTTCTCCTTCCTCGCGATGATGGCTGGTCGCTGCGCTGGTTCACGCCGGCCGTCGAAGTCGATCTCTGCGGTCACGCCACACTCGCGTCGGCGCACGCAATCTGGAGCGAGAACATCAGCAACAGTCCTGTCCAGCGCTTCCACACGAAGAGTGGATTGCTCACCGCAGCACGCGACGGCGATTTCATCGAGCTCGATTTCCCCGCCAAGCGCGACGAGCAAATCGCTGCACCAGCCGGACTCCTCGACGCCCTCGGCGTCAGTCACGCCACGTACGTAGGCCGCAATCAGTTCGACTACATCGTCGAGCTGCCCTCGGAGCACGACGTCCGCGCATTGCGGCCCGATCACGCGGTGCTGCGACAGCTTCCGGTGCGTGGCGTCATCGTCACCAGCCGCGCGGACAAAGGCGAATACGACTTCGTGTCGCGCTTTTTCGCGCCGGCAGTGGGTATCGACGAAGATCCAGTCACCGGCTCGGCGCATTGCTGCCTCACGCCGTACTGGGCGGAACGTTTGGGAAAAAACGAGATGAACGGATGGCAGGCGTCGCCTCGCGGCGGCGCGGTGCGCGTGCGGCTCGACGGCGACCGCGTGAAGCTCGCCGGCAAAGCGGTCACCGTATTTCGCGCCGAGCTGCTGGTGTGATCACGATCGCGCCGGCGGACGATCTCGACATCGTCCGCGCGCTGTTCACCGAGTACGCCGCATCCCTCGACGTCGATCTCTCGTTCCAGGATTTCGATCACGAGTTGGCCACGCTCGCTGATTTCTACGAACTGATTCTCGTCGCACGAGACGATGATCGCGCCGCCGGCTGCGCTGCGCTGCGCCGCCTCGACGACGCCACCTGCGAGATGAAGCGCCTTTATGTTCGCCCCGAGTTTCGCGGCCACAACCTCGGCCGCACACTCGGGGAGCGAATCATCGACGAAGCGCGGCAAGCCGGGTACACGCGCATGCGCCTCGACACACTACCAAGCATGACGTCCGCAATCCCGCTCTACGAATCGCTCGGCTTCGCCGAGATCGAACCGTATCGATTCAATCCAATCGCGGGAACGAAGTTCATGGAGCTGCGTCTGTCATCCTGAGCCGCCGCAGCCGCGCTTTCACGCTGCACTAACAACCGGCAGGCATCGCGGCGAAGGACGGTCGAAGGACCCCCCAATTTGTGCCGAGGTCCTTCCACCTCCCCACCCACACAAAATTGGGGGGTCCTTCGACCGTCCTTCGCCGCCGATTCTTGCCGGGTGCACGTTCGGTGAATGTTGCGGCGGCTGCGGCGGCTCAGGATGACAGTATCGATCGCGGTGCAGAAGCCAGCGTCGATGAAACCCAACTCCGGTAAAGTGCGCGCATGACCACGATCCGGGAGATGCTCGAGAACATCGAGCGCGACACGATGGTTGCGCAGGCGGCGCGAAGTTCGGAGACACGTGGCCGCGACCGCGACGAGCCGGAGGACGATCTTCGTCCCAGCTATCAGCGCGACCGCGACCGCATCGTTCATTGCAAAGCCTTCCGCCGGCTCAAGCACAAGACCCAGGTGTTTCTGGCACCCGAGGGGGATCACTACCGCACGCGGCTGACGCATGTGCTGGAAGTGACGCAGATCGCGCGGACGATTGCGAAGTCGCTGCGGCTCAATGAAGTGCTCACGGAAGCGATCGGACTCGGTCACGATCTCGGACACTCCGCGTTTGGACATGCAGGCGAAGCGGCACTGAACAAGCTGGTCAAAGGTGGATTCGATCACTACCGCCAGTCGGTGCGCGTCGTCGAAGTTCTCGAGAACGATGGACGAGGACTCAATCTGACGATTGAGGTGCGCGACGGAATCCTCAAGCATTCGAAAGGAGAGAAGGGAGAGCTGCTGCGCAAGCGGCCTAAGTCGCGTGCGCTCACGCTCGAAGGCGACATCGTGCGCATCTCCGACATCATCGCCTACGTCAATCACGACATCGACGACGGCATCCGCGCCGGCGTCCTGACCGAGAACGAGATCCCGCCCGAGATCCGCAAAACGCTCGGCAACGGCGCCGCGCAGCGAATCGATCGCATGGTCCGCGACGTGATCGACTCGACGCTGGCCTGCAACTACGAAGCGATCTCGATGTCCGCCGAGGCCCTCGGCGCACTCGAGGAGCTGCGGACGTTCATGTTCCAGAACATGTACCTGACGCCGGCGGTCCGCAACGAGTTCGTGAAAGCGCAGCGAACGCTGACTGCCCTTTTCGAGTACGTGACGACGCATCCCGAAGAATTTCTGAGCATGCAGAGCGAGGAACCGGTCGAGCGGCTGGCGATCGATTTCATCGCCGGCATGACCGACCGTTACGCGATCAATCTCTACGAACGCCTCTTCGTTCCGAAAGCCTTCGTTTGACCGCGGACCGGAATCCTCGCGCCGTCATCTTCGACATGGACGGCCTTCTCCTCGACAGCGAGCCGCTGTACCGCGTCACGTGGCAGACGGCGGCCGCGGAGTTGGGCTTCCCGATCGACGACGTTTTCTTCAAGCGATTCGTTGGCCGCGGCAACGACGAAGCGGAGCGGATTCTCATCGAGCGTTTTGGTGAGGCGCTGCCGCTTGACGAGTTCAGGATTCGCTGGCGGCACGATTTCGACGAGAGGCTGGCGCGTACGCCACTGGCGCGGAAAATTGGCGCGGTCGAGCTGCTCGACCGGCTCGACGCGCGCGGCGTTCCGATGGCCCTCGCAACGTCGTCGCCGCGCGCGATGGCGCTGCAATGTCTCGGTGACCTGGCCACGCGCTTTACCGCGTTCGCATTCGGCGACGACGTGAAGCGCACCAAGCCTGCTCCCGATCTCTTCCTGCTCGCAGCCGAGCGGCTCGGGTTCGAGCCGGCCGATTGTCTCGTGCTCGAAGACTCGGAACCGGGTGTGCGCGCCGCGCGCGCAGCAGGAATGGATGTGATCCTCGTGCCCGATCTCATCGAGCCGTCGCCGGAGATCGCGTCGATGGCGATGCGCGTCTGCGCGACGTTGCACGACGTACTGAAATGAAAAGCGCCCCGCTGCGAACGGGGCGCTTCATCAACAACGCAGGCGGATTCGATTACTTCTTGGCCTTGCGCTTGGAGTTCACTGCCTCGCGCAGATCCTTGCCCGCTTTGAACCGGACGTTCTTCGAGGCTGGAATCTTGATCTTCTCATTCGTGCGCGGGTTGCGGCCCTCGCGCGCCTTTCGCTGCGAGACGGCGAAGCTGCCCAATCCCGGAATGGCGCAACGCTCTCCGCGCTGACACGAGTCCGAAATGTGACCGACGAACGCGTCGAACGCGGCCGCCGCCTCCTTCTTCGAAATGCCCGCCTGTTCGGCGATTTCGTTGATGATGTCGCTCTTGCCTGCCATAGACGAATCTCCTTCTTCAAAAATGCGTGAAACCCTGAGTTTTTCTAGGTTTTTTGCAATCTATGAGAACGATGGTGGTTTGTCAACGAAGTTGCTCGCGCGTGTTTTTGAAGCATCTGCCGGTGATGTTTTCGCGCGTTTTTTCCATGCAAAACGATTGTGCACAGACACTTGTTCAGACACTCGATGCGCGCCGCAACCAGTGCGCTGTGAAGCCATCCGTTCCCGCTTCCGGTGTCAGCCGGAGCACGCCGTTTTCGACCCATCGGGCAACGTTCGGATTCACGACGTCCGCGATGTCGCCCCGAACGAAATCGCCGCGGCCGCGAATCACGGCATCGACCACATCATCGTTCTCCTCCCGCTCCAGCGAGCACGTCGCGTAGATGACCGACTTCGCCGCGAGGTCGAGTGCGGACGCGAGCAGTTCGCGTTGCAACGCAGCAAAGGACGCGAGGTCCGCTTCCTGAAGCCGCCACTTGATCTCCGGATTCTTGCGGATGGTGCCGGTGGCGCTGCACGGCGCATCGAGCAACACCACTTCAAATTGCCGCGCGAATGGAGGATGCCGTCCGTCGCTGACGATGATCGACGACGTTGTTCCAATCAGCGGCCGCAGCCGCGCAATCGAGATGTCGTTGCTGACCACTCCCGCTCCTCGGGCGCGCATGACTTGCGACTTTCCTCCCGGCGCCGCGGCTAGATCGAGCACGTCGCTGCCGATCGCCGCAGCGATGCCGGCGATGACCGCACTTCCTTCGTCGAGCACGATCCCTTCAACCTCGGCGCTCGATCCGGTGAGGTTCCACATGCCGGGGACGAGCGACGACTGCGTCGCATCCGCCGGCGGCGCGTCCGTCAGAACATCGGGAAACGACAGGTCCTGATTGGCGCCGGCGATCTTCGCCGCTCGCTCAGCGCCGAATGTCTTCGACCAGCGGTCGATGAGCCATTGCGGATGCGCCGTTCGCGTGGCGACGTCGGAGGGCTCAGGCGCAGACTTCGAGATCTTCCGCAGGATGGCGTTGACGAATCCGCGGGCGCGCAACGGAACGAGAGCCACCGTCTCGCTGACCGCAGCGTGCGGCGCGACATGCATGAAAAGAAGCTGCAGCGCACCGATGCGGAGGATGTCGCGAATCTCCGGCTCGATCGATCCTTTGGCGAACGCGTCGATGACGAAATCGAGCCGCGAGCGCCAGCGCAGAACGCCAAGTACGAGCGTGCGCACAAAGCCGGAGTCGTTGTGAAGAAGCAGCGATGCATATGCCGACTCGCGCTCGATGCGGCGGAGGAGCTGCAACGCGCGCTGTCGTTCGTTGGTCACGGTGTTGATTCTGTCATCCTGAGCCGCCGAAGCCGCCGCAAGATTCACGACATTCGCACTTGCTGTAATCGGCGGCGTAGGACGGTCGAAGGACCTCCTATTTCTCTGGCGGTTGTGTGCAAAAAACCATGGCAAACAAGCGGGGGGTCCTTCGACCGTCCTACGCCGCGGGACACTGCCGGTTGTAAGAGCAGCGTGAAATCGCGCGGCTTCGGCGGCTCAGGATGACAGCTTGCTCAGGCGACTCACGATAGAAGTTGTGTCTGTCCCCGCAACAACTCACTCGCCGCCACGCGCCCCTTCCCCGGCCGCTGCACGGTGATCAGCCGCAGCGCGCCGTCGCCCGTGGCGACGACAACACCATCCGCATCAGCCGACAGAATCGTTCCCGGCGAACCGTGCCCCGCGGCGGGAGCGATCTCGATCAGCTTCAACTCTCCCGCGAAAACGCCGGGCCATGGATCGAATGCACGGAACTTGTTGTAGATCGGCGCGGTCGTGTCGCTCCACGCAATCGCTCCTTCGCTCTTCTCGATTTTCGGCGCGTAGGTTGCCTCGCTGTGATTCTGCGGCGTCCCGGCCGGCCAGTCTGACAACACGCGCACGAGCGCGGTGGCGCCGAGGATGGAGAGACGCGCGGCGACGGACGGGGTCCGCTCGTCGGGGCCGATGGGCGTCCGCTCGATCGCCAGCATCGGACCATGATCGAGCTCTTCGTCGACGCGCATGATCGTGACGCCGGTCGTCGTCTCACCGCGCTCGATGGCGCGCTGGATCGGCGCGGCACCGCGGTATTGCGGCAGGATCGAGCCGTGAACGTTGAGAAATCCGCGCGGCGGAATCGACAGCAGCGCCGCCGGAAGAATCTTTCCGTAGGCAACGACGATCCCGACGTCGGGAGCGAGCGCCGCAATCGACTCGAGAAAGGCAGCGTCGCGAATCTTCGCCGGCTGCGCGAGCGGCACTCCCAGCTCGCGCGCTTTCACTGCCACCGCCGGAGCCTGCAACTTCATCCCGCGACCAGCAGGCTTGTCCGGCTGCGCAACGACGAGCACGACCTCATGCTGTCGCGCCAGTTCTTCCAGGGAAGGAACTGCAAACTGCGGCGTACCAAAGAAAACGATTCGCAAGGTGCGCGGAGTTTAGCCGGTGTTTTGAAGAGATCAGTGACAAGAGATCAGATCAGGAGTTCAGTGATCAGGGGTTTTGCGAAATCAGAGGGTATGCGAGATCAAAGATCAGAGATCGAGAAACAGGAATGCGAGAGCAGTCTCTCTTTCAGGATCGGTTCAGCCCACTCCCCACTCCCCACTCCCTCACGCTGATACGATCCCACCACCATGGAGCTCGACATCTTCTTTTCCATCTCGCAGACCGAGGTTGACGGCTACATGCCGAGCGAACGGGTGATGTTCGAGAATTTCTTCGAACAGGTCATTCTCGCGGACCGTTTGGGATTCGGGACGGCGTGGGTGGCGGAGAGTCATTTATCGACAGAGATCCAGAAGACGAATCCGGGAGCGGTGATCCCGCACTTTGTCGGCGAGATCGGATTGAGCACCGACATCCTGCAGCTCGCGCATCGGGTTTTCGCGAAGACGAAAACGATCGGCATGGGCTCGGCGATCATGAACATCCTCTGCAACGGCGGTCCAATTGCCGCAGCCGAGCGGGTGAAGACGTTTCTGGCGTTGCATGGACTCGACCCCGCGGAGCGGCGGCTGCTGACGGTTGGCTTCGCGGCGGGGCGTTTTCCGTTCATCAACGTCCCGTACGGAATCGTGCCGCGAACGCCGCTTGAAGAGGCGGCCTGGCCGGTGGTGAAGAGCAAAATCTTCGAGGAAGCGACGGAGATTTTTCTTCGCCTCTTGCGCGGCGAGACGCTCAACTCGTCGATAATCACGCCTCGATCTCTGCGACGAGGTGACTTTCGCAGCGACGCTGACTGGCAGCGCGTCGTCGATGCCTATGGAAAACCCGCGGACGAGATCCCCATCGCGCCGCGCTGGGTTTTCCCGAACCTCAAGATCGTGCCGCAGGAATCGCGGATGGATCTGCTGCGTCTCTCGATCGGATCGCACGATGCGGCCACGCAGATCTTCGCCAACACGCTTCTCCCTTGCGGCGTTTTCAATCTCTCGATCACGCCCGGCGACGAGATCCAGAAAACGAATGAGCGGATGCGCACGGCCTATCATCCCGATGGCGGCGGGTGGAAGCGGCGTCTGATGCCGCGCACGGTGCTCGTCTTCATCAACGACGATCCGGAGCGCGCGGCCGAAGAGGCGCGGGCCGCGCTGTCGAACTATTGGCGCGCGCTGGAAGGTACGCTCGACGACGAGAAGGTTCGCCGCGCGACGGACAATGCGCTCGTCGGCAACGCGGAGATGATCGCCAAACAGGCAGCCGAGCGCTTCGATCCCGAGGACCGGCTGATGCTCTGGTTTGATTTCAATAATCATGATTCAAAACGTGTCATGAAAAACATGGACGATTTCATGACGAAGGTTGCGCCGGTGATTCTGCGATGAGAAAACTTTTGGCAGTCGTATTGGTTTTCGTTGCCTGCGCCACCGCGCATCCGACGGTCGTTGGCAGCTTCGCGGAGTACGATCGAACCGTTGCCGCCGACGCTGACAAACGCCTTATCGAGATCACCGACATCCCGCGCGACGTTCGTTACGCCACCACGAACAACTTCATGCACGCGCAGCTCTATCCGGTGGCAAAGGTGTTCCTGCGCCGTCCCGCTGTGATCGCGCTGCACGAAGTGGAGCGCGAGCTTGCGCGCGAGGGATTGGGACTGAAGCTCTTCGATGGCTATCGTCCGTATCGCGTCACGGTCCGGATGTGGAAGCCGATCCGCAATCCCGACTTCGTCGCCGATCCAGCGAAAGGCTCGCGCCACAACCGCGGGGCCGCGGTCGATCTGACCCTGATCGATCTGCGCAGCGGACAAGAACTAGCGATGCCGACCGGATACGACGCGTTCACGCCCCGCGCGCGTCAGGATTTCAGTGATCTGCCGGCGGATGCAATCGCCAATCGCGCGAAGCTTCGCGAAGTCATGCAACGTCACGGATTCGATCCGCTCCCATCCGAGTGGTGGCATTTCGATTTCCGCGGATGGGAGAAGTTCGAGCTGCTCGATTTGCCGATCGAGAAGCTGTGAATTGCCCTGCGGTTAGTTGCGCTTCGCGCGTTGTCAATTGATTGCGGCTCCGCCGCGTTGTCAGACTTCTCAGGTCCTGTTGACAACGCGCGAAGCGCAACTAACCGACAACCGACAACGCGCGAAGCGCAATCCTAAAACCTCGTCACCATCGAGATCGAGCCGACGCGGAACAACTGCGAGCGGTCGTACGCGGCGTCGATCTGAAAACGCGGCCAGGCAAGGCCGGCACCGAAGGAGACGTGATTCAGCGATTTCGTTTGCGGGAAAAGGACGGCGGCGGCAACCTGGTCTGCGTTGTTCAGCGGTCCCTGGTACGTGATGGCGTGCTGCGGATCGCGCCAGTAGCCGGCGCGAACAGCGAATGGGATCTTCGTCGAGAAGAAGTACTCGCCGCCGAGGTGAAGCTCGAGGGCGTCGGCAGCTTTGTAGGCCTTGTCGATGGCGCGGACGCTGGCGTTGATCGAGACAAAGTTGTCGACGAGATTCGAGTACTTGACGCGCACCGCATCGGCGTTGATCGTCAGGACGGGAATGGGACGAACGGAAATCCCGAGTCCGTAAACGTCGGGGATGTGGAACGTCGTGTCGGCCGCTTTGACGTACGTGAGGTTCGTTGCTTCAGTCGCGGCGAATGTCGGCGCCTCGAACTTCGCTCCCTGTTTGTAGACGCCGCCGATGGAGAACCTGTCGGTGGGAGCCCACTTGAAGCCACCGGCAAACGTGATGTCGCTCTTGTCTTTCGCCACATCGTTGTTGTTGCGGATATCGCTCGTTGCTTGCACCGAGACGCTCGAGAAGTCGCCGGTCGGCGTGACGCGGAACGTGAATGCGGTCTCGTTGAATCGCTGCGACCGCGCCGTGGCGCCGATTGAGAACTTGCCGATCTTGTACGCCACCGCCAGTCCAAACGTCTTTTCCTGAATCTTCACCGAGCTGAGAAATGGCAGCACTGTGTACTCGAGACAGGCGAACGGATTCTTTACTCGCAAGGCCTGGCAGGCCGCCGATGTGATCGGGCCTCCGGTGGCGTTTCCATTTGCGTCGACCGGAAGAAAGAAGTTGGGCACATCGGTCTTGATCGCGCCCGTGAAATTGTTGCGCACCGGCACGACCTGCCCTGTGCCTTCGTTGCGCAGCGGCTCGTGGTAATACGCGCCGAACGTGAGGTACTTGGTGGGATAGACGACGCTGGCGAACGTGGCGTCGACGCGCTGGCTGTAGTGGCTGAATCCTGTGCGGACGATGTCGGGATAGGTTCCGCTGGTCGTGAAGACCTGCTGCTCCTGGTAGTTGCGTCCTTCGACGGTGATCTCCGGCTTCCTCAGGATCGTCAACCCGGCCGGATTCGCCTCGGCGGCCGATGCGTCGTCAGCGAGTCCGAGAAACGCCCCACCCATGCCGAGGGAGCGAGCGCCGGGGTTGCCGAAGTTGAATTGCAGACCGGAGAGCGATTCGATGTCGGTGTTCTGAGCGGCAAGGGGAACCGCGATCAGCGTAACGAGAGCGGCCGCGAAAACGAATCTGCGCATTGAGATGATCCTCCGATGAACGAATTGAGCGAAGGATAGCAGGAAGTGAGCAGTGGTTAGTGGATCAGTGATCAGCAGATTAGCGGGTTCGTAGATTCGTTGAGCGGCTCTCGATCTGCTCATCGACGAATCACGAATCGACAAATCTACGAATCGCCGAATCCACTCCAAAAAAGGGCGCGGCAGGAGGGTGAATCCGCCGCGCCCCGATGGCAGGAGGTTGTCGCCGCTCTATCGCCGAGCGACGAGGACGATCATCAACGCGCGCTGGCTTTGCGGAGCCCGCGACGCGCCGAGAATGTATGTCTGGCCGATGGTCAGGTTCAGCGACGTCTTGAGCAGCGACGTGAGCTGATCCTTTTGTGCGCCGGTGAGCTTCGAGATCTGCAGGTCTTTCACCGCAATCGAATCACTGGCCGGGTCGTATTCGCCGAAGTGGAAGCCGGCGCGATAACCGGAGGACATGTCGATCATGCCCGGATCGCCCTCTTTCCCCTGCACCGTCGCTTCGCCGACGCTCTCGAACGCGTTGTACGGGAGGCTGGCGAGCTTGCGTGCAACGTCTTTCACATCGTCGGCGATCTTCGGCGTCCCTTCGACGCGCGACGCGCCGACGATGCGGACATAGAGCTTGAAACTCTGCGGCTCTTTGTCGAAGTCGCCGATCATCTTTGCCACTGCTTTCATGTTCTCGGCGCGGTCGGTGACGACGAGTGCATTCGTCGAGGGCTGGATCGACATCGAGCCGTCGGCGCTGAGCAGTGGCTTGATCGCTGCGGCAGCTTTGTCGGCCTGCTTGAATTTGAACGTGAACGAGCGGACTGCGAGACCAGGCTTGCTGTCCGCCGCGGCGGCAGGCTCCGCGAACGCAGCGCCGCAGAGGGCCAGCGTCATCGAAATCATCAGAAGAATGCGTTTGAAGTTCATAGGTCCGCCGGCAGTTTGTCGTCGAAGATCATCACGACCTTGGCGTCGCTGCCGTCGCTCGGCATCTCGACAATCGTCGCGTCATGGGATGAATACGTTTCGACGAATGATTTCGTCGCGATGGGAGTTGCGTGAACCGTTGCCGGGCGCGCCAGAGAGGCGACGATCGCGCTCGGCTGGCTGGCAGGACGGCCGTGCTCGACGCGGTACGCGAGCGTGCCGCCGATTACGCCTGCGGCGATCGTTGCGGCGATCGCGAAGCGCTGCCAAACGCGCAGCGGACGATGCGCCGCCAGCGACGTCTCGGCGTCGCGCACGCGCACCTGCGACATCACATCGCCGACGAACGCATCGACGCCGCCGGGCGGAACGAGATCTTCGCCGCCGATCGCGCGGAAGAAGAGGTCGGGATCAATTGACATCGCGTAGTCGAGGCAGGCATCGCAGTGACGAAGATGCTCGAGCACATCCGCGTCGGCCGTGCCCGGCTGAAGATTCGCGCGAAAACTCTGGCAGGTCATCATCGCGATTCCTCCCAGAGCCGCGCGTATTCAGGAAAGCGCCGTTTCAACTGCTGCTGCATCAGCTTGCGGGCGTTGAAGAGGTGATTGCGGACTGTCGACTCCTGACAGCCGAGGATCTTGGCGATCTCGGAGGAACGAAGGTCTTCCATCTCGCTCATGACGAAGATCGTCTTCTGTTTCGGCGAGAGAACGTCGGAGACGGAATTGAATACGTTCTCGACTTCCTTGCGCTGCACGGTCACCGTCTGCTCCGGATCGACGGAGGTCTTCACGAGGCGCAGGTTGGAGTTGACGGCGTTGTCGCGCGACTGCTTGTTGCGCATGAAGTCGATGGCGACATTCGTCACCATGCGATAGAGCCACGTGTCGAACGCAAACTGCGGATCGTACTTCTCGAGGTTCTCCCACAGCTTGATGAAGACGAGCTGCGAGATGTCTTTGGCGTCTTCGCTGTTGCCGATGACGCGGTAGCAGAGGCTGTAGACCTTGGTCGTCTTCCGGCGGACGAGGACTTCGAATGCCCCATCGTCACCACGCCGGATCTGTTCGACCAGTTGCCGGTCGTCTGGCTCCAGAGAGTCGTTCGTAGGGATCATTCGGAGAACTTCCGCGGGCATCGTGACACAGGTACGGCAGTGGAATCGGGAACGTCTAGGGAGGGCTGGGGATTTCTGGTGAAGACAAGAGATCAGGGAACGGCAGAGATCAGAGATCAGGAATGATCAGGAATCGCAGATCAGGGATTCGTTCGCCCCGCTCGCAGTCTCTGATCACTGATCACTGATCTCTGCCGTTCCCTGATCTCTTGCTCTCCGCGTCCCCCGCGTCTCCACGTGAAACGGTTCTTTTGACGCGGACCATCCGCCTTACCGTGACAAAGCACGCCGAACCCCCTAGAATCCGAAAACTACCTCATGCGCATACTCGTCGTCGGGCAAGGGGCACGCGAACACGCCATCGCGTGGAAACTCCGCCAGTCTCCTCTCGTCAGGGAGGTCTACGCGGCCCCGGGCAACGCCGGGATCGCGGCGATCGCCGACTGCGTCAATATCGGCGTGGCCGACATCATCGAGCTGGCGGATTTCGCCGAGAAGCTCAAGATGGACCTCACCATCGTCGGTCCCGAGCTCCCCCTCACCCTCGGCATCGTCGACGAGTTCCAGAAGCGCGGTCTCGCCATCTTCGGCCCGACGCGCCTCGCCGCGGAGCTGGAAGGCTCGAAGGCGTTCTCCAAAGAGTTCATGCGCAAGTACGGGATCCCCACCGGCGACGCGCGCATCTGCTCGTCCGCGGATGAGGCGAAAGCGGCGCTGAAAGAGTTTCGCTATCCGGCCGTGATCAAGGTCGATGGCCTCGCCGCGGGAAAAGGTGTCGTCATCGTCAATTCCAAATCGGAAGGTGAGGAGTATCTGAAGCTCGTTTACGAGGAGAAGCGATTCGGCAATGCCGCGAACCGCATCCTCGTCGAAGAGTTCCTCACCGGCGAAGAGGTCTCGTTCATGGCTCTGACGGACGGGAAGAAGTTCGTCTCGCTCGCGCCGGCGAAGGACTACAAGAAAGCCTTCGACGGCGAGACCGGCCCGAACACCGGCGGCATGGGCTCGCACTCGCCGGCGGTCATCCTGAGCGGTGAAGCCGCCGCCGAGATCGTGAAGACGATCATCATGCCGACGATTCAGGGGATGGCTACCGAAGGCCGCCCGTACACCGGATGCCTCTACGCCGGCGTGATGCTGACGGCGAACGGCCCCAAAGTGCTCGAGTACAACTGCCGCTTCGGCGATCCCGAAACGCAAGTACAGATGCTCCGTCTCGAAGACGATCTCGCCGACCTTTGTCTACGAGTCGCCCAGGGCAACCTCGGCGACACGAAATTGACCTGGAAAAAAGAAGCCGCCGCCTGTGTCGTCATCGCCGTCGACGGCTACCCCGACGACTTCCCGAAAGGGCAGGAAGTGACGATCGACCCGATCGACGACCCAAGCGTCACGATCTTCCACGCCGGCACGATCCCGCGCGGAGGCAAGATGGTGAACGTAGCCGGCCGCGTCGCCAGCGTCTGCGCGAACGCCCCAACGCTCTCCGAGGCGTTAGCAAAGGTCTACGAAGCCGCGCCGAAGGTCAGGTTCGAAGGAGCAAGGTACCGGAAGGACATCGGGTATCGCGCGTTGGAGCAGCGGAAGGGGTAGCGTCATTTTCGCTGTCATTCCGAGAGGGCGGGGCGGCGGGCGGGCAAGGAATCCCCTTGCGGACAAGTGCGACTTGGTCATGTGCATACACTGTGCATATAATCAACCGTGAGCTTCGAGTGGGACGACCACAAGCGACGGCTGAATCTACGGAAGCACCGAGTCGAGTTTGCCGACGCGGTGAGCGTGTTCGATGACCCCGCCGCTATCACCATTCCGGACGACGAGGGCGAAGAAGAGGAACGCATCGCAACACTGGCGTCGGACATGTTCGGGAGAATCCTGGTTGTGGTCTATACGTGGCGAGGCGACACGATCCGGCTCATCTCGGCGAGAAAGGCTAATGCCTGCGAACGAAAGGAATACGGAGAACAGCCATGAAAGCAGAGTACGATTTCTCGAAAGGCAAGCGAGGCGCTGTTCTGCCGCCGGAACGCGGCAAGACGAGAATCACGATCCGGCTCGATACCGATACTCTCGATTGGTTCCGAGACCAGGTGAACGCCGCCGGCGGCGGAAACTACCAGACCATGATGAACAACGCCCTTCGCGAATACGTCGCCGAACGTAAGGAGCCCCTCGAAAAGATGCTCCGCCGAGTGGTTCGTGCGGAATTGAAGAAACAGACCGCGTAGGGATGGGGCGTCGACGAACCCGACAAACCCGAGTTTGCGTAGTTGTCTTGTCGCATACTGATGATCGATTGCTGTGTTGTGTTGCTGGTGAGTAGTGCGCAACATCCGGTGCTTAGCCTACTCCGGCGAGACGTGTTGGATCACCCTCTTCGGGAGTTTGGCCATGCGCGAGGCTACAGAAAACTGTCGATCAACTCGCGCGTCCCTGTAATGAGTTCGCCCACATCTCGGATGTCGAACTTATCCCACTCGCCGTGCAAGGCGCTATTTCTCACGGCTGCGAAGCCCTTAACGCGCTTGCCTTTTACAAGCGTAAACACTTGTGCGGCAACCAACTCATCAATGAGTTGCTCTAGCGACCTTCCACCGATTTGCAGTTGATTACGGCCAGCGATACGTTTCACCGAATCCTCAAGGACTGCGCTTGCAAGTACCGACGCCTCGATCTTCTTGTTGCCTTTGTGGTACATAGCGGCGTGATCAAGAAAGTCGTCGAAAGTTGCCGCGGCTGCAATGTACTCTACTCGCCTGAGGAGGCCATGCTCCCAGTCGTCGGAGGCGGCTTTCAGAGCGCCGTACATTCGTTGAATAGCCCGGGACGGAACATCGGACTGCATACGTTTGTCGTCGTACACTCGATTGCATTCTTCAATGTATGAACTCCCGACGGGCGCGATGATCTTGATTAGATTTGCCGCTGCAGAAAGCCACGCGTAGGACTCGTGCATAGAGTTTCGATCAACAAAGTTTCGGACGTCCCCACCATTTTCGCGAGGAAGGCTGGCGAGAAGTTGCGCCCCTTCGTTCAGCAATTGCTCGAATCTTTGACGAATCTCCTGCATAGCGGCAGCTTCTCACATTCTCAGCGGGCGCTGAGTCGATGTGACTCCCTTTGAAGGGTAGTTCTTGCTTGTCGGTCGTTACAACGTCCTAAGCCGTCCCTACGCCTTCTCCTGCGCGTCGACGACTGCAATCGCGGCCATGTTCACGATGTCGCTCACATCGACGCCGCGCTGGAGGACGTGGACCGGCTTGGCCATACCCTGGAGTATGGGTCCGATCACTTCGGCGCCGCCGAGGCGCCAGAGGAGCTTGTAGGCGGCGTTGGCGGAGTCGAGGTTGGGGAAGATCAGGACGTTGGCGTCGCCCTGGATCTTGCTCCAGGGGTAGTCGGCGCTGGCGATGTGCGGCTCGACGGCGGCGTCGGCTTGCATCTCCCCTTCGATGATGAGATCGGGGCGGAGGCGCTTCACGATCTCGACGGCGTGCGCAACCTTCTCCGCATCGGGATGTTTCGTCGAGCCGAAGTTCGAGAACGAGATCATGGCGATGCGGGGCTCCAGGTTGAAGCGCCGCGCGGTCTCGGCGGTGAGGATGGCGATCTCGGCGAGCTGCTCGGCGGTCGGCTCGATGATCACCGTCGTGTCGGCGAGGATGATCATCCGTCCCTTGAACATCAGCAAATACGCGCCGGAGACGTTCTTCACGCCGGGGCGCGTCTTGATGATCTGCAGCGCCGGCTTGATCGTGGCCGGGTAGTACGCGCGCAGGCCGGCGATCACGCCGTCGGCGTCGCCTGCTTCCACCATCATCATGGCGAAGTAGTTGCGGCTGTTCAGAATGCGGTGCGAGTCCGAGACCGTGATGCCCTGGCGCATGCGCATCTCGGCGAAGCGCCGCACGTACTGATCGCGCTGTGAGCACGTCTCGATGTCGATGATCGTGACTTTCGATTCGTCGATGTGATGCTTTTGTAGCAGCGGCGCGACGACTTCGCGGCGCACGAGAAGGATGGGATGTGCGAGCCCCTCCTCGATCAAAATCTTCGCCGCCCGGATGATCTTTTCCTGGTCGCCCTCGGGGAAGACGATGCGTTTGGGATCATTCTTGGCGCGGTCGTAGACGCCGTGCATCATGCCGCGGGCGCGCCCGAGGAGTTGTTCGAGACGGCGGCGGTAAGCGTCGTAGTCGGTGATCGGTTCCTGCGCTACGCCGGTCGCCGCCGCCGCGCGCGCGACCGCGACCGGCACGTTGAGTAGCACGCGCGAATCGAATGGCTTCGGAATCAGATACTCGCGACCGAACGTGAACTTTTCGCTGCTGTACGCGCGCAGCACCGCGTCAGGCACTTCTTCCTTCGCCAGCTCAGCGAGAGCCATCGACGCGGCGAGCTTCATCTCGTCGTTGATGGTCGTGGCGCGGCAATCGAGCGCGCCGCGGAAGATGAACGGAAATCCGAGAACGTTGTTGACCTGGTTCGGGTAGTCGGAGCGGCCGGTGGCCATGATCACGTCGGGGCGCGCGGCGAGCGCGTCGTCGTACGGGATCTCCGGATCGGGATTGGCCATGGCAAAGACGATCGGATCCTTCGCCATCCCCTGAATCATGTCGGGCTTGACGATGCCGCCGACGGAGAGTCCGACGAAGACATCGGCATTGACGAGCGCTTCTTTCAGCGTGCGCCGCTCCGTCACCGCCGCGAACTCCTCTTTGTACGGCGTCATATCCACCGTGCGGCCCTTGAAAATCACACCTTTGCTGTCGGTGAGAATCACGTTCTCTTTGCGCAATCCCATCTTGATGTAGAGGCGCAGGCAGGCCATGGCCGCGGCGCCGGCGCCGGAGATGACGATGCGGACGTCTTCGATGTTCTTGCCGGCCACTTCCAGCGCGTTCTTCAGCGCGGCGGCGGAGATGATGGCCGTGCCGTGCTGATCGTCGTGAAAGACCGGAATCTTCATCACGGCCTTGAGCCGCTCTTCGATCTCGAAGCATTCCGGCGCGGCGATGTCCTCGAGGTTGATCCCCCCGAACGTCGGCTCCATGATCCGCACGGCGTTGATGAACTCCTCGGTGTCTCGCGTGTCGAGCTCGAGGTCGAAGACGTCGATGTCGGCGAAGCGCTTGAAGAGAACGGCCTTCCCTTCCATCACCGGCTTTCCGGCAGCCGCGCCGATGTTGCCGAGGCCGAGGACGGCGGTGCCGTTGGAAATGACCGCGACGAGGTTGCCTTTGTTCGTGTACTTGTAGACGTCGCCCGGCTCGCGTGCGATCTCGAGGCAGGGCTTGGCGACGCCGGGTGTGTAGGCGAGGGCGAGATCGCGCTGCGTGGCGGTGGGCTTGGTGGGAACGACTTCAGTTTTTCCGGGACGCCCTCCGGAGTGATACTCAAGGGCGTCGTCGCGGTCGTTGTCTGCCATCGGGATTGGTCTCTCCTGTCGAAGCGGAGGAGTCTATCAAGCTTGGCGCGAGCCGCTTCGCTTAGATAGGTGGTCCTTCTCCGCGGGATTCAGACCAGAGAGCAAGGAGGTCGATCTGTTCCGGCGAATCGTTGATGCGGTAGTAGAGAAAGTGCCAGATCCGCGACAAGTGGATGCGTCGCACATTTGGAAGCTCTACATCGGTGGCGCGCGGCCCAAGACGAGGCTGGAAGGCAAGCAATCTCATCGCGCGCTCGATCTCTTCGCGTACCGCATTCGGCGCCGCGGTACGATGCACACGCCACCATGCCTCCAGCTCTCGGATTTGCCGAGCAGCACGCCGGCTCGTTTCGATCGGTAGAGGAGCGCTCATTCGCGGCTGCGCATCTCGCGCAGCAACTCATCGCCAGAAATCGTATCTCCCCGTTCGCATTCAGCGATCGATTGGAGCAGTACTGCTTTCAATTCCGGCGTAACTTCGAATGGCTCCTCATCTTCGTGCGCGATCAGCGTGACCTCCGCTCCTTCGGGAAAGTCACCCTGATAAACGATGCGGCCATCCACCACCTTGCCTGATGAGATTCGCATGGATGGATGATAGTCCTCCGTGCGCAAACTGAGCGCCAAAACAAAAACGCCGCCGAAATCCGGCGGCGTTTTTCATGATTGGAGTTGATTGCGTGACTCTAGCCCGCGCGGCGCCGGCGCTGCGACGGCGGAACCGGCGCTGTCTCGACGCGCGCTTCGGCACGTGGCTTCGAGCCGGGGCCGGAGAGGTCGTGCGAGCGGCCGGTCATTTTGTTCCAGGCCAGAGCAACAGCCGGAACGATCGTGACGGTCGAGTAGGTACCGGCGAGGACGCCGATGAGCAGGATCCAGGCAAACTCGTGGATCACCTTGCCGCCGAAAAGGATCAGTGCCACGAGAACGATGACGACTGAGCCGGACGTCAGGATCGTTCGCGACAGCGTCTGGTTCATCGCCAGATTGAGCTGCTCTTCGAACGTCATGCGCGTCTTCAGCTTGCGCCTGTTCTCGCGGACGCGGTCGTACATAACGACCGTGTCGTTGATCGAGAAACCGACGATGAGCAGCAGCGCGGCCACGATGTTCAGCGAGAACTCGCCGTTGATGATCATCAGGAACGCCAGCGACATGAGGACGTCGTGCACGATGCAGACGATCGCCGAGACACCGAACATCAGATCGAAACGGAGCCAGAGGTAGATGCCCATGGCCAGCGTCGAGAGGACGACGGCCCAGATGGCTTTGCCCTGGAGCTCGCGGCCGACCTGCGGGCCGACCGTTTCCTGATTGAGCACGTTGAACGCGCCGAGGAAAGCTTTCTCGTTGAGGACGCGAGCGATGTTCGGGGTGACGCCGGGAGCCGATGTCGCCTGGCTGATCGCCGTGAAGATGCCGACCTCGGAACGCTTGTTGATGACGTTCTGCGCGACGTTGCGGTAGTAATCCTTCGACGCGGGCTGCGTTCCCTTTGCGTCGGGATCCGTCGAATAGAGGAGCTCCGCGAGGCCGTCACGGCCCTGGAAGTTCAGATCGAACTTCGACGCCGCGTCAGGATTGAGATCCTTGTTCAGCTTGGCCACGACTTGGCCGGCGTAGTCGGCCTCCTGCTTCAGCTCCGGCAGGCGGATGAGAACGGCGCGCTCATCGGCTTTTCCGTACTGCTGGATCGACGCGTCCGCCAGATCGGCGCGCAGGCGATCCATTGGCACGGCGTCGCGGAACTTCAGCGTGATCGTCGCGCCGCCGGCGAAGTCGATGCCCCAGTTGATGCCGTGCTTGAAGAACATAGCCAGTCCCACCAGCATGAAGAGCACGGAAAAGCCGACGGCCATAAAGCGCCATCGCACGAAGTCATATTTTGAATTGACGAAAATCTGCATGGATATCTCTCCTCGTCCTGACTAGATGCTGATCTCGGTCGGACGATTCTCTGCTTTGTACATGACGTCGAAAATCACGCGCGATACGAAGAACGCGGTGAAGACCGACGCGAACAGACCGATGAGAAGTGTGACGGCGAATCCCTTGATCGGACCTGTACCGAACTGGAACAGGAACAAGGCCGAGATGATCGTCGTCATGTGGGTGTCGATGATGGTGCCGAACGCGCGGGAGAAACCGTTCTCGATCGCGGCACGAACCAGCTTGCCGTCGCGCAGTTCCTCGCGGATGCGCTCGAACACGAGAACGTTCGAGTCGATGGCCATGCCAAGCGTGAGGATGATGCCGGCGATGCCGGGGAGCGTCAGCGTGGCGTGGAAGATCGCCATCATGCCGAGCAGGATGACGAGGTTCAGCAGCAGCGCGAGTACCGCGTTGATTCCCGCGCCCTTGTAGTAGACGAGCACGGACAGAACGAGTGCGATGAAGCCGATGAGCGACGCCAGGACGCCCTGACGGATCGAGTCGCGCCCGAGCGATGGTCCGACGGTGCGCTCTTCGAGCGTCGTCAGCGACGCAGGTAACGACCCGCTGCGCAGGACGAGCGAGAGATCGGCAGCTTGCTGTGGCGTGAAGGTTCCTTCGATGACGCCGGAGTCGGTGATCTGGCTGTTGATGACCGGCGCGGAGACGACTTTGTTGTCGAGAACGATGGCGAGGCGGCGATGCACATTCGCACCAGTGAGATCGCCAAACTTGCGCGCGCCGTCCGGCGTCAACGAAAAGCCGACATTCGGCTGACCGAGCGGGCCCTTCTGCACGCGGGCGTTCTTGAGATCCGTTCCGGTGACCGGCACGGTCTTGCGAACCGCGTAGTACTCGAGTCCCGCCGCACGGCCGAGTGCATCTTCCTTCGTACCGGGAAGAACGTCGACTTCAGTCTTCATGTTGTCGGGAACGCCCGCCATTGCCGCAGTGGGATCGGAGCCGGCATTGCCTTCGACGAGCCGGAACTGCAACTGCGCGGTCGTCTTGATGATGTCTTTGACACGCGCCGGATCGTCGACGCCGGGAAGCTGGATGACGATGCGATAGCCGCTCTCGGGCGCGATGTACGGCTCGGTGACGCCGAGGGCGTTGACGCGGTTGTCGATGGTCTCGACGGTGTGCGCGACCGTATCGCGCTCGATCGCCGTCAGCGACGCCGTCTTCATCTTGAACTGCATCGCTCCTTCCGGAGTGCGGCCGACGTCGAAGGAGCCGAGAAAGTCTTTGCCGATCCTCTCGTACTCGGTGGTCGGGGTGTCGGCCGGCAGCGTGGCGACGAACGTCGTGTCGTTTATGCGGCGCGTCGTGGGGATTGGCAGGTTGGTCTTTTTCGCCTGCGCTTTGAGCATTTCCGACGCCTGGTCGGTCTCGAGGCGCACGGCATCGCCGACGTTCACGCGCATGACCAGATGCGTACCGCCCTTCAGGTCGAGGCCGCGGCGGATCGGCTCAGGGTTGTCGTTGGTCGGCACGATCGCCCATGCGAAGCCGACGAGGACAAGCAGGATCAGGATGACTTTCCAAAGCAGACTTCTCGTCAAGATTTCCTCCAGGAAAAAAGGGAGCGGTTACTCGGCCGCATCGCCCGTGGTGATTCCGGTGACCGCTGAACGCGCAACCTTGACCTTTACATTCTCGGCGATCTTCAGGTAGACAACTTCGGCCTCAACAGACTGAATCGTCCCGTAAATCCCACCGGATGTAAGGACGCGATCGCCCTTCTTGAGCGTGCTCAGCATTTCCGCTGTCTTCTTCCGCTGCTTGTTGGCAGGGGCGATGACGAGGAAGTAGAAAACCAGAAAGATCGCCGCAATCGGCAGGATGTTGATAAGGAAGGCGGCGGTGCCGCCGGAACCGGCTTGGAGAAGCAAAGCAATCGCTGTCATATCGTTTTTCTCATTTTTCGCTCGGGGGCTTTCTGTCGAATCAGGCGTCAACTTCACCGCTTTCGACCCGCGAGAGGAACGCATCGCGAAAAGCCTGCAAAGAGTTGGACGCGATAGAGTGCCGAATACCCCGCATCAAGTCAAGGTAAAACGAAACATTGTGGATGGTGTTATAGACCATTGCCGCGATCTCGCCGGTCATGTAAAGGTGACGAAGATAGGCGCGGGAGACCGTCCGGCAGGTCATGCAGGAGCAATTCGGATCGAGTGGGCGCTGGTCGGTGGCGTAGCGCGCGCTCTTGATAGCCACCTTGCCGAGGCTCGTGAAAAGCGATCCGTTGCGGGCGTTGCGCGTAGGCATCACACAGTCGAACATGTCGAGCCCCGCCCCGACGCCGTCGAGCAGATCCTCCGGCGTTCCGACGCCCATCAGGTAACGCGGCTTGTCGGTCGGGAGCAGCGGCGCGGTGACGTTCATGACGCCGAGCATCTCTTCCTTCGGCTCGCCAACCGACACGCCGCCGATGGCGACGCCGTCGAAGCCGATCGATCCGATCTCTTCCGCACTCCGCTTGCGCAGATCTGGATGGATGCCGCCCTGCACGATTCCAAAAAGTGCGGACTCGCCGGTGCGCGCCGCGAGCGACCGCCGCGCCCACCGGTGCGTCATCTCCATCGATTTCTCCACCTCGGCGTACGACAGGCCGTAGGCCGGGCACTCGTCGAAGGCCATGGCGATGTCGACGCCCATTCGCTGCTGAATGTCGATCGACGTCTCCGGCGAGAGAAAGTGCGCCGATCCGTCGATGTGGCTTCGGAACTCGACGCCTTCTTCGCGCACTTTGCGGATCGAGGCGAGCGAGAAGACCTGGAAGCCGCCGGAGTCGGAGAGAACGGCGCGGTCCCAGTTCATGAAGCGATGCACGCCGCCGAGTTTTTCCAGGAGATCGACTCCCGGACGGAGCATGAGGTGGTAGGTATTGTTGAGGATGATCTCCGGCCCGTCGTACGCGTCGGGATACGCGGGAGACACGCCACACTGTTTGAGCTGCTCAGTCGTTAGCGACTTGACCGAGGCCAGCGTACCGACCGGCATGAAGACAGGAGTCTGGATCGTGCCATGGCGCGTCACGATCTCGCCGCGGCGGGCGGCGCCGTCGGTGGCAAGGATGCGGAAGGTGAGGCGCTTATTCATTGCGCAGCGCGCGTTGTCGGTTGTCGGTTGATTGCGCTTCGCGCGTTGTCGGTTGTTGGCTCATGGCGCTTTGCGCGTTGATTATTGCGCTCCGAGCGCTTCTGGGTGCTCGGTTGATTGCGCTCCGCGCGTTGGCTTATCGCGCTACGCGCGTTCTCGGTTCTCGGTTGATTGCGCTACGCGCGTTGTCAGAAGAAGCCTGCTCTAACGCGCGAAGCGCAACGAACCGACAACCGACAACGCGCGTAGCGCCTACTGCAACTTCATCTGCTCCACGCGGACGCTGCTCGGGAGCGGAAGGGTGAAACGGCTCTGGGCCACGGGAGCGTTCAGCTTGACGTTCGTAAATTCGTATCGCGTCTTGTCGCCGTCCCCTTCCGTGTACTCGAACTGCGTCGTCAGGTAGGTCTTTTTGTCGATGAAAATCCTGATGTGGCGGACGCGTTTCGCGATCGTCTTGCTCTTCGGGTCGAGATCGAGGGTGTAGTACGGTTTGTTCGAAGTGTTCGTGAAGGTGAAGTTGAACCAGGCGCCCAGCTCCTCGATCGCTCCGCTCGCACCCATGTACTTGAAAATTCGGTCCTGATACTGCTTCACCTCGATCCGCTCGGCCTTGTTGAGGTCGGGGTAGTACGTGGTCAGCACGCCGTTGGCGATCAGCATCGTGACGCGTTTGGGCGCGTCGTAGGTCCAGAGGACGTTGTTCGGCTTCGCGTAGACGAATCGGCCGGTCGAGACCTCCGGCTTGGACAGCATGGCCAGGGTCTTTTCCTGGCGGAAGTCCGCTTCGAGCGTGCTCGTGTTCTTCTGCGCGAGCTGGACTCTGCGGATCACTTCATCGAGTGAATTGGGATCGGCCGGCTTACGCGCGGCGAAACCGGGAAGCGCAAGCGCCGACACGCAGAGCGCGAGCGAGAGCAATCTGACATTGAACATGGCTGGCCCCAACGCCCCGCCCGAAAGTCGTATTTCAGGCCGGGAGAGTTATACTGAGGAGAAACCGAGGTTATTGATGAAAAAGAACTTGCCGGCGATTGCCTTTCTGATCATCGTTTTGGGCACCATCGCAACCGCTCCGCCTGCCACAGCCGCGATTCAGTACGAGTTCCGCCAGACAACCTCGTCCGACATCGAAGCCATCCCTTCATCGGAGTGCGCCGGTCGTGCCATCATCGACGGAGACCGCTCCCGCGTCGAGTTCGTCTCCGGAAACGAATACCCGCCCGGAACCTACATCATCGCCACCAACGGCTCGCGCACGATGATGTTCGTCGATCCCTCGAAGAGATCGTTCGTCGAGGTCAACGCGGCCAGCGTGACCAGCTCGATTGGAGCCCGCAAGATCACCATCGCGAACAAGAAAATCGACGTAACGAAGATGGCGGATCAGATCACCGTCGCCGGCTTCCCCACCGAACACTACCGGATGACGATCAGCTACACGATTACCGTGGCTTTCGGGAACCTGCCGCTGACGCAGAGTGTGAAAACGACGATCGATAAGTGGACAACCGAAGCGTTTGGGGAAGTGGGCGACACCTTCCTGGCCGGCGGCGCCCTCCACACGGGGAATCCCGATCTCGACGAGCTAGTATCGGCGGAAAATTCACGAATCAAAGGGTTTGCGCTCCGCCAGGTCGTCAGCGTCACGACGATCAACAACCACGCCGCAACGACGAGCAGCACGCAACTGAAGGTGAACCGATCGGTCACGCAGACCCGCGAGCTGGTGGTCACATCGATTCAGCCCGCCGCCAAAATCTCGCTGGCGACGTTCATCGTACCGCTGACCTACAAGAAGGCCGGCCCGGTGCAGGACGATACGCAGAAAGCGCCGATGCGCACGTTGTCGATGGAACCGGAAACAGTGAAGTAAGAAGAGTGAAGTGTGAAGTGTGAAAAGTTAAGAGTGGCGAGTGAGCGTGAAAGACCCATGTGGTAGACCTCTTTTCACTCTTCACCCTTCACTCTTCACACTTCGGGCGGGAGGGAGCGTGGCATGGTACGATCTGGTCGATTCGTCCGCAGCACCGGTTCAAGATCCGGTTTACGATCGATGAAGAGACCATTCACAGTCGCTGAGCTTCTGCGACGATTGGCCCAGCGGCCGCGAGCGTACGTGGCGATAGCCTTACCTCTCGCCATCCCCTTCGTGCTGGCCGCCGTCAGCACCGACGGCGCGTTGACTCAATCGCCAGCCTCGATCAGCAGCGCGGCCATGATCGCCGCGCCGCCGATTCGCTACGGTGATCTCACACCCGTATCTGCCGCCCTCCCCGAACACTCCGTCGTCCTGACCGTCGAAGAGGGCGACACGCTCGACTCCGTGCTCCTCGCCGGCGGATTGGGACGATCCGACGCCGCGATCCTCAACAACGAGTTCGGCAAGACCGTCGACCTTCGCCGTCTCCGTCCCGGCCATCTCCTCCGCTTTCACTACGACGGCCGCGGCGCGGTCGACAGCGTTGAGATGAAAGTCACTGGATGGGGCGAGATCGACGCCGTCCGTAACGGCAGCGGCTTCGCCATCACGCCACGCCAGGCGGAGCAGAAGGAAGTCGAGACCGTTGTCGCCGCCTCCATCGACTCCTCGCTCGACGAGGCCATTCGCGAAGCGGGCGAAGGTCCGCAACTCGTGCAGGCTCTCGTCGATGTGTTCCAGTGGGACATCGACTTCTTCGCGCTCCAGAAGGGCGACTCGTTCAGCGTCGTCGTGCCGAGGAAGTATGCGGGGTCGGATCTGATCGGATACGGCCCGATCGTCGCCGCGCGCTTCGTCCATGAAGGCGAGACGTTCGAGGCCTTCCGCTGTCAGACCGCTGACGGCCGTTCGGGATACTACGCACGCAACGGCAACGCGCTGCGCAAACAGTTCCTCCGCGCTCCGCTGCAGTTCACCCGCATCACATCGGGTTTCTCGAAGAGGCGCTTCCACCCGCTCCTCCATCTCTTCCGGCCGCATCACGGCGTCGATTACGGCGCGCCGGTCGGAACGCCGGTCATGACGACTGCAGACGGTGTCGTCGCAGCCGCCACGTACAACCATGGCGAAGGCAACTTCGTCCGCATCCGCCACAGCAACCGTCTCGAGACCTCGTACCTTCACCTCTCGCGCTTCGCAAAAGGCATCAAGCCGGGCCGGAGGGTCAATCAGGGCGAGATCATCGGCTTCGTTGGTTCCACCGGTCTCGCCACGGGCCCGCATCTCGACTATCGCGTCTCGGATAACGGCACGTGGCTCAATCCGCTCAACCTCAAGTCGATCACGTCCGATCCGCTTCGCGGCGACTCGCTGACCGCGTTCCGCAAGAGTGTTGTAGCCGTGAGTCCCAAGCTCGCCACGCCGGCGCAACAACTGGTCGCCTTCGCGGCGAAACGGCGGGCACTCTTCTAGCAGTCGTGCGGTCTGTCTGACGCAGTCAACCCAACCATGAAAAAAGTCATTGTCCGCGCGCCGGTGCGCGCCGATCTCGCTGGTGGAACCCTCGATCTCTGGCCGCTCTACCTCTTCCATCCGGGCTCGCGCACCGTCAACGTCGCTATCTCATATCACGCCGAATCGGAAGTGGTGGAGACGGGTGATGATGCGATCGAGATCCGACTCGACGCTAATCTCATTGGTCAGCAATACGAACAGCGCTACCAGTCGATTCATGAGCTGGCTGCCGATCCGAAGGTGTCGTTGATCCATCGCGCACTCGAGCACTTCCATCTCACCGGCATCCGCATCACCACCCGCACCGACGCGCCACGCGGCTCCGGACTTGGCGGCTCCTCTGCGCTGACGATCACCCTCGTCCGCGCGCTCTCCGAGATCGCCGGCGCTCCCGTCGAAGGCGACGATCTCATCGCCCTCGTCCGCGATCTCGAAACGCGTCTCATCGGCGTCCCCGCCGGCATCCAGGACTACTACCCGCCCGTCTACGGTGGTCTCATGGCTCTCCATCTCAATCCGGGCGCGGTGCTTCGTCATCCGATCGCGCTCCCGGTCGAGCGCCTCGCCGAGCACATGCTTCTCCATTACACCGGCGTTTCCCATTTTTCCGGCACGAACAACTGGGACATCTACAAACGCCAGATCGACGGCAAGAAGAAGGTCATCAAAGGCCTCGACCGCATCGCCGAGAGCGCGGTCGAGATGGAGAAAGCACTCGAGTCCGGCGACATGGAAGCTGCCGGCGCCGCCCTCGGCCACGAATGGACGAACCGAAAAGCGCTGATCGACGGCATCTCCACGCCCGAGATCGAGACCGCGATCGAAGCCGCGGTCGGAGCCGGCGCGTGGGCGGGCAAAGTCTGCGGCGCAGGCGGCGGCGGCTGCATCATCTTCCTGATGCCGCCCGACCGCCGCGAATCGGTGCGCGAAGCACTTGGGCACGTTCCCGGTCAGGTCATCGACGCGCAACCGGTTGCGCACGGCCTGACGATCGAGCGCAGCGACGATCGCCCGAAGAGCCGCCCACGCTTCACGATGCGCAGCTCGCCGTCGCTCGAACAGCTCTACGTCTTCGGCGGACGCGGCGCATACAAGCCGCACCTACTAGCCGAGGCGATCGTCACGCAGAGCGAGCCGCGCAGCGGCGTCCATGTCGCGACGGTCAAGAGTTTCATCGCACCAATGCATGCGAGCGACGGCACGGTTCGCTGGGCCGAAGCACGAACGATCGATCCCGAGAAGCTCGACATCCGCGCCGTTCCCGATCCCAACCAACACGTCGACGACGCGCTCAAACCGGAAGTGCTGATGCAGGGTGCGCTGCTGTCGGAAGATGCGTTCCGCCTTTTTGTGAGCGGCAATGAAAAGCTGACTGTCTTCTACAACCCGCAGCTCTCGCTCTACTCGCAGCAAGGCGAGTCGCGCCAGTCCTTCCAGACGCGATGCAACGAAGAAGCGAAGCGGCGGATCGACGATGAGCAGGAGCGATTGGAAAGTACCTTCCGCCGGCGCATCGATCAAGTCCGCGAGCTCTCCGAGCGCGATCAACGCGAGCGCGACGCCAGCGACGAGACGCTCGACCACGAGCGCGATCAGGACGTGAACGTCGCCTGGGGCCAGACCCTCTACAACATCACCAGCGGCAAACCCGCCGCCGTCACCGACGCAACGCACTCGGTCCGCGAAGACGAATACCTCAGCAAAATCCGCCAGATCCAGCGCTCGTGGGAAAAAGAGTTTCAGGTCATCCGCGAAGAGCTGGAAGCGAAAGCCCGCGAGATCGAAGAGATCGTCGTCACGCCCAGCGCGAAGAACATCGAGATCACAAAGTACCTGATCCTCTGGGCCGCCGGGCTCTAGGGCGCGGCAGGCGCTACTTCGCGGGGCTCTCTTCTTCGATCTTCTGCTGAAGGCACTGAACTTCGATCTCGCATGGCTCCGAGTTGTCATCCGACAACTCGTGCGCGTCCCAGTAGTCAGCGATTTCTTCGTATGCCTCAGGTTTCTTGTCGACCATGCTTTTTCAAGTTTCAGTAGCCGTCACAGATGATGCGCAGACGATGAACGATTCTCCGCGCCGCCTCTCTTCGGAATTCCCAACCTGTGTTTTCGTTACGTCCGGACGCGCATGCTACGATGCGCACCGAGTCGGGCAGTAGCGCAGCCTGGTAGCGTACCTGAATGGGGTTCAGGTGGTCGGGGGTTCAAATCCCCCCTGCCCGACCAACTCGAACCCCCAATTGCCAGAGGCGTTGCGAGCTGGCGCGCCACGTCGTGGACTTTCGCGTTTGCAATAGTGTGTAGCACCGAAGGCCAGCGCTGAAACACCACTCTCGCCCGCTTTGCAGTACACTCCAAGCGTCTCCAAAAAAGTAAGTGCGAAATCGCATCCCTCGGTCCGTCATAAGACCGAGAGCGCGATTCGATGCGAGCAGCGTGTTGTCATGCGAGCACCTTCATGGGCGAAGTGAACGGCGCGCGAGTCCCAAAGACGATCAAGGCGCGTGTGCTTCTCGCGGCGGCGCTCGCGGCCGCGTTGCTGGTGCTCTGGTCCCAGCGGCGCGTCGCGGCCAACGGTATGCAAGCCGTTGTTGCAGCTGGCGCGGCGCTTGACTACCGCCCTTCGCTCGCGCGGCTCAGCGGCGATTTTCCATATCGTGACGTAAAGCCGCGGCTGCGCGGCGGCAATGACGCCGGTTCACGTCAGGCCTCAACATCGCTCTGGGCCGTCATCGAGCGCTTGCGTCAAGACGGCGGCGAGCGCCACGCCCTCGGCGTGTCGTATCTCCTGGTGGGTAGGCCGAAGGATGCGGTGGCCACGCTCGAGCAGGCGCTGCGGTCGGCCACGAACCATCGCGGCGAGATCGCCGAGGCCATCCGTCGCTCGCGCGACGCCGCACTGCTCAACGATCTCGCCGTCACCTATCTGGCTCTCGACAATCCCGCACCGCAGCCGCTCGCGCTCGAGTCCGTGCAGCGGGCGTGGGCGATCGAGCGGACGCCAGCCATCGCTTGGACGCGTGCCGTGGTCATCGACTCGTACCACATTCGCGAGCGCTCCATCGCCGCGTGGCGCGACTATCTGGCGCTCGAGCCGCGCTCGCAGTGGAGCGACTTTGCGCATCGGCGGCTGAACGATCTCCTGCAGCCCACCGATACCGAGCTCTGGCCCTCCGCGCGCGATCGCCTCCTCGCCGCGCGCAACGACGATCCGGCGCTACTCCGCGACGTGGACCGCTTCCGCCAGGAGGTGCGCCTTTGGTGTGAGAACGAACTGCTCCCGAAATGGGGTGACGCCGTCCTGCACGATGATCCGTCTGCTACATCGCAATTGACCAAGATCGCAGCGCTCGCCGGCGCGCTGGAAAAGGCTAGCGGCGAACGCGAGATCGCGGACGCGGTCGAGGCCATCCGAAAGTCCGGGGGCGAAGCGTTGCGGCAACTCGCCAAAGGCCACGTCGCTTACGGTGCCGGCATGCAGGCCGAGAAGCAATCCGTCCAGGAAGCGACTGCTGATATGGCCAATGCAGTCGCCGCGCTCGATCCGCAAGCAACGCCGTTCGCCTGGCGCGCCCGCATGGAGCACGCCGGCATGCTCTACTCATCCAGTCAATACCGGCAGGCGCTCGCCGAGCTGCAGCAAGTCGAAAAGGAGTGCGGCGCCGGACTGTCGATCGCCGGCCGAGCAAGGCTCGAAACCCTGCTCGCCACCGCATTCATCCAGCTCAGTTCTTATAAAGAAGCTGCCGATCGCTACGTGCGCGCGGCTGACGCCTACCAGAGCATCGGTGAGGGCGACTACGAGTCCGCGCTTTTCGTCCGGCTGGCTGACGCGCTCGATCTCATGGGCGACACGACCGGCGCGCGCCGGAACCTGCAGAACGGCTTGGAGATCCAGCAGAGAACCGGAGACTCGAGGCATGGCCACTACGCAATGTTCGTGGGCGCGCTCCATGCCCTGGAAGCGGACCAGCAGGCGCAGGCTGCTCTTTTTCTCGACGCGATGGTGGAGATCGACGCCGCGGCGGGTGACGCGACGCGGACCTGCACGGCCGCGATGTGGCGCAGCGCCTACCGATACCGCGTGGGACGCCCCGAGCCGGCGGGGAGCGACCTCGCGGTCGCGCAGCGGGTTTGCGGATCGATCTCTGACCGCGTGAGGCGCGAGCGCCAGCTTGCGTATCTTGAGGTCGCGAAGTCTTTCGGCAGGGATGACTCTTCCTCTGAGCCGCTTACCGGTCTCGACGACGCGATCCGCTATTTCCACGGCAGCGATAATCGTATCTGGCTGAGCACGGCCTATTTCGCCCGCGCCCGCCGGCTGGCCAAGCGCGGCGAAGCCGCTGCAGCGGAACGCGATTTTCAAGCGGCACTCCGCGACACCGACGCCAGCCGCGAGAAGATCGACGAACGCACGCTTCGCGTCTCGTTCACCGCCACCGCCGACGAGATCACGGACGGCTATGTAGAGTTTCTTCTTCAGCATCGGCGCGAGCGCGACGCATTCGAAACCTCGGACCGCCGGCGTGTCCGCGAGTTGGTCGACTCGCCGAAAGCCCGCTGGCGCGGCACTGGACCGGAAGTATCGCTTCCGGACATTCAGAGCGCTCTCCCGGCCGGCACCGCCTTGGTTGAATACCGCGTTCTGCGCAACCGCATCGTCGTCTGGGTCGTCAAACCCGACCGGTTCGAGACGATCGCCTTGCCGTCTGCCATCGCAGACATCACCGCGGCCGTTGCCGACTTTCAGCTCAACGCGTCGTTTCTCTACGACGCGCTCGTACGGGCGATCGAGCCAGCGCTCGGCGACTCGAAGGCGCTGGTCATTGTGCCGGACGACGAACTGGAACGCGTCGCCTTCAGTGCGCTGCACGACGGCATGCGGAACCGATCTCTTCTGGATGCGTACGCGACCGCCATTACGCCGAGCGCTGCGCTCTTCGTTCGGAGCCGTGCGCGTTGGTCGGAGCAATTGACGAGAGACGAGGAGGTCGTTGTCGTGAAGGCCTCGGCGGGCGACGCGGGCGAATCCGCGCTTCCCGAGGCGGCCGGAGAAGCGATGTCGATCGCCCGCCTTTACCGCCGCGCGCGCGTCATCGACGGTTCGGCCGCTACCGGCGCGTCGCTGTTGCAAGAGATCCAAAAGACAACGATTCTCCAATTCGCGGGACACACGGTGATCGACGCCGATCCGTCATCGCGGACGCTGCGGCTTGGCGAGTCGCCGCGGGCACGGTTGGGAACGGCCGACATCGCCGACGCCGTGATGCCGAGGATGCGTCTGGTCTACCTCTCCGCGTGCGAAACAGACAGCGGTCCGGTTCTCAAGTCGGAGGGGAGCATCACCATCGCCCGCTCGTTCTTCGCCGCCGGCGTTCCTCTTGTGGTCGGAACGCTGTGGCCGATCGACGACAGCGCTGCACACCTCGCCGCACGCACGTTCCACGAGCGTCTTTTGCGCGGCGACACTCCCGCTGAGTCGCTCCGTCAGGCGCAGCTGGCTATGTTGCGCCATGGTGTCCCATTTCGTGATTGGGCTTCGCTTCGCTTGATTGGCGCTGGATTCTGAGTTCGAGTTTTGGAGGGAGAAAGCATGGCGGACAAGACATTGAGAATCATCTTTAGCGGTATCTGCACATTGACACCGGGGCCGCCGAGGAACGGCAAGAAGCCGCCCGACAAAACAAACACCAAGATGCCTGCCGACGAAGCAAATTCCAAGAAGGCGTCCGAAAAGGCATTCATCATCATGCCGGCAAATATTGAGAAAGAGCATGAGGGCGAGAAAGAAAAGCAAGTCAATGACTGGGGAGCGACGATTCCCGACCACTCTCCGTTCGTGCATGTCGCGAGGTCACTGCTCGTCGATCCTCCGTGGCCGTCCGAAACTGTTGTTGTCTGCGAGGGGGGCGAACATTTCATTTACTACTTTCGGAACGCCCGGGTTGTCATCGATCTGCCGGACAGGCTGGAGACGGGCATCAAATACTTCATCGATCCCAAGGAACGCCCGCTGGCGGATCGGCCCGGCTCACTCGACGTCGCGCCAGCGAACGACATCCGCTGGTTGGCCGACATCCGCGACATCCTCTCTGAGCCCGCACCGCTCAAGAGCACGGCCGATCCAGCCGCGGATAACTTCGGCAGCGAAGTAGCGGCCGTCGTCGAGTTGGAGACCGGGACGCTGCAAGCGAACTTCCCGTGTGACACCGTGCACCCGAAAACATTCATCGATGTTAAGGGCAACGCGATCCATGGCCTCCCGCGCGTTCTGGCGGACGAGCTCATCGTCGACATCCTCTATCCCGAAAAGACCGAGGAGGTCACGATCCGGTTCAAAGAGTTGAGGAAGGACACGCCGGTAACCGGCCCGCAGAAAGACCACTTGGTGCTGAAGTGGCCGAAGCACAAAACGACAATCGAACTGCGCATGGGTAACGACCCGGAGGACGAGGTGCGTGTATTGGATACGCCGGAACGCTTCGACCCCGTGAGGCGGATTGGGCCGGTGCTGAGGCCGCGGTCGGAAGACTTCGACCTCCACTACAACCTCCTGGACATTGCGGTTGGCAAGCGTGTGGTGCCGCAGAACGACATACACCAGTGCCGAGCCGACGACTGCAAGCCCGTGGCCTTAGCAGATGCCACCTCGGGAGGTGACAGATGAACGAATCCACCAAGCCTGCCACGCTCTTGCACGTCCATCCGGATCCGCAGCACGGACGGGACGCATTCGACGACGATATTCTCGATCTCCGGCCGGTCGATCCGCGCGCCGTCGAGTTCATGAAGCTGTCGCGGCGCGTGTGTCTCATCCACCGGAAGCGGGGTATGAGTGCCACGGGTGTCCTCGTCGGACCGGACCTCATGCTCACCTCGGCACACGCGCTGCTCGGAACCTCCACCATCTTCGCCGATCCCGATGACGTGACGGTCCTGTTCGATCAGTTCATATGGAACAGGAAGAAGCAAACTCGGGCAAAAGGGGATTCCTGCGGGCTCCGGCACATTCCCTTCACCCGTCAACCGGACGTCGTCGCCTCGTCCATCAAGGTGAACTCCCGATGTACGCGTCGATTCGATGACAATGAGCTCGACTACATCCTGGTCCGGCTCGATCGTCCTATGGGTCTGACCTTTCTTCCGTATTCACACCGTATCCGCGGCTGGAACAACTGCAGCCGCGCTGACGCGCCCGCCGCCGGACGCGTTTTCGTCGTCCAGCATCCTCAGGGCGACCTCCTCCAATTCGCCGAAGGCTACATTCCGGCCAACTACCACGTACCCGACTTCCCCCATCTCTTCCGCTACAAAACCATCACCCTCAATGGCTCCTCCGGCGCGCCGGTATTTGACGAGAAGCGCCGCGTGGTGGGAATCCATATCGGCGAGCGCTCGAGGTCAGATCAGTTGGGCGTCAGCTTTCAGAAGATCTTCGAGGATCTCGAGAAAGAGGGCGTCAAACTCCCGCCATTCCGGCTGAGCAAGGAGGTTATGGACTCGGTTTTCGGCAGCAGCGAGATCGAGCGCAAGCGGCACCGCGGCAACGACTGGCGCGGCGACCGCCTCTTTGACGACATTGACTATGACTGATCCCGTTACGGCAGAGTCGTCGCTCGGGACTGCCGGTGGCAGCGGTGATTACGCCACTTTGGGAGCCTGCGGCGCGTTTAAACGCGCGTCTAATTCGCGCGGTGCAGACAAGTCCAGACCGAGGCAAGACGCTCCGGTCAGGAGATATCCGCGTATGCCCGAGACAGACGCGGAAATGGGGTTCAGGTGGTCGGGGGTTCAAATCCCCCCTGCCCGACCAATCAACCTCCGCTCCCTTCAACAACCCTCATCCACCGCCACTGTGGCGAAGTGGATGCCGACGTTCGGCGCCGTGATCGCGGGATCCGATTCTGGCCAGACGAGAACGAAGTTCATCTTGTGGTCCTTGCAGACATACGCTCCGTTCTGATAGTCGCCGGCCCAGTTCGTCATGGGGAATGAGGAGTCGAACGCCGGAGTCCAGGCGGCACCCAGGGTCTTCGCGCCTTCGTAATTGATTCCCGCGCGAACCACGCTGTAGCGCACGCGCAACTGGTTCTGACCGGGACTCGATTCCAGCCAATACAGAAGCGCGGTCAGATTTGGCGACTTCTCAGCGCCGACATCGTCGCGCTCAATGAACGTCTCGTGAATCTCTGACCCGTCGGCCGCTTCCTGGGTGAAGCGATTCACGAGGTTGAGGATGAACAGCTCGTCGTCGTTCGATTTGTGCGTTGCTGCGACGCTCACGAGATGTGCACGCCCGCCGTCGAGCGTGGGATAGGTGACGCGTACCGATTCGACTCCCGATCGCGCCAGTCCATAGTCGTACACGAGGACTTCCTGATGCCCGGCCAACTCCTCGGAGCCATGCCCGGCGATCTTCTCGCGCTCGGGAGTGGCGTTGACAACCGAGCCGCACGCAGGCCTATTGGACGCGGGCAATTTCGCATTTACCACCGTCGGCGGCGGGAATGACATTCCGCCATCCTGCGAGCGGTACAACAGCGGCTGATCTTCCACGCAGTGAAAGAGCCAGAGTGCACCCGATTGCGTCACCGTCATTACCGCCGGTGCGGCACGCGGCAAGATGACCGGCGACGGGGTCCAGGTCTGCGAATTCGGCTCGAGCGCGAAAAGTCGCGTGGTGTATCCCTGTCCATCCGGAGCATCCGAATCGCAGTCCGTGTTGAAGTAAACCTTTCCGGACCATGGATCGACCGTCATTTCGCCGCGGTCCCACCCCGCTTGCAGGAATGTTCCGTCCGCGTTCTTGCGGGATACGGCGCAAACCCCGTTGAACTCCTTCTGGGCATCGATGGTCGAGTGCGCCTGCCAGTGTTGTCCGCAGTCGTGCGAGATCCAGAACCCCTGAAGGCCGTGCATGATCTGCTCCGGAGGCAGGAGTAGTTGCGCGATGACAGAAACCTTGCCGTCTGGAAGCTGAACGAGGACGTCCGGATTCTGTCCGATGTTGCCTTGCCGTGAGTAGAGGATGTCTCCGTTCGGCAATCGCGCCATCAGCGGATCCCCGCCCCAGGCAATCGGCTGCTCCGGCTTGGATGGAAACGCGTCGTAGATCTGTTGCGTCACGTCCGTAAACGGTGCGGAGCCATCGAGCGGCCCGTTGAACACACTACCCCAGGAAGCGATCGTGAGACGCCCGCCGGGACACTGTGTGCTGTCCGGAGATGCAGCGGAAGCCAACTCGACTTCATAGCCGGACGTCACCGTCTGTTTTGGTCCTGCGGACGTAGCCGGCTTCGGGCAATTTTGCGCGAGAAGCAAAGGAAGAGCTGCGATGAGAATCAGGCGGCGCTTCATCGCTTCTCCGGCCGCGCCGGGGCTCGGCGCACGACGGCCTTCTCGCCTGATTCCGGTCCAGTGAGCCGCGCGACGCCGTCGCTGATCGTAACGATGCGAGGCCCTCCGGCACCTAACGAGGCGTGGTAGATGACCTTTCCATTCGTCGCATCGCGGATCGTAAAGTCCCACGAGCCCGGGCCGCCCGACACCGGCATCGACACCATGGCACCCTTGGCCAAGTGCATAGGCCGGGCTCCGACCCAAGGCGTCACGATGACCTCTGGCCCCCGCTGATTGATGACCAGCACCGTATGGCCGTTGCGTTGGAGAATGTGTTGAGACGGCACGCGACTGCAAGCGGCAATCGCGGAGAGCAGCAAGGCGATGAAGACCAAGCGCGGTTCCGTTTTCATGATCGAATCTTTTCCATTATACGCTCCGAATATCCGAATTTATAGGACGGATGCATGGAGGTAACCGAGTGCTGCGCTCGCGCTTTGTAATCGGTGCGAGGCCAGATGGAAAGACGAACGAAGGGCTGTATTCTTTGGACGCGCGAGTATCGTTTCTGCTGGGCGCATCGTATCGGCGCGGCTTCGAACGTTGTGCAGGGAGTTTGAGTGTTAAAACGTGAAATGGGCTTGTCCAGCCATAGATCGCGGAAAAACAAGACACTGAGCCACCCGCGTCAATGCCCGGTGTGGCGTCGAACGAGACGTGAACAGGATCACCGTTGATTCCCGGATTCGAGTCGTCGACCGTGGCCTGCCTCACTGCAGACGAGAACGTGGTGCCGGCGAGCATGTGATCGACGAACGGTTCTCCAGCATCAGTACGACGATGTGTTTGATTCGATCGGCAACGTCGGGCATTGAAACCTCCAGACGGAAAAACGGACTGGCCAACGATTTTCGCATAGTGGGACATCGATGGCCCACTCCGTTCTTCCTCGTTTCGGTTACGCTTGGAATACGGAAGGCGGGATGTGGGACACTACTACTTCAGAATGAAACGGCTGCTCTTGTTGACGGCCTCCTTCCTCCTCCTCGCGCGTGAGGCGGCGGCGGTTGATCGCGTGCTCGTCTTCGATGATGTCAAGAAGACCGATCTGCAGGCCAGGTTTCAGTCTGACTGCGTGGCCACGCAGCCGCCGGCGAATTTTCAGAAGCTGCAACGCGTGCCGACGAAGACCAACGCCTTCTTCCTCTACTTCGATCCCACCCTGATCGAGCCGGCGCGGTTCGGGAAGTTCTTCGACTACACGTTCTACGTCGCGGTGGCCGGCGCCAATCCTCCGGTCTGGCATAGCTGCGGAACGCAGGTCTACACGCAGGGCGCATTTCTCGACCGATCCGAGACGGCGCACTTCACGATTCAGATCGGCACCGCGGTCGACGACGGCGCGCTCGACGTGCCGCTGCACAGCATCGCCAACCGCGACTTCATCGAGGTCACCTCGTTAACGAAGCCGGCCAAAGTCGATCTGTCGCAATCGGCCGGCATCGATCTCTCCCTGCACAATCTCCTGCCCGATCAGGACCTGCTCGTCGACTCGTTGGTGCAAGCCACGGCCGCGCATCCCGGCTACTGGGTCACGACCTCGAATGTGAAGCTTGAAGATGCGTTGGCGAAAGACGTCATCCGCGTCCGTCCCGGCGACACCTCGAACGTGCGCCTACGTCTCGAGCCGAAGAAGTGGACGACGCTCATGGCGACGCTCGGATCCGTGAAGCCCGACGCCGAGCATGAGAACGTCACGGCCGTCCTCAACTATCGCAGTGACCTCGGCGGCGTGGAGCGGATCAAACCGGTGACCATCGGCATGCGCTTCACTCCCTCTCTCTTCAGTCTGATCGTTGCGCTGTTCACCGGATCGCTCATCGGAACGCTGGCGGCGCAATTCCTTCCCGGCACATTCAAAGGTTTCTACGCGATGGGGCAACGAGCGGCGCGCGGGCTCATCTTCTCCTTCGTGGCCGAGCTCTTCGCGATGTTCCTCGTCGCGCACGGAAGCAAATTCGTCATCCTGCAATTCGACCTCGACCCATGGCAGTTCCTGCCGGTGTTCTTCATCGGCTTTGCCATCAGCGGCGGCAAAGAAGTCCTGAGCTACATCGGCCTCGTGAGACAACAAAACGCCGCAGCGGAGAATCCATGAAACCGATCGCGCGAATCATCGTGATTGTGCTCGCTGCTCTGGCTCTGGCCGTCGCCGCCAGCAACGGACCGATCGCATTGGACTGGCATCAGGGCGGGTCTCTCTACGTTCTGCTCAAGAACGGCAGTGTGTCCGTTCTCGATGGGGTCACGAAGCGGAAGCTGCGTACGATTCCATCGGAGTTCGGCGTAGAGCCGGTGGAGATCTTTTCGACGCGTTTGAAAGAGGGAGAATTCGTTTTCGTGTCAGGCTTTTCCGGCCGCTCCGGGGCGATCTACCAATACTCCGCCGACGGGAAGCCGTACGGGAAATTAGCGACACCCGAGCAGGGCGCGGGCTTCGATATCGATCCCGACCGGCGCCTTCTCTACATCATCAGTCCCGTCACCAACGTCTTATACGCGCTCAGCATCGACCAGAAGGGCGCGGCGCCGAAACGCATTGCGTATATCCGTGAGGCAGAGGCGTCCGGCCCACTCATTTATGACCGCGGCCGCAACCGCGTCGTCCTCGGCGACAGCGCACGCGGCGTCTTGTATGAGGTCGACGTCACCAACGGTTCTTATCGAGCGATCGCATTCGGCCTGGGGCGGCCCATGTCGCTCGCGATCGGCCCGATGACACGGACGCTCTATGTAGCCGACGCATTGACCGGAAAGGTTCACATCTTTCGTCTCGAAAATGGCGCGTTCAAAGTCTCCGAGGCCCTTGCCACCGGGCTGCGCACGCTGTCCGCGGTCACCCTTGGACCCGATGACTCTTTGATCGTCGCCGACGGCTTTGGCACGTATCAATTGTCCTTGAAGACGAAGAAGCTGACGCGATTCGCGTATTAGCGCGGTGCTGTTGATGCATCGATCGCCTTCACGACGCGCTCTCGAGTATCGACGCTGTCTTCGACCGGTACAAAATGTCCCAAATGGCGATGAACATCGCGGCGATCACCGGTCCGATCACCAGGCCGTTGATGCCGAACGTGGCAATGCCGCCCAAAGTGGAGATCAGCACGATGTAATCGGGCATTCGAGCCTCTTTCCCCACCAGGATCGGGCGCAGAAGGTTGTCGATCAGGCCGATGACAAACACTCCCCACGCGATCAGAACTAACCCCTGCCACGTGGAGCCGGTTACGAGAAGATAGATCGCGACTGGCAGCCAGACCACGGTCGCTCCCACCGCAGGAAGCAGCGACAAGACCGCCATCAGCGCCGCCCACAGGATCGGGGAGTGAATGCCAAGAATCCAGAAGATCAATCCTCCCAGTGCCCCCTGGATCATGGCGACGATGAGTGTGCCCTTCACGGTGGCACGAAGGACGGCCGTAAATTTCTTCGAGAGCTCAATCGAGTGTTCGGGCCGGAGAGGGATCGCCGCCTTGATGCGCTCGGACAGTTCCTCTCCGTCGCGCAGCAGAAAGAAAAGCAGATAGATCATGACAACGAAACTGGCGAGGAAATCGAGCGCATTCTGGCCGATGGCGAACGCCTGCGAGGCAAGAACGCGGCTGCTGTTCGTCAACGCCGTAGACAATCGTTCCTTGATCAGATTCAGCTCCGTCAGTCCAAAGCGGTCCAGAAGGCTGGTGGCCCAGGCCGGCAAAGCATCGAAGACCTGCTGAAAATAGCGGCCGGCGTTGAGCTCTCCCGTCTGCACTCGTTGATAGGTTCCCGAAGCCTCTCGCACCATCAGCACCGTCAACACCGCTAACGGCAGGATGACCATCACCAGGATGATCATCAGTGTTGCCAGTGCAGCGAGCGTGGGCCGTTGCCGCAGACCCCGCAGCAGCCGGCGATAAAGCGGCATGAAGAGAATCGCCAGCGCCGTTGCCCAGAACACGGCTCCATAAAACGGCCACAGGATCCACATGAAGATGATCGAGACTGCGACCACCAGAGCCATGAACACTTTCTCTTCGACGCCATTCAACATTCTTAATTATCTCTCGCGGAGACCCCCACACCATAGTTACCGCGGCTGCGCGTAGGACTGCCGGGCCTGGCCTCCGTTTTAGATCCATCCGATCAAGTGCTTTGCCGAACGATCGCCGCGGTGCAGGACCTTGTCGGCGCAATGGCTCGCAGCGCGCGGAGGCGGCGGCCGAGCGGCGTTCTTGCCTCGGCGGCGGTTTGAATCGTCACGTGCACCTCGGCGTTCTCCGGCAAGCGTCGGTCGTGCTTGTTGGACCGAGGGACCCTTTCAGCTTCCCGATGACCACTGCCCGGATGCCGAGACTTCACAGTGAACGCTGCTGCTTGAGCGCCTGCGCCACGATCGGCTTAGCCCACTCAGGTGTCTGTTCCAGTACATCAAGAGCGGGCTGCACGATACGGCCGTTGCTACAGTGCAGGAGAAGTCTGGGAGGCCGCGCGGCCTGTCGGTCGGGGTCGCCTTCCGCGCTGTTGTCGAACACCATCAGTTCGCTGAGGAACGGCAGGAGCTCGATGATGTTTTCCCGAGATCGCGTCCACCGTTCGCGGATCTTTTTCTCAGGGATGTCGTGACCTCCCTTCAAGACGCGGGCTCGCACGCGGGCAATGTGAAGCTCAGGAGTGGCCAGACCGGCGAACCAGATCATAACCTCCATCCCAGCCTCGGCCGCCCTGCGAAGAAGGCCGGGGATCGTGTTCCCCCCCAGAGTGGTCTCGAAGGCGAATGAGGAGTTGGTGCGGATCGCTTCCTCCAACTTCTCCTTCATGTACTTCCAAGCTACGGGGTTAGCGTCGTCGAGGGTCCAGCCGGTCTTTTCCTGAATGCGGCGAGCGGCTTCATCGGGATTGAAGAATGTCAGGCCCTCAACCTCGAAGACCGAACCGAGGAGGGAGCTCTTGCCGGCGCCATTGACGCCGGCGAGGACTCTGATGATGGCGCCCGATGACGGTCGCGCGATCGAGCTCCGTTGAAGCGCCCGGACCTCTCGCTGCTTGCGCGGTCTCAGCAAGCGGAGCCTGACCGATCGTTCACGGCGTTGTCAATCGATGTCCGCACATTTTCCAGGGATGCTACCGTCGTTTCCTGCGAGCCGATGCGGCGTTCGCGGCCGCGGCGATTCGCTCAGGGGAAACGCTGGAGAGTTTTCGGAGCTTCTTCGCGGCGCCCGGAAGCCGAAGGACCGCCATCTCGCGATCGAACTCGTCCCGCAGCGAGGATAGAGCCTCGGTTGCCGCCGCCTTTCTTTTCAACTGCTCGTAACGGGCGAGCGAAACGATGACGACTTCGGCGCGATGATGGTGCGTCACGAGGACCTCTCCGCTCGTGTTCGCCTCGGCGACGATATCTCGCCACCGTGTCCTGATAGACGAGGAAGGCCACACACCCTCCTGCACGACGACTTTCTGCTCGCTTCTCGGCCCCAGAGGCATTCGTGATCCCCTTCCCTGCCAGTTAAATGCCGTCTAATTCTCTCATATTTCACATTTTGTACAATTTGATCATTTCGCGAGGCGTGCGCGGGACCACGCGTACCAGTTGCCTCAGGACGCGATCTTTCGTGGGCGAGGATGTGGCAGTGGAGGACGAAGGTGCCGGTGAAATCGACGAACTGCGGGCGGATCGTTATCGCCTCCCGCCATCAACAGTACTGCCCGTCGTCCTCCTCAATGGTGATGCGGAATTGCTTGCTGGCACTGGCTTGGGTATTTGTCTGCCGGTACGACGCGTACCAGTTGCATCATGCCGCGGTCTTCGTGGGCGAGGATGTGGCAGTGGAGGACGTAGGTGCCGGTGAAATCGACGAATTGCTGGCGGATCGTTACTTTACCGGGAGCGAATTGGCCGTTTGCCAGGACGACGCCGGCAGGGATGCCAACGACGTCGTTCCAGACGAAATTGTCCGTTGGGGCGTACGTTTGGTACGTAAATGAATTGCCGTCGGCGGAGATTTGTGGCGCTTCCACTTTGGTGATCTGGAAGGGGTTGATGTGGATGTGGAAGGGATGGGTCACCGTCGTTTCATTGACCAAAACCCACTCCTGCAGACCATTGAGCGGCGCGCACTGATCGATGAGCGGACCGAACTGCTCGAACTGTTTGTTGTCGATCGTGTAGTGCGGCGGAAGATTCAATCCGACATTCGATGTGAGACGGCCGCCGCCGACTTGTGCGCGGCCCGGCTCGGCGTCCCATCCGAACGTCACCTGGTGCGGGTAATCCGTCGGCTGCGGAAGGTCCAGCAGGTAGTCCGGCATCGCCGGCCAGTCCGACGCCGCGGGTAGATTCATGTCGGTCACGGGGGTGCCCGCCACCGTGACCTGAAACGCCGGTGCGCCATTGGTCGTGAATTGAATCGGAGCCGTGGTCGGCGTACTTGGCGCCTGTACGAGCACGTCGGCGCGATTGCCGCCGGCAAGGATGAGTCCTTTCGGCGCCAGATATTGATTCGGGATCAACCCGGTCATAAAGGGTTGGTTCTTATAGTTCGTGGGACTGAATTGCACGCCGTCCTTCGCTGTCTGTGCGACCTGGAAGCCCGCGGTCTGGCAGGCCGGCGCAGGCGTGCCAACGCAGAACATGTCGGGGAAGAGAACGCCCGGCCCCGCTCCAGGTCCCGCAGGGGGCGCCACCTGTCCCTTGAACACCGAACCGGGAGTGGCGTTCACAATCCTCCACAATTGCACTTCGCCCGGCCGCATCGTAAGAACGGGATTGGATAAACCGTTGAGCAGAAGAAGACCCGGCCCCAATGAAGCAAAGTTGACGCCGCCGCGCGCCAGGTTCGGACTGCTGTTGATCATCTGGAACACCATTACTTTTTCGGAGCCCGGCTTCCAGTTGGTCTTATAGAAGTCCTTGAAGAACTGATCGTAAGCGCCTTCGATAATGAATGCGCCGGCCAGCCCTTGCAGCGAGTGAAGCGCGGTCGAGCCATGCTTGTGCGCGTGATACCACATCGTGCCCGGCGCCTGTGCGGCCTTATAAGGACCGCCCTTTGTGTATGCCGGCAGCGGGAAGGTGTTCACATATCCGCCGGCGATGTATTGCGGCCATTGCCCGAGGGCGATTTGCTGGGCATCGGATTTCCAGAGATTATTGCCGCGTGCCTTGACCAGCGTCTCCTGCTTTGCCTTGTAGTCGGCGGGCATCTCCGCCCATGCCGCGGGGATGGTCTTCCTGGCCATCACCTCATTGAAGTACTTGATCCAATCGGTCTGCGGTGTGGACCTGTCGGGCATGACCTGCACAAGAACGTTGTCGCCGAGGCCGTCGGGGTTCGTGTGCGTGCCGTGGAAATGGATGTTGGCTGTACTCGATCCATGAAAGCAGTTTGGAAAGACGTCTTTGGCCGGATAGAGGGCTGGATTGCTGGCGACATCGCAGCCCTCCTGCGGATTCGGCGATCCTTTCGCGGTGACGGTGGTGTAGGAAAAATTCTTGTCGTTGATCGTATTGAGGAAGAGGATCGAGACCTTGCCGCCGACAGCGGCGCGCATCGTCGGTCCGGGTCCGAAAAGACTCGGATTCGACGGGTATTTGTTGTCGGGATTCTTGAGCGTCCATCCCTGATAGAAACGGAGATGCTGTTTGCCGACGGGAGCGGGAACGTTCCGGTCCGCGTCGTTCATCAGAATGACGGTCCCTTTCTCGTCGTCGACGCGGACCTCGCCGGGATCGATGTAGGCAGGCGAGGTCTGGGCGGAAGCGATCCGCGGCACGATCAGGAAGGCGAGGAGCGCGGCAGCTGAGAATCTCATGATCGATTCGCTCATGGTTCGTATCCTCATCAGGTCAGAGTGACCTGGATCGTCGTCGTGATGTTGTTCTTGAGCGCGTCAGTCACGTTCACCTGCACGCTGACCGCTTTCGTCCCGGCAGGAGGAGCGGCGTTCAGTACGAGGCTGACGCCGGCGGAACTGCCGGCGGGCACGGTGTCTACGGCAGTGATGTAGGGAACGGCGCTGTCCTGGACGATCGCGTACGGCGATTTCCCGCCGGTAGCCGCCGCAACCGCAACGTAGGGAGTCGCGGACGACAGCGCCGGCGGAGGAGAAGCGACTGCAAGGTCGCCGTAGACATTGATCGTCCCGCTCTCGTTTTCGTGTCCAGCGATCGCGCATCCATAGGCGATGGCCATCGGCAGCGCGGGGATCGGCACAATCTGCGTGTCGTTCGTCACCGCATCCGGCTTGGCGAGCAGCCCGGTGCAATTCGGGACCGGGAAGTGGGCGACGTTGTCGTTGTTCGTCCAGAAGACCGTCTGCGACTGCGTGATGTCGACCGTGGCGAAGGTGCCGCCAGATCCGATGGCGATCTCTTTGGCAACCGCGCCCGCCGCCGGTGCGTTCAGCGTGACAACCTGACCGGAATCGGCGTCGATGGTGATCTGCCCCGTCTCGCCATGCAGGGCACAGATGTAATCGAAGGTGTGCGGCAAATAGGGCACTGCGGGCGGCGTGGCTGGAGGCGCGCTCGCATAGTTGGGCGAGGCGAGATACGGACTGGCGCTCGTGTTTTTCCCCGGCTCGACCTTCAGCCCCGTGCACCCGGGAACAGGGTAGTGAGACTCGGAGTCGGTGTTGTACCAGAAGAGGAGATCACTCTGGGTTGCGCCAGGATTCTCGAAGACACCACCGGGCTTGATGACGATCTGAACAGACATGCTTACCGTCCTTCCGTTCCGTGGATCGATCAATTGTTCAGGAATTGCTGAGAGGCGAAGTGTAGCGCAAAAGTGTCGTGTCGTTTCAAGAAGGCCGTCACCTGACCGATGTTCCGCGGACCCGCAGCGTCAGCGGCATCGACGTATCGACGCGCTCGGGCAACGCGATCGCCTTTGAGAACCGGAGCGTGTTTCCGTCGAGACTCCACTGGCCATCGCTGCAACGCGAGCCAGCGATCGGCTCGCCGGCACGTGCTCGCAGTGCGTTCGCGGTGGCTTCGCGCTCGGCGCGGTATCGGAAGGCACGTTGCCATCCGATGTCGAGGCCATACGGATCCGTGTGATCCCCTGCCTCGGATCCACGGTTGTATCCGCACGTGGTCACTCGCGCGAGCCTGGCCGTGAGAATGCGCTCGCGCTCGATCTTCCCGGCGAACGGCTTCAAGGGAAACCACTGCTCCTTCCACGTCCGCCAGTTCTCGTACTGCAGCGTCTCGAAGAGCGGCGGCACGAGGTCATACTCCTGCATCTCGCCGAACCACGCCGGCACCGGAAGTGGCATCTTCCACGCCACGGCGTTGATCGCACGCGTCATCGACATCGAAACGAGACTTGGGATGAGGTGTGGATGCCCGTGCAGTGACTTCGTCAGGTTCCACGCCGCATGCAGTTCCTCCCATGCAGTCCCGTCGTTGCTGCGTGCACGCGCCAGAGCCTTCCCGACCAACATGCGCATCAGCGTGTGATGCATTGCAACCCTCGGCAGGAGGCCGCCATGCTGTTGCACGAGGTCGCGTTCCCACACGATGGGCTCGCGCAGCAGCAGCTCGCGGATCGGGGAGATGTCGGCAAGCGGCGGTGGCGCGGCGATGGTGAGCTCACCGCGCGCGATCTCCTGTCGCACGTACGCGGTGACGCCGCGGTCCTCGGCGAGAGAACCCGCGAGCTTCGTCAGCGTCCGCGCGGCGTCATTCTCATGCTGCGGCGGATACCGACCGGGGACCGCGGCAAGGGTGCCGAGGCCGCCGGGCCAGGGACGCGCCGCCGCTGCGTCGACCGCATCCCCCGCCCAGAACCACGACGCGACGTAAACCGCCGCGGCCAGCAGAACAAGAACGATCAACGCTTTTTTCATAGGGCACCACCACGCCATCTTGTCAGCAAAATCATCGTCAGGGGCTAAGCTCTTCCCATGCCCGCGGATGCGCTCTTCCAGCGCTGCGCGTACGGAGGCGAGCGCTCTGCGGAAGTATTTGACCGCGCGGCGCGGCAATTCATCGCGCGCAGCGGCGAGAGCGCCGGGTTGTCCATCGCCCAACGCAGCGCGGAGACGATCAGCTTGTGAATGGCGAAGCGCTCGGGGACTGGGACGCGCACCGCACACGATCGTTCACGCGTCAGAACCGCCGTGAGCTGCGACTCTTTGAGCAGATATCCCTGGCCGTCGTCATTACAAGTTTCAATATTCGACATTTGTAACTGACGCGGCTAGACTGGGCACCTGAAAAGGAGCAATCCAAAATGAGTGAAGCCAAACTCGGTGGCAGTTTCACCTTCCCCAACACGTCGTTGACAGTCCATCGGATCGGCTACGGCGCCATGCAACTGGCCGGACCCGGCGTGTACGGGCCGCCAAAAGATCCCGATGCGGCGGTAGCGGTTCTCCGGGAGGCAGTCGCGGCCGGCGTCAACCATATCGATACCTCCGACTATTACGGACCGCACATTACCAACCAGATCATCCGGCAGGCTCTGCATCCCTATCCGCCGGAGCTTGTAATCGTCAGCAAACTCGGAGGGCGCCGGCCGGCGGACAAGTCGTGGCAGCGGGCGAACGCGCCTCAGGAGTTGATCGATGGCCTTCACGACAACCTTCGCAACCTCGGCCTCGACGCACTCGACATCGTCAACTATCGCGTGATGGGTTCGGGTCTCGGCCCCGAGGAGGGATCGATCGCCGCGCAGGTCCTGGTGCTAGCGGACTTGCAGCAACAGGGCCTCATCCGCCATATCGGTTTGAGCAATGTCACGGCTGCGCAGGTGGCCGAGGCGCAGACGATCACCGCGATCGTGTGCGTGCAGAACAACTACAACCTGGCCCATCGTGACGACGATGCGTTGATCGACGAGCTGGCCCGCCAGGGCATCGCCTACGTCCCGTTCTTTCCCCTCGGCGGATTCACGCCCCTGCAGTCGTCGACGTTGTCTTCCGTGGCCAGCCGGCTCGGCGCAACGCCGATGCAGGTCGCGCTTGCCTGGCTCCTCCACCGCTCGCCGAACATCCTGCTGATTCCCGGCACGTCATCGGTGGCCCACTTGCGCGAGAACCTGGCTGTGGGTGACTTGTCACTGTCGCCGGATACGCTGGCGGAGCTGGACGGAATCGGCGCGACTACAGGAGGAGTGAAGCACTGAGGTGTGCGCTTCGCACGATGGCTTCGCGACGGTGCTATATAAAAGACACCATGCCCTCTGGCAACACGCCGCTCACGCGGGAACGGATTCTGGCGGCGGCCGAGAATGTCATCCGCCGGTTTGGTCCGTCGAGGGCAACTGTCGTCGATGTGGCTCGGGCGCTCGGCGTGACGCACGCCGCAGTCTACCGGCACGTCGCAAACAAGGCGGACCTGCGGCAGCTCGTCGTCAAAGGTTGGGTGGAGACGACGATGCCTCCGCTGCGAGCGATCGCCGCGGGAAAGGGCCCGGCCCCCAAGCGGCTGCGGCAGTTGTTCGACGCGCTGATCGCCGTCAAGCGACGACGGTCAGCCAATGATCCCGAGCTCTTTGCCGCCTATCGCACGCTGGCCGCGGACGCCCAGGAAGTCAGCTCTGCGCATGTCGACGAATTGGTCGCGTTGGCCGCGGCGATCATCAAGGCCGGTGTGAAGGAGGGGACGTTTCGCCGCGTCAATCCGAAGAGCGCCGCGCGCGCAGTCCTTGTCGCCACGTCGCGTTTCCACCACCCGGTCCATGCCGCCGAGTGGCGCGACGAGTCCATCGATGTGGCCTTCAACGATGTCTGGCAGATCCTGATGGCCGGGCTGTGCGTTCCGAAGAAACGTGGATAGGACAGGCGCGATTCAAGGGGATTGGGACAGGCCGAAAGTGAAAATGACGGATCAGGGATCTCGAAAAGCTTGCGCGTTTTTCGCATCAACGGACGGTCGATCGAAGGCTCCGTTCCGATCGAAGCAGTCACCTCGGTGGTCGACGACGAACTGCGGTGAATGGGAATTACGAACGTGGCGAACTGAGAGGCGCTCTCGTTCCTTTTCCTTCCGCCGCTCTGACGTGTCCTGCTTCCGGGAGGGAGGGACGAACTACTTCTGTTCCTTCGCCAGAGTCTCGAGCGTCGAGACGAGCGTCGAATAGGCACCGTCGGCGTCTCGGGCCGGATTGTTCATGAAGACACGATGCCCGCCATCAAGAGTGAGCGTCACGAATTCGTACTGCGCTCCATCGGACGTCCCTTCGTGCGACAGCGGCGCGAGTGATGCCGCGTCGATCTTTGCCAGTGCCTGCCGGATTCGTGCGGCGATCTCCGGGGTCAGGGGCCGCGTCTGTTGCTGGTCGCCGTGGCCCGTGACTGCGAGAATTGCCTCGCCCTTGAACTCGAGCGCCACGACTTCGTGGTCCCCTCCCCAATAGGAGCCGACAGCCAGCGCGTCGATGCGATCGGCGTCGTCCTCGCTCAGCCGCTTCTTCAGAGTCGCTTCCCATTCATCGAAAAACGTGAACGTCGTATGCCCCGGGTCCTCTCCCGGCCGCTCTCCCCAGATTCTCATTTCCCCACGATGCAGCGCCGCCAACGCGTCGCGCGCCGCGGGAGAGTTGACCGCCTCGAGATACGCCGTCGCCGCGCCTTCCAGCTTTGATACCCGACCGGCCTTCAGGACCTGCTGCACATCGAGCGGCCGCCGCGTGATGCGGGAAGCGGCAAGAACTCCCTTTCGCTGCTCCGTCGAATCGCCCTCCATGATCTGGCGGATCGTCGATTCGTCGCCTGAGATCACGGCGGCAATTCCCGCCTCGACGCTGTTTTCCTCGCGCGCCTTCAGCAACTCCTCGGCTGCCGCTTGCGCAACGGCGGCGCGTTCCAGGAGGAGCGAGCGAACTGCAAACGGCTCGATGACGCCGCGGCCCAACTGGCTGACGAGGTACTTCTGCGCGGAGGGGACCTTCATCTGCGAAATGATGCTCTGCAGCACGGCGCTCGTTCTGTCGCCTTGTTGTATCCGTCCGAGCAATTTTTCCGCGACGACGACGCTGTCGGGAGGGTCGGCCGCCAGCCGGTAGCCGAGCACCACATCGAGCGGCAACGGCTTCTGTTCCTTCCCCAACGAGAAGAGCCGCTGATTGAACGACTGCGCGCCTTCCGGAGTCGAAATGATCTCCGCGAACGCGATGATGTCGTCTGCGATCTCGTTTTCCGAGAGCACATGACTCCGAACGATTGCCTGCGTCACCTCGGCGCTGGCGCCCGCATCGGCGTTCTTCAACGCCACTCGAACGTACTTCATGGCCTCAGGCGCGGAGAGCTCGACGAGCGACATGGCGGCATAAGCGCGGATCGTTTCGTCCTCCTCATGCTCACACATCCACTGCAGCGCCGGAATCGCTGCGGACAGATGAACCGCAGGCAGGCTTTGCGTGAGGCGCAACCTTGTCATCGACGTTTCCGTTGCCCAACCGGGATCCTTCAGCCACGGCAGAAGAGGCGCGAGAGCGTCTGCGCGTGCCCGTTCGAGCTGGAAGTCCCCGAGGAGATTCGCCGCGTTGCTCCGCACGGTGAGATCACTCGATGTGGTCAGCCGGGCAAGAATCGGAATCCAGTGATCGGGGTTCTTCTCAACCGGCGATGACAACGGCATCAAGAGGTACATCCCGTCCGTCGGACCGAGGAGGGACGCATCGCCGAACATCTTGAGATACCACTGGTCGCGGTCCTTCCATTCGCTGGCCAGGAGTGTTTCGAATGCGAGTGTCCGCGCGCGCGCCGGCGAAGTTCGATCTTCCGCGATCGTCTGCAGGACTGTCCGTTGCGCGACGGCCATCGGGTCCGCCGTGCTGATTGCGTGTTCGTAGGGCAGAACGTGAGCAAGTGCGGAGACTCGTGGCGATCGACCCGCAGCCAGCCGCGCCAGGACCGGGGCGGCTGCATTCCAGTCGAGCTGCGCCAACGCGCGCATGTCCTCCTCGCCCTCGATCCAGCCGTCCTTGTCGTCCGCCGCCGACGCCGCAGCGATCAACTGCGGACGCTCGAAGTTTCCGCGGCGTCGGATCCATTCACGGACCTCTTTGAGTCTCTCGTCCTTCGCTTCAGTCTCTTTCACCTGACCGATTGCAAACGCCGCTGCGGCTGCGGCATCCGCATCGTCGGGCAATAATTTGTACGCATCGAGAATGATCGACGGGTCTGCCTTCAACCGAGCCAGCACCCGAGCGCGAACGGCCGGCGTGATCGTTTGATGCGAGGTGATTCTGGCCATGTCCAGAATGCTCAGCGGCTCATCTCCGGTGAGATCCACCGGCTGCTTCGCCGGAGCCGGAGCTCGCTCCTCCGTACCTGCGGCGGCGGGCATTCGCAGCAGCTTGTCTGCGAGATCGTCGCTGGCGCGGGAGTTGACCGAAACAAGAAGCAGCAGTGGCAGTATCAGGAGTCTCTTCATCTTGTTTGACCCTTCCTACAACTTCTCTTCTACCCGGTCGAGACCAGTCACTCCACGGGCCCTTTCTATCTTCGACACCGCACGCCGGCCAAAGGTAACTCTGATCAATCGACAAACAACGGTGCGCCGCTCGAGTGAGTGACACTTTGACGCGCATCACCGCCGGGCGGGGACGCCCGGCGGTTGCAGGCGAGACGCCTGCACTCCTACTGGGGGACTCTTCCGGGGGTCCACGGTGCGCCGCGGGCGTTCATCTGTTTCTCGACATCGGCGAGATCGACTTCGATCAGTTTGTGCAGGCGGTCAAGGAGCGGGCCCGTTTCTTTTTGCGCGACGGCGAGCGCCTCGCGGTGCGTGGCGGTTGGAGGCGCGGTCGTCGTCAGGCCGTTGACCGCGGTGTTGACGCGGTCGAGGAGCGACGGGAACGTTGGTTCGTTGGAGCGGCGCAGGATCGCGTCGCCGTTGATCTGATCGTTGATGTCGCGCAACTGCAGGTCGATCGCATTCACCTTCGCCACGAGTTTCGGATCAGGTCCGGCGATCTCGTCGAGGGCGCGGCGAATGTACTTGATGCGTGTGAGCGCTTCATCCGTAATGCGTCCCGCTCCCATCACGGTGCGCTGCAGACTGGCGGCGTTCTTCTGGAAGTCGAGCACCGCGGCGCGGTCGCCCTCCTTCATGATCGAGAGATAGAGCGGCACGACATTGAACGTCTGCGCGACGCCGAGGGCTGTTTCGACACCGTCGATGCGCTTGGCGACACGAACCGTGTACTTGCCCGGCGCGACCAGCGGACCGCCCGGCGGCGGCGAAAAGACATCCGCGTCGGGTTCCTTCAACTCGATCGGCGATGGCGGCGGATAGCGCAGATCCCAGGCGATGCGATGGAAGCCCGCTTTCGCCGATCCGCTCACGCGTCGAATCACGTTCCCTTCCTCATCATTCACGATCATTACCACCGCCGGCTCGAGCTCCCGCTCTTCGGCGCGCAACTGATCGAGCGTCGGCAGCGGCGTCTGCGCGCGCGCCGGCTCGTTGCTCTTGCTCGAATCGATCTTCGACTCTGCCTCCTGGCGCTGCTTGCGGCGGCTCTTTAGTTCGTCTTTGAGGTAGTAGGTGAAGACCGCTCCGAACGGCGGATTCGGCGCGGTGAAAAACGATCCGCCCTGAAATGACTTGCCCGGCAGTCCGTACTGCGCGCGCTCGACGTAGAGATCGGCATCGCGCGTTGGGAAGAGCGTCGCTTCGTTGCCGGCGACCGCAGGCGTCATCGCGCGCAGCGGACTGACATCATCGAGCACCCAGAAGCCGCGGCCGAATGTGGCGATGACGAGATCGTCGTGCCGCTTCTGAAACCAGAGATCGCGCACGGCCACCGTCGGGAAGTTTCCTTTCAACGGAAACCACGACGTGCCGCCGTTCTGCGAAACGAAGAGACCGTACTCCGTTCCGGCGAACAGCAATTTCGGATCGACGCGATCTTCGACGAGCGCGTAGGCGCTGCCACGTGCCGGCAGATCGCCCGCGATCGACGTCCAGGTCTTACCGCGATCGCTGCTTTTCAAAACATACGGTTTGAAGTCTCCGTTCTGGTGATTGTCGAACGCGGCGTAGACGACGTTGACGTCATGCTGCGACGCCTCGAGGCGCGAGACGTAGGTCATGTCGGGCACGCCGGCGATGTGATCGATCTTCCTCCAGTTCTTCCCACCATCCTCGGTCACCTGAATCAATCCGTCATCGGTGCCGACGTAGATCAAACCTTCCTGCAGCGTCGACTCGGCGAGCGAAACGATGTTGCCGTACCAAGACGTCGACGCGCCTTTCGATACTGCGTCGACGCCCCAGACGCGTCCCATCACCGGCAGCGTGTTGCGGTCGATGTGGCGCGTGAGATCGGGACTGATCGCGCGCCAGGCGTTGCCGCGGTCATCGCTGCGCAAAAGATATTGCGCGGCGAAGTAAAGACGATTGCTGTCGTGCGGACTGACGATGAGCGGCGAGTCCCAGTTCAGGCGCAGAGGATCCTGATTCCCTGTCGGCAGTGGCTGAATGTCGAGCGCTTCGCCGGTCCGCTTGTCGAAGCGCACCAGGCCGCCGTTCTGGGACTCGGCGTAGATGATGTTCGAGTCCTTCGGATCGGGGATGGAACGGAAGCCGTCGCCGCCTTGCGTGACATACCAATCGGCGTTGGCGATGCCCTTCGCGTCCGTCGTGCGCGCGGGGCCGCCGAGGGAGAAGTTGTCCTGCGTGCCGCCGTAGACGTTGTAGAAGGGAAGCGCATCGTCGGCGCTCACGCGATAAAACTGCGTGACCGGCAGGTTGGATTTGAAGTTCCAGTTCTCCGCGCGGTCGAACGATTCGTAAAGGCCGCCATCGCAGCCAATGATCAGGTGATCGCTGTTGGCAGGATCGATCCAGACGATGTGGTTGTCGGGATGCTTCCACTTCTCGTCGAGCTTGCGCCACGTCTTGCCGCCGTCGTCGGAGACCTTCACCCAGACGTCGGCGCCGTAGATGCGGTCATCGTCATTCGGATCGACGAAGATCTCGCCGTAGTACTGCCCCTGGGCGTTGAAATCGTTGACTTTCTTCCACGACGATCCGCCGTCCTTCGAGACGAAGATGCCGCCCGCTTTGCGCGTCGATTCGATCGTGGCGTAGATGACTTTCGGATTGTGCGGCGCAATGGCGAGACCGATGCGCCCCATGTCTTCTTTCGGCAGGCCATCTTTCAGCTTCGTCCACGTCTTGCCGCCGTCGGTCGATTTCTGAATCGACGATTCCGGGCCGCCGTCGACGAGCGTGAAGACGTGGCGGCGTCGTTGATAAGTTGCGGCGTAGAGGATGTCGGGATTCGTAGGATCGAGCACCACGTCGGTGACGCCGGTGTTCTCGCTGATGTTGAGCACGCGATTCCACGTCTTGCCGCCGTCGGTCGTCTTGTAGAGACCGCGATCACCGCCCGGCGCCCACAACGGTCCCTGCGCGGCGACGTAAACGACATTCGTATCGCGCGGATCGACGACGATCTTGCCGATGTGCTCGGACTTCTCCAGCCCGACGTTCTTCCAGCTCTTCCCGCCATCGATCGATTTGTAGACGCCGTCGCCCATCGACACCGAGCGCTGGCTGTTGTTCTCGCCCGACCCGACCCAGACGACGAGCGAGTCCTTCGGATCGATCGTCACGCAACCGATGGAGTGCGACTTCTCGGCGTCGAAAAGTGGCGCGAACGTCGTGCCGCCATTCGTCGTCTTCCACACGCCGCCGCCGGCCGTCGCGACGAACCAAACGCGCGGATCGTGAGTATCGACCGCCAGGTCGATGATGCGCCCAGAGGTGAGGGCGGGCCCGATCTCGCGAAGCTCGAGCCCGGCGAAGGTCTTCTCGCCGTACTTGGATTCTTTTTCCTTCGCGTCTTTCTCTTTCGAGTCCGACGTGGGTGCCACGGCCTTTTTCGCCGGCTGCGCGTTTAGAAAAAGTCCGAATGAAAACAAGACCGCGAGGATGCAAGTGAGCCGCTTGGCCATCGATAACCTCTCTCTGATGTGGCGTTCTGAAGGCGGGAGGAATGCTAATCGAAAGGAGGGACGTAGCGGAACATGCTTTGCGCATCACCAGCCTCGCTCAGCAATCCGCGTCTGCTCTATTTTCTAGTTCCTCAGGCGAGACCCATCGGCGAGGTTCGATCCCGTCTCATCCGCACCATCCGCCTGCCCAAGCACTCAACATCGATGATAGTCGGCTTCCTCTTCGCCGTTTGCTCTCTCGAATAGTGTCTCGGCAATCAACGGCGTGCGTCCGCGACTGCTTGCAAAATCGCCTGCTTTCAGTGCTCTTCCGCGTTATCGCCGATCGAGTAGTACATCTCGGCATGCTCCGCTATCGGAGATTGAAGAAGAAGTTTTTTTCGCTCGACGCGCGAGAATGGGATATAGCCGCTAGGGATTTGACGGAGCCAACTCCGAACGACTTTTGATCTAATCGAACGCTTAGAATGTGACGCTTTTGAGCGAAGCTCAACTTCTGCCACTCCAACAAAATCCGTGGCACGGCCTAGCTCGCGCTCGATTATGGAAAACTTCACCGTGGGCTTGAACTCCATCCCCTTTGAGCGGACGTAAGCTCCCTCTGCTCGAATAGGCCACCGCACTCGGCTCGACCAGAAGTAATCCCCATCGTAATCGACATTCTCGTTTTCACCAGAAACCGCAAACTTGTATCCCGTGACCTCGCGGCCGTTCCAAAGACGGCGCGGTCCATGATCATCACCCACGGCATCCAGAAAACATTGCAGCCTCGATTTACCTCTTTCGAAGGGCGTCGGCGTCACGACAACCACGACACTCTTCCGCTTGTCGACAGCACGAAACACGTCGGCTTCATGACGAGCGTCAGCAGCCACCAGAACGATGCGATTCGTCGTCGCCGCCAAGAGCCTCGGATGCGCGATTGTCCATCCGTGTGGAGTGCAACAGAGCCACGAAACATCCAAGTCGGCGATGTGATCATCAGTCGTCTTCATACCGGGATGCCGTTGACTCAACATCCGAAGAGGACTCTTGACCGACCCGTGGATCGCCACAAACGCGATAATGTTACATACGATACTATCTACCAATTCGTCAGCGAATGGCCAGCGATGTACCCTCGTCCGCTGCAAGTTAAGGGGCAAGCTACCATCGGCGTCGAACACTGAGATATGCGGCCGCTCGATCAGCGGATCGAGTTGGGCTGATTTTTTATCATCGCGCCACTCGTGCTCGATGCTGGTGACTGCAATTCCATTGCAAACGACGTCGGGCTTTCCATATCCAAGATACTCCCATTGGACATCGCGAAAGCCCTTGGCATCGATGCGGCGACGATAGCCAGTTAAGTCAGCTTCAGCGGAAGGGAGGTGGTCCGCCTGCTCGAGGACTTCCCCATCGACTGATCGAGTGACGACCGGCGCTGCAAGGCAATACCAATCCCAGCTATCGGGATTTCCCGTCATTGATCTGGCAGCCTCTTTCGTAAGACGGACTCGAACGATTGTGCCTATCTCGCACTCCGTCCTGCGCAACTCAATGTATTTATCATCGAGAGAGGCTGAAAGCGAAATACCTTCCCCGCCGGTAAAATGTCGCGTGGTCACTTCAATCCTGCTTCCAGCGAGGAAAGCCGCGAGCACCCCAATACCAAACCGCCCGGAGCGTAAGATACGCGAATGGCCACGACCATCAGTGTGATGACTGAGCCAGTACTCGCTTCGCCGAAAAGACGCTCCGGCACACAGAAAGTAATTAGTAATTGTGTCAACTGTCATGCCAGTGCCGGCATCACTGATGGTTAACCAAGAATCTCCTGCTGCGTCGTTGCTCAAGCTGACGGTGATCGTATCGGAAGTCGACTGGCAGGCCGCGTTAGCGTCGGCACGCTCACGTACTGCGTCAACCGCGTTTTGCAAGAGCTCCCTAACAGCTATGGCGGGTTGGTGCTCATATAGCGGTCCGACCAATAAGCTCAGAAGATCGGCGCCCGCCGTCGTGAAGGTCGCCGGGACGGGGATATAGTCGACCGAGCGCGCAAACGAGGTACGGTCATCTAAGTTCGATTTAACGCGTCGCACATTCAGACCGAGCTTTCGGAGGTGTTCGCGTGGACCGTAGATTTCGCCCAACACCGCCCATGTCTCGTCAAGCTCTTGCTGTATCGATCGGAAGAGCGAAGTGGCTTTTGCGAATTCGGCCACCGTGGCTGGCCTGGCGACGATAACAATCGCCTCCGGATCGTCGTCGTCTGTGTGAACGCTTTCGACCGTAGAGTGTAGTAGCCATTCGCTCCGCGATACAGGACTCCGGAGGCGCTCGACCATAAGCAGTTCGCGGGGCGCACGTTCCGCGTGAACCTGGATGTAGTCCGCTATTCGAAGAGCCGCCATGATAAACGGCGCGTGAACACCATGCTTCGTACGCCGGTCATGCTTGTCGAGAACATCGCTCGCTTCTCGAATTGGAAGGTTGTGACTTCTGGCAACAAGACCGCTGATGTCGGCGATCACGGGGTCTGCTTCGCCAAATGTAAGACGGGACGAATCGGCGCCGGGAACACCATGAATTGCAATTTCGTGCGCAAGCCTCGCGTGGTGGCGACGAAGAAACTCACCGATGAGAAGTCGATCGCGATCAGTCATCTTCAGACGGTCGAGCGGCGGAACTCGCGCTGGAGCGTCGTCGTCAAACAGATCGTGAAGCTTTCTAGAATCAAATCTACTCGCCTCGGCGAGGAATCGACGCCACAGTTCGGGCCACCCTAGATCACGATCTTTAAAACTTGGCGCTGGAGCCTGTCCATGCGTGACGAGCCATGCGAAACCATCCTCACGAAGGTGCATGGCCGCGTCGTGTAGAAGTGTAGACAAGACCAGAACGGCGGCGTCGGCACTAGTGACAATAGTCCAACTGTCATCGGAGATCAGCGACGACGCCGTCGCGAGCACCTGATTCACGTGATCCGGCCCGTGGTCGGTGTACTCGCGAAAGAAGACGACTTTGTTTGCCTCAAGCCACTTCTCGAACTTCGCGAGTGTGAGAAGAACCGAGCCGTTCAGCTGTTGGCTGACGGCTAGCAACGAGGCGATTCGCTCCGGTACGGTTATTCGGTCGGCGCGTGGAGGCGTAATCATGCTTAATTGTAACCTTCATAGGCTGCCTTCAAGCCGGACTAGTGGATACTCGGGACGCCGTCGCTCGCTGCGTTTTCGTTCATCCTGGCGGGCTGCTAGACCAATGGCATGGGCGCGGACGGTCATCCCACTCGGGGTACGACTAGCTCCGTTAATGGCTCGCTCCCGGACTAGAGCCACGTGACTCGAATGCTTGCGGCGTGCGGACGCGCGTGAGCGCATTGACGTATTCACGGCCCGATACCCCCGGCAGTTTCGTCAAACCGCAACCACCATCGTCTCGAAGAGCTCGGGAGGAACGGGAAGATGATCCTCTTCGAGCGCCAGCACATACTCACGAATCGCTTCGCGTGCATTAGCAACCGCTTCCACACGCGTCTTGCCCTGCGACACGCAGCCTGGAAGACTCGGGCACTCTGCGACCCAGTAGCCGTCTTCACCGGGATAAATAACGACCTGTCGCATTTTTCAACCTCCCGTCCCTTTCGATCTTACTGCTAGGCTCGCCTCAGTGCCGCGCCGCGCGCCGCCGTGGCGGGTGCTCGAACCGAAGATCGACGCGCCCTAGCCCTCGGGTGGCGAGGTAGAACGGTTTCGTCGTTCCGCGCGCAAACCCGGCGGTGAATGGGAGCGATGTCGTGGCTTCGCCGCGCGCGGCGAAGTACTCCAGGACGGCCATCTCGTCGTCGGTCAGGAGACGATCGCGCGAGATCACCACAACCGCGATGTCGAAGAACTTCGGCGCGGCCACTACGTCGGGGACGCGCGGTCCATTGACGGCGATGACGTCGTTGATCGTGATCGTGCTGCTCGGCAGAACGCAGCCGCTGCACGGGCTTCCCTGCGCGATGATTCCTCGCGCGACGGCGGACGCCGGAGAAGCCGCATTTACCGCCGGGCGAGACGCCCATCGGCCGCAGGCGAGATGCCTGCACTCCTCGTCGGCGGCGGATGAATTGGCGGAGGAGGTGGGATTCGAACCCACGGTACCGTTTCCGGTACGGCGGTTTTCAAGACCGCTGCCTTAAACCACTCGGCCACCCCTCCGTTTCGAAGGTAGAAGTCAGAAGGCGGAAGGTAGAAGTACGCCTTCGGCGTGTCGGACAACGCTTCGCTCGTGATCAACATTTCGCACGGGAACGAGAAGCGCTTTTACTTCAGCCTTCTCACTTCTGCCCTCTCACTTCGGCCGCCTACCCCAGCAGATTCACGTCCAGCGTGATCTTCAATCGCAATCTTCGGTGCAGGCGCAGCTCTTCGAGCGTCAGGTTCAGCGGCACTGTCACTTCCTTCACCAGGCCGTCGGTGGCGCGGCGCTCGGTTGGTTTCGGCGCCATTGCCGCACGCTCCGCGGACGGTGCGCCGAGCTCCGGCAGCGAGCTGAGGATCCCCTCGGGGAGCGGGATCTCGATCGACATCATCGGCACATCGTTCGGCGGCGCGTCGAGCGGCGCAAACACCGAGCGCGATCCGCCGGGAACCGACATCCCCGGCGACGGGGGCGCGTCCTCGAGCTCGGGCTTCGTGGCGAAGTAGTCCTGAAAATCGTCGAACGGCTCCTCGATCTGCGCGGCCGCAGGCTTCGGAGGCGCGGGCTTTGCCGCAACCTGCGGCGGAGCAGAAGGTCCGGGCGGAGCACCCGCAACGGCAGGCTTGGGAGCGGCGGGCTTGATCAACTCCGTCGCCACCATCGGAAGGTCATCCGCATCGCTGGCGTCGTCGAGCACGAACGAAGACGCGGTCGGCGATGCTGCCGGTGCCGGCGCGGACAGCGGCATCGACGCGGGCTTCGCCGCCGGTGCGGTCGTGCCGAAGTCGTCGTCCTCGTCCCACAGCGAATCATGCTGACGCGACTCCGCGGACGCAATCGGGTTCAGGATCTGAATCTCTTTGTCCATCGGCTCCGATCCTTCCAGTCCGTACTTCTTGATGAGATGGGAGAGGACGAGTTGCGTGACGCCTTTCAGCGTTTCTTCGACGCCGAGGCCGGTCGTGGCCACCGACTCGAAATACGGCACGCCCAGTTTATTGACCTCGGCGGCCATCTCGGCGACCGGCAACGCGTTAGGCAGATCGCGCTTGTTGAATTGCAGCACGAGCGGAATCTCGCGGATGCGCACGCCCTGTCGCTTGAGGTTGTCCTCGAGATTCTGCAGCGACTCGAGGTTGGCGTCGATGGCGTGATCCTGACTGTCGGCGACGAACACGATTCCGTCCGCCCCCTTCAGCACGAGCTGGCGGGTGGAGTTGTAGTAGACCTGCCCCGGCACGGTGTAGAGCTGCAACTTCGTGCGCATGCTGCGGATCTTGCCGAGGTCGAGGGGGAGGAAGTCGAAGAAGAGGGTGCGGTCGGTCTTCGTCGCCAGCGAGAGCATCTTGCTCCTGTTGTTCGACGGCAGCGAGTCGTAGACGAACTGCAGGTTCGTCGTCTTGCCGCAAAGGCCGGGACCGTAATAGACGATCTTCGCCGTGATCTCTTTGGTGGCGTAGTTGAAGAGGACCATTGGGTTTGAGTGAGCCTAACGAAGGGGGGTGGAGGAGTCAATGTTCGTGGGATGTGGGGAGTAGGGAGGTTGATCCCGACAACCGCGTCACCGCGCAACCGCAAGACCGGCGATAATCAAACCGTGTCCGACTACGCCATCGCTCTGACCAACGTCTCCAAGTCGTACCGGCTATGGGGCCGCGGCTCGCAATTCGCGACGTTGAAGAGTGCACTGTTGAAACGCGATCTGGCGCTGACGCCGGAGACGAGCGTCGAAGCCGTGCGCGATGTCTCCTTCGCCGTCGATCGCGGCGAAGCGTTCGGCATCATCGGGCGCAACGGCTCGGGCAAGTCGACACTGCTCAAGCTCATCTCCGGAATCCTCAAACCGACGACGGGGAGCGTGAAGGTGAACGGCCGCGTGGCCGCGCTGATCGAGCTCGGCGCCGGCTTTCATCCGGAGATCACTGGCCGCGAGAACATCTACATCAACGGCATCATGCTCGGCCTTTCACGCCGCGAGATCGATGCGCGCTTCGATCAGATCGTCGCCTTTTCCGGCATCCCCGAGTTCATCGATCAGCCGGTGAAGACCTATTCGTCGGGCATGTACGTGCGGCTCGGATTCGCGGTCGCCGTTCATGTCGATCCCGATGTGCTGCTGATCGACGAAGTGCTCTCGGTCGGTGACGAAGAGTTCTCCGCGAAGTGCGTGGCCAAGATTCAGGAGATGAAGTATCGCGGCGTGACGCTGGTCTTCGTCACGCACCAACTCGATCAGGTGCGCAATCTCTGCGACCGCGCGCTCTGGATCGATCACGGCGAGCCGGAGACGATCGGCGATCCGGTGCGCGTCGTCGACGCCTATCTGCAAGCCGTGTCGTCGACGCAGATTGCCGCGCCGAGGCTGCCCGCGGAAGAACTGAAGGCGCCCGTTCACGACACGCCGCGCGATGATGCCGGCGAGGAAGAGCGCTGGGGATCGGGCGAAGTCGTGCTCTCGCGCGTCGTTCTCGTCGACAACCGCGGCGATGAGCTCGTCGCCCTCGGGCCCGGCACTTCGGTGTCGGTCGACATCGATGTCACCGTACGCGTGCCGCAGGACGATTTCGTGTTCGGCATCGGCATCTATCACGCCGACGGCACGTGCGTGTACGGAACGAATACCGATTTGGAAGGGCTGATGTCCGAAAGGTTGGAAGCAAATGGGCGCGTGCGCTTCGTGATGCCGGCGCTCGATCTCGTCGCCGGGACGTATCGCATCGACGCCGCAGTCCACACGCGGAATGGCCGCGCGTTCGACTATCGCCGCGGCGCCATCCGCTTCGTCGTTGGCTCGCGCGTCCACGACATCGGTGTCTATCGCCCCAAGCATCAGTGGAAATTTGACGGCGGCATCGCCTTCCGCGAGATCGATCTGGAGCAGCGCAATGTGCCGGTGGAAGTGGCTGAGGCAATGCGCGAGGCGAGAAAACCGAAACGGAAGAGCGGGAATGATTCCTGACGGCCTGCGGGAGGCGAAAGAAGAATGTTGAATGTTGAATGTTGAGTGTTGAATGAACGGAGGCCGCGCCACACTAAAACATTCAACATTCAACACTCAACATTCAACATTCAACATTCAACATTCTCAAAGCTGAAGACGCGTGGATGGGGTACAACCCGCGATGTGCCTCGATAGTGATTGCTTTCCGAATTGACCAACTACTGCCGCTGGGCCTTGAATCGGTCTTCCAATAGTCCCTATGCTAGAGTCAAGCAGCGGAGCGCCCAATCAACCGGCGAGAAGCAGAGTTCCGGATCCTGATCCGCTGCATTACTCGATCCGAATCTCATCCATGGAGTCATGAATGTCCAGAACATCCCGTTTATTGATCATCGCAACGCTCATCGCGGTCCTCGCGCTTGCCGTGGGCGGTTGCGGAAAAGAGAAGAAGGCCGAGTCGAGCGAGCCCGAGGCGTTCTCGTTCACGATTTATCCGGGGTCGCGCTACCTGACGCAGTTGACCGACCTCTGGAAGCAGGCCCGTAAAGTGTTCAAGCCGGGCGATGACGTGCCGCCGATCGCGATCTACGACACCGACGCGCCGCTCGAAAAGGTTGCCGAGTTTTACGCGCAGTCGTACGGCTACAACAAGGTCGCGCCGGATGCCACGAACAATCTGAGCTCCGCGAAGCCGCCCGCGTACTACCGCTCTGGCGATCTTGCGAAAGATGTCGAAGGCATCGTTTCGGTCGCGCAGAAACTGAATCTGAAACTCGATCCGACGAAGGCAGTGGGCTCGTACCGCGCGGCCGAGATCGATCCGAAGCCAAACCGTCCACGCGTGACGATCCAGCGTCCGTACTTCGATGCCTCGACATCGCAAACGGTGGACCGCACGCTGATCATGATGACGCGCTGATGGCCTCCGCGCGGCGCGCGTTGATCGCCGGACTCGGGCTCATCGGAGGCTCGATCGGGATCGCGTTGCGCCGCCGCGGATGGCATGTCGCGTACCTCGATCCCAACGTCTCCGTCGATGATGCTCGTCGCGCCGAGGCGGCGGATGACCGAGCCGATTCGTTCGATTACGCTGCCGACCTTACGATCCTGGCGACACCCGTCGGCATCGCGATCGACTCGCTCGCGCAATGTCGTTCGCTCACCACGTCGGTCTGCAGCGTGATGGCGCCGCTGCGCGCTGCCGCCGACGCGCATCGTGTTGCGTTCGTGGCCGGTCATCCGTTCGCGGGATCACAGGAGCGTGGTCTTGCCGCCGCACGCGGCGATCTTTTCGAAAACGCGTCGTGGTTCATCGACCGCGACGATCCGGTTGTTCAGGAAGTGATCGCGGCGTGCGACGCGCGTGCGGAGCTCATCGATGCAGCGGAACACGATCGCGCCGTCGCGCTGACGAGCCACCTGCCGCAGATTCTCTCGACAGCTCTGGCAGCGCATCTCCACGATCAGGATGTTGATCCTCGGTTCATCGGCCCAGGCCTGCGGACCTTTCTCCGCCTCGCCGGCAGCGACGCCTCGGTCTGGTCTTCAATCATTGAAGCAAACCGCGAGAACATCGCGCCACACGCGGATGCGGTCGCGCAGCTCGTCCGGAAGATGATCGAAGAAGAAGGCGGAGAAGAGTTCGCGAAAGCGAACCAGTGGAACAAACCGTTTCACGCGGAGACGCGGGGGACGCGGTGAAAAGCAAACCCCGCGCTCTCCGCGTCTCCGAGTGAAACGGTTTAAAACAGCCCACTCGTACTGCTTTATGATCCGCGCCCGTGTTCAACGCCTCATGGATCTACGTCGGAGCGCTCTACGCGATCGCGGTTTTCTGCGCGCGGCGCTGGAGTCCTGCTGTCCGTGACGCCCTTTCGTGGCGCGTCGCCGCGTTTTTCTATGCGCTCGTCCTGATCTATCTCTTCCGGCCGATGACGGGCCAGTACGTCAACCTCCCCGTCGACTTCATCAACATTCTTCCGCCGTGGGGCAGTTGGAGTCATCGCGCCGGCGTCTCGAATCCGGAGATGAACGACCTGACGATGCAGATCGTCCCGTGGGCGCATCAGGCGCGCGAAGCGTGGCGGTCGCTGCACTTCCCGCTCTGGAATCCGCTCGCCGGTTGCGGCTATCCGCTCCTCGCCAACGGCCAGAGCTCGGCGATGTCGACGCTGCGGATTCTCGCGCTCCCGCTTCCTCTTGGCTACGCGCTGACCTCCGAAGCAGCAATGAAACTGCTCATCGCGCTCACGTTCATGTACCTCTTCCTGCGGCGCCGCTACGACGAGCTCCCGTCAGCGATCGGCGCGATCGCCTTCGCGTTCTGCACGTTCGTCAGTACGTGGCTGCACTTCCCGATCGTCACGGTCGCGGTCTGGCTGCCCGCGGCATTCCTCGCGCTGGAGCTGCTCATCGAGCGGCGCACGTATCCGCGATTCGTCTTTGCGGTCATCGTCTGGGCGACGATGCTCTACGGCGGTCATCCCGAGACCGTGACGCATGTGACGTTCTTCGGCGGCCTCTTCGCGCTCTGGATCGCGTTCGTGGAGCGGCCGGTCGCATGGCGCGACGCCACGCGCGCACTGGCGCTCGCCGCCGCTGCGATTTTCGTCGCCGCGCTCATCGCGTCGCCATTCATCGCCACGTTCGCGGAGACGGTGAAGAAGTCGCGCCGATTCCAGGAGCTGCAGGTTCACGAGAATGAGGAGCCGCCCTTTTCCGACTTCCCATCCGCGATCGCGACGTTCGAGCCGAATTTCTACGGCCACGCGCCGTTCGAGAAGCCGAACGGCCCCGCCACCGCCGAGTCGATCACCGGCTTTGCCGGCATCCTCGGCATCGCCTCATGGTTCGCGCTTCTGTTTCGCGCCATCGCCCAGCGGCGATTCCGCAGCCGGGAGATGTTTCTCGTCATCCTCGCGCTCATCGCCACCGGCATCGCCTTCAACTGGCCGGTCGTCAGCGCGCTCTTTCACTTCGTGTTCAAACTGGCGGCGAACGCGCGCCTGCGTTTATTGATCTGCTTCGCCGGCGCGGCGATGACGGCAGCGGCGATCGACACCACGCGACGCGAGCGCTCCACACCATTTCTCGTCGGCGTGCTCGCAGCAGCGGCGGTGATTCTTGGCGTGATGCTGCGCGCCGATTTCGCGAGTGCGGCGATGAGGGACACCGCGATCATCGCCATCCTTCCCAGCATCCTTGTGCTCACGATCTCTGCGCTGCTCGTGCTGCACGGGCGCGCACGCCACATCGCAACAATGCTCGTCGGCGTTGCGCTGATCGCGGAGCTGTGGACTGCGTCGGACGGATGGAATCCGGTGCTCCCCGCCGACGCGATGTATCCGAAGACCCCGCTCATCGAGAGATTGCAGCGTTTGCAAGCCGCGACGCCGGCAGGCGCGCCGTTCCGCATCGTTGGAATCGGTGCGGCGCTCTTTCCTAACGCAAACGCCATGTACGGCTTCTCCGACATCCGCACCCACGATCCCATGGCCAACGGCCGCTACCTCGGCGTCCTTCGATTGCTCGCCAATCTCGAGACGAACGACTACTTCTCGAAATGGCAGAACATAAAGACGCCGCTGCTCAACTATCTGAACGTGCGTTACCTCGTCGGTTCGCGCGATCTGAATCCGGACGATGCGGCGCGGTATCGCATGGTTTACGACGGACGCGACGGCCGCATTTTCGAGAACCTCGACGTGAAGCCACGCTTCTTCGCCGCGCACGACATCGTGCTCGAGTTTCGTCACGGCATGTTCGCGCAGACGCTGACGGAGAATGATCTGTCGAAAAAGACCGTCGTCAACATCCTCCCTGTCGACAGCGATCGGATGCGTCAGGATTTGCTCGCGCCAAAATCCGATCCGGTCGTGCGTATCGTCGAATCGAACGATCCCGACTTCCGGCTTCACATCCGCAGCGCGCGGCATGCGCTCATCGTCAGCAGCCAGCCGTTCTGGCCGGGCATGCGCGTCTCGCTCAACGGCCAATCGATCCGCGCGCTTGCAGTCAACGGGACGTTTCTCGGTTTCACGATCCCGCCCGGCGACTGGGATGTGCGCGTCGACTATTTCCCCGCCTCGTTTTACTCGGCGTTGGCTGCGGCGATCCTCACGGTGCTTGCGCTGATCGCATGGCCAATCGTGCGATCACGAATCCGCCGGCGAGGATGACGATCGCGATCGGCAGCAGCGAGAGCGCCGCGCCGGCACCGAAGAAAAACTCGCCGAGGTTGAAGCTGGCCCATTCGGAGTCGGGAGAGGTTGGAGCGTGGCGGGAGAAAATGATCGCCTCGTCGAACGTCATCCGGTTGACCGAGGTATGGCCCGTCAACGTCGCTGAGGACCAGGGGCTCGTGATCGGCACCGCGGGCGAGAAATGACCGGACAGCAAGAGCGGTGCGATGTACTGCGTGAGCGGACGAGGAATCGTTGCAGACGGCTGCGGATCGACAGCGGCGGCTGCGAAGTTGATCGCGAACGAGATCGCCGCAACGATTCCAACGAGCACGCGTGATCGCACACGCAACAATGCGACGCCGAATAGCGGAATGAGCGGGACAAGATAACGTCCGCCGATTCCGAAGCCGCCTTCCCAACCGTTGAAGCTGACATTGAACGCGAAGAACGCCACGATGACGGCAAGCGCGGCGGCGCAGGTTTGACGCTCGTCGCGCCACCAGGCGCGGATGCCGAACAGCGCCACGAGCAGCACGGGCGCAAAAAAGAAGAGACCGCGATATGGCGAGAGCGTGATCGCGTAGAGGACGTTGAGCGAGGGACGTTGGAACACGCCCATCGTGGCGCCCTGGGTCAGAAAGCGCGGGTCTTCGTGCGCGATCGCGATCGCGAAGATGCTGCCGAAGCAGCGGTATTGATAGATGGCGAGTGCGACCAGCGGAACCAACGAGCCTGCGATGTAACGCACCGCGCGGCGCATGTCGAGAAATGCGAAGACGAGCAGCGCCGGCGCGCAGAGGTAGTTCATCGCCGTTGCCAGCGCCGCGGCAAAACCGGCGCGGGCGCGATGCGGCGTGGTCAGCGCGTAGCAGAGAAGAGCCGCCGAAGGAACGTGCAGCATGAACGTCGTCGCGTACGGAAGAAGTTGCGTTCCCAAGGCCACCGCCGCCGCCGCGAGCGCAGCCTGACGTGCGTCGATTCCGCGCCGCCGCCCGTACGCGAAGAGCATCGCCGGAATGAGCGCTCCCGGCAGCGCGACGCAAACTAGCGAACAAAGATAGACGTTGATCGTGAGCAACGACGCGGCATTCGGATCGGCGCCTCTCGCCCTCTCGATCGCAACCAACGGCGCGTAGGGAATCGCCGCGATCCACGACAGCGCCGGCGATTTGTTCGAATAGACATGCCCGCGCGTGAACGCGAGGTCACCCGTGTTCGACGCGTACACATCGATCGCGAATGTTCCGCGCTCGACGATGGCCCGCGTCAAATCGAACTGCGAGTTCTGATTCCAGCCACCACCTGCGAAGAAGTACGCATACGTGGCAAACGTGAGCAGAAACAGCCACTCAGCGATACGGCGGTCGGTCAGCCCGATAGCTTGCGCTTCTCTCGCCGATGGCCGGTCGAGAGTGGCCGATGGCTGAATGAAGACATTCGCCATTTAGTCTCCTGACGCCCTGCGACCCTCGCCACGGCGAGCAATTCCACCAAAGCGCGCACGAACAAATCGAAGGGAGTGGAGCGATTTCCGCCGGATTGCATCGAGACCGACGGCAACAGGGATAGCGAAGACAGGAGCGATCGGAATCCCGAGACGCGGTTCTGACGCAGGTCCAGACGAAAGAATCGTCAGGAATCCGAGCGTAAGGATCGTGAGAACACAAAGAGTGTCGTCGGTGCGCCAAAGCACAACCAGCCCTAAGATCGCGGCGAGCACTGCGAATGCCGAGACCGCAATGAGAAACGGCTTCCAGAAATAGAGATCGAGACCGAGACTGGCGGTGCCGGTTTCCCACATGCCATCGAGATAGGTACCGATGATTCCACTGACCGCAGTCACGAAGTACGCCCCTTTGTGAGTCAGAATCACATCTCGTCCCACTTCGGCATAGACACCCGACCACTTTGCATGATTGAGCTCGTGCACTGCTTTGTGTCCACGCGTTGCCTCCATGCGCGCCTCAGCCAGCGCGAACAGCGACGGAAAGCGGCGATAGATGTGACGCCAGAAGTCCGTTTGCGTATGGGGTGCAAAAAGACCGTAAGCGATGCCGCGCTCCGAAACGAGGAGCGTCGCGTTGGCGTTGAAGAACAGGAGATTCTCTCCGGGCAATGAGCAGAACGTCGCCACACCGGTCTGGGCATGGTTCCGAACGATCCACGCGCCATCGATTGCCATCGCCAGGACCAGGCACAGCACCATGGCGCCGAATTTCCGTCTCTTTAGAAGCGAAAATGCGATGACGACGCAGTAGAGGAGGCCGATCGGTTTCACGAGCGCTGCGAGGCCTGCGACTGTTCCTGCCGCCGCACCCGCGAGCGGGTATCGTCCGGCTGCGTACGCAAGCACGAAGGCCGTGAAGAAGAGCGGCGCGAAGAGCGTATCGGCCATGATGTCGTTCGCTGTGGCGCTCGAGGGGAGGTAGAAAGCATGCAGAAGCCCCGCCGTAGCCGCTACGCCAATCGATTGCGTCGTCCGCAACGTAAAAAGATAGATCGCCACGCTCAACGCGACGAGCAGAGCGTGCTGCGCCCCGACGATCCCCGCGATCGAAAGACCAGCCGCGAAGGCGACGGCGAGAGTGGCTGGATAGCCAGGTGTTCGAAACGTTCCCGGCCCGAGCGGCCTGACCGGGTCGGCATCGAGGACCCAGGTTCGGCGTTGCGGCTCGAGAAAGCCGGAGCCAGCAAGAAGCGTTCGAGCCGGTGCGATGTAGCTGATGCTATCCGTAACGAGACGCGGCTCGAAGCTTCTCAGCCAATAGGCCTGAATGGCCGTAGCCACGACCAGAACTACAAGCGCCATTACAATGCTGGGCCGCATCGCACGACGATAGCATTCCGCTCGCTGTGCTACATCGGGAGCGACCCGCACAAATCGATCGCTGGCTGCGGCAGAAGCGGGATGCTGCCTTGCGTTTATCGGAACTTCTTCGTCAGCCTCTCGCGGCTGAGCGCATCGACGCGCGCCAGCGACGGCGCAAGGACCTCGCGCTGTTTCTCCACCAGCGCGGCGATCCCTTCTTTCGCCAGCCCGAGCATCGCCGTCATCTCCTCATCGCTGAACGTCGCCCCCTCGGCGGTCCCCTGCAGTTCGACGAAGCGGCCCTTGTCGGTGGCGACGATGTTCATGTCGACGCCCGCCTTCGAATCCTCTTCGTAGTTCAGATCGAGCGCCGGCGTGCCGTTGATGATGCCGACGGAAACGGCAGCCACGAACGAATTGATCGGCCAGATCACGAGCTTACCGTCGATGTAGAGCCGGCTGAGCGCGAGCGCCAGCGCGACAAAGGAGCCGGTGATCGACGCGGTACGCGTCCCGCCGTCCGCCTGAATCACATCGCAATCGAGCCAGATCGTCCGCTCGCCGAGCATCTCTGCGTTGACGGCGGCGCGCAGCGAGCGTCCGATGAGACGCTGGATCTCCATCGTCCGTCCGCCCTGCTTTCCGCGCGCGGCTTCGCGGTCGGTGCGCTCGCTCGTCGCACGCGGCAGCATTCCGTACTCCGCGGTCACCCAACCTTTGCCCGTGCGATAGAGAAACGGCGGAACCTTCTCCTGAATCGATGCCGTGCAGATCACGCGCGTGTCGCCGATCTCGATCAGCGCAGAGCCCTCCGCATGTTTGCTGAAATTCGGAGTGATGAGAACGCGGCGCATTTCGTTGGCGGCGCGCCCGTCGGTGCGAAGGCGGTTGGGGGAGCTCATGGGAGGCGGAGGATATCGTGTTACTGCGCTGCGCGCGTTCTCGGTTGTCGGTTGATTGCGCTTCGCGCGTTGGGTCATTGCGCTTCGCGCGTTATCGGTTGTCGGTTGATTGCGCTTCGCGCGTTGTCAGTGGCATGCGAGGTTCTGCTGCTTCGTCAGCACCCCCGCTCTCGACGCCACGGTGCGATTACGGCGCCACGAGGACGGAGACCGGATAACGCGCGAAGCGCAACCAACCGACAACCGACAACGCGCGGCCCCCAGGGCCGCGCACTAAACAGCCACCCCTTCCGCCACCTCCGCACCTTTCGGCACGACCACGATCCCCGAGTCGGTCACCGTGAATCGCTGACGATCCGCTTCGATGTCGTAGCCGATCGTCGTGTAGGCGGGGATCTTCACGCCTTTGTCGATGATCGTGCGGCGGATCTTCGAGTGCCGGCCGATCTCGACGCCGTCCATGAGGATCGACTCGTCGACGTCGGTGTACGAATGGATGCGGACGCGCGGATGGAGGATGCTGCGATTGATCGTGCCGCCGGAGATGATGACGCCGGCCGAGACGAGCGAGTCGGTGGCGATTCCGATGCGCTGCGACTTCGAGTCAGCGAAGACGAACTTCGCCGGCGGCAGATTCAGCGGCGACGAGACCATCGGCCATTGCGTGTTGTAAAGGTTGAACAGCGGCGTGACCGCCACCAGGTCGAGCGACGCGGCAAAATAAGAGTCGATCGTCCCGACGTCGCGCCAGTAGCCGCGGTTGATCTCCGCCTCGCCCGGCACGTAGTTCTGCCCGAAGTCGTAGGCGAAGACTTTCATCCGCGGATACATCGCCGGGATGATCTCTTTTCCGAAGTCGTGCGCCGCGTCGCGCAAGGCGTTGCGCTGCAGCACGTCGATCATCACGTTCGCTTTGAAGATGTAGTTGCCCATCGACGCCAGCACCATGTCCGGCCGGCCCGGAATCGTCTTCGCTCCGTCTTTCGGTTTCTCCACGAACCCGGTGACGCGCCAGTCGCTGTCGACTTCGACGATGCCGAAGTGATGCGCTTCCTCCACCGGCACCGGAATCGTGGCGATGGTCAGGTCGGCATCATTCGTCAGGTGCTCCTGCAGCATCTGGTTCACATCCATCTTGTAGATGTGGTCGCCGCCGAAGACGCAGACGAACTCCGGCTGTTCATCGAAGATCAGCTCGAGATTCTGGAAGACGGCGTCGGCGGTGCCGCGAAACCAGAACGGTCCCTTGCGCATCTGCGCCGGCACGATGTCGACGTACTGGCCGATCTCGGGGACCAATCGCCACGTTCGCGTGATGTGCTCGATGAGCGAGTTCGATTTGAACTGCGTCATCACCTTGATCTTGAAAAAGCCGGAGTTGATGAAGTTGTTGATGACGAAGTCGATGATCCGATAGCGTCCGCCGAAGGGCACTGCGGGCTTGGCCCGGTCGCGCGTCAGCGGATAAAGGCGCTCGCCCATACCGCCGGCGAGGATCATCGTCAGAATGTTGCGGCGGGCTAGTGATCCGTACATGTAGTGTGGATTCTTTCTCCAACCGGCTTCTGAAGCAATTCATGTGCTAAAACATCTGACCCGACCATGGCCGAAAAGGACTACTACGACATCCTGGGTGTGAAGAAGAGCGCCAGCGCGGATGAGATCAAGAAGGCGTACCGAAGCCTGGCGAAGAAGTTTCATCCCGACAAAAACAAAGGCAACAAGGAAGCCGAGAACAAGTTCAAGGAGATGTCGGAGGCCTACGCGGTACTCTCCGATACCGAGAAACGCGAGCAGTACGATCGGCTCGGCAAGGAAGCGTTTCGCGGCGGCGGTCCCGGCGGCGGGAATCCGTTTCAGGGTGCCGGCAGTCCGTTCGGCGGATTCGATTTCTCGCAGTTCGCCGGTGGTGGCGGACGCGCGCGCGGCGGACGGCGACCTGCCGGCGGCGCAGGCGGCTTCACCGACATCTTCTCCGATCTCTTCGGCGGTGGCGGATTCGAACAGGGTCCCGAGCGCGGCTCCGATCTCGAGGCCGAGCTCACCATCGACTTCCGCGACGCCATCCTCGGCACGACGATGGACCTCACGATCAACGGCAGCCGCGTCAAGGTCAAAATCCCCGAAGGCGTCTCCGACGGACAGCGGATCCGACTCCGCGGCAAGGGCGGAGCGGGTGCCGCGGGCGGTCCTGCCGGCGATCTCAACGTGCTCATTCACATTCGCCCGCATCCGCTGTACGAGCGGCGCGGCGATGACATCTACATCGACCTGCCGATCAAAGTCGGCGAAGCGATGCGCGGCGGCGAAGTGGAAGTGCCGACGATCCACGGCCCCGTGCGCGCGCGCATCCCCGCGGGAACGCAGGGCGGACAGACGTTTCGTCTCCGCGGCAAAGGTGTGAAGAAAAAGAACGGCGCCGGCGATCACTACTACCGCGTCGCCATCACCGTGCCGAAGAATGTTTCCGCCGAGGTGCTTGAAGCGGCGGATACGATCGACAGCGCGTATGGCGATGATCCGCGCGCGAAACTGAGCAGCGCTCTTTAGTCATGCACATCGACCTCCTCCGCGCCGACATCACTTCGCTCAAAGTGGACGCGATCATCAATCCGACGTCGGCGAGCAAACCTGTCGCGGAGTACGGATCGGTGCCGGTTGGACAGGCGGTGGTGACCAGCGGCGGCAACGTTCTCTGCAAGTTCGTCATTCACGCCATCGTGCCGCGCAACGGCGAAGGAAACGAAGACAGCAAACTTCACAGCGCGATCTGGGCCGCGCTCAAACGCGCGGAAGAACTGGCCATCGCCTCCGTGGCCATGCCGCCGATGCCGGCGGCGTTCGGATTCGAGAGCGGCCGATGCGCCCGCGTCATGGTGTCGACAGCGCTAACCTTCCGGTCGCATGCACGATCCCTGCAGCGCGTAGTGTTCTGCGCGTTCGATGAGGCCGCGCACGGCGAGTTGCAACGCGCGATCGAGGAGCTCTCCGTTTGATTCAGGAAGATCAGATTTTCGTCATCGGCGATTCCCACATCGGGCTCTCGGACGGAAGCGAAGGACCGGTCCTGGCGTGGCTCGACCGCCTCGCTGCGTTGAAGCCGCGCGCGCTCTATCTGAACGGCGATCTCTTTCACTACCTGATCGCCGATCCGAAGTTCTACACATCGTCGGTCGAGAAGGTGTTCCATCGTCTGCAGCAGTTACGCGACAGCGGAATCCCCATTCACTACGTCGAAGGAAATCGCGACTTCTTCCTCCACGGCTCGTTCGCAGAACGCGCGGTCAGCGATGTCGGGCTGGAGTACGCCGTGCAGGCCGGCGACCGCAAGTACCTCATCGTTCACGGCGACATGATCAACGACCGCGATCTCCCCTACCGCTTCTGGCGCTGGGCGTCGAAGAACGCGCTATCGAAGTTCTCCCTCCGATTCATCCCGAAGAAAGTCGCGCGCGGGTTCGTCGACAGCGTGGAGGAGCGGCTCTCAGGGTCGAATTTCAAACACAAGGTGCAGCTCCCGATCGAGCGGATGAAAGCGTACGGCCGCCAGCGCGCCGCCGAAGGCTTCACGCACGTCGTCTTCGGACATTTTCACGAGAAGGTCGTGTTACCCGGTCCGGCCACGGTCACCGTGTTGCCGGCATGGCACGACGCAGGAGAGGCGATGGTGATCGATCCGAAGAGCGGCGCGTTCGAGTGGGTGATGGTGTGAGAAGCGGAATGTTGAATGTTGAATGTTAAATGTTGAATGGATGCCCAGACCCAGACCATTTAACATTTAACATTCAACATTCAACATTCAACATTCAAATTTAACATTAAACATTAGGCATTAAGCATTCAATATTTCGCTCACCGTAATCCTGACAAATGCGAGTAACATTCCTCGGCAGCGGCACTTCCACCGGCGTCCCCGTCGTCGGATGCTCCTGCCGCGTCTGCATCTCTGACGATCCGCGCAACAAGCGCATGCGGCAGTCGGTGAAGATCGAGATGAACGGGAAGCACTTTCTGATCGACACCTCGCCCGACCTGCGCCTGCAACTGCTGAGGCATCCGATCCCGCGGCTCGACTTCATCCTCTTCACGCATTCGCATTCCGATCACCTCATGGGGCTCGACGACATCCGCCCCTTCAACTTCCGGCAGCGCGATGCGATCCAGGCGTTTGCGAATCCGATGACGGCGGCCGCGATTCGGCGCGCGTTCAACTACATCTGGTCGGACTCGCAGATCGGCGGCGGCAAACCGCAGCTCGATCTGATCGAGATCGACGCCCCGTTCGTTCACGAAGGGATCGCGATCACTCCCCTCCCCGTCACCCACGGCGACTGGACCATCCTCGGGTTTCGCATCGGCAACTTCGCCTACATCACTGACACGAATGGGATTCCTGAGGCGACGATGGGGCTATTGAAGGGAGTTGAGATCCTCGCGCTCGACGGCCTGCGTATCAGCCCGCGCCATCCGACGCACTTCGTGATCGAGGAGGCCGTCTCGGCCGCGCAACGGATCAACGCCCGCGAGACGTGGCTCATCCATCTGACGCACGAGGTCGATCACGAGACGGTGGAGGCAACGCTGCCCGCCGGGATCAAGCTCGCGTACGACGGTCTGCAACTGGAAGTCTGAACCGGTCTCACCACCCGCACGTCTCTTGCAGATGCGAACCGCCCTCGCGCTCCTTCTCGCGTTCACGTGCGCCGATGCGACACCTCCACCGAACGGCAGCGGCGCGGCGCATACGTCCGCAACGGCCTACGACATCCGCATCATCAACGGCGATGTGATCGACGGCACCGGATCGCCGCGGCGCCGTGCGGACATCGGAATCCGCGGCGACACGATCGTAGCGATCGGTGATCTATCGCACGCGACGTCGGCAATCACGATCGACGCGGCGAACCACGTCGTCACGCCGGGATTCATCGATCTGCTCGGCCACTCCGAGGCGTCGGTGCTGCTCGATCCGAATCTCGAGGGGAAGATCCGACAAGGAGTGACGACCGAAGTGACGGGGGAGGGACATTCGCCGGGGCCGATCGATGAGGCGATGGCGGCGGAGACGAACCGCACGCGGCTGCCTGGCTATCCCGACGCCACGTGGCGATCGCTCGACGACTTCATGCGCGTCGTGGAAAAGCGCGGCTCGGCGATCAACTTCGCGTTTTACATCGGCGCCGCCAATCCGCGCGAGATTGTGCTGGGCACCGCGGATCGCGCGCCGAGCGCCGCGGAGCTTGCGCGGATGGAGAAACTCGTCGACGAATCGATGCGCGCTGGTGCGGTCGGCATGTCGACGGCGCTGATCTACCCGCCCGGACGCTTTGCATCGACCGCCGAGTTGATCGCGCTTGGACGCGTCGTCGCGAAGTACAAAGGCTCGTACTGGACACATCTCCGCAATGAGAGCGGCGGAATCATGGCCGCGCTGGACGAGGCCTTCCGCATCGGGCGCGAGGCGAAACTCCCGGTTAACATCTTTCACCTCAAGACGGGCGGCACGATGCGCGGACACATGGCCGACGTGATCGCGAAGATCGAAGCAGCACGCGCGGGCGGTCTCGACGTCGCGTCGCAGATCTATCCCTACACGGCGACGTCGACCGATCTGACGTCGATCGTTTCAGCGTGGGCGCTCGACGGCGGCTACCTGGCGTTCGTTGCGCGGCTGAAAGAACCGGCCACACGCGCGCGCATCGCCACAGAAATGCGTAGCGGCAACTACATAAGCCAGGGCGGTAACGGCATTCTCGTGCGAGGGATTCAGTCAGCCGATCCGGCGATCAAAGCGTTCGAGCGAAAGCGCCTCGACGAGATCGCCCGGACGATGAAAACCGATCCCGCGGAAGCAGCGCTGCGAATCTTCGAGGCGAGCAACTCGTCGCCGATCGCGATTTTCTTCGGACTGAGCGAAGACGATTTGAAGCTGGCCATGAAGCAGCCGTGGGTCGCCGTCGGATCGGATTCCGGCGCCGTCGTCGGTCCGATGCGCGAATTCGGCGCGCACCCTCGCGCCTACGGAACCTTCCCCCGCATCCTCGGCCACTACGTGCGCGACGAGCACCTTTTCACGCTCGAGGAGGCGGTGCGCAAGATGACGTCGCTGGCGGCGTCGCGCGCAGGATTCGCCGATCGCGGAGTCGTGCGCGAAGGGATGCGCGCGGATGTCGTCGTCTTCGATCCGAAAACGATCCGCGACGTTTCGACGTACGAAGATCCACATCACTTTTCGGAAGGAATTTCCGCGGTCATCGTGAACGGCGTGCCGGTTCTCCAGGATGGCCGGATGACCGGAAAACTCGGCGGGAAAGTCCTTCGCAAGAGAGCGGGCTTGTCGTAGAACAGTGATTCCTGCCAATGCACGACGCCCATTTTTCGGCCTTGTTATTGCGGAGCTTACTGGCACAGTTCGTGAAGCCCGATAAGTCCGCTACGCAGGTCAGTAGTGCGCAGTTCACGCTGTACTACCAGACATCCCAAAGGAGATTCTCATGGCCAACACAAGCAAGCGCGGCTTCGCGTCGATGGATGCATCGAAACAACGCGAGATCGCCAGCAAGGGTGGGCGGGCCGCTCATGCAAAAGGAACAGCTCACGAATTTACCTCCGACGAGGCCCGTCTCGCCGGACGGAAGGGCGGCGAGGCGGTCAGCCGCGACCGCGTTCATATGTCGATGATCGGACGCGAAGGTGGTCACAGCCGCGGACGGACTCGGCAGCCGCTTTCGACCGACAACCTGAGTACGACGCCGGCCAGCACACCATCCGGTGTCGGCACTGACACCGAGCGCCAGAACTACATCGGCCACGCCAGCGACAACGGAAGTTTCGGACAATCAGACCGCAGACCGTCGCGCCAGGAAACCAGCGACGAGAATCGCTCCGAAAACTCCTCCGGCCGCGGATCGCTGTAGCTTCAGCCGGGCGTCAGGACCGCCGTTCCGTTTCACCGGGCGGCGGTCTTTTTTTCTTGTGTGTGAACCGAGCGGGCAACCACGCGCCGCAATCGCGCTGTGCTAGCATCCTCGCTGGTTGTGACGATGGTCCAAGACCCCTACTCGACCGTCTTTGCCAGCGTCTCCGATCTCGATGACGCGGCTCGCTTCGAGATGGCTCGCCTCTATCTCGACAACTACGACGGAAGCTCCGAAACACTCTTCCTGAGCGATCTCGCCCGCAAGGATGAAGCGCTTCTCGTCTACTCGGGCCAACAGCTCGCCGGCTTCACGACGCTCAAGATCTTCGAGCGCGAATGGCGATCCCAAACCGTCCGCGTCGTCTACTCGGGCGACACCGTGGTCGATCGCGCACATTGGGGACAGCAGGCGCTCGCCTTCGATTGGATCAGCCGCATGGGCGCTCTCAAACGTGACCGCCCCGATCTGCCGCTCTACTGGTTTCTGCTCGTCAAGGGACACCGCACCTATCGCTACCTTCCGCTGTTCGCGAAATCGTTTCATCCGCATTGGGGCGTCGAGCGGAGCGATCTCAAACCGCTCGCCGACGCGCTGGCGTCGGAGATGTTTTCCGACGATTACAACCCATCGACGGGCGTGGTGGAGTTTGACCACTCGCGAGGGCATCTCAAATCCGACATCGCGCTCCCTTCTCCGTCGGATCTCGATCGTCAGGAAGTGCGCTTTTTTCTCCAACGCAATCCCGGCTATCAGCGCGGCCACGAGCTCGTCTGCCTCTGCGAGATGGAGCTGCACAACATGAAGCCGCTCACGCTGAAACTGTTTCAGAAAGAGCGGTATGTGGCGTGAGGCGGGGGGTGGGGAGTGGGGAACGGGGGGTGGGAGCGAGGCTTCCCGCGGGCGTCGGGCGTCGGGTGTCGGGAGTCGGAGGAGAAACTCCGCACTGCAGGATCGCGAAGCTGCGGCGATGCGCGAAGCTGCGAATTCGTCTTCGCAAGAAGCCGTAGCTTCTACTTCGACTCCCGACCCCCGATACCCGAGTCGCTGGTTAGCATCTCTCCTCGATCGGAATCGCGAAACCTCCTACCTTCGCCGATACCGATCCCCTCAAACGATCGACGCGTTTCGCGAGCACATCCCAATCGTCTGTTACGACGATCTCGCGCCTTGGATTGATCGCATCGCATTGGGCGAAGCGAACGTGCTTTTCGCAGGGCGCCCGATCGCATTCGAGCGCACGAGCGGGAGCAGCAGCGGTGCGAAACTCATCCCCTACTCGATCGAAGGGCTGCGCGATTTTCAGCAATCGGTGAGTCCATGGTTTGCGGACGTGGTGAAGACGTACGGGATTACCGGCAGCGTCTATTTCTCGATCAGCCCCGCGACGCGCGCGCCGGAGTCGATCGGTGGCGTTCCCGTCGGTCTTCCGGATGGCAGCTACCTCGGCGACGACGGTGCCGCAATGCTCGCGCGGATGACGGCGGTGCCGTTTGACGTGGCGTCGATCAACGACGTCGATACATGGCGAAAAGAAACGCTGTGCCATCTCATCGCGGCGCGCGACCTCGAGCTCATCTCCGTCTGGAGTCCGACATTTCTGCTGCGCCTTCTCGACGACGTCGAAGATCCGGCGAGGGTGTGGCCGCGGCTCAAAGTCGTGAGTTGCTGGACCGGCGGCGCGTCGAAACCGTTCGCCGAGGAGGTGGCGAGACGATTACCGCAAGCGCATCTGCAGCCGAAAGGATTGTTGTCGACCGAGAGTGTCGTAACGATTCCTGATGGATCAGATAGAGCCGTTCTGACGGCGCACGGCTTCTTCGAGTTCGCGCGCGACGAAGAAATCTACCTGCCGCACGAGTTGGAGATCGGCGATGTTTATGAAGTCATCGCCACGACCGCCAGCGGTCTTTATCGATATCGCACCGGCGATCGCGTTCGTTGCGAAGGGTTCTCTGATTCGACACGACCGGTTCTCGAGTTTGTTGGCCGAGGAGAGCTGGTTTCGGATCTTGTTGGCGAGAAGCTGACGGAATCATTCGTCGCCACATGCCTTGAAAATGTTGGCGGCTTCCGGCTTCTCGTGCCGGAGGCGAGCGCGAACGGATACGTGCTCCTCGCAGATGCCTGCGTTGCGATCGACATCGATGAGATCGACCGGCGCTTACACGCCAATCCGCAGTACGCTTACGCGCGTCGCATCGGGCAACTGCAGCCGCTCCGATGTGCATCCGTTTCTCATCTCTTCGACCGTTTCGTGCGTGACCAGGTCGGGCGAGGGGCCCGGCTCGGCGATGTCAAACCCGCGGTATTGCGGAAAGAGCGCGATTGGCTCGACCGCCTTGGATGTCCATCATGAAGATCGCGCTCATCTCTCCGAAGGGTCCGCTCTATCGCCATCGCGGCGGGATTTTCAAGAAGTCGCTCCGCTACCAGCCGCTGACGCTGACGACGCTTGCGGCGCTCATCCCTCCCGAGGTTGGCGCGCAGGTCACGCTTTACGACGAAGGCATCCAGGACGTGCCGCACGATCTCGACGCGGATCTCATCGGCATGACAGTCATCACCGGTACGGCGCGGCGTTCGTACGAACTGGCGCGCACGTTCCGCGCGCAAGGAAAGACTGTCGTCCTCGGCGGTCCGCACGTTACGTTGCTCCCCGGCGAAGCGGCGCTGCACGCCGATGCGATCGTCGTTGGATACGCGGAAGACACCTGGCCCGAGCTTCTTCGCGACTTCGCGCGCGGCGCGCTGAAACCGGACTATCGGATGGCGCCCGATTTCTCGCTCGATCGCCCCGACATGCCGTTCGCGCGTCGCGAGCTTTTCCACAAGCGACACTTCCTCACGCAGGCCGTTTTCGAAGCGACGCGCTCCTGCGGACACGACTGCGAGTTCTGCATCGCGCCGACGGCGTGGGGCAGCCGCCAGTTCCAGAAGCCGGTATCGTGGATCGTCGAAGACATCCGCCGGGTCGGGCAGAAGCAGATTCTCTTCATCGATCTCAACCTCGTCGCCGACAAGGCCTACGCGCGCGAGCTCTTCACCGCGCTGATCCCTCTGAAGGTCCGCTGGTTCGGACTGTCGACCGTGCTCATCGCACACGATCCGGAGCTGATGGAACTGATGGCCCGCTCCGGCTGCCGCGGTCTCCTCCTCGGACTCGAGTCGATCATGTCCGACTCGCTCGGCGATGCGAACAAACGCTTCAACGGATCGGTCGACTACAAAGCGCTGATCGCGCATCTGCACGAGCTGCGCATCGCCATCCAGGGCTGCTTCGTCTTCGGACTCGATCACGATCCGCTCGACGTGTTCACCATCACCGCCGATTTCGCGATCGACAACGCCATCGATCTGCCGCGCTTCGCCGTCCTCACTCCATTCCCTGGCACGCCGCTGCACCAGCGGCTGGCGTCGCAGGACCGCATCCTCACGCGCGATTGGGAGCTGTACGACGGGCAGCACGTCGTCTTTCAGCCGCGCAACATGACGCCGAAGCAACTCGCCGCCGGTCACGAGTACGCCTGGAAAAAAGTCTATCGCTACAACGCGATCGCGCGCCGCCTCTGGAAAGCGCGCGCGTTCGAGCCCCTCGGCATCGCCGCCAACCTCGGCTACCGCTTCTACGCGCACAACCTGCAGCAGTTCTACAACTGTGACTGGCATCTCTCGGCGATGCCCGCTCTGAGCAAGGCCGTATGAAGCTCACGTTCATCCATCCGGCCGTCGGCCATCGCGCCGGCGAGAGCTACGTGCGCACGTGGCAGATGGAATCGCTGCCGATTGCCGTCTTGTCGGGACTCACGCCTCCGGATGTGGAGACGGTTTTCTACGACGATCGGATGGAGACGATCGACTTCGATGCGCCCACCGACGCAGTAGCAATTCCGATCGAGACTTACACCGCCGCGCGTGCCTACCAGATCGCCAGCGAGTATCGAAAGCGCGGCGTGCCGGTCGTGATGGGCGGCTTCCACGCCACGCTCGTTCCCGAAGAAGTGGCGCGATTCGCCGACGCTGTGGTGACGGGCGAGGCGGAAGGCGCATGGCCGCAAGTAATCGACGACTTGCGGCATGGAACGCTGCTGCGCCGCTATCACGGCGCGCAGCAGCCATTGGCGAACATCAAGATCGATCGGCGGCTCTTTCGCGGGAAACGCTATCTGCCGATCGGACTCGTCGAGACTGGACGCGGTTGTCACTTTCCCTGCGAGTTCTGCGCGATCCAGACGTTCTTCTCGCGAACGTATCGCACGCGTCCCGTCGAAGATGTCATCGCCGAGTTGTCGGTACTGAAAGCCGAAAAGAACGTTTTCTTTTTCGTCGATGACAATTTCGCCAGCGATCTCAAGTCCGGCAAGCCACTCCTGGCGGAGCTGGCGAAACTGAATATTCGCTGGATCACGCAGATGAGCATCGACGCGGCGCACGACGAGGACTTTCTCGCCGAATTGCACCGAGCCGGATGCCGCGGTGTGCTGATCGGGTTCGAGAGCCTCGACGAAGACAATCTGAAGTTGATGAACAAGCGCTTCAATACGATGAAGAGCGGCTTTCGCGGCGCGCTGGCGAACCTGCGAAAGCATCGCATCTTCGTCTATGGCACGTTCATCTTCGGCTACGAGCACGACACGCATAAATCCTTCGACGAGGCGGTCGATTTCGCCACGGAGGAGGGGATGTACATCGCGGCGTTCAATCATCTGACTCCGTTTCCTGGAACGCCGCTCTACAAACGACTGCAGAGCGAAGGAAGACTTCGTTTCGAGGCCTGGTGGCTGGATCCTGAGTATCGCTATAACGCCGTGCCGTTCCAGCCGAAGGCGCTGACTCCCGACGAAGTGACCGCGGGATGCGTCAGCGCACGTCGCCGCTTCTATGGTTGGCCCAACATCATGCGCCGCAGCACGCGCCATATGCGCGACACATTCGTCTTTCGTAATTTCTTCCTGGTAAACGCGCTACACCGCAATGAGATCTCGCAGCGCAACGGCTACCCGCTCGGCGATGAAAATTGGCGCGGCCAACTGCTGGAGGTGCAATGACCACCTTCCGGCTGGCGACGGAGAGTGACGACGCGATCCTGCGCTCATTGTTGCGCGGAAATCCAATGCCCACCTGGGTCGATATGGCCATCGAGCGCGAGCCGTCGTTCTTTGCAGGCAAAGACATGCTCGGCAACGATTGGGCCGTCATCGCAGAAGATGACGACGAGGTTGTCGGGATGTACACCGCCTCTGTGATGCCGGTTCACGTCGACGGGCGAGCCGAGCTGCTTGGGTATCTTGGCGGTCTGCGCGTCAATCCTGGCTTTCGTCGCAAGATTCGCTATTTACGCGACGGTTACGCGTCGATTCGCAAGCTTGCTCCCACCACTGGAACGCTGCCCTGGTGGTTCACGGTCGTAGCGTCGGAAAACACCACCGCGCGGCGGCTTCTGGAGTCAGGAGTGGGCGGCCTCCCTTCATACAAATACCAGGGTGACTATGTGACGTTCGCCGTCGCGACCGCACATGGCAAACGCCGGAATCTCTGGCGCGCAGCGACGGTCACGGATATTCCGCACATCGTGAACTTCTATAACGAGCAGGCGAGGCGATTTCAATGTTCGCCGGTCCTCAGCGCCGCGCTGATCGGCCAAATTGGAATCCACGCGTTCTTCATCTACGAACACTCCGGGGTCGCAGCATTGTGGGATCAGCGCGCGTTCAAACAAGTCGTGGCACGCCATTATCGCCGGCCGCTCCGCACGCTGAGGCCGTTCTACAACCTTTACGCAAAGGCTTTGCGCAAGATCCCCCTCCCGCCCGAGGGCGGCGCGCTCGATCAGACGTTCATTGCATTTCTGGCGCTAGACACAGCGACGCAACACCGGGCCAGCGATCTGCTTCGCGATCTGTTGTCGCATTGCAGAACGCGCGCAGCGAGCATCGGCCTCTATGCGGAAAATCCACTCATTCCCATGATCAAAACGATGAAGCCGATCTCCTATCCAGCCCGCGTCTATGCAGTCTGTTTTGACGGTGAGGCGGTTCCAAACGGACGACCCATGCAGCCGGAGGCTGCTCTCCTGTGAAGCTCACTCTGATCCGTCCCAACCTCGGCGATTATCGATCGTCCGACGCGATGCCGCCTCTGGCAATGGGCATTCTGGCGGCGCGCTCATACACGTTCGACGTCACGTTTTACGATGAGAAGGCGGAGCCGGTGCCGGCTGACGATACGCCCGATCTCGTCGGGATGAGCGTCGAGACCTACACGGCGCGCCGCGCCTACGCCATTGCGGATGGATACCGTGCGCGCGGCGTTACCGTCGTTATGGGCGGCTATCACCCAACATTCCTGCCCGACGAAGCGCTGCAACACGCTGACGCTGTGATCATGGGCGACGCGGAAGGCTCCTGGGAACGGCTGTTGGACGACTTTATTGCCGGCGATCTCCAGAAGAAATACGAGGGAAGTAATAACGAGCCACTCATCGACTATCGAGTCAATCGTTCCATTTACAGAGGAAAAAACTACGCTCCGGTCGAGTTGGTGCAGTGGGGGCGCGGCTGCCGCTTCTCTTGTGATTTCTGCTCGATTCACAGCTTCTATGGAACATCGATCCGGACGCGGCCGCTTGAAGGCCTCATCGCAGAGATCGAAACGCTCCCCGCGAGCAGGCTGCTTTTCTTCGTCGATGACAATCTCTTCGGTCGGAGATCCGAGCTGCTGGCATTGCTGGACGCCCTGGCGCCGTTGAAGCGGCGCTGGTCGTGCCAGATCAGCATCGACGTCGCGCGCGACGAGTCGCTGCTCGATCGTATGGCCGCCGCAGGCTGCTCCTTCGTACTGATCGGATTCGAGTCGCTGAATGAAGAGAGCCTGAAGCAGATGCACAAAGCCTGGAACAACGTCAGCGGTTCGTACATGCGCGTGGCCCGCGCGCTCCACGCGCGAAACATCGGCATCTATGGCACCTTCGTCTTCGGCTACGACGCCGACACTAAGGAGAGTATCGAGCGGACGGTCGATTTCGCGCTGGAGTCGAGACTAGAGATCGCGAACTTTAATCCGCTGACGCCGACACCTGGTTCGGCGCTTTATGATCGCCTCGCGTCCGAAGGGCGGCTGATTTCTCCACAATGGTGGCTCGATCCGGACTATCGCTACGGCAATGCCATCTTCGAACCGCGCGGGATGAGTGCACAGGAGCTCACACACGGCGTTTTCGAGGCAAGAAGGCGTTTCTATAGCTGGAGAGCGATTGGGCGAAGGGTGTTCGCATCAGAGACGGCGTTCTCCCCATTCCGCGCAGGATTGACGACCATCGCCAACGTTATTTCCCGCCGCGAGATCTTCAAGAAGCAGTACCGGCTTCTCGGCATGTAAGGCGCGACCATGAGAATTACATTCATTAAACCGAACATCGGCCGCATGGAACACAGCCTCTATGTCGATGAGGGTCGCATGGAGCCGCTCATGCTGGCGGTGCTCGCCGGGATGACGCCACCCGATGTCGAGTGTGTTCTTTATGACGATCGGATGGAGAGCATCCCCTTCGATGAGCAGACCGACCTGGCCGCGATCACCGTCGAGACGTACACGGCTCGCCGCGCCTATGAGATCGCCGCTGAATACCGCAAGCGCGGCGTGCAGACCATTCTCGGCGGAATGCACATCACGCTGTTGCCCGAGGAAGCAGCGCTGTACGCAGATAGCATTTTTCTGGGCGACGCCGAGACGGTCTGGGCGCAAGTCGTAGAGGACGCGCGCGTTCGCAAGCTGAAGCCGCGCTATCAAGGTCCTCCGGGCGTCGGTCAGATCGGCCGCGTCCTTCCGCGCCGCGATCTCTTTAAAGGAAAGGGATATCTGCCGCTCACGCTGATGCAGTTCGTGCGCGGCTGTCATTTCGCCTGCAGCTTCTGTGCAGTCAGCCAATATTTCGATAAGAAGCACTATGTCCGCGCCATCGATGACGTTCTGCGCGAGATCGAGGCGCAGAAACGGAAGTTTATCTTCTTCATCGACGACAACATCGCCAGCGACCAGAAGGCGCTCGAAGAGTTTTGCCACGCGATTACGCCATTGAACCTTCATTGGGTGAGTCAGGCCAGCCTCGATGTCACACGCAATCCGAAGCTGATGAAGCTCCTGGAGCGCTCCGGAAACTGGGGCAATGTCACCGGCTTCGAGACGATCACCGCGGAGAGCTTGCGCGAGTCAAAGAAGGCGCCGAATCTGCCGAAGTTCACGAAATACAAAGAAGAGGTCCGCATTCTGCGCGAGCATGGGATGCAGAGCTGGGCGGCATTTACGCTCGGATACGATCACGACACGAAGGAATCGATCGAGGCCACGGTCGATTTCGCATTGGAGAGCCGCTTCACGCTCGCCGCCTACAACATTCTCATGCCGTATCCCAATACACCGCTCTATCACAAGTTGGAGAAGGAAGGGCGTCACCTCTACGGCGGCAAGTGGTGGCTCGATCCAACCTACCGTTTCAATCGCGCTGCGTTTCGACCGAGGACGATGAGCCCGGACGAGCTCACCGACGCCTGTCACGCGGCGCGGACGCGATTCAATTCGATCCCCTCGCTCTTTCATCGCTTCGCGGATGTACAAACCCATCTCCGCTCACTCTCTCGCATGGGCGCCTTCTGGAAGTACACGCTGTTGTTCAAGAAGGAGATTCCCAAGAAGCACGGAATGCGATTCGGACTGCAATGAAACGCTTGCTGTCGATTTATCAATACGCCGCGCCTGTCATTCTGGCGCCGCTCTCGTTTCTGCTCTGGAGACGCGAGTACGGCGGCGATCTGAAGCTGACGATGACTGCCTTGCTGATTCCCATCCTCTGGGCCTATATCGTCCCGGGGATTGGAACGAACGTCCTGCACGTATGGGAGTTTGATACGCGGTTGCGGCTTGGCCGTTTCCGGCCGCACCACGGATTCGTGTTCGGATCGGCGACGGCGATGATCGCCTGGCTCATTCACGGCTCGCCTGCAAATACCTTGTGGGACATCGTCCGGCTGTCGCTGATCCTGTGCGCGGTGATCGGCTTCTGCAATGTGCTCTACGATGTGAAAGCGCTGCAAAGCGGCATCTTGCGCGTCTATAACCAGCCGTGGGCGAATGGACGTCGAGAGACCGCCATTGCACTCGATTATGCGCCGTGGTTCTTCGGCGGATTTGGCGCTGTTTATGGTGCCGGCCTTGGATTGATGGAGTGGATCGCCGCGCGGCGCATTCTGACGCCCGGACTTTTCTCGGCTGGCTTTATCGTCATTCTCCTCCTCACGTTGGTCATCCCGACGGCTGGATACGTATTGCAGTCGATTCGCCGCCACGGCCATTGGGGCACTCGCCCTGTGAGAAAACAATGTTAGGCGATGATGGCATCCGCGTCATCCCGGAGCGGTTCAACTGGCTGCTGCTCACGTTGTCGGCGGTCGTGACATCCGGCTGCCTATGGTTGGCTTCCCATGGCCGATGGTGGGTGATGCTACTCGCCGCAATTGCGTTCGCATTCGTCAAGAATGTTCCCTTTGCGCTGATGCATGAGGCCGTGCATGGCGTCGCCTCGCGCAACGCTCGGAGAAATTATTGGTTCGGCGTGATTGCAAACGCCATGTTCCCCACCTCGTTTTCCATGCAGCAAGCCGCGCACCTCGGCCATCACGCGCGTAACAGGACGGACTCGGATCTATACGACTATTACCTCCCCGATCAATCACGCATCATCCGCAACGTCTGGCTTTATGGCGGCAATCTCCTCGGGCTCTACTGGTTCTGCATCCCGGTCTCGAATCTTGTTTATCTCCTGGGAACGCCGATATACCGATCGCGCTTTTTCATCGAGCGATTGGCACCAAAACTTGGCTTCGGTCCGCACGTTCGCGAGATCGCACAATTACCACCCCTTCGCGTTTGGCTGGAAATGCTTTGCGCGTTTGCATACCAAGCAGCGATTTTTCTGGTTCTGGGGCTCAATTGGAAGGGATGGTTACTCGCCCACTGGCTGTTTGCGATGCACTGGTCGGCCCTCCAGTATGTCGATCATGCATGGAGCGAGCGGGATGTCCGGCGCGGTGCGTGGGATTTGCGCGTATTGGCTCCCGTGCGCTGGCTGACGCTCAACTATCAGTACCATCGAGCGCACCACAATGATCCATCCGCTCCGTGGACGGAGCTGCCGCGGCTGGCTACTCGGAGTCAAGATCAGCCGAGCTTCCTGCAGATCTATTGGAGTCTCTGGCGACACGGCGTGCAGCCCGCGCCGCCAATGGGGGCGCGGGCCCAACGCGCCCTATTTGCGGCGTCCGAGCAGGAAGCCTAGGAAGATGCCGAGGATGAGCGCGACCCCGCCGGTGATCGTGGCGTACTTGACCACTGCCCGCTTCGCGTCATCGAGGATGGGATTGTCGAGAAAGTTCGTTCCGATGTGAATGGTGCGAAGCCGCCATTTGCCGTCGGCTTCCTTAACAACAGTGGCCGTCCATCGCGTCGGCATGTCGTATTGACGTCCGTCAGCGAGCGTGTACCGCTCCATGCCGGATCCGCGCACGATGCCCCACGTCTTGTCCGCCGAGAGCTCGGTGAGCGCGTCGGCGTTAAACGTCATATTCAGCTTTTTCAGGAATCCGCCCGGCCCAAACCAGTGCTTGAAATAGGCAGACACCTGATCGTGTCTCGACATGACTTCCTGGGTGATGGTCGTCGCCCGGACGTCCTTGCTCAGCACCGGGAGCATGGCGTCGTAGTTGCCGCTGTTGATGGAGGTTTGCACCGTGCCGAGGATTGCGCGAAGCTCCTGATGGATCTCGTGGTCGGCCTCCTCGGCAGCGTACACGGGAAGAGTAAGCAGCAAACAGGCGAGCACGATGGACTTGGTCATTGCAATCACCTCATGGCGTCGGCGGGGATCATAGAAGAAATCGCACATACAGTGCGAGCCCGGAGGACACATGATCGCTCATCACCGGGTCGAACGGCGGATGGGTCTTCTGAATCTTTCGCTACCGTGGAGCCGGTGCCGCGGTTCCCGCGGGAGGAACAAATAGAACGGTGCCCCGTACCATGACCTTCTGCTGCGAATGACCGAACAGCGACTGCATGCCGCGTTCGTCACTCGACTTGAAGACGACCGCGTTCCCGCCATTCCGGCAAGTGCATCGCTTGAGCTCCGCGATTGCGTCCGGCGTCTTGTCGGAGATCACGCCGCCGCCGGGAGCAGAGGCGCTGCAGAAACCCAGCTCTTCATACGGCCGGTCGGTGGGCATCGACTCGAGCACGGTAACCGCGCAGTTGTCCGGCAGCGGCGGCCTTGTCTTGGTTTCGAATCCCGTCTTCGTGAAGTTGCTCGACGTGCAAGCGGCAAGCGAAAGTACAACGAGCCAGAGTGTCTTCTTCATGCAGGCATTTTAGCGTACCGGAAAGCCTCTCGCCTACGAATCGCATCAGCATCGATCCTCGCGGAAAACGCCTGGCGTCCCCGGCAGGGATCGAACCTGCGACCCACAGCTTAGAAGGCTGTTGCTCTATCCGACTGAGCTACGAGGACGGGATAACAAGGAAGCGGAGAAGAAGAGAAATTGGTCGGGGCGATAGGATTCGAACCTACGACCCCCTGGTCCCAAACCAGGTGCGCTACCAGACTGCGCTACACCCCGACGCGGACCTCACACAACAGCGGCTACGACGACGGTGATTCCGTCACACCGCTCTGGCGTGATCGATGCGTCTCGCCGGGAACCCGGTTTCCCACTGCCGGGCGGTAGGCAAGTCGAGCGCAAACTCGAATACGTGGTTGTGCGCGCGGATGCGAAGGACCTTCCCGGGAAGTGTGTGACCGGTGGCCGTCTCGTCGTCGTATTCGACTTCCTCGATGAGCGGCAACTCGATCGACGCCTGAATGTCGGCGTTCTCGTAGTAGATCGCATCGCCTTTCAGCGCGACGGCGACAGGAATCATCTCCATTCCTTCCACGAGGTTGGCGCGGCTGCAGAGGCTGGCCGAACCGCGGTGCCTCGCCATGATTTCTTCGATGCGATCACTACTGCGCAGGCGGAAGTAAATCCAAAGCAACACTGCCAGTACGACGACGCCGGCGATGGTGATGATCTCGAGAGAAGGCATCCGGATCCTCCTGTTGCGCAACGTTGACCAAAAAAAGCCTACGCCTTTTTTGACGCCACGTCACGCATTCGTCAACGGATCGCTACGGTTGCGACATAATGCGCTTCGGGTAGTTTCCAAAATTGAAGGGTTAATTATGCTTCGTGTTGCATCAACCGCCGCCATTATTGCATTTTTATTGTCATCAACCACCGCCTCTGCGCAATCCGCCAGCGCCTCCATCCAGGTTTCCGTCGCGCAGCCGCAACCCGTCGCCGCCGGCGCGAACTTCGACTACGTGATCAACGTGAGCAACGAAGGTCCGGCCAACGCTGCGAATATGAGCCTGAGCTTCCCTCTTCCCGCCGGCGTTTCGTTCCAGTCGGAGATCGTCCCTGCGGGCTGGAGCTGCAATTCGATCGCGCCCGGAACTATGGCTGCGAACGTCACATGCACCACTCCGAACCTTGCTCCAGGCACCGCGATGTTCACGATTACAGCAGCTACGCCGCCTTCGGCTGCTCCCGGTACCTACAGCACGACGGCGACGATCTCGAGTACGACGCCAGATCCAAGAGCCGGCGACAACAGCGCCCAGGTCGACGTGATCATCTCCACGCAGGCCGACTACAGCATCGCGCTCGCGGCGTCGCCGAATCCGGTGAATGCCGGCGCGAAGCTGACATGGACGATGACGTTGACGAATCATGGTCCCAGCACCGGCACGTCGGTCCCGATCGATTTGACCTTGCCCGCATCCACGACCTTCGTATCGCTGACTCCGCCCGCCGGTTGGTCGTGCAGCACACCAGCCGTGGGCAGCAACGAGACGATCACCTGCTCGCTGACAACGCCCTTGAGTCCAAACGGGCAAGCGTTGTTCACGGTCGTCTCGAAGGTTGACTCCTCGGTTCCCGCCGGCAGCACGATCACCGCGACAGCCACCGTCTCATCAGCCGAAGATTCGTTCCCGGTCAACGACTCTGCCAGCGCGAGCGTCGTGACCGCGGTGCTTGCCGATCTCGGGATCACGAAGGTGTTCAGCTCCGGCCTCGTCTTCCCAGGTGCACCGGTGCATTACACGATCACCGTTACGAACAACGGACCGAGTGATGCGCCTGACGTAACGATGACCGACGTTCTCACCGCGCCACACCGATTTACGTCCCTTATCAATCCGGGGTGGTCTTGCACGACACCGGCCGTTGGCTCCACGGGAACGATTACCTGTTCGATTCCATCGATGATCGCCGCGCAGGTCTCGACCTTCACACTCAATGCCGTCATCGATCCCGCCGCGACAGCAGGGACGTCCGTAATCAACAACGTCAATGTCGTCAGCTCCGCAGGTGCGAGCAATTCCGCAGGGGCCGCTACGGTCGTGGCTACACCACCGAACATCGTGCCCTCGAAGACGGTCAACAGTGGCGTACATTTCGAGGGGTCAGTGGTGACCTACACGATCGTACTGACCAACTCCGGCACGCTGCAGCAGCCGGACAACCCGGGCAACGAGCTCACGGACGTTCTGCCATCGTCGCTCACACTTGTCGCTGCCAGCGCAACGAGCGGCACGGCCGTAGCGAACGTTGGCGCGAACACCGTCACATGGAACGGGACCGTCGCCGGAAGCGGCAGTGTCACGATCACGATTCAGGCGACCGTCAAGAGCGGCACGATTGGTACGACGATCTCGAACCAGGCCTCAGCTTCCTACGACTCGGATTGGAACAGCACCAACGAATCGACCCGTCAGTCGGATGATCCAGCCACGGGCACGCCGTCGGATCCGACCTCGTTCGTCGTCACCGCCAACGTCCCCACGCTGTCGAACCTGATGGTTGTCCTTCTCGGTGTTGCTCTAGCCGGCGCGTCTCTGTTGTTGATGAGGAAGTAGAATTACAGAAATGGCCGATGCTCCCCGAAGAACCCGAAACGAGCATTCTTCGGGCGGCGCCGTGATCGACCTCCGCAACGGAGTGCCGTTTGTGGCGATGATCGCCACGCGCGGCCGCTCGCGGTGGGGATTGCCGAAAGGGGCGGTTTCACACGGCGAGACATCGGAGCAGGCGGCGTTGCGCGAAGTGAAGGAAGAGACCGGACTCGACGCCGAGGTCATCGCGCTGCTCGATACGATCGAATATTTCTTTCGCGCCGGCGACACACTGATCAAGAAGAGCGTCGACTTCTATCTCATGCACCACCTTGGCGGCACGATGACGCCGCAACTCAGCGAGGTCGACGACGTTGAGTGGGTGCCGCTTTCCGAGGGGATCGAGAGGGCGAGCTTCGAGTCGGAGAGGAAGCTGCTTTCTTCCGCGCTGGAGCAGATCGAGCTGGTCGTGGAGAGGTCGCGCGCTTCGTAGCGATCGCTTTTGGTTTGGCTTTCGGCTTGGCCTTCTTCGTCTTTTCTTCTGCTTCCAGTTTCTGCGCGAGCGTCCGAGCGTGACCTGTAGCGGAACGATTGCTCTGCCACGTTCGCTTCGATGCCCCGATCTCTTCTACGGTGAGATTGGAGATCACGGATCGTGGCGCGACCTCGGTGACATCGATGTCGGGATTGGCAAACTCGTCGCGGTGCTTGAGCAGCAGCCACTCGTTCCCTTTGCTTCCTGCGCGGCCGTGAATCTTCACCAGCGCCCACTCGCCGAACATCTTCTTGCCGAACATGCGAAAGGTCAGCTTGCCCGATCGAAGCGCTTTCACCGGATCGTCGCCGGGCTCGATGAACTCCCAGGTACCGTTGTCCCAGATGATCACGTTGCCGCCGCCGTAGTTGCCCGCAGGGATCACTCCTTCGAATGACGCGTAGTCGTAGGGATGATCCTCGGTCATCATCGCCAGCCGCTTCGTCGCAGGATCGTAGGACGGACCTTTCGGTACGGCCCACGACTTGAGCACGCCCTCCATCTCCAGACGGAAGTCGTAGTGAAGATGCGAGGCGTGATGTTTCTGAATCACGAAGATGGGCAGCTTCGCGCGTTTCGGTTTTCCGCCCGAGGGCTCGGGGGTATCGCCGAAGTCGCGCATGGCGCGGTATTTCTTGAGAAGGTCGGCCATGCGAATTCGTTACGACGCCCTCCGCCTTTTCGCGCCGCTGCGGGCCTTTGCTTTCGTCGCGCTCTTGCTCGTTGCGCGCCGCGCCGTGCCGGACGTGCCGCGGTTGAGACTGCGGCGCAGCGCTTCCATGAGGTCGATGACTTCGCCGCCTTTTTCTTCTTCCTTCTCCTCCGCTTCGATCGTCTTGCCTTGTGACTTTGCTTTGATGCGTTGAAGAAGCCGCTGGCGATAGTCGTCCTTGAACTGGAGCGGATCGAACTTCTTCTCCGTCAGCTCATTGATCAGCATCTCCGCGAGCGCGACTTCCTTTTCTTTGACCGGTCCCTCCTCGATGTCGATGGCGCCGAAGTCGCGCACCTCGTCGGCGTAGAACATCGTGTGGAGCACGAGCCCTTTCTCGTACGGACGCATGACGACGAGATGCTCCCTGCCGGCGGCAACCCAACGCGCGACGGCCACTTTGTCCTGCTTCTTCATCGCCTGCGACAACAGCCGATAGGTTTTTCCGCCGCCCGGTGCAGGCCCGAGAAAGTAGGCCTTCTCGAACATGAGCGGATCGATCTCGTGCAGGTCGACAAACTCCGTGATCTCGAGCGCGCGGTTGTCGTCGGTCTCCAGCGTCTCGATCTCTTCGTCCGTGAACGTCACGTACTTGTTCTTGGAGATGGCGTAGGCGCGGATCAACTCGTCGGAGTCGACGATCTTTTCGTGATGCGGACACCACCACTTGCGATTGACGCGGCTGCCGCAGCTCTCGTGCAGCAGATTGAAGTGAATGTCTTCCGACTTCGTGGCGGTGTAAAAGCGTACCGGGATCGAGACGAGGCCGAATGAAATCGTCGCGTTGCGCAGCGGCCTGAGTGCCATGACGTTCCTCCGCAAATCAATGTTGCATCTGTCGTTCCATTGGGTTGTGCCCGGAAGTCGCTGAAATGATGGCACTTGAATCGCTGCCTAGCCCATCCGCACGGGCGTCGATCTTGCATCGAGGGGCCGCTGGGATATGGACTCACCCATCCGCAGCACACTGTGGAGCGCCTTCGGGGTGCTGGTCGTGCTCATCGTCGCGGGCCTGGCGCTCACGATGGGGATCCTCCATCTTTCTAACCGCCAGGAGTATCGCATCGTCGAGGGGTCGGGACCATTGCTCGACGCCGTGCGCTCGATGAACGACGACACACTTACGATCATGGGCGCGGCGCGTGGTTACGCGCTCACGAAGCAGACCCAATTCCAACTCCAGTACGACGATGCCGTACGCGATTTCGCAAAGGCACACGCGAATGCGCTGCATTTCGCAACCGATCCGCGCGACCTGCAGCGCGTCGGCAAGATGCGCGACCTGTTCAATGACGTCCGGCGGTACACCGACCAGGAGATGACCTCTGCTCGCGAGGGACGGGACGACAACGCGAACGAATACATGGTTGCGGCTTCCAAAGCGCATCGCGCCGCTCCGGACTACGCCGGCACGATGGCCGACGAGCACGCACGCGAGGAGCGGGCCGATCTGCAACGCATCACCGATATGCGTGCCACTCTCACTCTTCTGATGGTGATCGTCAGCGTGATCGTGGTCGCCATCGCCGCCTTCCTGATCTGGCGCATCCAGCAATCGCTGACGACGTCGGTCGACCGCCAGGTGCGCCGTACCGAAACGATGATCGCCGGAATGTCCGACAGCGTGATGCTCGTCGATGCCGAAGGAAAAACCGCGTTTCTGAATCCGGCTGCGCAACGGCTGCTGAATCGATCCGAAGTCGGCGTCCCGATTTTCAAACATGCCGAGACGTATGGATTGGTCAACGACGAAGGTGAGCCGATTGACGCCAAAGAGCTCCCCGCCGCGCGTGCTCTGTCAACCGGACGGACCGTGCGCGACGCCACCATGCGCATCACCAATGGCGAACGGCAAATCGCCATTTCGATGAGCGCGACGCCGCTGCACGAAGACGGGCACATCTCCGGCGTCATCGTCACCTTCCGCGACATCACCGAACGTCTCCGCCTGGAGGAAGAGCTGCAGCTCCAGGCCGAACGTGCCCAGATTCTCGCCGACGCCGGCGCATTCTTCGCCAGCAACATCGAGCCGGTCTGGGTCAATCAGGCCATCGCCGAGCGCGTGGCGGAAGTGCTTGGCGACTGGGCGGCGGTGATCTTGAAATCCGCGGAGCCCAACGAGCTGCGTGTCGCGTCCATCTACCACCGCGAGATGGCTTCGCTCGGCCTGGCCTGGTCCTACATCTACCGCCAACCGCTTGTCGTCGGCGAAGGGATCATCGGCCAGGTGGTCAGCACCGGCTATCCATCGCTCACGCAGAACCTCGGCTCCTCCGGCAGCCAGCCGCAAGAGCTCGACGCGGGATATCACGCGGCGCCGATGAAGCTCGCATCACTGCTGATTCTTCCGCTGCGTACGCGGCGCGAGATGCTCGGGGCACTCGTCATCGCCGCGAACGATCCCGATCGCGCCATGACCGACGAGAAGCTTCCACTGGCCGAGATTCTCGCTGAGCGCGCGGCACTTGCAATCGAGAATGCCAAGCTCTACACCGAGCAGGTCGATGCGCGGCGCAAAGTGGAAGACCTCTCGCGGCTCAAGGACGAGTTTCTCTCGATCGCGTCGCACGAGCTGCGTACGCCCGTCACGTCGATCAAGGGATACACGCAGCTCGCAAAAACACTCATTCGCGAAAACGATTTGAGGACTTCCGAGGAGTATCTCGATGTGGCGCTCGACCAGATTGATCGGATGTCGCGGCTGATCCTCGAGCTCCTCGACGTATCACGCATCGAGACGGGCCGGCTGGAGATTCGCCGCGAGCCGATTCCCTGGTCGTCATTCGTATCGGACGTCGTGCACCGGCATCACACGGCTCTCAGCGAGCGGCGTTTTCAGCTCAGCGTTCCGGTCAGCAACAAACGCATCCTCGGCGATCGCGACCGTCTCGAACAGGTGCTCGGCAACCTGATGGAAAACGCCGTGAAGTACTCGCCCGATGGCACCGAGATTCTGGTGTCGCTCGAAGAGCGGGACGATCAGCTCGTCACCTCCGTCGCCGACCACGGCATCGGCATTCCGTCCGACGAGCTCGGACAGGTATTCGAGCGTTTTCACCGCGGACGGCAGGTCTCATCGACGAACTACGGCGGCCTGGGGCTCGGTCTCTACATCACGAAACAGATCGTGGAGCGTCACGGCGGAACGATCTGGGTTGAGAGCCGCGAAGGGCAAGGCACGACGTTCTCGTTCTCGCTGCCGGTGGCGGCGTCGATCGAGCAGCCGCTTCTTCCTGCTGCGGATGAGCCACAGGTGGCGTCTGCGTGATCTGCTGAGAATCGTTGTCTATAGGTTCTCCGCGCCGCGAGCCGAATTTTCACTACTGCCTCGTGGTTTGCGCAACGGATGCAGCGGCTCGCCTTCCCCTTTGTTCTCGTGCTCTGCGCGGCTGCCGTCAATGCCCAGGATCTCCGGCTTGATTACGAGCGTCACTCGCTTACCGGTACGTATCGTCACTACACGCAATACGTGGATGGGGTGCCCGTGCTCGGCGGCGAAGTGATCGAGCGCGTCGATCATGACGGTAGCGTTCAGGAGCTGCATCGCGCGATCGCCACGCGCGCGCCGAAGCGGACTCTCATCGCGAAACGTTCCGCGCTGTGGCTCGCGCCAGCAGGAGAGATTCGCGAGCAACAACTGGTCGCGATCAATGTCAGCGGAGAAGCGCGGCCGGCGTGGCGCGTCGTCGTCGAGGAGAATCCGCACGAGCCGATTGCGCACTATTTCGACGCCGCCACCGGCGCGCTGCTCCTCTCCAAGCCCCTCTTCGCGCACATCACCGGGAAAGGACGCGTCTTCGATCCCAATCCGGTCACGAAGTTGAACGATCCATCATTGCGCGATCAGAACGATTCGGCCGCGGCGGTTTCCGATGCCGCCTACACGCTCGCCGATCTGCTCGAGCTCAATCCGACGGGCATGCTCGCCGGTCCGAACGTGCAGATCGTCGACACCGACGCGCCGTCGACGCCGCACGCCGACGCATCGCAATCGTTGCTGTTCGACCGCAGCCAGCCGCAGTTCGAAGAGGTCAACGCCTACTTCCACACTGATCGCAGCCAGCGATACATGCAGTCGCTCGGATACATCGGCGCGCGGCGCATCATGCCCTACGCAATCCCAATCGATCCGCACTCGGTGTCCGGCTCCGACAATTCGCTCTACGTCGGCAGCGCCACGCCGGGCCAGGGAAAACTCTATTTCGGAGACGGCGGCATCGATGATGCCGAAGACTCCGACATCCTGCTGCACGAGTACTGTCACGCCATTCAGGACTGGATTGCGCCGTCGGTGTTCTTCGGAACGTCGTCGAGCCAGTCGCGGGCGATGGGCGAAGGATTCAGCGACTACTGGGCCTACTCCTCGAACTATGAGTCCGGCCTCGGCACGGGGCGCGATCCCTACTGCCTCGCGGAATGGGACGCGCGCTGCGCCGGCGACGATTCATCGCAGCAATGCGGCTATCCGGTTGGCGCCAATTGCCTGCGCCGCGTCGACAGCGCGAAGACGATGAACGATTTCATCACCGGAGAAACCTCGGGCACCGAGCACAAGAACGGCGAGATCTGGTCATCGGCGTTGCGCGAAATCTTCGACGTGCTGGTCCGACGTCACGGCGTAACTTCCGGACGGAGGATGGCCGACACGCTCGTCATCGAGTCGATGTTCGGGGCGCCGAACGATCCGAGTTACGCAGTCATCGCCAAGAAGTTGATCGATGCCGATCGTCTGCTCAATGGAGGCGGGCACGCGGCGACGATCTGTTCCGCGTTCGCGTCGCGCCTGATTCTCACGTCGGACGATTGCATCCGTGCGCCGCGTGGCGACGTGACGTTCGTGCAGTCACCGCAACACGGCATCGCGATCCCCGACGACGACGGGGCAGGCGCCGGGATCGTATCGACGCTACGCATCGACGATTCCCGCTCGATCGACCGGCTGGTCGTCAGCGTCAACATCGTTCACCCGTCTCGGGGCGACCTGGAGATCATTCTCATCGCTCCGGATGGCGCTGCGGCCCACTTGCAGAATGTGTCCTCGGATCGCTCGCCTTTCGTCGCCGTCACGTACGGCGTTGACGCAGATCCGGCCGATCGGCTCGACAATTTTCGCGGTCACCCGTCCAACGGCACATGGCGGTTGCTCGTGCGCGATCTTCAAATGCAGAACAGCGGCACGCTGATCTCCTGGTCGCTTGGCATCACGTACGTCGGCGATGTTCCCGCGGCGACGCGTCCGTCGTCGTTTGCGCCGCGAAAGCACATCGCTGCGGTCGCGCATGCGCCCGGCGCCCTCGGCACGAACTGGCGGACCGATGTCCGTATCTTCAATTCCGGAAGCCGCGAAGCGAACGTCACCGCCATCTTCACGCGCGCGGGCGAGGAAGGATGGGGACACTTTGCGGCGGTGAAACTCGTTATCGCGCCGCAGCAGGTCCTCGCGCTCGATGACGTCGTCGCCGCGACGCTGCTGACGAGCGGCGTCGGCCAGCTCGAATTCGTCGGAGACACGACTTCTTTGATCATCACGAGCAGAACATACACGACGGCGGCTGGCGGGACGTACGGACAGTTCATTCCTGCCGTCGCAACCACCGATGCGGCGACGCTCGCCGACGTTCCGCACATCGTCGTCACCGCCGACTTCCGCACCAACCTCGGATTTGCAGAAGTGAACGGAAGCGATGGCGTCGTTCGCGTGACGCTCTTCGACGCCGCGAGTGGCGCCGTCGTCTCGCAGCGCGACTATCCGGTCGTGCCCTTCGCGCAGATGCAGTTTCCCGCAACCGGCTCGGCGCTGATGACAGCGGAGCTCAAGGTGATCAGCGGTGACGCGCGAATCGTCGCGTACGGCTCCGTGGTCGATAACCGGAGCGGCGATCCGATCTACGTCACCGCCGCGCGGCCACAGGCTGGATCCTTCGTCGCGCCGGCGATCAATGCGCCCGGCGTCAACACACTCTGGCGCAGCGATGTGGTGATCAGCGCGTTTGGAGATACCGGCGGAGACTTCGATCTGACGTACGTCGATGCATCGACTGGCAGCCGGGTCACGAAGCACGGCACGGCCGGTGCGCATCAATCCATTCGCATCGAGGATGTTGTCGGATCGTATTTCGGCAGACCAAATTCGTTCGGCACGATTCGCGCGGATCTCACCGGAAACGTTGTTGCCACGTCACGAACATTCACGACGTCGCCGGCCGGAACCTACGGCCAGTTCATCCCGCTCCTCCGCGCGGCCGAGGGATTGACGCAGCTTGCGCCGGGCGGAGCCGCGCGCGAGTTGCTGCACGTCGAGCGCTCCGATGCCTTCCGCACAAACGCCGGCGCGATCAACGCCGGCATCTCGGATGCCTTGATTCGCTTCACTCTATTCAACGCCGCCGGCCAGCAGATGGCGGTTTACGATCGCACTGTGCGCTCGCTGCAAGCGGTTCAGTTCGCGATCGATATGCCCGTCACCGACGGACGCATCGAGGTGCAGATGCTCTCCGGCGACACCGGCGCCATCGCCTGGGCCTCGGTCATCGACAACGTCACCGGCGACCCGATCTTCGTACCCGCGCAGTGAGATAGGCCTTCGGAATTCTCGCCCGACTCCGTGTTGTATCCTTCCCTTTCAATGCCTATGACTCAAACCGAGCCGCAGACGCTCGCCCAGGTGCCGTTCAAAGTTCTCGACGAGACGCTGCGTCAGCTCCGCGGGACGCGCAACGACATCATCCGCTACGGTGTCTGGAACACCCGCAACCTGACGGACGACGAGTTCAACCACGCCGACGACCGCAAGCTCCTCGGCTACTTCCGGCAGGACCTGCTCGAGACGCGCTTTCTCTCCAAAGGCCGCCGCATCGACCTCATCCAGCTCTGGCACTGGTTCGACGACCAGATGAGCGGAACGGAGCCGATGCTCATCGCAGGCGAAGAAGTCTTCGTCAACGTTCAGGACAAGGATCTGGAGAAGGTCCGCAAACGGATCTCGGAGATCCAGTCATTTCTGCCGACGTTGCGCGGCGACGATCTGGAGGCGTTCAAGCGCGTCAAGTACAAGCTACGCCGGACCGTTCTCCGTCTGACCTACGACCTCCATCATCTCTTCAAGCGGCTGGAGAAGTACCGGAAGAACTTCGGCGGGCCGGCGATGCCACGCCCCGACATCGTCGCGCACGATGTGGTTGCCGACATTCCCGAGCCGCCACCGATCGACGAGCACGACGAGGAGTGAGTCAGTTGGTGTAGTCGGCGAGAAGCCGCACATGATCGAAGCTCGGCGTTCCTTCTAGTTTTCGCACCAGTTTCTGGTCGGCGGTAACGCAGATGGTATCGAGCCGCATCGCGAGCGCTACGTACGATGCGTCGTATGCACTGATCCCGGCCGCCACGGCAAGATCCAGGGCGTCCCGCGCAAGACTCCTGTTTGCATGAATCACCCACGGCGCCGCAATGACTTCACTGACGGCTCGCGCAGCGCGGGCCTGATCGATCTCTCCTCGCCTCACCAGCTTCCAGAGAATGTTCGAGAACTCGACGAACAGAAGATCTGGCGCCGCGAAGTGCATGTCTGGCGTTCGTAGCGAACGGGCGGCGAGAAAATCATCCTCAGGGACGTACCATTTGATGATGACGCTCGCGTCGAGGACCAGCGATGTCAACGTTCCCGATCCTCGCGCAACAATTCCGTAGTGTCAGAAAACTTACGGCCGGTGGCTCGGAGCTCTTCGAAGATTCGGTCCGCCGCAGCCCAGGTGCGCTGCCAATCCTGAGCCGCAGCCTCCTCGAGAATCGCTTTCAGTTCCGCCTGGAGCGAGCGATTCCCCGTCTCAGCCCGCTTCTTGAGCTTCTTGACAGTCTTTTCGTCGAGATCCCGTATGAGTACATCCATGATATCAAAATGATATCACACGTCGTAATCCTTCTGCTGCCCGTCCACCACATCGATCGCCACCGACTTCGTGACGCGGTCGGTGTTGTCGAGAATCTGGAGCGTGTAGTGACCGGCGGCGATGTTGTTGATCTGGGTCGTGCCGGGAGGAAGCGCAGAGATTCCCTGCGAAATTGGATTGAGACCGTGAACGACGCCGGCGGCATCGACCAGCCGCGCGCGGCGCGTCGTCGACTCCTTCGAGTGCAGCACGAGCGTTCCTCCGGGCGAGAACGAAACCGTCTGCTGCGACGGAGACGACATCGATACCGTTTGCGGCGCGTAGTTCTGCGCGACGACGGTGACGCGATAGACGCCGGGAGCCAGCGACAACTTCACCGTCTCGCTACCGCCGCGGAAGAATCCGGACGACGGAAGCTCGTTGCCTTGCGCATCGACCACGCGAAGGACGCTGAGCGTCAGCGGCGTGCGATCGCGCACATCAATCGCGTGGATGGTGATGCCATCGCTCGGCGCGAGCTGGAACTGCACCTCGTCCGGAGAGGAATCTCCGATGATGATTTGACGTGAGTCGTGTCCGTAACCCGATTTATCGGCGGTGATCTGATAGGTGCCGGCCGCCACATTCTCGATCGTGAACCGCCCATCGGCGTCTGTCGATCCACCGCCTCCGCCGAAGATCGCCGGACCGGCCGACTGGCGCAGATCGATCGTCGCTTCGTTGAGAGGATGGCTATCGGAGGCATCGATCACGCGGCCGCGAACCGTCACGGTCTTGATCGTGATGTCGAACGTACTCGATCCGTGAACTTCGTATTGCGCGGCGAACGGGCTGAGTCGCGCCATGTCCACGACCTGCACGCTGTAGGTTCCGTCATCGAGCCCGCTCACTTCGTAGTGGCCGTTGGCATCGGAGCTGGCGCTGGAGACGGTCTGGCTTTTTGCGCCTCGCGGAATGAAGGTGACCTGCGCGCTGGCGACGGGAAGGTTGTTGCGCATGATGCGGCCGGAAATCACCGTCGACGATTTGAAGTCGATATCGACCTGCGCGGTGCCGCCCGCCTCGAGCTCGACCGTCTTCGGAGCCGCCGATTTGCTCGCGCCGCCGAACATCGCGCCGGTGCGCGCGGAGACGCGCAACGTGCCGGACGGTGCGCCCTCCATCCGGAAATTGCCGCCGGCGTCGACCGCGGCGGTCGCTCCGCCGCCGCCGAACGGCCCACTCCCGCCGGAGACGCTCGCCATCACAGTCGTCTGTTCGAGCTCCTGCGGCGTCAAGCCGTTCACGTGGCCCGTGATCACACCGCCGCTCTTGAGGATGACCTTCACCGGACCAGACGTAGCGATATCGACGTCGCGAAGCGTTCCCGGTGCGTAGCCGGCTTTCGATGCCGTGAAGGTGTAGTGACCTGGAGCGAGCGCTTCGATCGTGAAGGCGCCGTTTGCGTCGCTCGTGGCTGAGCGGCCGCCATCCATCTCGCTCGCCGATGACGCGCGCACCATCGCATCCGCGATCGGAGCGCCGCCATCAGAGACGACGGTGCCGCTCACGCGCGATCCGTTGGAGAGCTGCGCATCGAGTCTCGTGTCTTTCCCGCTCGCGACCGTGACCGTTTTCTGCTGGGCGATGTAACCGCTCCGCGAGAACGTGAACGTCTTCTCGCCCGGCTCGAGCGTGTCGATCGAGTACTCGCCATTCGGATCGGACGTGCCGCTGGTGTCGGTGGCGTCGAAACGCATCATGCGATTCCCGCCGCCCCCCATCTGATCTTCGCGAACCGACACACCGGCGACCGGACTGCCATCCGGTCCCGTCACGCGGCCAGTGAGCTTCGCCCCGGTCTCGACATTGACCTCGACATCGGCCGTCGTCTTGCCATCTTCGACTTCGATGTTCGGCACACGCGCCGTCGTGTATCCCGGCGCGTTGACAACCACCTGCGTCGATCCTGGCTTGATCCCTTCCAGCACGAACGACCCGTCATCGCTCGTGAACTGCTTCTGCATCGGAGGCATCATCATCACCATGCCGCCGCCGCTGCGCGACGTCGTCACGCCGGCCATGAACGACGTTACCGGTTGATGACTCGATTTGTCGACGACACGCCCGGTGATGCGGCCACCGGGCGGAAGATCGATGATCACATCCTGAGCCGGGGCAGTGATGGGGCGCATTTCCTGGATGAAGGAGTCCTGCTTCGTCACGTTCAGCATCATCTGCCCCGGCGTGAGATCGCTGATGCGGAATGAGCCGTCTGGCGCGGTCACGGCGCCCGCGAATCCGCCTTGCGACATTGCGTTGACTCGGACGCCTTCCACACCCGCGCCGCTGCGGGTGACGCGGCCGCTGATTTCCACCCCCGGATCGAGCGCGACCTCGACCGGCTTCGTATTCGCGTCGACCTTCGTGCCGCGCACCATCTTCGCGGAGAAGCCCTCGCGTTTGAAGGCCAGGTCGTACGTCCCTTCTTTGACTTGAATGGAGAACGTGCCGTCGCTACCGGTGCGCACGAGATCATCGTTGCGATTGCCCGCGATGCTGGACATCACGATGCGGCGCATGCCGCCCATCGGATCGCCCGACGACTCGATCGCCTCCACGGCCACGCCGGACAGCGGTTTCTGATTCTTGTCCGTGACGCGCCCCTTGACCGCGATGCCGCGCGGGATGGTGATCATCAAGCCGCTCTTGCGCTCACCGGCGGCGAGCTTGAGCGTCCCCGATTTGGCACCCGGATAACCACGCTTCACGGCATCGACCTGCACGTCGGCGTCGGTCTCGACGCGGCGCAGAACGAAGCGGCCGTCAGGCCCGCTGTATGCGTCGTTGCCACCCGGGCCTCGCATGAGGTTCATGATCGGGAACATGCCGGCGCGCGCCACGGAACGTGCGGCGACGTGCGCCGCGGCAACACCGCGCTTGTCTTCGTCGACGATGGTGCCGCTGATGCGTCCCTCCGCAGTTGCGTAAAGAGCCTTCTGGACAAGAACGCCACTCTTCACGGCGAGGCTCGTCGCATCATTGATGACGTAGCCGGGGCGCGACGTTCGGATGTCATACGTGCCGGGGACGAGTGCCGCGATCGTGAAATTGCCCTTTGCGTCGGTCATCGCGTCGTGAAATGCCTCACGGCTGCCGAAGCCCCCCGATGGCGGAAGAGCAACGCGAACGCCGGCGAGAGGAAGCTGCGATTTCACATCGCGCACGCTCCCGCTCACGCTGCCACCCTTTGCCAGTTTGAGCGTCGGCGAGGCGCCGTCCTTCCGGGCTCGCTCAGCCACGCGATCTGCAATGCGCGCCTCGACGGTGCTCCAGTCGCTTTTCGCGTGCGCGATTTTGAACGTCCCGTCGGCGGCGGTTTTGGCCGCCGGCCAGCCGTTGAGGAAGAGTTGCGCGTCAGCCGCCGCTGTCTGGCCGTCTTCGGCAACGACGCGGCCGTTGATAGCCACGCCGGCGCTCATCGTAAAGTCCGGACCCTTCTTCCCCGCGTTCGGGCCGATCTGCTCCTCGAGCACGGCGTAGTCGGGATGCAGCACGATGACGCGGAAGGCCCACTTCGCCAGATCGGGCGCGCTGTAGTGTCCCTCGGCGTCCGTCTTCGTCGTGAAGTCGGTGTTGCCGTTGATTACGACCGTTGCGTTGGCGACCGCCTTCCCCCCCGCCGTGATCGTGCCGCGAACCGTCGCCGCCCGCGTGAGGAGGATGGCGCCGGCATCGTCGTCCGCCGTGTATCGACCGCCCGACGGCGCGTAGCCGGTTGCGTCGACGCGAAGATCGACGACCGGTTGATCCTTCGGAACCTCGAGGCTGAACTTGCCCCCCGAGTCGGTCGTGACCGTCGCCAGCGGCTTGCGCTGCGGATCGGCAGACAGAAGGCGCGGCCCCTGCGCGGCGATCAGCTCGGGCGCAAAGAGCGAGACCGTTGCGCCGCTGACGCCCTTTCCGTCGATGTTGATGACCGTTCCCACCACGGCCGCGCGAAGCGGCGCGACGAACGCGGCGAGTACAAACGAAACGCAGAGCAACCGGCGGATTGCGGACATGACTTCCCTCCCGAGTTACGACCGAATGTACGACGTTTAGACGAAGAATGCTGAAGACAGTTTCGACGTTTGGCCCGATATGCCGAGAATGCCGGTTCGCGGAGAGAGGCTGCGCCAGCGGCTGGACACGCTCGTGGAGACGTTCGACGTCTCGACGATCGCTCCCGATCCGCTCCAGCTCGTGCTCCGCTACACCGATCCTCGCGACCAGGAAGTGGCCGGCCTTCTCGCTGCTGCATTCGCATATGGACGTGCGGACATCGTCGTCGCCAACGTTGGCCGCGTTCTCGATCGCATGCTGCCAACGCCGTATGAATATCTCGTGAAGTTCAACCGCTCCGAAGCGAGAAAGCGCTTCGCCGGATTCACGCATCGCTTTCACAAGACGCCGGAGCTTCTCGATCTTCTCTCCCGAATCGCCGCTGCCATTCGCGAACACGGCACGCTCGGCGATCTTTTCCGACTCTGCTACGACGATGACGACACCGACATCGGCCCGTCGCTGACGCGATTCGTCGAAGCGCTGATCGGAAGCCGCAAAACGAAAGCGCTCGACTATCTCCTCACCTCGCCGGCGAACGGATCCGCCTGCAAGCGAATGAACCTCTTCCTCCGCTGGATGGTCCGCCGCACTCCTCCCGACCTCGGCATCTGGTTATTCGTCGATCCCGCGAAACTGGTCATGCCGGTCGACACGCACGTCCATCGCATCGCCACCTTCCTCGGCATCAACGACCGCAAGAGCGCCGATTGGAAGTCCGCGCGCGCGATCACCGATCGCCTGGCTAAATTCGACCGCGCCGATCCCGTCCGCTACGACTTCGCCATCTGCCGCCTAGGCATCCTCGACCTCTGCAGCCGCAAGCGCCGCAAAGAAAACTGCGATGTATGCCTGCTGCGGGATGTGTGCAGATTCCCGGTTGTGTGAAGAGCAGGCGCGCCGTCCTGACTCTGTCATCCTACTCTGTCATCCTGAGCCGCCGAAGGCCGCGCCTCAACGCTACGTGAACAACCGGCAGGCATCGCGGCGAAGGACGGTCGAAGGACCCCCTTCTTTCGTGCGGGTGGGGCGTGGCAACTTGAACCGTCGCAAGCAATCAGGGGATCCTTCGACCGTCCTTCGCCGCCGATGCCTGCCAGTACGAGACCAGCGAATCTTGGGGCGGCTGCGGCGGCTCAGGATGACAGCTCACCAATGCTGCGTTTAACTCACTACCCCAAACTCCTTCCCGACCTCGACAATCGCCTCGATCGCCCGATCGAGATGCTCGCGGGTGTGCGCGGCGCTGATCTGGCAGCGTAGGCGCGCCGCGCCTTGCGGGACGACGGGGAAGCCGAAGCCGGAGACGTAGACGCCGCGTTTCAGGAGCTCGGCGGAGATGGCGATCGCCTTGGCCGTGTCGCCGATGATGATCGGGACGATCGGAGTGATGCCTTCGCGGATCGTCACACCTTTTTCTGTAAGTTGCTGGCGGAAGTACGCCGTGTTGTCGTGCAGGCGCGTCACGAAGCTTGGATCGTTTTCGAGCAGATCGAATGCGGCGAGCGATCCCATCACCACGGCTGGCGGCAGCGTGTTCGAGAAGAGATACGGCCGCGATTTCTGGCGGAGGTACTCGACCAGCGTTTTCGGCCCAGTAGTGAACCCGCCGTGCGATCCGCCCAGCGCTTTGCCCAGCGTTGACGTATGCGCGTGGATCTTGTCGAGAACGCCGAGGTGCTCGGCCGTTCCGCGGCCCGTCTTGCCGAGGACGCCGGTGCCGTGCGAGTCGTCGACGACGAGGAAGGCGTCGTACTCCGCGGCCAGTTCCACCATCTCCGGCAATGGCGCGAGCGAGCCTTCCATCGAGAAGACGCCGTCGGTCATGATCACGCGATTGCGCGACTCGCGCGTCGCTTCGAGTGCGCGGCGCAGATCGCCCATGTCGCGATTCTTGTAGCGCTCCTTCTTCGCCTTCGCCAACCGGACACCGTCGATGATCGAGGCGTGATTGAGCTCGTCGGAGATGATCGCGTCCTGCTCCAGCGCGATCGTCTGAAAGAGTCCCTCATTCGCATTCCAGCACGAGCCGTAAAGGATCGTGTCCTCGGTTCCGAAGAAAGCGGCGATGCGCTCTTCGAGCTGGCGATGAATCGTCTGCGTGCCGCAGATGAAGCGTACCGACGCCAGGCCATAGCCGTAGTCGTGCTCCGCTTTCGCCGCCGCTTCGCCGATCGCCGGATGGTCAGCGAGGCCGAGGTAGTTGTTGGAAGTGAGCATGATGATGTTGCCGAAGCCTTCGATGTCGACGACCGGCCCTTGCGGCGATTTCATCAAAAGCTCGCGTTTGAGCGTGCCAGCGGCAGCCATCTGATCGAGCTCGGTTTGCAGCGTGGGCATCAGCGACATTGCGTCACCTCGGCGGGGTTTGAATTGCGGCGGCGGATTGTATCGCGGGGTTTTGTTAGTGATCAGTGATCAGTGGATTAGAGATCAGGGATCAGCCGTCAGTGGCAGCTCGATCTTAATTGATCATGGTCCGGGGGTTACTGATCTGATCTCTGTATCTCTGATCACTGATCACCAACCCTTTGATCAGTGATCAGTGGATTAGAGATCAGGGATCGGCATGTCGATTCTTCATCGATCGGTCAGTGTCTGCTCATCGCTGATCTGCTGATCTCCGGAACTTTTATCTCCTGAACCCCTGATCTCTAGTCACTGATCACTGATCACTGATCCTTTGCAACAACTCCACCCGATTGCCGAATGGATCATCGACGAACAAGCGGTCGTAGCCTTCCATCACCATGGTGTCGGGCCGCGTTGGATGGCCGGCCGCTGCGGCCAGCGCGGAAACCGCTGCCAGGTCATCGACCAGCAACGCCGGATGGGCTTTCTTCGCCGGGCGAAAATCTTTCTCCACGCCGATGTGCAGTTCGAGCGCACCGACGCGAAACCAGAGTCCGCCGCGCTCGCGTTGATTGACCGGCTTCGGGATCTCGACGAGGCCGAGAACTGCTCCATAGAACGCGCGGGCTTTGTCTTCTTCGCCGATTGGAATGGCTACTTGAACGTGATGGAGAGCGATGGCAGGCATGGTGCGATCCTACACGAGGCGCATTCCGAGACGGCGAAACCGCGGGGCGGCGGTGTGGGCGTGAGCGGTGAAGCGCGGCGAGGAATCCCCTGACGCTTGCAAGGACTCCGCTTCGTGGGCAGGGGATTTCTCGTCGTGCTCCACCGCTCCTCCCACCCACTCCACCCCGCGGTTCCGCCGACTCGAAATGACAGCGTCTGCTCGCTCCGCCGCGTTCGTCCGCTCGTTCCGCTGGGAACGCCTACTCGTTGTCGTACTTCAGGTCGCGGCGGAAGCACTTGCCGCCTTCGATGTCGAAGACGACGCAGGAGTCGATCGGACGGGAGTAGACGTGGACGCTGACGGCGCGCTCGTTCCACTCCGGCAGGTTCTTGATGCGATGAATCGTCTGCGTTTTGTCGACCGTGTTCAGCGGACCGCCGGGGACGCAAAGCTCGGTGCCGAGGGCTTGCATGTCGATGCGGGTGGCGCCGGCGAGGCAGTCCATGCCGACGACCTGCTGATTCTCGGGACGGTTGCAGTCGACCTTCTTGTAGTTCTCGACGACGAGTTTTCCTTCGATCATCGTCATCCAGCCGAGCTGCCCGTTGTGCGTGTGTAACGGCGTGATCGCGCCGATCGGCCAGCAGATCACCATCGCCTCGATCATGTCGTTGCGAAAGACTTTGTTGCGCGTGTGGCGATCGGGCATCCACATCTTGTAGCGCTCGAGGTCCTCATCGCGAATCTGGTACGTCGCCAGAAAGTCGTAGATCTTCTGCTTGGTGATGACGCCCATCGACAGCTCGCGGATGGAGTCGATGAACTGTTCGACCGGAACCGGCGCCGGCGAAACCATCGGCTGACTGGATGCGGCGGGAGAGTTGTGCAGGTCCATGGCGGTTCCTCGTGGGTAACTATAGCTGGTGTTGGGGAGTGGGGTGTAGGGCGTGGGGAGATTCGCTGTCATGCTGAGACGCCGAAGCCGCCCGCTCAACTCTCCACTCTCGCGCAGCGTGTCCCGGCGGCGAAGGACGGTCGAAGGACCCCCTCATTCTCCCAGGGTTGGGGTTTGGAAAAACCGCGGAACATAATCAGGGGGTCCTTCGATCGTCCTTCGCCGCCGATGAACGCTGAGAGCTCGTGCAGAGAATCTCGCGGCGGCTTCGGCGACTCAGGATGACAGCGGGATGACAGCGCTCCCACCCCCACTCCCCACACCCCACCCCCCTCCCATGCTAGTCTCCCCGCCGCATGAAGAACCTTGCAGTCATCGGCGCGCAGTGGGGCGACGAGGGGAAGGGGAAGATCGTCGACCTTCTCTGCGAATCCTTCGACGTCGTGGCGCGCTATCAAGGCGGGCACAACGCCGGTCACACGGTGAAGTTCGGCGACAAGCATTTCGCGCTGCGCCTCATCCCCTCAGGCATCCTCCATCCCGACAAGCTCTGCATCCTCGGCAACGGGATGGTCATCGATCCCGAAGCGCTGCTCGATGAGATCGAGAAACTGCGCGCGCTCGGCATCGTTATCGAGTCGAATCTCAAGATCAGCGACTCCGCGCACGTCATCCTTCCGTTTCATCAGGCGCTCGATCTCGCGCGCGAAGAAGCGGCGGGCGCCGGAAAGATCGGTACGACCGGACGCGGGATCGGTCCGGCGTACGAGACGAAAGTGAGCCGCTACGGGATCCGTGTCGCCGATCTTCTCGATCCTTACGTCCTGCGCGACCGCATCGGCTTCGCCTGCGCAGAGAAGAATCCGGTGCTGAAGGTCTACGGGAAAGAGCCGTTCGATCCGCAGAAGCTTTACGACGACTACACGCGCTACGGCGAAGTGCTGGCCGACCGCATCACGAACGGAACGATTCTGATCAATGAGCAGATTCGCGCCGGGAAGAAAGTGATGTTTGAAGGGGCGCAAGGCGCGATGCTCGACATCGATCACGGCACGTATCCGTACGTGACGTCATCGAGCACGGTCGTCGGCGGCGTCTGCACGGGACTCGGCGTGGCACCGAAGCACATTCATCAGGTGATCGGCGTTGCCAAGGCGTACACGACGCGCGTCGGGGGTGGCGCGTTCCCGACGGAGCTCAACGACGCGTCGGGCGAGCATCTGCGCGCGCGCGGCAACGAGTTCGGTACCGTCACCGGCCGTCCGCGCCGCACCGGGTGGCTCGATCTTCCCGTATTGCGAACGTCAGCGATGCTCAGCGGTCTCGATGCCATTGCGCTGACGAAACTCGACGTGCTCGACGAGTTCGATGAGATCCCGATCTGCACCGGCTACAACGTCCGCGGCGAGCACTGGAAAACATTCCCCGCGTTCGCCGTTGCCCACAACGACTACAAGCCGGAGTACCGCACGTTCAGGGGATGGAAGACGCCAACCGTCGGCATGACGTCGTACGACGAGCTGCCGCAGGCGGCGAAAGACTACGTCCGATTCATCGAAGACGAAGTCGAATGCCCTGCCACGATCATTTCGACCGGTCCACGGCGCGAAGAGACGATTGTGAGGTAAGTGGCAGTTGCCGCGAACGCGATACCGCTGCCGCCTTCTGTTCAGCGGCGCTCGATCTTCCTGACACGCTGCCTGACATGAGTAGCAATGGCGGGCGATCTACGCGCGTGGAGCGCTACTATTGAAGAGGGCTACGCAACCGAATCAATACCAGTCGATCCACCGGTCGTCGAGCAGGGTGCGCTCACCGCGGCCATCAATGATCTCAACCTGTACGTCTGAAAGAGGCCGGACATTCGCGGGCCGCGACTCGAACGTACGGGTGTAGGACGGCTTCGTGGTGGCGTCATAGAAGCGATACCAGCGGCTCGTAGCGGGATCAGCAAGGAGCGTTGCGGGATACCGCACCATGCCGTTGTTGAAGAGAAGATTCACTTCGCGTACGCCAAATGGGGAGAGCGCCACGCCAGAAAACGTTGCTCGTCCCTTGAGCGGTTCGTGGCCCGTGGGCATGACGAGTGCCCCGAACGCGGATTCGTTGTACGTCACGTGACCTCCCAGCATCGACCGCAACTCGGGAGAGTCTCCGCGCACTCCGACGCGGAATAGCCAGTCGCCCCAGGCACCATCGTCGAAACGCTGCACGACGCCAAGTTGTCCGCGATCGACCATGCGCCCGAGCCACGCACGTCCAGGCGAATCGAGGCCGACGGCGCGAACGACCACGTGCGTGACGCCGATGCGCGCCAGCTCCGGGACGAGATCGTCCGACCACTGCTCCGCCAGCGCGGTGAGCTTCGAATACTCGGGAGGCGCGAAACCGGAGACGCCATTCACGACCGGCCGGTGATGGGTCGTGGCGTGGAGCAGCACGCCGTACTCGTCGTTTTGATCTGCCATCGGCAGCTCCGCGATCGCATGAGGCCTCGCCGCCGCGGCCCAGCGATCGACGGGCCGTGCTGATTCCGGCGCGATGTACCAGCGAATCGGACCGTGCAACTCCGCGATGAATGCGATGGCGACGACGATGCCCGCCCACGCGGCGCGCCGTGCGATCCAGGCCACGGCGATCGCAACGCAGAGAGCCAGCCCGACGTGCGTGATGAGCGCCCAGCGCGCCGGAACGCGGATGGCGTGAAATCCGGGAACGTAATCGAAGAGAAATCGATAGAACGGCGTGTGCAGCCCGAGAGAGCCGATGAAGCCGAGGAGGATCCAGGACCAGGCGAGAGACAGCGGCTTCCATTGCCGCGATCCAATTGCCACGAGCGCGAAGCAGAGCGCAAGCGCGCCGGGGAAGAGCCAGCGCTCCGGATCGACAGTTGGATCGCTGTGCGTCGGATAGGGGCGATGCGCGAAGTTGTCGACGAGCCAGTCGCCCGGCCGCGCCGAGTGGCTCATCGTCTCGTCGCGCGATCTCTCCATCCCGTACAACTTCGATGCGGCGTGATACGGATAAAGAAATGGCGCGAGGAGCAAAAGCGCTACGCCTCCGGTGATGGCAATACGCCGCAGCGGCGGCCGCAGGATCGCGATTGTCATCACGATGGCGATGCTGGCGAAGAAAAAGAAATGAACGTTCGATAGTCCGTTCCAGAGAAACGCCGCGGCGAAGCCGATGGCGTGACGCCAGTCCGGCACCCGCGCATAACGAATGAGTGCGAACAGCAGCAGCGGAATCGTCCCCGCCCAGACGTACTGCACGTGCGATGAGTGGGTGAAACGATACGGAACGAACGCGTAGAAGATACCCGCGGCGATCGCGCCCGTCACGCTTCCCGTGACTTCACGCGCCAGAAGGTACGCGAAGAATCCGCACGTCGCGTAGCCGAGGAGCATGGCAATGTTGTAAGCGGCGAGCGGCGGCACACCGATCGCGCGAAGGGGAAAAAGGACGATGGCGATTCCGTAGAGGTTTTCGCTGAACGCCAGCGAGTATTTCGCCGGATAGAAGATGTTCGCCTGGAACAGCCGGCCAGGCTGGTGAAACGTGGCGTGCCAGTCCCAATCGAGGATCCAGATATTGATGTAGGGATCGCCGGGATAGGCAACGGCGTGGCCGAGGTTCGGCGCCAGCGGCCAGGTCATGAAGATGGCGAGGGCCACGAAGAGGGCGGCGGCGAATGCGTGCTGCTTCGAAATCACCGCGTGATGATAGCGGGCGCTGGGACGACGCGTCGGTTACGGCGGCGAGGACGCCGCCGAGACGGCAGCGTTCCGCTGGCGCAGATCTATGGAGCGCTGGCGTCCTCGCCGGCTGGCTGGGCGACGTCTCGTCGCCGTCAACCTACGGCCGCCGCCGCGCGCGATCCGAGAACTGTGGACGGTCGCTGCTCGCCGCTCGGCCGTTTCCACCCGCGTGCGGACGCGCACCGCTGGATGGACGCGCACCACTCGATGGGCGCGCCGCACTCGGGCGGCCGGAGCCGGGACGCGCAGCCGGGCGCGAGCTCGTGTACGTGTTCGGACGCTGCGGACGTGGTGCGTGCGCGGGACGCGATGGACGCCACGACTTGAGCGGCTCCGCGGTTTTGTATGCGTTGGCATCGAAGCCTTCGGCAATCTTGCGCGGGATGCCGCGGGAGATGAATCGCTCCAGATCGCGGAGGTTTCCGCGATCGTCAGGCGTGACGAAGCTAATGGCGTCGCCGATCGCTTTGGCGCGGCCGGTGCGGCCGATGCGATGGACGTAATCCTCGGGCTGCGGCGGGAAATCGAAATTGACGACGTGCGAGATTCCCTCGACGTCGATGCCGCGCGCGGCGATATCGGTGGCCACGAGCACGCGAACCGTACCCGCCTTGAACGCTTTGAGCGCGGCGATCCGCTGGCTCTGGCTGCGATTCGAATGCAGCGTGGCCGTGTTGATCCCGGACGTCGAAAGTCGCCGCGCGATCTTGTCGGCGCCATGTTTCGTGCGCGAGAAGACGAGCACGGAGTCGAGTGCGGCGTCGCGCAGAAGATGGAGAAGCAGCGGCAGCTTCGCCTCTTTTGTCGTCTCGTAAACGAACTGCGTCACGGTCTCTGCTGGATTGGCGCGCTTGCCAACCTGGACGATCTGCGCATCGCTGAGAAACTCGTTCGTCAGCGTCTCGATCTCTTTCGAAAGCGTGGCCGAGAACATCATCGTCTGGCGCTGTTTCGGAAGCGCTTTCACGATGCGGCGCATGGCCGGAAGGAAGCCCATGTCGAGCATGCGGTCGGCTTCATCGAGCACCGCGACTTCGAGGCCGGAGAAATCGACGTGACCCTGATCCATGAGATCGATCAGACGTCCCGGCGTGGCGATGACGACTTCGGTGCCCGCGCGCAGCGCCTGGATCTGCGGACGCTCGCCGACGCCGCCGTACACGGTGGCGATGCGAAGGTGGAGATGGCGCGCGTACTTGCGAACGTTCTCCTCGATCTGGACGACGAGCTCGCGAGTGGGCGCAATGACGATGGCGCGCATGCAACGGCGATTGGTCGCCGAGCCACGCGTGGAAAGGCGCTGCAGAATCGGCAGCACGAACGCGGCCGTCTTGCCGGTGCCGGTCTGGGCGATGCCGATGACGTCGTGGCCGCGCAGCACGAGCGGGATTGCTTTGGTTTGAATGGGAGTGGGTTCTGTGTAGCCGGCTTCGCGCACGGCTTTGGCGATTTTCGGGTCGAGCCCGAGTGCTTCGAAAGGCATTGTGTGTCCGTTCCTGTCAGAGATTTGTTCAGCTCTGACGCTCGGACAGAGGTGAAGCAGTAGTCGATCCAACGGTGGGAGGGCGGCAAAAATTGCGGCGGCTATCGCCGGAACGCAAACCGTTTGCTGATCGCCACCCCCTCGCCGTCATAGAAGCGGATCGTCATCGTATGGTCATCCAGCTCGAGAACCGCGAACCCGAGTTGCGCGCGCGCCTCCGACGGAAAGAGCGTCTTCGCGTGCGGAATGAGCGGCGGCACAGGATCGGAGCCTGCGCCGCTGATCAGAAACCGCGGATTGCCGTCGATCAGCTCGAGATGATGATCGTGGCCGCAGATGTAGAGATCGACGCCGGCCCGCTTCATCGCCGGCTCGATCGTGATCATGCGCAGGTGCTGCGCGCGCGGAAAGTGTCCGTGATAACCGGAAGAGATGATCGGATGATGACCGGCGGCGATGCGCCAGACTGCTTTCTTCGATGCGAACGCATCCCGCACCGCATCCGCGGCATCGTCGTTGCGGCCGTTCGCGTACGGCGTCGTGTCCAGCATCAGCAGTTCTGCGACCTTCGCATCGATGACGTATTGCCGCGCCGGAAACTGCCAGTGCGGAACCGCCGGCGCCCCGATCTGCGCATCGAGCGATGACTTGCCGCAGTAATCGTGATTGCCGAGGACGGGAAAGAGTGGGATGCCGATCCGACTGAGCGCGCGGGCGCGGCTCCATTGCGGATCGCGCTTCGATGCGGGCCCGCACGGATAGAACGCGTCGCCGGTGATGATGACGGCGTCGAGCGGCGACGCGGCGTGCAACCGCGCGATCCCGCGAGCGACGCGGTCCGATCCCTCCCCCGTGTCGCCGACGACGGCGATGCGCAGCACGTTCCCGCGCGCATGCAGCGCAACGTGAGGGATTGGCGCGGCGCCCAGCCCGAGGGCGGCGATTAGCAGGTAGACTGTCGTGATCATGCCGCTGGTGAAAATCTATTTACGCAACAACAAGACCGAAGCCGCGCTCCATGCGATCAGTGGCGCCGTTCACGAGGCACTTGTCGCGCAGGCGAACGTTCCGGCCGACGATCGCTTTCACATTCTGAATCGCCTCGATCGTGACCAGATCGTCGCACATCCGACCTACGGAGGCGTGAATCGCTCCGACGACATCGTCATCATCGAGATCACGCTCAACACCGGCCGCACCGTTGATGTGAAGAAAAACCTCTACGCGGACATCGCTAAACGTCTCGAAGCATTGGATGTCCGTCCCGACGACGTGCTCGTTTCGCTGATCGAAGTAATGAAGGAAAACTGGTCATTCGGAGGGGGCAGGCTCACCTATCCCTGAAAACCCGGCACGCGCGCGTCAGTTTGCTAGAATGCGCCGCCGCTAAGGTCTGTTGTGGGCTCCCGCGTGACCTGTGTCCCGGTTCGCACGTCAATAGGTCGACAGGCTGAAAGTGCTCCAGGTGCGTGTCCGGCCGTTCCAGCCGGTCACGAGCCCCAAACAGACAACTATGAATCGAATCGTCGTGATATTCCTGGCGGCGGGCATCCTTGCGGGGAGCGCCCTCGCGCAAGCCGTTCAGCCCGAACCGCAGACTCCCGCCAAACCGAAAGCCGGCACGATCATCGATCGGCCCGACTCCGGTCACATTTCCGATCAGCCGGTGCTCTCACCCGCTCCTCCCACTGCGCGTCCCGGGACGCCGCAGCCGGGCAGTCCGCTCACAGGGCAGCGGGTCGAGCGCTTCGAAGCGTCCGGCAACGCCACCGTTGCCAGCGACACGATCCGCGTCTACCTCGGCGTGAATCCCGGCGAGCCGTACGATCCCGCCGCTCTCCAGCGCAACTTCCTCAACCTCTGGCAGACCGGTCTCTTCGACGACATCCGCCTGGAGACGGACACCGCGCCCAACGGCGGCATCATCGTCCGCGCCATCGTCAAAGAGCGTCCGCGCATTGGAGCCGTCGAGTATCGCGGCAACAAAGAGCTCAACACCGCCAAGATCAACGAGCAGCTCGAGAAGGACAAGATCGACCTTCACGTCGGCAACACCGTCGAGCAGACGCTGATCCGCCGCGCCGCAGAGTCGATCAAGAAGGCGTACTCCGAGGGGGGCTTCGAGGGAGTCGTTATCGACACGACGATGGAAGACATGTCGCAGGGCGACAAGAAGATCGTCTTCAACGTCAGCGAAGGGATGAAGGCCACCGTCAAGCGCGTCTTCTTCACCGGCAACCAGCACTTCCCAACGCGCATCCTTCGTCACCAGATGAAGGAAGTGAAGGAAAACAACATCGTCACCTGGGTGCGGAAGAAGAACCTCTACATCCCTTCCAAGCTCGACGAGGATCTCGAGCACGTCAAGAACTTCTATCAGGACAACGGCTACCAGAACGTCGCGTTTGGCGAACCGCAGATCAGCACTGTCGGCAAAGGCAAGAAGCAGCGGGTGAACATCACCATCCCGATCAAAGAGGGAACGATTCATCACCTCGGCGACGTGACCGTCACCGGGACCACGCTGCTGAAGCCTGAAGCATTCACCGGCAACTTCCCGGTGAAGAAGGGCGACGTCATCCGCCGCAAGCCGATCCAGGACCGCATCGACGCGCTCGACGAGCTCTATCGCAGCCGCGGCTACATCTACTCCTACATCAATCCCGAGTACGTCGAGCGTGAGAACAACATCACCGACGTACACATCCAGGTCTTCGAAGGCGAGCAGTTCCGCCTTGGTCGCATGGAGTTCCAGGGCAACACGACGACCAAAGACAAAGTTCTCCGCCGCGAGATCTTCCTCGAAGAGGGAGAGATCATGGACATGGAGACCTTCAAGCAGTCGATCTACAAGCTCGGCCAGCTCGGCTACTTCAAGGTAAACGACAACCCGGACTTCAAGGTCAACCAGGAAAAGAAGACCGTCGACGTGACGGTCAAGGGTACCGAGGAGGGGAAGAACGACGTGCAGTTCGGGGGCGGTTACTCCGAAGGAACGGGATTCTTCATCCAGACGCAGTTCTCGACGCGCAACTTTCTCGGCGAAGGCGAGAACCTCGGCGTCAGTTTTCAACGCGGCAACCGCCAGAACTACTACTCGCTCTCGTACTCCGATCCCTGGTTCATGGATACGCCGAACAGCCTCGGCATGTCTCTCTTCAACCGCAATACCGACTTCCCGCTCTCGGTGGGATATCAGGAGCGGAGCAAGGGCGGATCGATCGCCTACGGATACCGGCTCCATCGCTTCGACAGCTTCTCGTTCGTCTACGGCCTCGAGCACGTCAAGACGCACGAAGAGTCGAACGTGCAGCCCGATGCCAACGGTAACGTCCCCATCTCCGACATCTCCGACCTGACCTACACATCGTCGTCGATCGGGCCGTCGTACTCGTACGATTCGCGTGACAACCCGTTCGATACGACACGCGGCGCGCGCATCGCGATGGGGATGTCATTCGCCGGCGGTCCGCTCGGCGGCACCATCCACGCCATCCGGCCGACGTTCGCCACGACGAAGTACTTCAAACTCTCGCGCAAGTCGTCGTTCAGCGTGAATGTCGATCTCGGATATCTGCGGCCACTCGACTACGGCAAAGGCTGCGCGCTGACGTATGACGACTACATCGATCAGAACAGCAAACTTTGCGTCCCGAAAGGGCAACGCTTCTTCGTCGGCGGCGAGTACTCGGTGCGCGGATTCGAATACGGCACGCTCGGTCCGAAAGAGAAATTCGGTGGTGTCGAACAGATCGCCGGCGGTTACAAACAGGTGTTCTTCAATACCGAATATGTGTTCAAAGTGAACGATCCGCTGCGGCTCGTGTTCTTCGGCGACGGTGGCTGGGCGTACGGGTACAACGACAGAGTCGATCCGAAGAAGCTTCGCTTCTCGACCGGTGCCGAACTGCGGATCTTCCTGCCCGTGTTCCAGTTCCCGATTCGCTTCATCTATGCCATCAACCCGGCTTCGAAACCGGGCGACAAGTTCAAGACCTTCAACTTCACCATCGGGAATACCTACTAAACGCGCGGCGATTTAGCGATCGTCTACGCCCCAGAAAACTTAAGGAGATTTGCATGAAGAAGCTTCTCGTTTCGCTCGCGGTGGCAGCGCTCGCGGCTCCGATGTTCGCGCAGAGCGCGCCGGCGCGCATTGCGGTGATCGACGTTAACAAGGTGCTCATGAGCTCGGCACCAGGAAAACTGGCGTATGAACGCCTCAAGAAGATGCAGGACGATCGCATCGCCAAGGCCCAGGCCATGAACGAAGAGATCGCGAAGCTCGACAACGACATCAATACGAAAAAGCTCTCGCTCAGCGAAGACAAGCTGACCGACATGGCCAAGCAGCTCTCCGACAAGAAGATCGCCGCCCAGCGTTTCGCGCAGGACGCCGACCGCGAAGTTGGCGAAGCGCGCGACAAGACCCTTCAGGACCTCGAGGCCAAAATCAAGCCGGTCATCGACGCGATCGGAAAAGAGATGGGGCTGGCCGCGATCTTCAACAAGTTCGAGTCCGGTCTCGTCTACGCATCGGATGCGATCGACGTCACCGATGCCGTGATCAAGCGCTTCAGCGACATGGCCGGGGCTCCGGCCGCACCGAAGAAGTAACCTCGAACGCAACGCACCTCACGCGAAAGGCCTCCCCATCCGGGAGGCCTTTTCGTTTTGTGCGGCATACAATGCGCGCCCGAATGCCCACTGTCCCTCTCTCTGAAATCGTGACGTTCGTCGGCGGCCAGTACGCTGGTCCCGCCGGACGATCCGTTGACGGCGTGGCATCGCTCGCGGACGCATCAGAATCGCAGCTCAGTTTCCTGTCGAATCCGAAGTACGCGGACCAGGTTGCGTCGACGCGCGCGGGCGCGATTCTCGTCGGTGCCGACGTTCCCGGCGACGACCAGCGCTTCATTCGCGTCGCCAATCCCTACTTCGCGATGGCCAGCATCGTGGCGAAATACTTCGACCGCCGTCCGATGCCGCACGGCATCTCGCCGCTTGCTTCGATTGCGCCCACGGCGACACTCGGCAAGGATGTAGCGGTCGGTCCCTTTTCGACGATCGGCGACGACGTCACGCTCGGCGATGGCGTAATCATCTTTCAGAATGTATCGATCGAAGCGGGATCGACGATCGGCGAGGGATCGATCATCTATCCGCAGGTCTCGATCTACGATCGCTCCATCATCGGCAAGCGCTGCATCATCCACAGCGGCGTCGTCATCGGCGCGGATGGATACGGCTTCGCGACGGAAGGCGGACGGCATCACAAGATCCCGCAGATCGGAATCGTCCGCATCGGCGACGATGTCGAGATCGGCGCCGGCTCGACGATCGATCGCGCCGCGCTGGGCGAGACCGTCATCGGCGACGGCACGAAGATCGACGACCTGGTGATGATCGCGCACAACGTGAAGGTCGGCCGGCACTGCCTCCTCGTGGCACAGGTCGGGATCGCTGGGTCGACCGAGCTTGGCGACGGCGTCGTCGTGGCGGGGCAGTCGGGCTTCTCCGGTCACTTGAAGATCGGCAACGGCGTGCAGGTCGCCGCAAAAAGCGCGGTGCTCAGCGATGTTCCCGACGGAGCGAAGGTCATGGGCATCCCGGCGATTCCGTTCCGGGAGTTTGCGAGGCGGGAAGCGACGTTAAGGCGGCTGGTCCGGCGTAAACGAGAGTCATCGGCAAAGGATGATGAAGAACCAGCAGGCCCCGAATAATGAATATTAACGATGAATGATAATAATGAGCGATTAACGGCCGCAGTTGTTCATCGTTCATCCTTCCCCATTCATCGTTCAATGAGGTAACCATGCTCACCATCACTGAAATCATGAAACTCCTGCCCCACCGCTATCCGATGCTGCTCGTCGATCGCGTGTTGGAAATCGAGGACGGCAAACGGATCGTCGGATTGAAAAATGTTTCTGCGAACGAGCAGTTCTTTCAGGGACATTTTCCCGGCGCGCCGGTCATGCCGGGCGTTCTCATCGTCGAAGCCATGGCGCAATGCGCCGCGATTCTCGGCCTCCGCGACATGCCCGACCGCGAGAAAAAACTCTTCCTCTTCGGCGGCGTCGACAAAGCGCGTTTCCGCAAGCCGGTCGTTCCCGGCGATCAACTCATACTCGAGTGCGTCGTTCTGCATCGACGCTCGACGTCAGTGAAGATCCACGGCAGAGCGACCGTCGACGGCCTGCTCGTCGCCGAAGCAGAGCTCTTCAGCGTTCTGATCGACAGGCCGGAGTGATGACGATGCCTGAGATCGATTCCACAGCAGTCGTCAGCGGCAACGCCGCGCTCGCGCCGGACGTCATCGTCGGCGCGTATGCCGTCATCGGCGCCAACGTCACCATCGGCAGCGGTTGCGTCATCGGTCCGTTCACGCGGATCGAAGGCCCAACCACGATCGGCGAGCGCAACCAGTTTTACGGTCACGCGTCGATCGGCGGCCCCCCGCAGGATCTGAAATACAAAGGCGAGCACACCGAGCTCGCCATCGGCAACGACAACGTCTTCCGCGAGTTCGTCACGATCAACCGCGGCACCACCGGCGGCGGCGGAAAAACATCGATCGGCTCCGACAACTTCTTCATGGCCTACTCGCACGTCGCGCACGATTGTCACGTCGGCTCGAACACGGTGTTCGCCAACAGCGCCACACTGGCCGGCCACGTCGAGATCGCCGACTTCGCCACGATCGGCGCGTTCAGCGCTGTGCATCAGTTCTGCCGCGTCGGCGAGCACGCCTTCATCGGCGGCGGCTCGATGATCACACAGGACGTCATGCCGTACGCGAAGACCGTCGCCAGCCGCGACAACCGCAGCTACGGCATCAACACGATCGGCCTGGAGCGCAAAGGGTTCTCGAAAGAGACCGTGCAGGCGCTGCAGCGGGCCTACCGAATCCTAGTGCGCTCCAAGTTGAGCGTCGAAGAAGCATTGGCGAAGATCGAGGAAGAGCTTGGCCTCTTCCCCGAAGCTCGCTACCTCGTCGATTTCGTACGCGAGTCGAAGCGGGGCATCATCCGATGAGGGTCGGTGTCGTCGGCACCGGTTACCTCGGGCGATTGCACGCGCGCATTCTCACGGAGATGCCGGAGGCGCAGGTCGCCGGCTTCGTCGAGACGGACGACGCCATTGCCGCCGAGGTGTCGGAGAATCTGAAGCTGAAACGGTTCGAGTCGGTGAAAGCGCTGGCGCGCGAGATCGATTGCGCGGTCGTGGCCACACCGACGATGACGCACTACGAAGTGTCGCGTCAGTTGATCGAAGCGGGATGCGATGTCATGGTGGAGAAGCCGATCACGCCGGCGGTCGATGACGCCCGTCGCCTCATCGATCTCGCGGAATCGCGCGGACGCATCCTCCAGGTCGGTCACGTCGAGCGCTACAACCCGGCCATCATGGCCGTCGCGCCGCTGCTGCGCGAAGTTCGCTTCGTCGAAGCCGAGCGCCTGGGAGTTTTCGTCGGACGCTCGCTCGACATCGACGTGCTGCTCGACCTGATGATCCACGACCTCAACCTGGTGCTCTCGCTCCTCGGGCAACCGGTGACCGACGTGCGCGCGGTCGGCGTCGCGGTGCTCACGGATAAGGTCGACATCTGCAACGTCCGCCTCGAGCTCGAGAACGGCGCGGTCGCGAATCTGACCGCGAGCCGCGTCTCGCAGGAGCGCGTGCGCAAGATCCGCTTCTTCAGCCGCGAGGCGTACATCTCGATCGACACGAAAGAGCAGGAAGTGAAGGGCTACGGCTTGTCGGGAAAGACGATCGTTCCGATCGACATCGCCGTGAAGAAGCAGGAGCCGTTGCGCGCCGAACTGGAAGGTTTTCTCGACTGCGTGCGCACGCGAACGCGCCCGCTCGTGAACGGCGAAGATGGATTGGCCGCGGTGGAGTTGGCCATCCGCGTTGCCGAGGCGATCGAAGAGTCGATGCGCCGCTTCTATCCCGACTCGTACGGGCAGCAGACATAAAGGCAGCTATGGCGAACGACGCAACGATCGGCATCATCGGCGGCTCCGGCCTCTATCAAATGGAAGGGCTGCAGGTCCTCGAAGAGCGGGCGATCGAGACGCCGTTCGGCGATCCGTCCGATGCGTATGTCGTCGGCGAAATCGACGGAGTGCGCGTGGCGTTTCTGTCGCGTCATGGCCGCGGCCATCGCCTCACGCCGAGTGAGCTGAACTATCGCGCCAATATTTTCGGCTTCAAGCTCCTCGGCGTTCACACCATCCTCTCCGCGAGCGCCGTCGGATCGATGAAGATCGAGTACGCGCCGACCGATATCGTCTTTCCTCATCAGTTCATCGACCGCACACGCCATCGTCCCGACACGTTCTTCGGCAACGGCATCGTCGCGCACGTCGGCTTCTCCGATCCGATCTGCACCGCGGTGTCGTCAGTCATGAGCGCGGCGGGACGCGACGTGGGAGCTCGCGTCCACGACGGCGGCGTCTATCTCTGCATGGAAGGCCCGCAGTTCTCGACACGCGCAGAATCGAACCTCTACCGCTCCTGGGGCGTCGACGTCATCGGCATGACAAACTTGCAGGAAGCGAAGCTCGCCCGCGAGGCGGAGATCTGCTACGCCACGATGGCCCTCATCACCGACTACGACTGCTGGCACGAATCACACGAAGTCGTGTCAGTGGAAACCGTGATCGCGTACGTGACGCAGAACGCCGCGACGGCCCAAAAGATCCTTCGCAACGCCATTACGCCGGCCGCGACACGCGCGCGCAACTGCGCCTGCGCCACCGCATTGCAGCACGCGATCATGACGAGTCGTTCCGCGATCCCGGAGAGTGTGAAGAGCGATCTCGCGCCGATCATCGGCAAGTATGTCGGGTAGGAAGAGCCTGTCATCCTGAGTCGCCGCAGCCGCCGCAAGATTCGCAGCACGTGCTACCGGCAGGCGTCGCGGCGAAGGACGATCGAAGGACCCACTCTCATGTGCCGGTTGGGTGGGTAAGAAAAACAAGGCTCATGGGCGGGGGATCCTTCGATCGTCCTTCGCCGCCGATTCCTGGGATCATGTTCAAGTGAATCTTGCGGCGGCTGCGGCGACTCAGGATGACGGCGCGGTTGTCAATTCCTCACAACAACTCCCGCAGCCTCTGATACCCGCTCCGGCTCGCGGGCAGATTCATTGCGGATAGAATCACCGATCGATGCAAACCCCGAGCAAGGCACAGATCGACCGGCTGGGAGAAAGGCTCCGCGGGCAAGCCTATGGCGAAGCTGAACTCAGGTCGTTGGACGAGTATCGGCGCACTTTCGGTCCCGCTTACGATCGAGTGGTCGCGGACGTTCAACGCATCATCGGTGTTCCAGTGAGTGGCCGGCCCGCGAAATCCACGGGCTCGATCATTGAGCAGCTGAATCGGGAGTCCATTCGCTTGTCACAAATGCAAGACATCGCCGGATGCCGGGCTATCGTGGCAGATGTGCCCCAGCAAGATGGCGCCGTGGATGCGATCGTGCGGGGGCTCAAGAATGTTGCGATTCTGGATCGACGGGAAAGGCCAAGTTATGGTTACCGCGCGGTGCATCTGATTGTTCGCGTCAATGCCAAACCTGTTGAGGTACAGGTCCGAACCTCTCTTCAACACGTTTGGGCGGAGACGTCGGAGAAACTTGCCGATGTGATCGATCCATCGATCAAATACGGCGGTGGTCCGGAGAACGCTCGTCGGGTATTGGATCGAGCGGCAGCGATGGCATATAAGATTGAAGAACTAGAAGCGAAATTGCTTCGCATCGGTGCGAGCGATGGCGAGGTCGCTCAAGAGCTGCGCGAGACTCGCGATGAGTACATAAGCAATTTGCGTTCGCTGATGAGTTCTTGAATGACATCGATTGGGAGGCGCTCTCGTGATTTTTTTGATTGACTATGACCGCACTCGTGGTGAGCTCTCGAGTATTGAAACGTTCGAGGACTCTGAACGCGCGGTTGCTGAGAATCAACGCATGGAGAGAGAGATCACTTTGCACAACAAGGGCCTAAAGCGGGAAATTGTCTTGCTGCAAGCAGCCAGCGAGGATGCGTTGAGGGAAACACATGGCCGATACTTCGCCGATTTCACTATATCGGCAGGGCTTCCGAACTAGACGGTTTTTTGCCAAGCCCACCTGACTCACAACAACTCCCGCAACCTCTGATACCCACTCCGGCTCACGGGTAGTTTTGTTCCATCGCGCAGAATCGCGACGCGGCTGTCTTTTGCGTACAGCTCGATCTTCTCGATGCGCTCGATGTTGACGAGGTAGCCGCGGTGGATGCGCACGAAGCGGGCGGGATCGAGTTGTTGTTCGAGCTCGCCGATCGGTTGTTGTTTGCGCAGCTTCGTGCCGCCGGTGGCGATGAGGATGGCGTCGTCCGCGGCTTCGGCGTAGTCGAGACGCGCGACGGGGACGACCTGGATCGCGCCGTCGTCTCCGCGCACGACGACGCGCTGCAGCGGACGAGCGCGTAAGGACGCGGCCATTCCGGCGACCGGTAAGCGATCGTGATGACCGGCTGCGCGCTTCACGCGCTCCAGTACCTGACGGAATCGATCGTGTGAAAACGGTTTGAGCAGGTAGTCGAGCGCGTGAACCTCGAACGCGCGCAAGGCGTGCTCATCGTGTGCAGTCACGAAGACGACGATCGGCGAACGATCGAGCAGCTCGAGGACTTCGAACCCGTCGAGCTTCGGCATCTGGATATCGAGCAGAAGCAGGTCGGGATCGTGCTGTGCCACCGCTTTCACGGCCTCGAATCCGTTCGCGCATTCCGCGGCGATCTCGCAGTCATCATCCGACGCCAGGTACTCGCGCAGAAGCTCGCGCGCCGGCGCCTCGTCGTCCACGATCACGACGCGGATCATCGCGGCAACTCGATGACGACGTGGAATCGTCCGTCGTCTTCTTTTGCGTGAAGCATCGCTTGTCCTTCCGATACGGCGCGCAGCCGGCCGCGCGCGTTATCGAGTCCGATCCCTTCGCCGCGCACATCAGCGCGGTCGGGGTCGGCAGGATTGTCGATCACGATGCGTAGCATGTGATTCTCGAGCGTTCCTGTGATGTCCACAGTTCCACCATCGACCATCGAGGCGACGCCGTGACGCACTGCGTTCTCCACCAGCGGCTGCAACAGCAACGGCGGCACGAGACATTGTGCCGCGGCATCATCGACGTCGATATGTACCGTGAGGCGGTCGCCGAAGCGGACCTTCTCGATCGCCAGGTAACGCGTGACGAGGTCGATCTCTTCGGCGAGCGTAATTCTTTCCAACGCCCCGAGGCGGAGGATGAGTCTGAAGAAATCGGCGAGACGCTGGGCCATCTCGCGCGCTTCGAGCGGACGCGATCCGCACAGCGACGCCACGGCGTTGAGACTGTTGAAGAGAAAGTGCGGATCGACCTGGGCCTTGAACGCGCGCAGCTCGGCCTCACGCGCCAGAACGCGGTAACGCAGCACTTCGTCTTCCGCCTCGCGCACGGCGTCGATCTCGAGGAAAAGATAGTGCACGGCAACTGCGGCGAGATAGAGCAACATCGCCAGTCCGAAGAGAAGCGAGTAGTCGGGTACGAGTTTCGTCGCCGAGTGTTCGTTTACCACCGGCACCCATGACTTCCACGTCAGGATCCACACGCCGCTCGCTGCGGCGGCTGATCCGGCATGTGCAATTGCCATCGACGTCCGCGATGCGCTGCGCAGTGGCAGCGCGCTGCAAAGGAATCGCGACGCCAAAGCGATGATGCCGAGGAGGAGCGAGGGCGGAAGAGCGGCGGCGATCGAAGGGGCGATCGATGCGCCGCGCGCCCACAGAAAGAACACGGAGCTCGACGCAGCGGCGGCCGCCACCGCACCCACCGCATACAACGCCAACGCTCCTCGGCTCAATGTTTTTTGCGTTTGCATCAGCGTTCCTTCGGATGCTTCACTTCGACCCCGCCCATGATCGCGCTTCCGCGAATGATCAGCAGCGGCGCATCGGCGGGTGCATTGCCGTCAGTCTTGTCGACAACGCCGCCGAGGATGGCCATGACGTGGTTCTCGATGCGCCAGCCGCGAGGAACGCGAATGTCGATGCCACCCCAGAACGCCAGAACGTCGATGACGGCCTCGCCGGTAATTTTCGCGCCGCCAAGATTGATCTCGCATCCGCCCATCACGGCGACCGCATCACCGCCCGCGAAATCGGTCGACGCAACCGAGCGGCCCACACCACCCATCACAGCAACAGCATGAAACGAATCAGCTCTTGCGGCGCTCTTCGCGGCCGGCGACAACGCCTGACGGATCAACGATACGCCGCCGTAGCTGATGAGCAGCGGCCAAACGCCGAGAATCGTAGAGAGGTGAAAATGCGGGAGGAACGGCAGCGGCGGCAGGAACAAGATTCCGATCGCAGTCAGCACTGCCGCCGAAATCCATTGTCGCTGCGGCAGATGCGAAACTCCCAATCCGACCAGAACGAGTGGCCACCACTGCACGTAGTCGGCCGCGCGAAGACTGCCGGTATGATCGAGCCAGCCGATCACGCCGGCGGCCAGGATTGCCGCACCCCATACCAGCCGGGCCCACGGGTTGTCGCCGCGCTTGCGGGGACGGACGCGGAGATCGACGCCAGAAACGCCATCAACGTCGATCGACATTCGCTGTCGTTCTTCCCTACTCATGACGCTCTCCTTCGATTGCATCGCGCCGGCGGAATGATTCAATGAAGGTGCGGCCGATCATGCCGGCACCGAGGATGACCAGCAGCAGCGGCCATGATGAGCTGTAGGTCATACCCGAGACGTGAAGCGTCACCGCTTGAAGCCACGCGCCGACCGCGAGCAACCACAATCCCGACCAGATCGTCCGGCGGTGAAACAGTTTCGACATCCCGGCCGCCACGATGAAGAGCGGCCAGAAGGTGCGCATGATCCAGGAGAGATCAGCGACTCCGAGCCGCTGCACGAGCAGGGCGGTTCCGCCAACGATCAGCAGCACTCCCCAGAAAAGTCCGTCGGTATTGATCCGCCGCCGAGTCCAGCTCATATCGCCTCCGTCGCGATGCTCTTGATCTCTACGCCGCCCATCAGCGCCAGGCCGCTCACGTTGAGTCTGCGTCCTCCCGGCACCGCCTTCGTTCGGATCTCCGCGCCGCCCATGATCGGGACGGTGTTGCCGACGACTTCCCAACCGTCAGGCACTTTGATCTCGATGCCGCCCCAGATGGCGACCAGTTCGATCGACGCGGATCCCTGCTCCATGTCGGCCTTGGTCAGATCGAGCTCGCATCCGCCCATGAACGCGATGATCCGGCCGCCGCTGTAGTTGCGCGAATCGATCACAATCTTGCGCACGCCGAGAATCGCCCAAACCGTCGATTCCGACTGGCCGGACAGCGATGGCAATCGGAAGCCCATCGCATGCGCCACGATCACGAGCCCGACCGCGATCAGGATCACCGGCCAGTAGTCGAAAATCGAAATGCTGATCCAGTCGAGGTTGAAGAGCAGATTGATGACGCCGATGCCTGTGATAAATGCAGCCAGAGCCCACTGGCCGCGGTCCTGAAACTTGAGGACGCCGATGACGATCAGGACGAGCGGCCAGAACGCGAGATAGCGATCGGCGTCGATGAGGCCGAGGTTGTCGAGAGTCAACAACACGCCGAGGAGCGCGAAAAAGACTCCGATGATGAGTTTGAATCCCGAGACTCCTGCCATCCCGGCCGGAGGTTGCTGCTGCGCGATGGTCATGTTCATGAAGAAATCCTTTCGTTGAACGACTGGCGCAAGATGCGGAGGTTCGAGAGGAGTGTCTGCGCACGACCGGCGAACGGCGGTCTGCGAGCGGTGAATGGCGCCGGCACCGGCGAAACGCTGTTATTCTGAATCGGCGGAACCGCGGGGGCGAATGGGCGGGTGTGAGCGGTGTAGCACGATGAAGAATCCCCCGCCTACTTCGCCGCATGACGCTCGATGTTTGAGTCGTGTGCAATTGCATCATCACCAGCGCTGGCAATCGACTTCGTGCAATTGCACGTCAACGGGGCTGGCGTCATAAATCGTCAACAGGAATCTATACTCACACCATGAAGCGAACCCTCGCCATCCTCGCTCTCGCCCTTGCATCGCACGCAACCAGCGCTGCGCCCGTCGATCGCGCGACCATGCAGGCCAAGGTCCGCGCTGAGTTTCTTCACTCATGGCAGGCGTACGAGAAATACGCGTGGGGACATGACGAGCTGAAGCCGCTGAGCAAACAACCGAAGGACTGGTACGGCCAGTCGCTCCTGATGACGCCCGTCGACTCGCTCGACACGCTTCTGCTCATGGGATTCGACGCCGAGGCGGCAAAGGCAAAGGCGCTCATCGTCGAACATCTCTCTTTCGACAAAGACATCTCCGTCAAAGTCTTCGAGATCACGATCCGCGAGCTCGGCGGACTTCTCTCCGCGTACGAAATGACCGGTGACGCGCGCCTCCTCCACCTCGCCGACGACCTTGGCACGCGCCTTCTTCCGGCGTTCAACACGCACACCGGCATGCCCTACATGTTCGTCAATCTGCGCACGGGCAAAACGAGCGGTGCGCGGTCGAATCCTGCGGAGATCGGGACGCTGATCCTCGAATTCGGTACGCTCAGCAAATTGACGCACAAGCCGGTGTATATGGAGAAGGCGAAGCGCGCCATCGTCGAGTTGTATAAGCGCCGCTCGAAGATCGACCTCGCAGGCGATGAAATCGACGTCGAGACGGGAGCGTGGGTCAGCAAGACAAGCCACGTCGGCGGTGGGATCGATTCGTATTATGAGTACGTACTGAAATGCGCGCGACTGTTCGGCGACAAGGATTGCCAGTCGATGTGGAGCACGAGCATTCGTGCGCTGAACAAACACCTCGCCGACGAAGCGCCGTCCGGTCTCTGGTACGGCGAAGTGGACATGAACACGGGCCAGCGCACAGCTCCCGAATTCGGCGCGCTCCACGCCTTCCTTCCCGCGATTCTCAACCTCGGCGGCGACGTCAAGCGCGCCCGCCGTCTCGAAGAGTCGTGCTTTCGCATGTGGACGATGAAAGGAATCGAGCCCGAGGTGCTGGATTACCGCGCGATGACGATCAAGTCGCCCGGATACCAGTTGCGTCCCGAGATCATCGAGTCGGCGTATTACCTCTATCGCTCCACGCACGACAAGCGTTACCTGATGATGGGCCAGACGTTCTTCGACTCCATCGTCGCCCATTGCCGCACCGATGCCGGCTACACGATCCTCAAGAGCGTCGTGACGATGGAAAAGGGCGACTTGATGCCGAGCTACTTCCTCGCCGAGACGCTCAAGTATCTCTACCTGCTCTTCGCACCGGAATCCACGCTCGATCTCGACAAGATCGTGTTCAACACGGAAGCGCATCCGTTCAAAAGAGCCAGGGACGAGGGACGAGGGACGAGGGATTAGGGAGCAGAGATTAGGGAGCCAAGGATGACGGATTAAGATTGGTGATTAGCTTAGCGACAAAAAAGAGATCGCGACTACGCTCATCCCTCGTCCCTCATCCCTGCGCTCTCACATCGTAGAGTTCTCTCCGCCCGCTACCGGTATCTGGAACAGTGTTTCTTCCAGCGGCAATGCGATGTAGAACGTAGATCCCAAACCGAGCTCGGTCTCGACGACGATTTTTCCGCCGTGCTCGGAGATGATCTGATGCACGACCGTAAGGCCCAGGCCGGTACCTCCAAACTTTTTCGTCGTGAATAGCGGCTCGAAGATCTGATCGAGCACCTCCGTGCGAATGCCCTGTCCGCGATCGCGCACGAACATGGCCCCGAATCGATGCGGCTCGGCCAGTTGCTGCTGAAGAAAGGTGATCGTTTCGGCACCTGCGGCGCCGATGGTGATGATGGCGCCGGCAGCGCTGGCATCGCGGGCGTTTGTGATGAGATTGAGCATCACCTGGGCCAGTTGTTCCGCATCGGCCTGGACGATGAGCGATTTCGTCGTCCGCACTTCGAGCGGCCGGTCGCCAAGCATTAGCCGTGCTTCCTCGCTGAAGTGGCGCGTCCATTTGGCGAGATCCAGACGTGTCAGCCGAGGCTCGGCCGGACTTGCGAAGCGAAGGATCTGATGGCTGACCGTGCGGCCTCGCTTCACTCCGTCGAGAATGTGCTTGAGCGGCCTTTGCAGTATCGGGTCGTCGCTAAGTTTTCGACTCAGGATCTCGGCGAACGGCTGAATTCCCATGAGCACGTTGTTGAATTCGTGCGCGATCGAAGCGGCGACGCGGCCGAGCGAGGAGACACGAACGGCCTGGTCGATCTGGCGTTGCATCTCTTTCTGCTTCGTGATGTCGCGGAAGGCCACGACGACGCCCTTCTTCCGTCCTTCGGCGTCCAACTTCGGAGCGGCCACGTAGTCGACGGCAAACGACGTTCCGTCCCGCCGCCAGAAAACGTCGTCGTTCACCTGCCGCACCACGCCGTCGGATAGAGTGGCCATGATCGGACACCTCTCCTCGATATACGGCGTGCCATCGGGGCGGGAGTGATGAACCGTTTCGTGGGCCGGCTTTCCGACGAGATCCGCTGCTTCCCATCCGAGCATGGCCGCGGCGGCTGCGTTCTCAAAGGTAATTTTCCTGCTTGAATCGATACCGTGCACGCCATCGGCGATCGAATTCAGGATCGCCTCAAGACGGCGACGCAGCTGCTCCGCGGCATCGAGCGCCTCATGCCGTTCCGTGATGTCGCGAAAGCTGACCACGTTGGCGGCATCGCCGCGCCGGTTGGCCCGCACCACCTCCAGATAGCGCCACGTTCCATCGCTGTGGCGGTATCGCAGGTCCATCCTGTGCGACGGTTGGAGGCCGTCGTCGACCGCGTCGTCAAAGTGCTGGCGTGCCGTCATCACGTCATCCGGATGAATCAGTGAGAAATGGTTGCTTCTGACAAACTCTTCGACGGAGTAGCCGAGCACGCGTGCAATCGAAGGGTTGGAGTAAAGGATATTTCCCTCGCGATCGACCAGGGCGATCCCGTCGGAGCAGTCCTCGACGAGGTTCCGGAATTTCGCGTCCGAGGCCCGTTGGTCGCTTTGGGCGCGACTGCGCGCGAATGCGTAACGAATGGAGCGTACGATCGACTCCGCCGCCGCTGCATCTTTGATCAGGCAGTCCTGGGCTCCCTGCGCGATAGCATCAAGCGCGGTCTGCTCATCGCCGTTCCCGGTGATGACGATGATAGGAATGCCTGCGGCTTGTTTGTGAAGGGTTTCCGCACCATGACTGTCGGGGAGCGTCAGATCGAGCAGTATGACGTCGACGTGCGTTTCGCGAAGCACGGTCAACGCATCCGAAAGCCGCTCCACGGACGTGACCGCGAACGATGGCGAACGGAGAATGTCCTGGATCAGTTGGGCATCGGCGGGAGTGTCTTCGATAAGCAGAACGCGGAGAGTTTGAACGGGCATTGACACTCGTGTAGTCAAGACCGATGCCGCGCATAACTCATTGAAAACACGCTGGCGTACGGGATGCCGGGCCACGGGATTTCGTCGATCGACGAAATCGTGAACGTCAGCGCGGCGGCCTGAACCTCACGGAGACTCTGAAGTACCTCTGTCTGCGATTCGCGCCGGACTCCGGCGCTCGACACTCGACAAGTTTGTGTTTGCAACACGGAGGCGCATCCGTTCAAACGGTGATGGTCTCACCGCCTTTCTCAGGACACGTGAACGGCGCTTGTTCCAGCGGGATCGCGATATAGAACGTCGCGCCGGCGCCCGCCGCGCTCTCGACGATGACCTCTCCTCCGTGCTCGGCGACGATCTGTTGCACGACGGCCAGGCCCAGGCCGGTGCCACCGTTTCGCTTGGTTGTGAACAGCGGCTCGAAAATGCGATCGAGGACTGCAGCGTCAATTCCAGCTCCCTGATCGCGAACGAGAATGGCCGCAAATTGATCCGGCGTCTCCAGCCGCTCGCGAAGATACGGCACCGTATCCGCTCTGACCGCGCTGATCGTCACCGCAGATCCGGCCGGCGAGGCGTCGCGGGCGTTCGTCACGAGGTTCAACATCACCTGGGATAGTTGTTGCGGGTCGGCGCTCACGATGAGCGGCTCGGCAGGCCCGAAGTCGAGCGTTCGATCGCGAAGCGTCAGTTGCGCTTCTTCGCTGAAGTCGCGTAGCCATTCGCCGAGGTTCACCACCTCGAATCCCGGCAGCGCCGGGCTGGTGAAGCGGAGGATCTGTTGGCTGACGGCCCGGCCGCGCTTCACTCCGTTGAGGATGTGCCGCGATGCCTTTTGAAGGTTCACGTCGCCGCCGGTCTGCCGCTGCAGAATCTCGGCGAACGGCTGAATGCTCAACAGGACGTTGTTGAACTCGTGCGCGACGGATGCAGCAACGCGGCCGAGGGATGAGACGCGGATCGCCTGGTCGACCTGCCGCTGCATCTCCAGTTGCTTCGTGATGTCGCGGAAGGCGACAACAACTCCTCGCATTTCGCCCCGGCTGTCGATCTTCGGAGCGGCAACGTACTCGACCCTGAAATACGTTCCGTCTTTGCGCCAGAAGACGTCGTCGCTGACCTGACGCACGATGCCGTCGCGCATCGTGGCGTGGATCGGGCACTCTTCCTGATCGTAAGGAGATCCGTCAGCCCTGGAGTGGTGGATCATTTGGTGTGCGGGATTCCCGATGATATCCTCTGGATCCCATCCGAGCATGGCGGCGGATGCGGCGTTCTGGAAGGTCATATTACCGTGCATATTGAAACCATGAACGCCCTCTCCTATCGAATTCAGGATCAGCTCGTAGCGCTGCCGAAGCCGGTCGGCCGTTTCGAGAGCGTTGCGGCGATCGGTGACGTCGCGGAAGTTGATGACGATGGCGCCAACGGCAGGATCATCGAGACGGTTCCTCCGCAGGATCTCTAAATATCGCCAGGTGCCGTCGGTGTGCCGATAACGCAGATCTGGCGTATCCACCAATGAAGCCGGGTCGGTCAGTGTCAATGCAAGGCGCCTGCGGGCCTCCATGGCATCATCCGGATGAACCAGCGTGAAAACGTTCCTGCCGATGATCTCGTCGAGTGAATAGCCGAGAATTCGGCTGACCGCAGGGCTGGAGTAGTGGACGTTCCCCTCCGCATCGATGAGCGCGATTCCGTCGGAGCTGTTCTCGACAAGTGCCCTGAACCGTTCCTCGGACCGGCGACGATCCTCATCGGCGCGGCTGCGCTCGTACGCATAGCGGATCGATCGCACGATCGTCTCCCCATTCGCGCTTCCCTTGATCAGGTAGTCCTGCGCTCCCAACGCGACGGCATCGAGAGCGGTGTGCTCGTCGTCGTTGCCCGTGAGGACGACGATTGCGATGCCGCTCGTCTGTTCGAGGATACGCTGCAGCGTCTCCGAGCCGCTACTGTCAGGCAAGTTTAAATCGAGCAGAACGACGTCGATGGCCGAGGAACGAAGCACCGCCAGGCCTTCGGAGAGACGATCCACCGTCGTCAACTGGAACGATGTGGATCGGAGAATCGAGCGGATCAGATGTGCATCAATGGGACTGTCTTCAATGAGAAGAACGCGGAGGGGCGAGAGGAAGCTATGGGATTTGAGGAGGGCGGACATGCCTTCCTCTAGTCCAAGGTGGATGCCGCTGCTAAGTTCTTGAGAACACGCTGGGGCGAGCGGGTGGAACGCAACGTGATTTCGTCGATCGACGAGATCGTGAGATCAGCGCGGCGGCCTGAAGCGCGCGGGATCGATGCGGTATTTGTGCAGCTTCGAGGAGAGCGTCGTCGGACGAAGACCGAGGCGCTCCGCTGCACCTCCGTGACCCCCAACCCGCCCGCCGCTCTCCGACAGCGCCTGCTCGATCGAGGACTTCTCCAACTCGTCCAGACGGTGTGGAAGCGCGCCGCCGCGGCCTGTCTTTCCCTTCGCCATCTGACAGAGACCGGCCGGGATAACGAGCTCGTCTCCGGAGGCGAGAATCACCGAGCGTTCGATCACATTTTCCAGCTCGCGCACGTTCCCCGGCCATGGGTAGTCCATCGCCCGGACCAAGGTCGCCTTCGAGATGCGCTTCATCGGCTTGTCGAGCCGGCGGCCCAGGATTGCGGTGAAGTGCTCGACCAATACGGGGATGTCTTCGCGGCGCTCGCGGAGCGGCGGAATGTGAATGGGAAAGACGTTGAGGCGATAGTAAAGGTCCTCGCGAAACGTTCCTTCCCGAACCATCTTCAGCAGATCGCGGTTCGTGGCCGCGATCACCCGTGCCTCGGTGCGCAACGTCTGGCTGCCGCCGACGCGCTCGAAGGTGTGCTCCTGCAGCACGCGCAGAAGCGCCACTTGCATCTCGGGCGGCAGCTCGCCGACTTCGTCGAGAAAGATCGTTCCCCGGTTAGCGAGCTCAAAGCGGCCGATGCGGCGCTGCATGGCACCCGTGAACGCGCCGCGTTCGTGTCCGAAAAGTTCGCTGGCAATCAAGCCAACAGGCAGAGCGGCGGAGTGCACCGCGATCAACGGCCCTCCGGCGCGACGGGAGCGGCGATGGATCTCGCGCGCGATCAGCTCCTTGCCCGTTCCGGTCTCCCCCGTGATCAACACGGTGGCGTCGGTCGGTGCGACTTTGCCGACATTCGATAAAACCGATCGCATCGATTGCGAGACGCCGATGACGGAGCCCATGATCAACCGTTCATCGATCTCGTTTCTGAGGAGAATGTTCTCCTCGACGAGCTCTTCGACGCGCTTCCTGCCGATGACGGTGTTGGCCTGATTGAGAGTAACGGTCAGCAGGAGAAGGTCGGTCTCCGTTGGGAATTGCTGATCGGCCGACGCGGCAACGACTGAGAGCTCCGGCGCGCTGCCGCCAATGCTGACTGTGGCCCGGAGAGAGCGCGTTGCATCCAACGGATCGTGGATCGTCACCGCCCTGGAGTTGCCCGAGACCAGCAGCCCCTCACCCGTTGCCGCGATGCCGCTGGTATCAATGGCTCCCTGTCTCGCGCGCGCTGCCACGATCGGCAGTTCATCGTTGAACAAACAGACGTAAGCGAACTCGAGGTCGAGGACTCTTAGTAGCACCTCCGCAACGTCGGCGACAATCTGCGGCAAACGGTATCCGGACCAGACCGCGGGAAGCGCTGAGAGCGCGACCACCTCGCTGAACGCCTCGTGCAAGCGGGCACTTTCGGCTCTCTCGTTCTTCATGCCGGAGGGTTGCTCCTCTCATGAAGCTCCTGAAGCATCTGCGCCGGTGGCACGTAAAACGGGTTTTGCTGGAGGACGTCTCCGACCAAAGCCAGCGGGTGCGTGCGCATGACATCGACTACGACGGAGCCGCTGAAAAGGTTCAGATCGTAGGCACAGATGACCCAGACGTTGTGACGCGCATAGACCTCGTTCAGCCGTGCCTCTAACGCGATGAGCGATTCATCACGCACATCGATCGCCCATTCCATATCGCCGACGACGCGCGTGCGCGGATAACCGTTCTCACGGGCAGTATTGAACAGCTGGTCAATCATTGCCACCGCCGCATCTGGATCGAGTACTCCGCCCTGCTCAGTCCTCGGCCATGACATCACTTCCAACTGCCCGCTCCGCTGGAGCGCTTCGACATCGACACCAATCCCGGTCATACGGTCCTTGTAGCCTTCGCGACGTTTGACATTGATGATGTGGATTGCATGTTCGCCGGCAACCAAACCATCGTGTATGAAGGGCGCGAGCCGTCGGATCGCCTCGTCGCTGTTGTGAAAGAACGCGCAGACGTGGTGATATCGCTCGAAGACCGCTTCAGCAAATCGATTGCTGCTCGTTGCAGACATAGTTGTTTCCCCGTCTGTCGCCTGTGAGGTGCGTCGTAATCATCCTCGCGCTCATTCAACCTGGTCTGATGCAGATGTCCGTCGAGATCTCGTTCATCGCCCTGCGATCTCGCCTCTTTCTCGAAGCTCGTGCAGCATTTGCTCCGGCGGAATGTAGAACGGGTTGTGATGAAGAACGCCGCCGATGAGGGCGGCGTGGTGGGTGCGCATCACGTCGAGTACGACGGAGCCGCTGGAGCGGGAGAGATCGTAGGCGCAGATGATCGGGTCGTCATACCGAGGAAGAATCGTGTTCAGCATTGCTTCGTACGCCATGAGCGCGCCGGCGCGAATCTGATTCTGAAGCGCCCAATTCATGTAGCCGATGCCGCGCGTCCGGCGATATCCCTGCTTGCGTGCGGCATCCAGCACCTGGTCGATCATTCCCAGGGCGCGCTCCGGATTGAACTCACCGCCATCCAACAAATGACTATCCGGCCAGGCGATGATGTCGAGTTGTCCGCTCTGCTCGGCCGAGGCGACGTCGATACCGCCCTTGTTTAAACGCCGCCGGTATTCTTCGCGGTCGTCGGCGTTTACGACGTGTATCGCTTTCTCGTCCGCTGACAGACCCTCGGCAATGAACGGCAGCAGCGTCCGCAGTCCCTCATCCTCGCTATGGAAAAACGCGCATAGATGACGATCGCCGTTGAGGACTGTTCCGCCGAGATTGATCCTGCTGTTCGAAGTAGTCATAAGCTCTCCCCCTGGATCGAGCTGCCGACATCGCGTTTGAACTTGGTCGAACTGCAATCTATGCTCATTAGAGGAGTCTGGCGTCGATTCTCCGTGAAAAATGAGAGAACTCGCGCCGCAAGGAATTATCACCTTCCATTTCGGGGTGAGCTTGCACGGGCATCGCTGCGCTAAAATGATGCGATGAGCGATGAAAAGGAAGTTTTCGCGCAAGCATTGAGTTTGCCGCAGCGCGGCCGTGCCGAGCTCGCGACCCGACTTCTGGAGAGCCTCGATACGCAAGCCGACAACGATGTCGACCAGGCGTGGTTGCAAGAGATTGAGCGCCGCTGTACAGCTGTCGATGCCGGGACGGCGGTCACTTCCGATTGGGGCGAGTTTCGAGCCCGAATCGAGCGCGAGATTTTTGGCAGGTGACAAAGCCCGTTCGTCCGAACGAGTTTGCGCAGCACGAAATCGCGCACGAGCTTCGCTGGTACGAACGCGAGAGTACTGGCCTTGGCGACCGGCTCTGGAGCGACATCGAAATCGCTACCCAATTGATCAGTCACTATCCGCAAATTGGCGAGGTCATTCGTGTCCGGAGGGGCTCGGAACAATTCGCCGCTTTCCGTTGCGTCACTTTCCGTTCCTTGTGATCTATCGCGAACATGAGGATTACCTCGAGCTTGTGGCGCTGGCACCGACGAGCAGGAAGCCGAACTACTGCCGCTCTCGACCGGCCGAGTCCATCCACCCGGCCAACGGCGGGCACGCTCTCCGCACGTAGTCCCGCATGAACCTGCCCTCCATTCTGCTCTGGGGTCTCGCGGCGACGATCCTTCTCACGAGCCTTTCCGTCGCGGCGCAGTCGCTCGGGCTCACGCGCATCGACATGCCGTTCATCGTCGGGACGATGTTCACGCCGAATCGGGATCGTGCCAAGGTGATTGGGCTCGGCGCGCACATCATCAACGGCTGGTTGTTCGCGCTCCTGTATGCGTTCGTGTTCGAGAACAGGCACGTGGCGACTTGGTGGCTCGGTGCGATCATCGGCGCGGTGCAGGGGATGTTCATCGTCGTGATCGTGCTTCCTGCGCTACCCGGATTGCACCCTCGGATGGTTTCGGATTTTCGCGGGCCGGAGCCAACGCGGCTACTCGAGCCGCCCGGATTCTTCGCGACGAATTACGGCTGGAAAACGCCGCTTGTGTTGCTGATCGCGCACGTGATGTATGGGGCGGTGTTGGGGATGTTTTATACGCTGCGGTGACTCTTAGAAGCTGTCATCCAAACCTGTCATCCTGAGCCGCCGAAGCCGCGACTTCACGCTGTCCCCACAACCGGCAGGCATCGCGGCGAAGGACGGTCGAAGGACGGTCGAAGGACCCTCTTCTTCTGTGCATTGGTTTTTTCACTCACGCACCGGCACAGAATTAGGGGGTCCTTCGACCGTCCTTCGCCGCGCGACACCTGCCGGTTGTAAGAGCAGTGTGAAGTCGCGCGGCTTCGGCGGCTCAGGATGACAGGTTGTCATCACTCTGCGCGCGGTTCGGCCTCGCCTCTCTGGTCCTCTTCTTCCAGCGCCAGCGCTGCATTGAGTAGCGCGATGTGCGTGAGCGCCTGCGGAAAATTGCCGAGAAGGGCGCGATTTTGGACATCGATCTCTTCGGAGAAAAGTCCGGCGTCATTGGCGTAGCGCACGACGTGATCAAACACTTTGTGCGCTTCGTCGACGCGTCCTGCCAGTGCAAGCGCCTCGACGAGCCAGAATGTGCAGGCGGTGAATGCGGCCTCACCGGGCGGCAGCCCATCGTTCGTCTTGCGTGAGTCGTAACGGTAGAGAAGACCGTCGCCGCCAAGGGTGGAGCGGATGGCGTCGATGGTGCCGAGCATGCGCGGGTCTTTCGGATCGATGAAGCCGACGCGGGCGATGAACAGCAGGCTGGCGTCGACTTCGTCTTCATCGAAGATGCCGGTGAACGTATTGCGCTGCGCGTTGAAACCGCGCGTCAAAACGGCTTCCTTGATCTCGGACTTCGTTTTCTCGAGTCGTTCACGATCGACTCTGATGTGTCCGCGATCGGCGATGCCTAGCGCACTGTCGAGCGCGGACCACGCCATGACCTTCCCATGAACGTGCTGGCGATCGCCTCCACGTTTCTCCCAGATGCCGGCATCAGGCTCCTGCCAGCGCTCGCAGACGATCTCTGTCAGGCGCCGCAGCATCCGTTGCGCGGCGCGGTCGAGTGTCGCGCCGCGTTGCGTGGCCTCATCGACCGCGCCGAGTACTTCTCCGTAGACATCGAGTTGAAACTGCGCGTGCGCAGCGTTGCCGATACGCACCGGGCGCGATCCGCAATACCCATCGAGATTGTCGAGGGTTTTCTCCGGGATGCGCGATTCGCCGAAAACGTCGTAGAGCATCTGCAGATGCGGGTGCGTGAGCTGCGTCGAATAGAGGAGCCAATCGAGAAATGCCGCGCCTTCATCGGAGAAACCGCAATCGTAAAGAGCGCTGACCGTCCACGAGGCATCGCGCAGCCAGCAGTAGCGATAGTCCCAGTTGCGCTCACCGCCGATCGCCTCGGGCAGCGAGGTCGTGGCTGCAGCGACGATCGCGCCCGACGGTGCATACGTGAGCAGCTTGAGCACGAGCGCCGATCGAAGAACGTGATCGCGGTACGGACCGCTGTAGGTGAGCTGATCCGACCATGTTCGCCAGAACGCGATCGTCCCCTCGATCTCCGCGCTTGCCTCATCGCCGAGGGATGCCAGCACCGCGGGAGTGTGATCGTCGAAGCCGAGCGCGAAGGTCCGCGTCTCGCCCGCGCGCAAATCGAACCGCGCCGTCGCAGTGCCTCGATCAACGACGAGCGCCGCGTCGCTACGCAGATTGAGGACGCGCGCGTCCCACGCACAGGAAACCGAATCACCGCGTAGCGAAAGCGTTGGCGTGACGCTGCCGTATCCGGGACGCGGCTCATAGGTGACGATGACCGGGACGTAGCCCTCGACGCATTCAACGCGGCGCAACAGTTGCCGGAACGGCGACAAGCGCGTTTCCTTTTCTTTTTCCGTCATCACCGGCATCAGGTCGATGAGACGCATGACGCCCGTAGCCGTCGTGAACGTTGTCTCGATCACGTTCGTTCGCTCGAGATAGCGGCGCTTCGCTTCGAACGGCGTCGAGGGATGAATGGCGAAACACCCGCCCTTCTCCGCGTCGAGAATGCGCCCGAAGATCGATTCGGAGTCGAAGCGCGGCCAGCAGAGCCAGTCGATCGATCCCTCGCGAGAGACGAGCGCGATCGAGCGCGTGCAGCCGATCGCGGCGTAATCGGCGATCGGAGCGTATCGGTCCATCGCGTTGACTAGCGTTTCCGCCATCGTCGCAACAGGGCCACGATGCCGGCGGCGAGCGCGATGCCTCCGGCGATCGCAGCCGCGGTCCAGGCATTCTTCCTGATGTCGAGCGGCGCAGGATCATCCGCGTAGTGATGCTCCGGCAGCGGATCGGCCGCGCTCTGACTCATGGCCAGGTGCAGCACCTCCGCGAGATGCATCGCTTCGCGTCCCGTTCCCTGCGCGATCTGCTCGCGGCAACTGAATCCGTCGGCGACGATGATCGTGTCGCGCGCGGCCTCGCGCACGGCGGGAAGCAGAACGCGCTCGCCGACGCGCATCGACAACTCATACTTGTCGGGCTCGAATCCGAACGCACCGGCCATGCCGCAGCATCCCGAATCGGGCTGGTCGACTTCGAGTCCCATCTTTCCCAGCACCTGCACTTCGTCATCGAATCGAAGGATCGCCTTGTGATGACAATGCGCCTGAACGAGCGCTTTGCCTTTCAACGAAGGCAGCTCAACGTTCTCCTGCAGCAGAAACTCGGGCAGCGTTTTCACCGCCTTCGACAAGCGCATGGCCACGTCGTTGCCGGGAAAGAGATTCGGCAGCTCGTCGCGAAACACGGAGATGCAACTCGGCTCGAGACCGACGATCGGAGTGCCGGCATCGAGCTCGGATTGCAACGCCTCCATCGTTTCGACGATAAGCTTCTTCGCCATGTCGAGAAAGCCCCAGTCGTAGAGCGGGCGTCCGCAACAGAGCCGCTTGCGAGGAATGATGACTTCGTATCCCGCCGCTTCCAGTACCTCAACCGCGGCGTTCGCCGTACCGGGATGGAAATGATTGTTGAACGTATCGGGCCAGAGCAGAACGCGCTTCAAACGCAGGCCGGACTCTCCAGTCCGACGTTTTGGTTTCCGTTTGAACTGCTCCACGAACGTGCTCTTCGCAAAGCGCGGCGTTTTCCGTTCCGGCGCCACGCCACCGAGAGTCTTGAAGATCGGCAGCGACATGATGAAGTTCGCCACGCCCGGACCGAGTGACGCGAGCTGCGACCACCAATAGATCCAGCCCATCGAGTACGCGGCGATCGGACGAAGTTTCCCTTCGTAGTAATGCGAAAGAAACTCCGCCTTGTATGTGGCCATGTCGACGTTGACGGGACACTCGCCCTTGCATCCTTTGCAGGCGAGACAGAGATCGAGCGAGTCTTTGACCGACTCGTTGTTCCAGTCCGACGGGATGACCTGCCCCTCGAACATCTCGAAAAGCAGCCGCGCACGGCCACGAGTGGAGTGCTCCTCCTCGCGCGTGACCATGAAGCTGGGACACATCGTGCCGCCGTCCATGCGCCGGCATTTGCCGACGCCGACGCAGCGTCCGACGGCGCTGTCGAGGCGGCCGTGATCGTCGGGAAACTGGAAGTGTGTCTTCGGCGACCACTGCTTGAAGTCGGCGCCGAGGCGGAGATTCTCGGTCGGGTGATACGGCTTCACCACTTTACCGGGATTCATCTTCCAGTCGGGATCCCAGAGCGACTTGAACTCGTTGAAGGCCTGGATCAGCTCAGGGCCGAACATCTTCGGCAACAGATCGGCGCGCGCCTGACCGTCGCCATGTTCGCCTGACAGTGAGCCGTTGTACTTGATGCAGAGGTCGGCCGCCTCGTCTAGATACGCCCGGAACTTCGCGATCCCTTCGGCGCTTTCGAGGTCGAAGTTGTTGCGCGTATGCACGCAGGCCTGACCGAAGTGGCCGTAGAGATCGCCGCTGTAGCCGTACTTGTTGAGCAGCACGCGCAGCTCGCGAAGGTAGGAGCCGAGGTGTTTGGGATCGACAGCGGAGTCTTCCCAACCTTCCCAGGTGTGGCCTTTGCCGGGAACGAAGGCGGTGGCACCAAGTCCGGATTCGCGGATGGCCCACACCAGCTTCGCGTCTTTGTCGTCGTACGTCTTGTGCGAAGGCTTGAACGGCGACGCCGCCAGCGACGCGATCATGTTGCGTGCGTAGGCGTCGGACGCTTCGCGCGACTCACCTCCGAACTCGACGAGCAGCCAGCCTTTCCCTTCCGGCAGCAGATGGAGCTTGTCGATGTTGAGGCCTTTGGCGCGCATGTCGGCGACGAGGCGGTCGTCGATCCCTTCCAGTCCGATGGGACGGAACTCGAGCAGGCGCGGTACATCGTCAGCGGCGAGATAGATGTCGTCGTAGCCGAGGACGACGAGGGTGCGATAGGGAGGCGAATCGACGAGGCGGCACTTCGCTTCGAGTACGACGACGCAGGTGCACTCAGTGCCGACAAGCGCCTGTGCGACATTGAAGCCGTTCTCGGGAAGGAGCGCGTCGAGGTTGTATCCCGAGACGCGGCGCGGGATCTTCGGATACTTCGCGCGAATGAGATCACCGTAGGTATCGCGAATTCGTTTGAGTCCCGCGTAGATCTCGCCACGCCGGCCGCCACCTGCAATGATCGACTCCAACTCGCTCTCGCTCGTTGCGCCGACGCGCATGCGCACGCCGTCGTACGTGAGGATGTCGAGCTCCTCGATGTTGTCGACGGTCTTGCCGGCCATCAGCGCATGAACGCCACAGGAGTTGTTGCCGATCATCCCGCCGAGCGTGCAGTGCGTGTGCGTGGCGGGATCGGGGCCGAACGTGAGCTTGTGTTTCTCCGCGGCGTTGCGAAGATCGTCGAGGATGATGCCCGGCTGCACGCGCGCGAATCGCGCGGCCGGATTCATCTCCGGGATCTCGTGCATGTACTTGGAAAAGTCGAGGACGACGGCGACGTTGCAGCATTGACCGGCCAGCGACGTGCCGCCGCCGCGAGCGAGAATCGGCGCGCCATGCTTCCGCGCCAGCGCGACGGTGGCGACGACATCGCGCGCGTCGCGCGGAACGACGACGCCGATCGGCACCTGCCGGTAATTCGATGCATCCGTGGCGTAGAGCGCACGCGCGCCGTCGTCGAAGCGAACCTCACCGCGGACTTCGCGCTCCAGGTCGGAGGCGAGCAGCGCGGCGTCGATGTTCAGCGTCTGAACGCGGTCTTTGTGCTCGATGCGTGTCCGCACGGAGCGGCTGTGCTCGAACGCGACCGGATCGAATCGAATCCGCTCATCGCGATCTTTCGGCGAAGCAGCGGCTCCGACGGCGAGATCTTCTGCATGCACCGGGGACGTTTCAGTCATCGCCGAACATCGTATGCCGAATGAAGGGTGGTCGGACTTTCGTCAAAGTGGTTACATCGCTCGATTCATGACAGGGTTTTGGGTTGTCTGGCCTGGCGCCGCGCGTTCAGATACTCCGCCACTTCCTCCACCGGCTTCGTGTTGAAGACCTCTTTCGCCGTCAGGCCTGCTTTGCGCGCGACCCATGTTCCGCTGATGAGCGCGTTGTACTCGTGGATGGAGTGCGCGTCGGGATTGATGCTGAAGCCGACGCCGAGATCGAGCGCGCGGCGGATATGACGCCAGTCGAGGTCGAGGCGATTGGGGTTGCCGTTGATCTCGATCATCACGCCGCGCGCGCCCGCCTTCTCGAAAATCCGTTCGTAATCGACCGTATACCCGTCGCGCGAGAGTAGCTTGCGGCCGGTCAAGTGCCCGAGCATCGTCACGTACGGACTGTCGAGCGCACGCAGGATTCGCTCTGTCATCTCGTCGGTCGTCATACCAAATCGCGAGTGGATCGACGCGATGACGAAGTCGAATTTGGACAACGTCTTCTCGTCGTAATCAATCGTCCCATCGGGAAGAATATCCGCCTCGGTTCCGCGAAAGACTCGCATCGGCGCCACAGCGGACTCTTTCGCGGCGATCTCTTTCTGCTGCTCGCGAAGACGTTCCACCGGCAGGCCGCGCGCATAGAACGCGGCGGGCGAATGATCGGAGATGCCGACGTATTCGAATCCGCGCTCGCGGGCGGCGCCAAGCATCTCCTGCACTGAGTGACGTCCGTCGGAGTAGGTCGTATGGACGTGAAACGTGCCGCGGAGATCGGAGACTTCGACGAGCCGCCGATGCCGCTTTCGTTTCAGATCGTCGCCATTCTCGCGGCGCTCCGGATCGACCCAGGCCAGCCCCGATTTGTCGAAGAGCTCTTTCTCGTTCTTCGCGCGGCCGAGCTTCCCGCCTGCGGCGAGAAACGCTTCGACAAACTGTTGACTGCCCGTCGTGACGAGAAGGGTCGCGCCGAAGGCGTCGGGCTCGGCGAAGTGAAACCAGACATCGATCTCGTTGCGCGCCAGCGCCTTCACCGTGTTCTCGTCGATCCGCTCGATACGCTCGACAAAGGTCGCGAGCGCGCGCACGACCGCCTCCTGCGCGCGCGTGGCGATCACGATGTTGACGTTGCGGATGACCTCCAGCCGCCTCCGCACGCTTCCTGACACCTCGGCGTCTTCGATCTCTTCGATCGCGGCGAGATGCTCGCGAATCTTCTCTCCGACCTCGACGCCGATCGGGAGCAAGAAGTTCGACTCGCGCTGACGCGCTTTCTCGACGCCGCTCAGAATGTACTGCTCCGTCTTCGCGCCGAAACCCTTGAGAGGAGCGATTTTGCCGGCGCGCGCGGCCTCTTCGAGATCGCTGAGACTGGCAACGCCGAGCTTCTCGTAGAGGATGCCGATCTTCTTCATGCCCAGCTTCGGCACGCGCAGTAGCTCGAAGATGCCCGCCGGATACTGCCCGCGCAGTTCTTCGAGGTATTTCGATGTACCCGTGCGGACGAGCTCCTCGATGATGGCGGCCGTTGCCTTGCCGATTCCCGGCGTCTCCAGCAGTGTTCCGCTCTGAATGAGATCGACCGGCTCGCGTTCCAGTCCGCGGACTGCCGTGGCTGCGCGCTCGAACGCGACGGCCCGAAAGCGATTCGCTTCGTTCAGTTCCAGATAGCTGGAGATTTCGTCGAGCGCGCGGGCGATGTCGAATTTGTTCATGGTTCTTCGCGGGTGTCGGTGTTCGGGTGTCGGGAGTCGGAGCGGGATGTTAATCTCTTGCGATCGTCGGATGTCTCTGAAATTCGAGTGCTTCTCCGACTCCCGATACCCGATACCCGACACCCGCGAACATGCAATCCACTGACCGCCTTATCGTCGCCATCGATCGCTCCTCGCGCGACGAGATTCTTCGCCTCGCCGATGCACTGGACGGCGCGGCCGGCGTATTGAAGATCGGATTGCAGGCGTTCGTAACAAACGGGCCCTCGATCGTGCGGGAAGTGATCGATCGCGGCGCGAAGGTCTTTCTCGATCTGAAGATCCATGACATTCCGAACACGGCGAAACATGCAGTGGCTGCTGCGGCGTCGCTCGGCGTGGAGATGGTGACGGTGCACGCCGCTGGCGGATCCGCGATGCTTCGCGACTGCGCCATCGACTCCACACTCGTACTCGGCGTCACCATTCTGACCAGCCTCGACGACGCAGAGCTGGCGCGGATCGGATTTTCGGGATCGGCGCTGAACAACGCCGTGCGCCTGGCGAAGCTTGCACAGGCTTCCGGTCTTCGCGGCGTCGTCGCGTCGCCGCACGAAGTTGCCGCGATTCGCGAGGCGTGCGGCAACGCGATGCGCATCGTCGTGCCGGGTATTCGCCCGGAAGGAAGCGATGCCGGCGATCAGCGCAGAACGACAACGCCCGCTGCGGCGATCGCAGCGGGCGCGGATTACATCGTCGTCGGCCGGCCGGTCACGGATGCAAGCGATCCGCGCGCGGCCGCGCTGTCCATCATCGATTCGCTAACGTGATCCGCTGGCCCTGCGGCGCGCGACGCAGTTCGATCCCGGACCCGGGAAGAGCACGGCCTGACTCGAGAATTGTCGGCGATTGCCGTTGATGTCGGTGCCGACGGCGCGCAGAACGTGAACGCCCTTTGTCGTGGCGTCGAGGTTCGCGGCGATCTGCCACGTCGACACCGGCGTCGTCGACGGGATGTCGATGCGCGGCGGGCCGGTGAGCGATGCCGAGCCGAGCGAGCCACCGTCGAGGAACAGCTCGACGTTCGTGATCTTCATCGTGCCCGTGACCCAGCCGTGAATGTACGAGCCACCGCAGACCGTGCCGGCGATCGTGTCGAACTCGATACGCCCGGTCATCAGCGGACAGGCACCATACGTCTGCGTTCCGGTCATCTCGCCGACGACGTAGACGAGCGATCCGACCGAGAGCGGATTCCACTTCACTTCATCGCCCTGCGTATAGGAGACCTGTTCGTATTGCCGCGGATCGCGGCCTTCCAGCATCGCCGTGGCGTAGTCGAAGACATCGAATGCGATCGTGCGAGCCGGCTGGAGCGTCTGGTAATCGAGCTCGTCGATCATCGTGATCAGACGGCCGTTCCCCTCGTCGAACGCTGCTTGCGGATGAAAAATGATCGGATTGGAGCGCTCGACCTGCAGGTTCGCGGTCGAGTGATATGTGAACGGCGAGAGGAATCCCCCATTGGGATTGTTGGGAATGACCATGTAAGTAATGATCACGTTGTCGTTCCCGACACCGAGGAGATTCGCGCCATTGCTCACGAGGAAGGTCCCGGGAACCGCGGTGTTTCCCACGAATACGGGGGCCGCGGGGTTGGTGACGTCCCAGCCCTGAGTGCCCAGGTTCGAAGCGGCGATCAGGTAACCGTAGTTGAAGGCGATGTCGTTATATCCACCGACGAGAAAGTTGAGCCGCGACGAGAGCGTACTGACGCGTGCCGGTACGATCGGATTGGCGACGTTGTAGATATCGATGGCGTTGAAGCAGTTCGGCGTGGACGGACCATTTGCCGCGCAAGGAAGATCGGTAGCGGGATAAAGAGCGGCGAGGGTCGTGCCGCTGATCGCCAGACGGTGATAGCGAAGTCCAGGCGTGCGCGAAACGAGGATGGGGGCGGTTCCCCCTGCACGGACGTTGCGAAGGTCGTAGATCTCCAGCCCCGCCTCGCTGCTGACGTAGAGGAAGCCGTTGTTGAACGCCACGCCGCCCTTTGTTTCGCGAGCGGCCAGCGCCCCGACGAAGTCTTCGCGGGCGATCTGCATGTCGCCGAGGTCCGTGACGGCGTAGGTGGTCAGGGTCTGTCCGCGCAACGCAAACACCTGCGATCCGTAGCGGAAAACGCCGTGCGGCGACTGGTAGAACGCCGTCGGAGCGGCGTTGGTCGCCACGAGCGTAAGGGGACAGGTCGCCTGGTATTGATCGGCAACTGCCGCCGTCGCAAAGAGGACGGCAACGGCGAGGACAACGAGAGCGATCCGTGACAAAACGCGCATACATGCCTCCCAAACCACACCCAGAACGCGCTCCGCAGAGCAGTATTCGGATTCGTCTTAGCCGCTAACTATCTATCAATTGCCCAGTTTTTTCAAGCGGGCACGGGCCGGCACGGCCGGCGGCGTTGGTTGCCCAAGGCTCCTTCAGGATTCGTGCAATCTTCAGGATTCGTTCATTCTTCAGGATTCGCTCGATCATCTGCCGCGACCACGCGCCGCTGGTTGCCCCAGACCGTGGGCGCCGGAATGACGTGTCCCCTTGCGTCAAAGCTCGAAGGCAAGCCGTGTATCATGAGGGCCGCTCGGCCCCTGACACGGCTTGGAGATGGAAACAAGTCAGGCCGGACACTGCGTTACGAGTGAGAACAATGCTCGACGGTCACGTGCTGGTACTCAACAGAGTCTTCCAGGCGGTGCAGATCACATCCGCACGGCGTGCCCTCACTCTGCTCTACAAAGGGCAGGTCAAAGCCGTCGACTCCGAGTACCGGACCTACGATTTCGCGAACTGGGCCGACATCCCGGTGCAGACCGACGAGGACCACTACGTTCGTACGCCCAGCCGCAACATTCTCATCCCGCACGTCGTGCAACTCCTGATCTTCGACCGTCTACCGCGGCAGGAGGTCAAGTTCTCGCGCGGCAATATCTATCTGCGGGATGGCAACCGCTGCCAGTACTGCGGCAAGAAGTTCTCGTCGTCGGAGCTTTCGCTCGACCACGTCATTCCGATCTCGCGCGGCGGGAAGTCGACGTGGGAGAACGTCGTCTGCGCCTGCCTTCCCTGCAATGTGAAGAAGGGCAACAAGCTGCTCACCGAGACGGGATTGCAGATCAAGCGGCAACCGGTGCGCCCGCGCTGGCATCCGCTCCATCGCCTCCAGGGACGAAACTTCCCCGACATCTGGAAGAACTTCCTCGACGAGGCGTACTGGAACGTGGAACTGACGGAGTGATGCGTGCGCCTTGGGGCGTATCCTGTCGGTGCGCTCACCAACTTGGTTGTCGCGAGAGAGACTTGCAATCTCAGGTCGTGATACCTCGCGTCGAGTTAGCCCGCTGCCTTCCGGTCTTGCGAGGCGTAGAATCAGCGTCATGAGCGAGTTCAACGTTGAAGTGGAGCGCGAGGACGACGGCCGGTGGATCTGTGAAGTCACCGAACTACCAGGTGTGCTGTCGTATGGAGCCACTCGCGCCGAGGCCGTCGCGAAGACTAAGGCGCTGGCGTTTCGCGTCCTCGCGGATCGAATCGAGAACGGAGAGGACATCCCAGAGATTCACGGTGTCTTCGCCGTGGCAGAATGAACTGGCCATCGTCAAAAGCCAATCGTGTACTTGCTGCTCTACTCCGCGCAGGTTGGTCGATCAAGCGGCGCTCAGGTTCTTCGCATCAGGTCCTTCAACGTGCTGGCTGGCCCGATTTCGTGTTCGCATTTCACGACCAGGATGAAATCGGCCCGCGCATGTTGGCCCGGATTGCGAAGCGTACGGGCCTCAGTCCTGCCGATCTGTAATCAGTAAGATCCAATGGGCTAACTTGGTCCTGCACGGGATCTGGTGCGACCACTTGGTGGTCGCGAGTACGGTACACTCTCGCCGCGTCCCAAGCTGGTGAGGTTGGGTCCGTAGGCGGCGCAAAAGTATGAAGTGTCCGAGGTGTGACCGCATCAACGCGCCCACCGCCGAACGCTGCGATTGCGGTTTTGGGTTCGCGGATGGATTGACGATACCGCCGGCTGTTCCGCCTGTCGAAGGCGCGCGTCTTCGGCAGATGGGATGTTCCATCGCGGTCGCCGCAATTCTTTTGTCCATAGTGGCCGGCCGGATTAGGGATGCAACCGGTGTGTTGCTGTTCGGTGTCGTCGGTGACCTCCTCATGGTCACCGCCTTTCTTGCGTTCGCTGCCTGGATCATCGGTTCGCTTCGCATGCGCAAGGCGAAAAGGTGACTTCCCCGTGGCTACCGTCCAAGCACTGCGCTGCATGCGATGCGAACCGCTTCCTCTAACGTGGGCTCCATTCTCAGCCGCTCCGCGGCTCTGCACGAAGTTCGTTTGAGGGCTCGCGCTCTGAGCGAACAGCTAGGCAGTATTTTGGACCACAAAACTACCGCATAGATTCATTCGCCCGTTGAATTGGCCCTTCCAGTGTTTTGTGTCGCGGATTGCGAAACTTCTAGTGCGGCCGTCACCTCACGCTCAAGCCTACGAGAGGCCGCCTGAACCTCCTTGTAGCCTTTCAGAACACTAATCTGCAGCTCTTGCATGAAATCAGCGTATTTTTTGACCGCTTCGCGCCAATCCTTGCCGATCAAACGCAAAACCGCGGTCGCCGCAGTATCTGCGTCGGCGACAGAATCCTTCAAACTCTGAAGGCCATTTTTCTCGTCCAGGAACCCGATAAGCCGACGGTGATTGCCAAGCAGAAGGTCAGCAGCACTCGAGAGCGCGATTGCAACACTGATGTAAGGGACAGCAGTTGGTGCGAGCCCTGATAGGATAAAGATACCACCTAATAAACTAACCGCCTTGAGAAGGACTGCGAGCTGCCTTGACGTCGCTATCCGTTTTTCGAGCGTGACTAGGCGCTTCTCAATCTCTTCCAAGCGCCGATTGATGACGCCGACGGCGTTTTGGATAGCAGCCGCCTCCCCACGCACGCCTTGCACGTCGGCCGTCGATGCGCCCTGCATGAGAATCTGTAGCACTTCGCCAGCGCCAACGGCGTCTGTGATGCTCATGCCATGATGCCTCCGCTCGAGCCTTCGGTAGGCACTGCTGCGCCGCCGAGTCCTTCTGGGAAATCACCGACCGGAATAGAAACTGTCCGTTCATCACCATCCGACATATCCATTAGATTCAGTCGTAGCTCGCCCTGCGAGCCATACGGAAAATGCTGAGGATCGGCGATAAGCCGACCGGAGACTCCGGGCTGCAGTACGATTTTGCCACATGGAAACAACTGCATCGGAGGCGGTTGGGATCGCACGCAATAAATCGTGATCGCAACCTCGCCGTCCGAATTGACAGCAATATTCCGCGCTTGCCCAGGCGCAAGTGGTGCGGTACTTACGGAAACACTATAGATCATGCAGCGCCGAGAGTAGCCTAGGGAGATCGCCAAGTCCACTACTCTCCAAGCTGACAACGACAACCGACTCCTTCGTGAGGGCGTGAAGGCCGAGCGATATCGGCGAGTCGTTTCGGGGCACTCTAGCTAGTTTCAGCGACCGCGAGCCTGTCACCTTGCGCAAAGCGGCGACATTTGCTCCGCGGCTGGCGCGAGAGTCGGGCGGCTGACGGACTCCGCTCATCACTGCGCAAGACGCGTTCGTGTGGCGTTGAGCCCACCCCGTTACAACCAACGCGCGAAGCGCAACCAACCGACAACCGACAACGCATCGTGCGGCGCTAGCCGCACGATGCAAGAAATTACACCTTCGCCGCCAGATCCTTCAGCTCTTCTCCCTCGTTTACGAATCGGTTGATCATCACGCCGTACTGCTTCTCGTACAGCTTGCGATAGCGGCCGCCGAGGGACATAAGCTCGGTATGGGTGCCACGCTCGGTGATCTCGCCGTTCTCGAGGACGAGGATCTGATCTGCGTTGCGGATCGTGGAGAGTCTGTGCGCGATGACGAACGTCGTGCGGCCCTTCATCAGCGCGTTCAAGCCATCCCGGATCAGCGCTTCCGATTCGCTATCGAGCGATGACGTCGCCTCGTCGAGGATGAGAATCCTTGGGTTGGCGACGATGGCGCGGGCGATGGCGACGCGCTGCTTCTGGCCGCCGGAGAGACGGACGCCACGCTCGCCGACGATCGTCTCGTACTGATCCGCAAACGCCTCGGTGAACTCGTCGACGTGCGCGATGTGGGCCGAGCGCAACACATCCCGCGCGACGCTTCGGGATTGCCGAGGGCGATGTTGTCGTAGATCGACTCGGCGAAGAGGAAGGAGTCCTGCGGCACGATGCCGAGGTGCGAACGGTAATCGGCGAGGCGGAGATCGCTCAGCGGCTCACCGTCGACGAAGATCTCCCCCTGCGTCGGATGATGAAACGCGGCGATCAGCGAGATCATCGTGCTCTTACCTGATCCGGACGGACCGACGAGCGCGATCGACTTCCCTGCCGGTGCGACCAGATTGATGCCCTTGAGCACGGGGACGCCGGGCGTGTACTCGAACCAGACGTTGCGAAATTCGATCGCACCGGCGATGTCGGTGGTCGCATCTTTGGCCGCGTCGTCTTCATCCTCGCGCTTCTCGCCGAAGACTTCGCGCATCCTCTCGAGCCCCGCGAACGCCTCCGAGAGCTGCGTGCCGATCGACACGATCTGCACGACGGGTCCGATGACGAGCGCGAGGTAGAGCGTGAACGCGATCAGATCGCCGGGCGTCATCCCCACCAGCGGATTGGCTTTGTGCGCCACGACCTGGTGTCCGCCCACAAACATCACTACCGCGCTCACGGCGCCGACCAGAAACGTGGTCATCGCGCCCGCGGTGGAGATGGTGCGCATCGTGCCAACGATGAGGTTGAGCAGTTTCTTCGCTCCCGCCTCGAAGACTTTCTCTTCATGCTCTTCAGCGGTGTAGGCCTTGACGATGCGAATGCCCGAGAAGCTTTCAGTCAGACGGCCGGTGACCTCGGCGTTGACAGCGCCGCGTTGTTTGAACAGAGGACGCGCGGTGGAGAACGCCCAGAACAGGATGGCCGCGAAGGCAAAGAACGCCAGGAAGACCATCGACGCCAGACGCGCGCTCAGATGAAAGAGGAAGGCCGTTGCGATGCCGGCCGTTACCACGCCGCCGAAGATCTGCGCGAGGCCCGTGCCGACGAGGTTGCGAATCCCTTCGGCGTCGCTCATGACGCGCGATACCAGCACGCCGGTCTTCGTGGAATCGAAGTAGCGGACCGGAAGCCGCTGCACGTGCTTCTGCAGGCGCGTGCGCAAATCTGCAATCGAGCGCTGCGCGGCGATGCCGAGGATTTGCGCCAATGCGTAGTCCGTCGTGCCGCCGAAGATCGCCACGCCGAGACTCACCAAGACGAGTTTGGGAAGAAGATCGACATGACCTTTCCCGATCACGTCGTCGTAAAGCAGCTTCGACATGTACGGGAGGACGATGCTGGAGAGCCTGTTGACCAGCAGCAGCGGAATGCCGATGGCAAGCCGCGCCCGTGAGCCCCAGACGATCTCGCCGGCATCTTTGAGGATGGCCCGGAAACGGGCCTTATCCATCCGCTTTTTCGCCTTCTCTTTGTCTGTGTCCTGGTCTGCCATCAGGAGATTGTATGGGGAGTGGGGGTAGGGCGTGGGGAGCGGTAGAGAATTCTGTTTGACTGCTCCCCTTGCCCGGTTGTGACGAACCAACGAGCATGCCCACTCAGTGGCGGCGGTCGTACTTGATGCCGCGCTCGACCTCGGCGATCGCATCGTTGGTCAGGCGAAGCGCCCGTTCGCGGTGACCACCTTTGTCGCGATCGGACCTTTGCAATTCTCCTTTGGCCGCCCGCAGATGTTCGAGCGCGGCCTGCATCCGCGGTTGATCGGCGCTGGCGCGTCCTGCTACGAATCCTGAGGCGATTGCGGTGATGACGAGAAGCGCGATGACGATGCGATGTAGTTTCATGGAACTCCTCCTATTCGGTAATCGACGCGGGATGCTTCGAAGCGTTTACGCGCAGGTTGGTAGCGCCCCCTCATCCGCCTTCGGCACCTTCGATTGAGGGTTTGGGCAGTGCGTCAACCATCCCGCTGAGGCAATATCATTAATATGAGTCGCTAATCATCATCGATAATAACAACTTATAATAGGCGATCTTAATTACAAATTATTTCGCCCACTGATCGAGCCAGTCGCCGACCGTCTGGTACCACAGTTTCGAATTCTGCGGTTTGAGCACCCAGTGACCTTCGTCAGGGAAGTAGAGCATCTTCGACGGCACGCCGCGGCGTTGCAGGGCGGTGAAGAGCTCGAAGCCCTGCGAGACGGGAACGCGGTAATCGAGCTCGCCGTGCACGACGAGCGTCGGCGTCTTGAAGTTCTTCACGAAGTTGCTCGGCGACCACTTGTGATACAGCTCCGGGTTGTCCCACGGATTGCCCTTGAACTCCCATTCCGGAAACCAGAGCTCCTCGGTCGTGCCGTACATCGCCGTGAGGTTGTAGACGCCGTCGTGCGAGACGAGTGCTTTGAAGCGGTCGGTGTGGCCGAGGATCCAGTCGATCATGTAGCCGCCATAGGAGGCACCGGCCGCGCCGATGTGATTGGCATCGACGTACGGCAAGGCAGCGAACTTGTCGACGCCGTTCATGATGTCGACGTACGCCTTGCCGCCCCAGTCGCCCGAGATCTCCTCGACGAACTTCTGGCCGTAGCCGGTCGAGCCGCGAGGGTTGGGCATGAAGACGACGTAGCCGCGCGCAGCGAACATCTGCGCGTTCCAGCGATACGACCAGCCGTCGCCCCACGCGCCTTGCGGACCGCCATGGATCAGCACGATCCCGGGATATTTTTTCGTGGCGTCGAAGTTCGGCGGCTGGACGATGAGGGCCTGAATCTTTGCTCCCTCCGCGCCCGTATACCAAAGGTCTCCAGCGCTGAGGCTGAGCCCTCCGGTGAAGAGTGCGTCGTTCTCGTGTGTCAACGGGACGGCGCGCGCGCCTCCCGGAATCTTCGTCATCGCGTAGATATCCGTCGGATGAACGAGCGTCGACTGGTCGAAGTAGAGAGTCTTTCCGTCGGGGCTCACCGCCACGGCGTCCGCGGATCCGATGTTGTAGAGGAGATGCGGCGCGCCGCCGGGAATGCCCACTTCGTAAATCGCCGTCTTCGATTTGAGCGGTGCGGTGAAGTAGATCGATTTGCTGTCGGGCGCCCAGGTGATCGACTCCACCCAGTCGTCGAACGCCGCTGCGACACGTTTCGTCTTTCCGGTCGCGCGTTCGTAGAGCCAAAGCTCGAAGAGATCGGACTCATACCCGGCGCGCGCCTGCGAGCGATACGCGATCCATTTGCCGTCGTGCGAGTACTTCGGCCCCGTGTCGGCGCCTTTGCGCGTGGTGATGCGCTTCGCGTCTCCGCCGGAGATCGGAACGATGAACAAATCGGAGTTCGTCGAGGTCTCCAGATGAGCCTCGGTGTCGCGAGCGAAGACCAATTCTTTTCCGTCCGGCGAGACGTCGAATTCGTCGCCGCCTCCAACCGAGAACGGCGGCGCATCGAACGCGCCGGGGGTGAGATCGCGCGCCGCTCCGCCGTTCAGAGGCACAGACACGATGTGGCTCCGTGTCGCCTCCTGCCACGCTTTCCAGTGCCGATAGAGAAGGCTCGTCAGGATGCGCGCCTTCGTCGGCGCCGCTGCCTCGGCGGCCGTTTTGTCTTTGATGCACGCCGGATCGACGCCGCAGTCGGGGTAGATGTCCGAGGTTACGATGAGACCCGAACCGTCCGGCATCCACTTGATGCTTCCAGCGCCACCGGCGAGATCGCTCACTTTGCGCGAGGTGCCTGCGGCCACGTCATAGAGCCAGATCTGATGCGCGCCGCCATCGCGGTTCGACGCGAACGCGATCGTTTTCCCGTCGGGCGACCAGACTGGCCCGTTGTCCTGATGCTTTGCATCGCTGATCAGCTTCGGCGTTCCGCCCGACGACGGCATCACATAAATCGCGCTGAAGCTCCTGTTCGCGGAAAGGTCCGGAGTCGACACGTCATAGGCGAGCCATTTCCCGTCGGGCGAGATTTGTGGCGCGCCGATGCGGTGGATGGAAACAAGATCCTGAAAGTTCAGCCCGCGATCGGCAAGTGCCGGCATCGAGAGCGCGATCAGCGCGAGAACGATTGTGAGACGTTTCATTTCAACCTCCAGTTTTGAAGAGTGAAGTGGGAAGAGTGAAGTGTGAAAGAAGGCCGCAGATGTTGCAGCTCGGTTTTCCTTCACTCTTCACCCTTCACTCTTCACACTTCATCGTATGTATCCGAGCGATTTGAGATTCTGATAGTACTCATCATTCACTTTTGGCGCCGTCTCGCTCGTGACCCGCGGGCCATAGGTAGAAATACGCGTCAGCTCACGGCCGGCGCGGGTCTTTCCGGACATCTCGCTCGATGCGGGAAAGCCCATGAGCGAACAGAGTGTCGGTGCGACATCGAACGGCGTCGTGCTCGGCGTCAGCGAGAGAGGCGCTGCGACGGCGAACACCGCCTCTCCTCCCTGATTGTCGCCGGGCATTCCGACGACGATGACATCGAATCGTCGCTTGCGAAGCGCGGTGACAACCGACACGAGGTTGTCGAGCGCGCGCACGGACGAGGTCAGTTTCTCCGATGTGCCGATCGTCAGCCGGTTCAGCACGATGTCGAGCGCAGGAAGATAGACGGTAGCGAAGCGCGGTTGTTCGTGCTCGACCGCGTAGAGAAAGCGCGCCGAGGCATTTTCATCGACGGACAATGCGGCGCGGACGGGGTTGGTCCGATCGCGCTCGAGGTTGAAGATCGACTCCTGGCCGACCGAGTCGAGTGCTCCGACTCGCGCGTCGGGAGACGTCCACCAGTTCACGGCCACGCTCGGAATGCCGCGCGCGGCGAAGATCTCCCAGACGAAGTCGCGGCGGCGTACGGTCGGAGGGAGCGGCTCGAGTCTTCCCAGCCCGATCGCCTCCGCGAGATTTCGCAGGACGATATCGGCAGGCGACACCGATTGCATCAGGTGCGCGCCGCCGCGCAGCCGCACGCCTTCGACGGCGCGCACGCCGTGCAGGTAGGTCTTCACGCCGGTGCCGAGTGACGCCCAGCGCTCGGTCGTCGACCCGGCGCGCAGCGTCGCCACGCGCGAAGCGGAGACGAGGGCAGCGGTCAGGTCGGGGCGGGAGTGATAGATGTCCCACGTAAGCCCGTCGACGGCAAGCAAGGCTACGCGACGCTCGCCGGGAACGGTCACGACCTGAAGCGGCGGAGCCGATGTTCGCGCTTCGGAGCTGGCAAATGCCGGAAGGAAGAGCAAGGCGATCAGGATCGATGCCGCGATCGTCATCGGAACGCCGCGCGGCCGGCGGTGAATGGCCGGGATGCGCTGCAGCTCGTAGATGGAGAACGACAGGAGCGCCGCGGAGATCGCGATCGTCCCGATGAGAAAAAACGCGGCGATCGCAGCGATACCGGCTAGAAGCTCAGGCCATGACGGCGGCGCGGGAAATCGGTACCACCAGAAAACGATCGGCGACGCGAGAAGTGCGGCGACCGCAAACGAAATGGCAAGCAACGCGCGCGGCGTGTCGATCACCATCGCCGGCCGGAGTTTGAGCGCCAGCGCAACGGCGACAAGGATGAGAATGGAAATTGCGAATCCTGTCACTCCATAAAGGAACGAAAGCAACAGCGTCTCGCCCGCGGAGAGCGGATGATTACGGAACACCATGACGGCCACGAGCGGAACGATCGCGAAAAGGGCGACGAGCAGCGACGCCTTGGCCGCGACGGTGATGAGCTCGCGCCAGAACGTACGCGAGCTCCAGGGATCGTGCGCGAACCACCGCTCGATGGCGTGCGAGAGGTATCCGCGCTCTCGCAGCTCGCGACGCAAATCGTCGACGGACGGCTCTGCCACATCGAGGAATATAGCATTCAGCCCGGCGTTCTATCGCCCGACTCTTCAATGGATTCCGGCGCGGTCACCCCTGGCAATACGGTCGATCATGAGGCGCTGCCTCAGCCGCCTCACGACGAGTTGCCGAAACGCCATCCGCTGGCCAAGTTTCTCTCCGGCGCCGCAATCACGATCGGCTTCGTCCTCCTCAAACTAAAAGCGCTGGCGCTCGTCGTCTTCGATTTCTTCCGCGGCTTTGCAGTCAACCCGTTCGAAGGCTTCGGTCTGACGCAATTCGCCGTCGCCGGCGGTTCGATGGCGCTCTCGATCTGGGCGATGGCGACCAAGGCGCCGCTGCCACTCGTGGTCGGATTCGTCGGCATCATCCTCATTCACGAGATCGGCCACGCGGTGGCGATTCGCGCCAAAGGGCTTCATGCGGGCCTGATGGTCTTCATCCCGTTCATCGGCGGCGCCGTCACGTTGAAAGACCAGCCGCGCTCCGCGTATGACGACGCGCAAATCGGCCTGGCGGGTCCGATCGCCGGCACGTTCGCATCGCTCGTCGTCCTGCAGGTCTACAAATGGACGGGGCAGCCGCTCTATCTCGCCATCGCCGCGGCAGGCTTTGCGGTCAATCTGATCAACCTTCTGCCGATTGGCATGCTCGACGGCGGGCGTATCTCCGCGGCCGTGACAAAGTGGATGTGGGTCTTCGGCGGCGGCGTTCTCATCTACAAAGTCGTGAAGCAGCCGAACCCGCTCATGCTGATCATCCTGTTGCTGGCAGCGTTTCAGGTTTATCTGTCGATCAAGCGCGAGAAGGACGACAAGGCCTTTTACGACGTGACGCTGTCGCAGCGCGTGTTCATCGCCATTGCCTACTTCGGGTTAGTGATCTTTCTGGGACACCAGACGTATATGTCGCTGAACCGTCTGGCGGCGCTTTCGGGGCCGTTGATGAAATGAGTTTGGAGAGACGGTTCACCAATCCCCCGGAATGCCATCCCCACGTTTTCGTTTTGATACGCTTACGCTCGCTGCAATGAACCTCTACCTCCTCTTCGCAATCGCGCTTGGCGCCATCTCCGGAACGGCCGAACCGACGGCCGCACGGCCGCGCGTTGCCAACATCGCCGCCGAGTGTGGCGTGCTGCGTAGCGAGCAGGCGATCGCGTCGCCACGAAACACACTGCACCACGCCCGCTCCGAGTCGACCGTTCCCTCGGTCGTCGACCGCGCACCCGCCCGCATCGACGCCCCTCTCGCCGGCGCTGCCACACCACGCGCCCCCGCAACCAACTGCTGAGCCGTTTCTCTCGCTCGCGGTTCGTTTGTTGCTGGAAGGAAAAGCATCATGATCGATAAAGTACTCACCTCCATTTTTGGCTCGAAGCACGAGCGCGACGTCAAGAAAATGCTGCCCGTCGTGGCGCAGATCAACGCGCTCGAGCCCGAGATCAGTGTTATGAATGACGACGAGCTGCGCGGTAAGACGATCGAGTTTCGCGAGCGTCTCCGACCCGCAGTCGAAGCGCTCGATGCGGCGAAGAAAGAGATCCCGCGTGACGAGATCGTCGTCCGCACGGCGAAGGAAGATCTTCAGGCCGCACTCGACGAGATTCTCCCCGAAGCGTTTGCGGTAGCGCGCGAAGGCAGCAAACGCGCGCTGAACATGCGCCACTTCGACGTCCAGCTCATGGGCGGCGTCGTTCTTCATCGCGGCAAGATCGCCGAGATGAAGACCGGCGAGGGAAAAACGCTAGTCGCCACGCTGCCCGTCTACCTCAACGCGCTCACCGGCCGCGGCGTGCATGTCGTTACGGTCAACGACTATCTCGCGCGCCGCGACTCCGAATGGATGGGCCGCCTCTACAAGTTCCTCGGCCTCACCGTCGGCGTGATCCAGAACCATCACGGCGACCGCGAGCGGCAGGAAGCGTACGGTTGCGACGTCACCTACGGAACGAACAACGAGTACGGCTTCGACTATCTCCGCGACAACATGAAGTTCGATCTCGAAGCGATGGTGCAGCGCGATCACGTTTACGCCATCGTCGATGAAGTCGACTCCATCCTCATCGATGAAGCGCGCACACCACTCATCATCAGCGGTCCGTCGGAAGAGCGTCCGGACAAGTACTACTCGGTCGATCGCATCGTTCCGCGTCTCGTCAAAGAGAAGGACTATCAGGTCGACGAGAAGCAGCACACGGCCGTCCTGACCGAAGAGGGCGTCCTCCACGCCGAGAAACTCCTCGGCGTGAACAATCTCTACGACCCCGACAACATGGACACGCTGCACGCCGTCCAGCAGGCGTTGCGTGCGCACACGCTCTATAAGCTCGACGTCGAGTACGTCGTCAAAGATGGCGAAGTCCTCATCGTCGATGAGTTCACCGGCCGCCTGATGCCGGGACGCCGCTGGAGCGATGGTCTTCACCAGGCGGTCGAAGCAAAAGAAGGAGTGAAGATCGAGGCTGAGAACCAGACGCTGGCCACGATCACGTTCCAGAACCTCTTCCGCATGTACGAGAAGCTCGCCGGCATGACCGGTACCGCGGACACCGAGGCTGCGGAGTTCGACAAGATCTACAAGCTCGAGGTCGTGGTGATCCCGCCAAACCGGCAGATGGTGCGGAAAGATCAGGCGGATCTCGTCTATCGCACCGAGCGCGAGAAATTCAACGCCATCGTCGACGAGATCAAGATCCTCAACGAAAAAGGCCAACCGGCACTCGTCGGCACGATCTCGATCGAGAAGTCGGAAGCGCTGGCCTCAGCGCTGAAACGCAAAGGCGTTCCGCACGTGGTCCTCAACGCGAAGTATCACGAGAAGGAAGCAGAAATTGTGGCTCAGGCCGGCCGCAAAGGCGCCGTCACGATCGCCACGAACATGGCCGGCCGCGGCACGGACATTTTGCTAGGCGGCAACCCGGAGTTTGCTGCCGCGCAGAAAAATCGCGACATCGCCGATCCCGCGGAGCGAAAGCGCGTCGAGGAAGAGATCCAGGAGCAGTGGAAGCTCGATCACGATGAAGTCGTCCGCCTCGGCGGCCTTCACATCGTCGGCACCGAGCGCCACGAGTCGCGACGCATCGACAACCAGCTCCGCGGCCGCTCCGGGCGTCAGGGCGATCCGGGCGCATCGCGTTTCTATCTCTCGCTCGAAGACGACCTGATGCGCATCTTCGGCGGCGAGCGCCTCATGAGCTGGATGGAAAAGCTCGGGATGGAAGAGGGCGTTCCGATCGAGCACGGGATGGTCTCGCGATCGATCGAACGAGCGCAGAAGCAGGTCGAAGGCCGCAACTTTGAAGCGCGCAAGCATCTGCTCGAGTACGACGACGTCATGAACAAGCAGCGTGAGTCGGTCTATACGCTGCGGCGATCCATCCTCGAGGGGCGCGAAGGGAAGGAGTACATCCTCAACGCCGCCGACGAGATCGTCGACTACCTGATCGAGACGCACGTTCCCGACGACGCGAAGGAGCAGCCAAACGAGGCCGAGCTGAACGCCGAGCTGTACGACTTCTTCGGCGTCGATCTGCGCGCGGCGAATGTCGATCTGACATCGATGTCGCGCGGGGCGGTGAAAGACGCCGTGATCGACGTCGTCAATCGCCGCTACGAAGAGAAGGAAGCGTCGATCGGCCCGGAGATGATGCGCCTGCACGAGAAGTACATCCTCCTGCAAGTGATCGATCAGCTCTGGAAGGATCACCTCCTCAACGTCGACCACCTCAAGGAAGGCATCGGCCTGCGCGGCTACGGCCAGCGCGATCCGCTCATCGAGTACAAGAAAGAGTCGTACGAGATCTTCCAGGAAATGATGGAGCTGATCCAGGACCGCGTCGTCAAATATCTCTGGAAGACGGAAGTGGTCGTGGAGCGCGAAGGGCAGCGGCAGGAAGACGTGCAGCGCGTGCAGCGAGCGATGCCGCCGCCGAAACCGAAAGCACCACCGATGGTCTTCTCGGGAGCCGGCGGCACAACCGGACCCGCACAAGTACAGCGCAAAGATCCGAAGATCGGCCGCAACGATCCTTGCTGGTGCGGCAGCGGGAAGAAGTACAAGAAGTGCCACGGCAACGCGGCATAGCCCCCTGGGACCGCGGGCGTCCCGCCCGCTGTTGATTCCCGGCAGGATTGAGAACTTGCACGACAGCGTAAACTCAACGTCTCATGCCTCACATCGCGATCGACTACGACAAAGAGAAACTCCGCGACTTCTGCCGCAAGTGGAAGATCACGGAATTTTCTCTTTTCGGCAGCGTAGTGCGCGATGACTTCGGGCCGGATAGCGATGTGGATGTGATGGTTCGATTCGCGGAGGATGCGCCGTGGACGCTTTACGACATGTCAGACATGCATGATGAACTGAAGGCGCTCTTCGACCGGGATGTCGATCTACTAACGCGCCGCGCGGTCGAGCGAAGCCTCAACCCAGTCCGAAAAAACTCGATCCTCAGCTCGGCGGTGACGCTTGACGTTGCGTGACGAAGGCTATCTCCAGGACGTGCTCGACTCGGCACGTCGCGCGATCTCGTATCTCGAAGGGATTTCGTTCGAGGAGCTTGCCGAGAACATACAGTTGCAGGACTCCGTCGTGCGGCGGCTCGAGATCATAGGCGAAGCGGCCAAGCACATCGCCGAGGAAGGCGCGACCGAGTTACCGGATCTTCCCTGGCGAAAGATGGTCAACATGCGCAACTTCATCATCCACGATTACCGCGGCGTTGACGTCAAGGTTGTGTGGGAGACGGTGCGACAACAGTTGCCGATCGCAGTCGATGCGATTGAGCGCTACCTCTCTTCCTGACGCGGACCTCCACGATCACCCGCGTGGAGCAGCAACGAGGCGTAAACTGAACTTCTCATGGCCCACATCGCGATCGACTACGACAAAGAGAAACTCCGCGACTTCTGCCGGCGGTGGAAGGTCACGGAGCTCTCTCTTTTCGGCAGCGTCGTACGGGATGACTTCGGGCCCGAGAGCGATGTGGATGTGATGGTGACGTTTGCTGCCGACGCTCATCGGTCGCTGTTCAATATGGTGCACATGAAAGATGAACTGGTCGAGATCTTTGGCCGTGAAGTCGATCTGCTGACCCGCCGTGCGGTTGAGCGAAGTCTCAATCCCATCCGGCGCGACTCGATTCTTGGCGGCGCGGTATCACTTGAACTCTGAAGACATCGCTTATCTGCGCGACATGATCGAGTCGGCACGGCTTGCCCGGTCCTATGTGCAAGGCATGTAAGAGGATGAGTTCGATGCGAGCCAACTGGTTCGGGACGCCGTTGCCTACAGGATCGGCATCATGGGCGAGGCAGCGCGGGCCGTATCCGCTGCGACGGCCGAGGAAATCCCCCTCGATTGGCGCGGCATTCGTGGGATGCGCAATCAGTTGTTCCACGGTTACCGCGGTGTAGATCTCGACGACCTATGGGCTACAGCCACCAATGATCTTGACTTGGTAATCTCATTGCTCGAAGGGTTGCTTGAAGCCTGACATATCATCGCCCTCATGCTTCCTGAAAAAACGTTCGAAGGGCGTGTCGGCATCATCACCGGCGGCGGCACCGGAATCGGTTTTGCCATCGCGCGCGAGCTGGCCAAGCTCGGCGCCACCATCATCCTCGCCAGCCGCAGTGCCGAGCACCTCGGGCCCGCCGTCGAGCAGTTGCGCAGCGAGACCGGACGCGCGAATGCGTCCGACTTCGTCGCCCTCGATGTCCGCGACGCCGATGCGGTCGAGGCGATGGCGGCGAAGGTCCATGCGGATCACGGACACATCGACTTTCTCGTCAACAACGCTGCCGGCAACTTCATCGCGCCCGCCGATCAGCTCACGGTCAACGGCTGGAACTCGGTCATCGGCATCGTCCTCAACGGCACGTTCTACTGCACGAGCGCCGTCGGCAAACGGATGATCGCCGCGAAGAAAGGCGTGATCCTCAACATCATCGCCAACTACGCATGGACCGGCGCGCCCGGCGTCGTCCATTCCGCCAGCGCGAAAGCCGGTGTGCTGGCGATGACGCAAACGCTGGCCGTGGAATGGGCGCGCCACAAGATCCGCGTCAACGCCATCGCTCCCGGACCAGTATTTACCGAGGGCGCATCGAAGAGGCTCTTCCCGAACGAGATGATCGAAGAAGGGATCCGCAAGACGATCCCGCTGCGCCGATTTGCCACTCTCGAGGAAGTCGCCAACGCCGCATCGTACCTCCTCTCCGACTACGCCTCATACATCACCGGCGAAGCAATGGTGATCGACGGCGGCCAGTGGCTAAGCGGCGCGGATTACTGGACGCGCGTCCAGCAGATGGCACCAAAGTAGCCTTTCATCACTTTCCAAATGGGGTCAGGTCCACTTTGGAAAGTAAAGCGTCCGTTTTACGGCCACTAACTGAGTCTTAATCACTTTCCAAAGTGGACCTGACCCCATTTGGAAAGTGGCTAGCCGTGATGCCCGAGGCAGAGCAACGGAACGAGGACCGCAGGCGCGATCGTTAGGATCACGGAAAGGGCGAGACCGACGACGAATGACGTTCGCCCCAACTTGCTCGCGCTTTCCTTCCCCATCGTCACCCGCGCAACAATCTCGGCGAAAGCGCCGAGCGTGTAGCAGATGTTTGCCATGACGCCGTAGGCGATAATCAGGAGAAGCGCGAAGAGCGGCGGGTCGGGGATGCCGCAATCATCGCCACGGATGAGAGAGTTCGCGACGAGCAGGCCAACGGTGACGATGCCGGTGATGCCGACAATGACGTTGTAAGCGAGGCGGCGCGATTCCCACCAGAGAAACACTGCGCCTGCGCCGGCCGGCACATCGTCGCGATTGAACGGATATCGATCGAGAGCGGTCACGTCATTTCGCCGAGAGGTAATCCACCGCCACGTGCGCGATCGCGCGGACGCCGAGCTCCAATCCGCTCTCATCGACATAGAACAATGGCGAGTGATTGGACGCGGCCTGTTCCGCGGTCTGGTTCTTCGGGCGCGTGCCGAGGAAGAAGAAGAGGCCGGGAGCGGCCTTCTGGAAGAATGAAAAGTCCTCAGCGCCGAGCGTGGCGTTGATGATTTCCACGTTGGCGCTGCCGGCGACGCGGCGGAGCGTGGGCGCCATCTGCTCGGTGACGGCCGGATCGTTGTACGTGATCGGGTAGCCTTCTTCGATCGAAACGGTCGCGGTTGCGCCGCCGCTTTTCGCGATGTCTTCCGCCGTTCGTTTGATGCGCGCGTGAAGTTCGTCGCGCATTTTCGGATCGAGCGAGCGAATCGTGCCGATCATCTCCACGTCGTCGGGGATGATGTTGTTGCGCACGCCGCCGTGGATCGCGCCGACGGTGACGATCGACGGAGCCAGCGATGAATCGACCTGGCGGCTGGGAATCGTCTGCAATCCGAGAACGATCTGCGAGGCGATGACGATCGGATCGATGCCGAGCCATGGATACGCACCGTGCGTCTGCTTGCCGTGCACGGTGATCTTGAACGAGTCGACCGCGGCCATCATCGAGCCGGGGCGATAGCCGATGACTCCGACCGGATAGCGCGAGGTCACATGCAGTCCGAAGACGGCATCGACTTTCGGATTCTCGAGCGCCCCTTCCTTCACCATCAGCTTCGCGCCGCCTTCTTCCCCTTCGGGCGCGCCTTCCTCTGCTGGCTGGAAGAGAAACTTCACGGTGCCGTGGATCTCATCGCGAATACCGGAGAGGACTTCGGCGACGCCGAGGAGGATGGCGACGTGGGCGTCGTGTCCGCAGGCGTGCATCACGCCGACGTCGTGTCCGTTGTACGTCGTACGCACCGTCGACTTGAACGGCACGTCGACCTGCTCGACGACGGGAAGCGCATCCATGTCGGCACGCAGTCCGACGACGCGTCCCGGCTTTCCGCCGCGCAGGATTCCGATGACGCCGGTATGCGCGACCGGCGTCTTTACCTCGATGCCGAGCTCGCGCAAACGATCGGCGATGATCTTCGATGTGCGCGTCTCGCGATTTCCCAGCTCAGGATGCTGATGGATGTCGCGCCGGCACGCGATGACTTTCGCCTCGACCTTTTTCGCGGCGGCATCGATGCGTTGATCGAGCGTGGTTGCGGCATCGAGCGTGACGGACATCAGGACCTCCAGGGCGGCGATGGCTAGCAAACGCATGGGGCATTGTAGTTCGAGGTATATGTTTGTTCGGGGCGGTAACACACCAAAGAATTGTCACGCGGAGACGCGGGGGCCGCGGAGAGAGACAGTCTCCGCGTGAAACGGTTCTCCTGGTGTTGACCGCGAACGGCTATTCCGCGACCGAGGTGCGCAGCGCTTCTGCCTTCCGCACCAACTCCCCGAACCACTCCGCGAAATGCGTTTCGCCACGCTCCTCGGCCAGCGCTTTGGTTCCTGAAGCCATCGTGATGAACTGCTCGATGAATCCGCGCAGCTCGTCGGAGACTCCCATCAACATCAATGTGGAAGCCTGCGTTTCGATTGCCTTGAATGCCTGCAGTGCCTGCGCGTATTCGTTCGAAAAGTGCGCGAACGATTCGCGGGACTCGTCGGATCGCTGATCGTCATCGGTCATGGTTTTGAGCGTCGGTGCGGATTCTGGGCCACGTACTTACCCCTCGATCTACGAAAGGAAACCTCCACCGGTGATCGAGTTCCACTGCGTAGGCAGGGGATTCCTCGCCCACCCACCGCACCGCCCTCTCGGAATGACAGCAACTAGCGCTGCGCCAATGCGTGCAGATCATCAATCGATCGCATCACGCCACCGCGAACGACGTAACGGATCTTGCGCATGTTGGCGATGTCCGAGGTTGGATCGCTTCCGACGATGACGAGATCGGCGTCTTTGCCTTTCTCGATCGTGCCGAATTCTTTTTCGCGGTGCATGGCGCGCGCGGCGACGGCGGTCGACGAGACGATCACCTGCATCGGCGTCATGCCGGCGGCCTGCATCGACTCCATCTCCGCGTAGATCGCCGGTCCGTGGAGCGTGAGCGGATTGCCGGCATCGGTGCCGGTGGCGATCGGAATCCCGGCGGCGACGAGGGTCTTCAAGTTTGCCGCGGAGACCTGCTCGATCTTCGTCGTTCGTGCATCGCGTCTCGCCAGAATTTCGGGCGTCGCGGTCGTTGGCGCTTTGGGAGTCTCCGTCAGTTTCGCGAGTGTCGACTTGTCGACGCAGCCGTTCGGATCGTCGACCGCGACCGGCGAGTGCTCGACCGCGGAACGGCTCATGCGCACGTAGCCACGCGAGACGGTCAGGGTCGGGATGAGAATCGTGCCGTTCTTTTTCGCCAGATCGAGAAACTCCTGATCGAGCGGCAGATCGTCGACGCTGTGAACCAGGAGCGTCGCGCCCGCACGCAGCGCAGCTTTCGCTTCCGCCAGACCGGTGGCATGCACGATGAGCGGAAGATCATGCTTGCGCGCCTCGTCACCTGCTGCCGCAACCGCCGCCGCCGATGCTTCGACGGTGAGATCGGGCGGCCGGACGATGTACCAGACCTTCACGGCGTGCGCGCCCTGCGACGCGAGATAGCGAACGCCATCGCGCGCAGAGGCTTCGTCCCTCAGCAACATGAACTGCCGCTCGGCAGGAAGGTTCAGCCAGTGATCGAGAGTAGAGAGCAGCGGCCCGGCAGCGTCGACATGCGGGGCGAGCGTGTTCGATTCGAAGCGGTCGTGCAGCCGCAACGTCCACGCGTAGCCACCGACGTCGTACACCGCGGTCACGCCGGAGCAGATGTATGAGCGGCCGTAGCGCTCGGGGTTCGTCTTGAGATCGCCTTGCACTTGCTCGTAAGGATGCGTTGCGCGCAAGTCCAACGCGTCGGGACGTCCGTCAGCCCATCCAGTCTGGGAAAAATGAACGTGCGCGTCGATCAGTCCCGGCGTGATCCACATTCCCTTCACGCTGCTGACGTCGACACCCTTGGGCACGGGACACTGCGCGGCAGTTCCCGCGCAATCGATCTTTCCATCGCGAAGAATCACGTTCGCGTTCGGAGTCGGCGCGCCGCCGCGGCCGTCGATCAGAGTCGCGCCGGTCAAAGCTCGCGGCGGCGCGGGAGTTCCTGCTGGCGAATCGATCGCGCCCGTCAGCGCAATCTTCCAGCCGTGCGGCGTGCTGACGAAGAGCCGCTCGGAGATGCCGGAGTGCTCGTCGCTGCCGTAGCGAACGCGATAACGGTAGGTGCCGTAGACGATTCCCGGCTGAACCGGTGTGAGATGAATATCGTTCGCTTCGATGAGGTCGGGCCAGTTGCCGCCGGCACCTTTGGCAAAGGCATCGAAGCCGGTCGAAAACGCTTCCGGTCCGCCGACGACGAGCCGCTCCGCGTGCAGGTAATACGAAAGATACGCATCGCGGTCCCGATGCCGGATGGCGTCGATGTTCGCTTCGAAGACCGCGCGCGCCGCGGCGACATCCTTCGCTGCGCCGCCGCTCGCGACATCCGCGCCGCGCGACGGCACGATTGCGGCGACAAACAGAGACAAACAAAGCGCAGTCTTTCTGGTCCTCATGACCTCATTGTAGAAGAGCGCGTATCATTCGAGCGCCGGTACCCCGAAGGATTGTCGATGCGCGCCTGGAGCTCTCTGTTCCTGCTGTTGATTCTTTGTCCGCTTTCGGCTCCCGCCCAGACCGCGCCAGCTCCGCGCGCGGCGGAGACCATCGAAGTCTCGATCGTCAACGTCGACACGGTCGTCACCGACAAGCACGGAAATCGCGTGCGCGGACTGCGCAAAGAAGATTTCGAGGTTTTCGAGAACGGTGTGCGCCAGCCGATCTCGAACTTTGCCGAGTACGCGAGCGCGAACAGGAGCGTCGCGGCCAAACCGGCATTGCAGGCAGCTTCCACTTCATCGGCGCCATCCGCCGCTCCGCTTCCGCCACCGCCGCAGCCACGCACAATCATCGTATTCGTCGAGCGCTTCCAGTTGCCGTCGTTTCGCGCCGATCCGGTCTTCGCGGCGATGAAGAAACTCCTTCGCGACACAGTCCGCAAAGGCGACCGCGTCATGGTCGTCTCGTGGAACAAGGGAATCCTGGGGATGCGTCAGGATTTCACGGACGATCCTGGCCAGATCGAAAAGGCCATCGATGCCGTCGCCGAGCGAACGACGACTATCAGTCATGACGAGATGGCTGATCTCGAGCGAGAGCTGGATGCCATCAACACGTTCGAAGAAGAGGTCGGAAACGCACAAGCGGCAAAAGGCTTCAGTCCTGGAACCTCGATCCCGAGGGAGTCAGGCCTGAGTTTCTTTATCGAGTCCGCCTCCCGCTTCAGCGCCAAGAATGCGCTCATCGACGAGCAGCGCAAAGTGCAGACACTCAACGCGCTGATGCGCTCCATCGGCAGCGCGGAAGGGAAGAAGATTCTGCTTCTGGCAACGCATCGACTCTCGATGTATGCAGGCGCAGAGGCGATGTTTATCGCCGGATCGACGGTGCTGCCTTCCGATTTTCGCGCCGACTTCGACGCCAAGCCGCTCATCCGTTCTCTCATCGAAACGGCCAATGCGAACGGTTTTGCGGTCTATCCGATCTACGTGGAGGGAATCGAGTCGAATTCCGCGGGAACCTCGGAATTCAGAGCCAAACAACGCGACGGGAAGAATGGTCTTCCCTCGATCACATCCGTCAGCTACGACGCACAGGTCCTCAACAATGAAACGCCGATGCTCGAATACGTGGCGAAAGAAACCGGCGGAATGTGGGCGTGGGGTAGTCCGGACGTAACGAGACTTTTCCCGAGCATCGGTGAAGATTTCGATTCCTACTATTCGCTGGCCTATCGCGCGACACCGGGAACGGCAGCGACGCGCAGAATCGAAGTCAAAGTCAGAGATCCCAAACTGATTGTTCGCGCACGCAAACAGTACCTGCCGAAGTCGGATACAGCGCGCATGGAGGATCGCGTGATTGCCACGCTGTTCGGCAATGCCCCGCCGGCGGCATTCGAAGTCAAGGTCCGGCTGGCCACGCCGAAGCTCGGCGAGAAGAAACGCTACGTTCTTCCGATCACGATCGAGGTGCCGGTCTCGGCGCTGACAACGCTGCCCGGCGACGGCAACGCCGCAAACGGCGCCTTCACCGTCTACTCAGCCTGGGGTGGCCTTCTCGGCGGGATCAGCCAAACGCATCATGAGACGCGGCAGTTCTCGATCCCGCTGGCCGGCCTGGAAAAGGCGAAGCAGAATCACTTCACCTACCAGTTCAACGTAGAAAACGCCACGCCGTACGTGCGTGTTGCGCTCGGGGTCTACGACGAAGTGTCGAAAGAGTACGCATTGAATCTCATCGATCTGCAACCGCCTGCGAAGAATCAACGGACGAGTCTCCATCCGCCCCGAAAAAAGTAAGAAGAAGTTCTCCGCGCGCTCCGCGTCTCCGCGTGAAACCGTAACGCGATTTCTTCGGACAGCACGCAAAATCAATCCAACGATCGCACCGGCCCGAGGTTAAGGTTCAAATCATCGTCTGCCAGCCCGAAGATTTGCTTCATCTCCGCCATCTTCTCTTCGAGTTTCATCAACGCAGAACCGACGCGCTCGATCTCTTCGTCGGTGAGAGTGCCGGCATCCATCCTTCGCAGTGCTTGCTTTTCCAGAAGCCGGCGGATCAACTCGATGATGGAGAGTACGAGTTTGGCGAGGCCGTTCTCGACAATGTCCGAGTCGGCGGCGATGCGATCGGGGATCGTCGACTCGGTGAAGGTCAGCGATGCGCGCAGCCGCTCTTCATCATTCGTGATCATCAGCAAAGACCTCCAGCGGCCACGGACCCGAAAGGAGGAACGGGACGGACGCGAAATCGCGTTTGAGCGCCACGCCCGCGTCGTTGATCGCGCCGACCGATTCTCGCTGCACCAGCGCCGCAAACTCCAGGGAGGTGTTGTCGCGATTCGCCCAGCGATGTTTCACCGCCAGCGGCACAAACGTAGCTTCGACTGCCTCGCGAAACTGTGGATCGACATCGGCGGCCCGCGTTGCGTCGTGCAGTGCGCGGATGTACGTCGCGCCTGACGCAAAGTCATGCCGGTCGGGGCGCGCTTGCGGCGACGCAGCCGCGATCTTCAATGTCATCTCCACCGTCCCTTGACACTCGCGAAGAACGAACTGCCAGCGCTCGAGATGCTGCGCGCACTTGGCCATCGCGTCGCTCGTTCCATATGCTGTGAAGCCGTAGCGGATGGCGATGAACGTCGCGCGATCGAGCAGCGCCGCACGCGTTTTCGCGACGCGCAGAAGCAGATCGCGATCGCCCAGAGGCTGAGCATCCTCAATATTCATGCCGCTCAACCAGAGATCTCCCACCGGCAGCGCCTCCGCCACCGGCTCGATATCCATTTGTTCGCGATGCGCGCCGATGACGACGAGCTTCATTTGATCCGCTTCGGCTGCGAGGTTCGGATGATGGCGTCGACGTTGGCAAGAACGACGTTGAGGCCGAGGTAGAGGAGATCGACGTCGCCGATGGAGACAACCGCTTCGCCGGCGATCACCACGCCGCGGTCGAGGAGGTGATCGAGCGTCTCGAGAAGGCCGAGGTCGTCGGATTCGTCAGACATGGGTTGAGGGATGAATTATGAGGGATGAAGGATGAACGATGATGAACAAGAGTGTTGCCTGGACGATGAACGATGAGTCAAACGGTGTTGTTCATCCTTCATCCTTCAGCCTTCATCCTTTCCTCTCATCCCTCCTCCTTCCCGACAAACGTATACGGCGGCCACGGCCCGGTCAACGCAAGGGTCACGCCTTCTTCCGCGTAGCGTTGCGCCAGCGCGTCGCGAAGCTCGACGAGGCGCGATTCTTCATCGCGATCGAGAAGAACGTTGATCTGCGGGAAGGCTCCGGAGCGTTGCTGCCGCGTCTCCGCGACGGTGTCGCACGCCAGTTTCTCCATGATGGCGCTCTCGACTTCGGTCATGACTTGCTGCTCCGCCTCACGCGAGGCGCGTTTTTTTTCGTCGTCGAGTTTCTTGCGCAGAAGAAACGCTTTCCCCGCGGCGGCGCTTTCGATCTCCGTTGACAGTGCGCGAAGCGGCTCGACGCGCCGCGCCAGCGTCTCGCTCCAGCGCTCGGGGTCGAACTCGATGCGCAGCGTCCACTCCTGTTTCCCGTCGAGCCTCGCCAGAAGTGTCGAGAGCCGTTCGCGCTCCGACACAAGATGCGCGCGAAGCGTGTCGTTCGATGCGAACAATGTGAAGGCGCGCAACGGCACGATCGTGCCGCCGTGCATTAATGCGCTCATCACGTTCTGATGCCGGTAGCCGATTCCGCCGAGCCATTCGACGTCCTTCGCGCGCGCGTCGATCACGCCCTGCGAGAACTCGACATCGTCGACCGGCGTGACGAATGCGGCGATATCGCCAGCCGCAACTTCCGTGAGCCGCTCCGAGCCATCGATCGCTTCGACACGATGAGGCAATGGATGGCCGGCGCGGCCAATGGCGTAGACGTAGAGAACGTCGGGCATTGGTGAAGTCTGCCACAAGCTGGTCGGACGCACGACGACTCTACGCCGGCCAACCAGCCGTTTCGTCTATTCAGACGATCGCAAGCAGGTGAAGTAGGACCGAATCAGTGAAATGCGGTTCAGCCTTAGCGACACCTTCCGCTTCCTGTCTCCGTCTCAATAGAGCGGAGGGCGACACGTGTACAGAATGCTGAAAGTCCTAGCCGGTCTTATCGTCCTGGTGCTTCTGGCCCGGTCCATCGTTCCGAACTATCTCCGGACGAGAAATCGAAGCCGTCAGAAACGCACGATGGCGGACATCCGCACCATTGCCACGGCATGGGAAGCGCGCGCTACAGATACCAACTCCTATTCCGTCGATGGTGATCACGATTCTCGTGCCGGCGCCCGTCAGAGAACCTCGGGGGAGCGACGAGTAACACCCGCCGAGCTCGCGCGCTCCCTCGAACCGAAATACATCCGCAATCTACCGCGTACGGACGGTTGGGGGATGGAGCTCCAGTTCACAGAAAGTGACTTCACTGCGAGTCAGGCGCAAACCTACATCATTCGCTCGCTTGGCAGCGATCGCCGGTCCGATCGGATCGCGAACCTGAGCGGCGCTACGACAAGTTTTGAAGACGACATCATTTATTCGAACGGTTCATTTGTCCGCTATCCGGAGAGTGCAGGATGATGACGAACATCGGGAGGCGGAGCCTCTCTCTCGCAATTCTTACAAGCCTCTGTATTGCTGCGGCGCAAACCTTTGCAGCACCGGCGACGGTCAGTGGGGAAGTCATCGAGACCTACTGCTGGGCAGTGCATCAGGTTGGTGGAGTTGGTCACGCTCAGTGCGGCATCGAGTGCGCGAAGCGTGGCCTTCCCGTCGCTCTCTATGACCAGAAGTCGCATAAGGCGTTCATTCTGCTCCCCGCACGCGACAAATCGTCGCTCCCATCGGAACTGATAGCGGCGATGGGGCAGCGGGTGAGCATTCGCGGCGACGTAGTGGAACGCGGAGGCATTCAGTTTCTAATCGTTCAGTCGTGGCAGCGCGTTGCAATCAGCAGATAACGACCCCAATCGGGTTCGTTCCTCTTACCGCAACGCCCGCTTGAATTCTTCCGACTCCACGAGCGCTCGCACAACACCAACGCGCGTCTCCTTTTTTTTCAGCGCTTCGCCGAAGTAACGCGCGGCCTCGGCGTCGATCGGGCGGTTGACGAGCGTGGCGTAAGCGATGTGAAGAAAGTCGCTGTCGTTGAGGCAATCGGAGTCATAGGCAACGCTCTCGGCGAGCTCGCCGATATCGACAGCTCCGCGATCGAGTTTGGGAATCGTCGGCTGCGGATCAAACCCGATGCGCCCTAGAAGTGCGGTCAGCGCCGCGCGATTGAATGCGGTCTTCTCGACCGCTCGCCCGCGCCACCATGCGTTCTCGTCGAGCAACTCGCCGGCCTGCTCGTTGATGCGGAACGCGCGCGTGAGCTCCGGGCGCGAGTCATCATTCGGCATCGCCGCGCCAGCGGGCAGGACGGCGATGCGGTTGAATCGTCCGGCCAGCGGCCGCGAATCGTGCGAAGCGGGATCGATCGTTGACGGCACATTTGCACGGGCGAAGGCAACGGTCAGGAAATTTGCGCCGTCGCGCCAGCGCGTTTTGGGCACGTCGAACGTGTAGTCCTTCCATTCACGATCCATCACGATCCGCGCCACGGGCGCCGCGTTGAGCGAGATCGTCGCGACCTGCAGCGACGCGCCGCGATAGTCGAACGGCGCCATCCGCAGCAGCAGACGATGATCGATCGAGGCAGAGGCGATCAACATCGCCGACACCGGCTCCGGCCCGGTCCAGCGCGAGACATCGCCGGTGACGCCTTCCGGTCCGTACCAGCCACCGCCCAGAAAAAAATCGCTTTCGGAGCCGAGGTGCAGGGCATGGTTGGGGTAGCGAGCGGCGAGGGCGCGCGTGTCCGCAGGAGTCAGGCGATTGAGCAGCAGATGTTGCAGGCCGGGCGCGTAATGGAGCCGGAAAGACTCGAGCGGACTGGCCAGGACGACCGGATACTGGCAACTCCAATCGCCGACATCGCCGGGGCGGTGAAAACCGGCACTGACGATCCAGACCGGCGTGTTGTGTGCGACGACGCTGGCCGCGCGCACCGACGATTCGCCGGCGCCGATGAGCCGGACGCGCGGCGGCAAGCGGCGCAGGTAGAAGTCGAGGCAGACGTACGACCAGTCGTTCGTGGTCACGACGGCATCGCGCGCATGCGCGTGCTCGTGAATCGTCGCCGCGATGACGCGCCAGTTCAGTTTGCGATACGGCTCGGTGCGCGCCGCCGGCCATCCCTCGCGGACGATGAGAGCCGCTGATATGAGAGCGAGAATCGGTACGAAAGTGGCGCTGCGACCGCGCAGAATGAATCGAAGGATCGCCGTGATGCCGATCGCAACGAGCAGCAGATAGGCAGGGAGCGCTGTCGAAACATAGCGTACGGCGTACCAGTGCCGCAGCCGCCAGAGCGCCGTCAGGCTGACCGCAATCGGCAGAACTGCCATGCTGATGACGATCGCGCCACGACGGCGGTCGCGGCGCACGAGCGCGATCGCGCCGATGAGGGCGAGTGCGGCGACGACATACGCGGCACGGCGGACCGTTGGAATGTCGATCGCGGCAACGGAGAACGACTGCAGCAGCCGCTCGAAAAAGCGCGCCGACAGTGGACGGAATCCCGCTGACGACGATGCGCCCGCCATGCGGCGGTAGAGCAGAGGCACGAGCGCGGCAGCGGCGATCGCCGCGATTGCGAACCAGGCGAAAAAGCGCTGCCGGCTGAGCAGGAATGCGATTCCGGCCGTGATGGCGACGGCGATGAGCAATGGCGTCGCGCCCGACGTGGCGAAAAGCATCAGCGCAATTACGGCCATCCCTGCGCGCAGCGCTCCGCTTTTCGAAGACGGTGAATTCGCGGCTGGATCGCCGGCCCCGCGAAGCAGCAACGCCATCATCGACGTCGCCAGCAGCATCAGAAGCGCGTACGGCCGCGCCTCGCGGCTGTAGTAAATCGCCAGCGGTGAGCCGGCGAGTAGAACTGCGAAGGTCAGCGCGGTTCCCTCCGCCAGGAATCGCGACTCGGAAGCTGGATCGTGAGGCGTCTCGGCTCCGACTCCCGGCCCCCGACTCCCGACACACCGTCCTGCCATCCACGCGATCACGATTGCCGCGACGCCGAACAACGCCGGCGCAAGCCGCGCGGCAAGTTCCGGCGATGAGGCCACGCGCCCGGCCAGCTCGGTGGCGAAAAAGAGCGGCCCGTGCTCGCTGGCGAAGCCGGTCAGCCAGTGCCAGAGCGGCTCATGCGTCAGTTTTGTGGCGACGTCGTAGTCGAGAATCTCGTCGAGCCAGAGACTCGGCACGGCGATCCCGCCGAATCGAAGCCACGCGCCGGCGGCGGCGATCGCGGCGAGGAGCAGAGCATCGGCGGTACGCCGCATCGCTCAAGCCTAGCACGCGGATTTGACAGGGCAGGCCGTTGGTCAATACATTGACGTTCACACATGGCAGGCGAGACGGAACGGGACCTGGTCGCAGGCGTCATCCAGCTTGCGAACCTGCTCACGCGCAGCCTTGCCCCGGTGTTCGAGAAAGCCCGCGTCACGCCGCAGCAGTGGGCCATCCTCTCCGCAATCGACCGCGCCCAAGGCCCCGTCTCGCTTGCCGCACTGGCCCGGACGATGCTCGTCTCGAAGCAGAATATGACCGGGATGATCGTCCGCGTCGAACAGGCAGGCCTCGTCGAGCGCAGTGACGATCCCGAGGATCTCCGCTCCTCGCGTCTGGTACTGACGCGCCGCGGACGTGCCACGATCGAGAAACTGCGGCCCGCCTACGAAGCGTGGCGCAGCGCAATCGCCCGCGATCTGTCGGAGCGCGATCTTGCGTCGGCGGCGCGAACGATCGAGGCGCTGATCGAGAATCTAACAATGTAGAGCGCGATTTTAGCGCTGTCATCCTGAGGCGCCGAAGGACACGAAGTGCCGAAGGACGCTCGAAGGACCCCCTGATTCCTGCCAGTGCTCTCGCCAACCATCCCGCACAGAATTAGGGGGTCCTTCGATCGTCCTTCGCCGCCGAACACGCGCCGCGCGAAGGGGAAAGTTTACGCGGGCGGCTTCGGCGACTCAGGATGACAGCGATGGCTGCAGCCGCGCTGATTGCGCTTCTGCGGTACTGCCCACCACCACCCGATTCCTCCCACCCCTCTTCGCCGCGTACAACCGCTCGTCGGCGACGCGGAAGAGCGCATCGGCGGCGCTGCCATCATCGGGGAAGATCGCCGCGCCGATGCTGAGCGTTACTTGCGAGCCATCGGCGGGCGCGGGAAGTTTCTCGACGCCTTCGCGGATCCGCTCGGCGATTGCGACGAGCGACGCGTGATCGATCTGCGGGACGATCACGGCAAACTCTTCGCCGCCGTAGCGCGCAGGAAAGTCGACGGCGCGCACCACCTCGCGAATCACGCGCGCCACCCGCTGCAATGCGGCGTTGCCTGCGAGATGGCCGTACGTGTCGTTGTACTTTTTGAAGCGGTCGAGGTCGAGGATGAGAATTCCGACACGCTCCGGATAGCGGCTGGCGCGCTCGATCTCGAGATCGATGCGCTCGCGGAACGCGCGGAAGTTCGGCAGGTTCGTCAACTCGTCGGTGCGCGCGTGCGCCTTCAGCTCATCGGACATGTGATTCACGGCCGCTGCAAGGCTTGCGATCTCGTGATCGCCCGTCACATTCGCCCGCGCGGCAAGATCGCCTGCGGCGATACGGTCGGCGGCGAGTGCGAGATCTTCGAGCGGCCGCACGACCTTGCGCAACGTCACTTGCACGGCGGCGAAACTGCAGATGACGACGATCCACGCCACCGCCAGACCGGCCGACATCAGCTCGCGCGTCTCCCGCTCGAGCATCGGCAACTGCCGCGCGATCTCCCTCTTTCGTTCATCGATCATCCTCTGCGCCTCGGCCACCACACGCAGCGATTCCGTATCGATCTCCTCTGGCGTCGACGTGGCGTCGGCGAGCGCGGATCGAAACGTCGTCATGCGCCGACGGAGCGCCGCGGTGTCGATCGCCGACAGCGCGTCCGACTCCAGAAGCTGCGCCACGATGCGGTAGTGGGTGGCGTCGCCGGCGGCGGCGTGTGCGCGATACGCGTTCTGCGCGCGGATCAGCTCCTCGAGCGTGGCGATGGCCCGCGTCTCGACACCAACCAGCCGGCTCCAGCGATCCTGCGCCACTTGCGCCCGCCAGCTCAATCCGAAGGTGATGCCGAAGAGCACGAGCGCAAATGCGCCGGTCAGCAGCCAAACGCGCGTGCGAAGCCGGGTGCGGCGCGCCATCGTCAGCCGCTTCCCGCCAGCTCGATCGCGCGGCGTGCTACCACATGCACGGCCAGCACGAACGCCGCGTGGCTCCAGGTCAGCGGCGCGACGGAGATGGGAGCGCCCGTGTATGGATCGAGCTGCTCGGCGAGGACGCCGCTCGGCAGCGCGCGTTCGGTCGCCCACACGAGAATGTCGATTGCTTTCTGCAGGTCCGCGCTGGTCTTCGCTTGCATCGCATACCAATGCGCAGCCGACAGCGTGCAAACGATCCACGGATTGCCGGCGACGTTCTGCAGATCCTGCGAGACCTGAAAGTAGTAGTCGTTCTCGTAACGCGCCACGCCGCCGATGTCCGTCTTGATCGTCAGCCGTTCGATCATCGCTTCCATCGTGGCTACGATTCTGGGGTCGCAGGCGTCGAACATTCCGAACAGCCAGAGGCCAGCCATCGACGCGTCGAGCGTCAGGTCCGTCGTGATCTCCCCTTCGCGCGAGACGTTCACGGAGCGCGCAAAACAGCCACTCGCTTCGTCGAAGAGAAATCGCGACGCACCGTCGCGAATCTCGGAGGCGGCGCGGCGATACTTCTCCGCCTGCGCGGTCTCGCCGAACGCGTCAGTGAATCGTGCCGCAGCATTGAGTCCCGCCCAGACCGAGCCGATCGTGAACGCAGCGATGCCGCGCCGCTCCTCCCATAAATCCCACGACGGCGCGGGAAGTCGGGTGTGCGGCTCGCGGTAGCGCGCGAGAAAGTCGCCCATCTGCTTGATGATCGGCTTGTAAAGCGGACGGATGAACTCGACGTCGTGAAACTTCTCGAAGTGCGTCCAGAGCGCGACCACGACCAGTGCCGTCTCATCTTCCTGAATCGGCAACTGGCGTTTGCCGTCCGCAAGCCACGGATGCCACGACGATCCCACCGAGCCATCCGGGTTGTACTTGTGCAGCAGAAAGCCTTCCGGCGTGATGAGCTGGCAGCAGAAGTCGAAAAAACGGCGCGTGATCTCGGCGTAACCGGCCTGCAGGAGCGCCATGGCCACGATCGCGCCGTCGCGTGGCCACATATACGTGTACGTGTCGCGTCCGAACTGGACGATGTCGGAGTCCGTCGCCGCGATCACCGCGCCGCTGTGATCGACTTGCGTGCGGATGATCAGCAGCGATCGCCGGTAAAGTCGCTGGACGGCGTCCGGCAGACGGCTGACGTCGACGTCGTTCTTCACCCACAAGCGCCAGTAGTCATGCGTGCGATCGAGCAGCGATGCGGCTCCACGCTCGCGGACGAGAGCATCGAGCGAAACGACGTCGCGGTATGACTGCCCGAACACCCACCAGATGTGCGCGGTGGCGATCGCGTCGGGCAACAGCGTGAGCTCGATCATGCCGGTGCAATCGACCGAGCCCTGCGCGATTGCTTTGTGCGCTTCGAGAACGCCGTCTTCGGCGTCGCGCCACGTTCCCTGAAAGCCTTCGCGCTCCTTGGTGCCGATGGCGAAGGCCTGGAACCCATGCTGATCGTCGGAAGCAGCATTGATGAGAACGTAGCGCTGCGCTTTGTAGGCGACGAGCCCATTGAACTCGGGATCGAAGAAAATCGTGTCGCCGATGGCGTTGCCGCTCAGGTGCGGATCGAAATGGCTGAAGAGGCGCACCGTGCGCTTCGTGTCGCCGAGGTTGTGAAGCGTGACGCGGCGGATGAAGACATCGCGGTCGAAATCGACCGCGTCGTTGATCGTCATGTCGAGCTGCAGCGATTCGGAGTGCGCGTTCATCCGCGTGACGAGCGTGTCGCCGTCGTAGTCGAGATGCTTCACCCACGACGGATCGCCGATCCACGCAAGCTTCCCATCGCACCAGACGCCGAAGAACGAAACATCGCCATTCGTCTGGTTGTCCTGCCCGACATGCGGGTAGTAGACGTCGCGGATGTTGTACTCATGATCGAAGTTGACCATGAGACTGCCGTTGCCGATGGGAAGATCGCGCGCCACGCTTGCAGGATAAACGAACGGCCATCCCGCCGTGGACGCCGCAATGAATGCTGCCATTCCAATCGCGGGTCAACGATCAGCCGCTTGCCATCCGCGGCGGCCGTCCTGGTTGCCATCCCGATGGCCTTCACTTAAGGCGCGCAGGAAGTTGCTGTCATCCTGAGCGGTCAAACGATGACTGTAAAAATTTGTGGCGATCTCGCGCGCGATTTGACGCGATTCAATGCGCGCACAACGCGCAACGTATTGCCCCGTCACTACTTCGCGAAACTCCGGCTGCGGCGCGCCGCTTGGATCTCGGACGCTCCCATGAACAACATCGAATTCATCCAGGAGCGAGAAGAAGAGAGTTGCCCGCTACCGGGAACACTAACCGGTTGGGAGACGGTCGTGTTTCAGTTGGAAGACGTGCCGCCGGAGGAGTGAGCCGCCGCAGGATCGGATTCCTGCACCGCTTCGTTGGCACCTTTGAAGCCGATCTTCGAGTGTGTTCCGTCGCAGAACGGCTTCATCGTCGAACCGCCGCAGCGGCAGAGCGCTGCTTTCTTCACCTCGACGGGATTGCCTTGCGCGTCGGTAAGCGTGAACTCGCCTTCGACGAGGTAAGGGCCGTTGTCGCGAATCTTGATGTTGATGGGCATTCACTCTCCTAGAAAATGGGGTTGTTGGCGGAATGTTCGATGTGCCAGTTGTAGGTGTAACCGGGAAAGACGATCGGTACGGTGTAGCTGACCGTGACGGTGATCTCGCTGTTGGCGCGAACGATCTTGATGTTCTCCTCAGTCACGGGAAGATTGTTCTCCCGCGCCGTGGTCAGGATCGCTCCACGGATCCGATCATCATTATGCGTGCCAGCCGACTTGGCCTCGTCGACGACTGTCTGCCGCAGCTCGGCCGCCTTCACCTTCACCGGGATCATCTTCCAGGCAATGAAGACAGCGATGCCGAGGAGAATGAGCCCGACCAGACACCCGAACTGTCCCTCACCGCGCTCGCCACGACGACTCATGCGCATAAAAACCTCCGTCGGTGATGAGTATACCTATGGGATGGGCTTAAAGAATCGCATGCTTCGTCCGGGTGTCGGGGGTCGGGTGTCGGGTGTCGGGGATGGAGCGGCTGCTACGACTCCCGACTCCCGACTTCCCACCCCGCGCGCCGACGACCAGAGGATCATCCGCGCGCGACCGAGCACGGCGGAGCGCGGGAGCACGCCCCAGTTGCGGCTATCGAGCGAGTCGGCGCGGTTGTCGCCGAGGACGAAGAAGGAGTCGGCGGGGATGATCTGCGGCGAGACGGCGCCAGTGCTCGCCTGCTGCGCGACATACGGCTCAGCAACGGTGTGACCGCGCACGACGATGCTGCCGTTGCGCGTCTCCACGAGATCGCCTGGCGCAGCGATGACGCGCTTGACCATCAACTCATCTGCGGAGCGCGGTGACTGGAAAACGATCACGTCGCCGGGCTGTGGTTTGCTGCCAAAGTGGTAGGGCGTCACGATGATGTGATCTCCCTCGATCAGCGTTGGCGCCATCGACGCGGACGGGATCACATAGACGCGAATCGCCGCGCGCACGACAAACGCGAGCACGATGGCAATCGCCAACGGCTCGAGAAAAAGGCGGATGACGGATCTGTGTCGCAACGGGGTGAGCAACGAATGAAGGTGCCGGACCATTTCGGGGAGTCGAGCGATCTGTCATCCTGAGACGCCGGAGGACACGAAGTGCCGGAGGACGTTCGAAGGACCCCCCTGCTCGTCTGCGTGGTTCTTCCAGCATCCACCCGCACAGAATCAGGGGTCCTTCGACCGTCCTTCGCCGCCGATTCCTGCCGGGAGCTCTCGCGGCGAATCTTGCGGCGGCTGCGGCGGCTCAGGATGACAGCTTCGCTCTGCCGGCACTCGCGCTCTCTAACTCTCCCACTCCCCACTCCCCACCCCCTACTCCCCACCCCCTACTCCCCACACCCCACACCAACCATTTCTTGACGCCACTCCTCCGCCCGGCTACTGTTCGCGGGCATGCCGATCGAGCAGCGACAGCCGCAGGGCCTTGTCGACATCCTCGACAAGATCCTTGATAAGGGTCTCGTCGTCGCCGGGGACATCAAAGTCTCACTCGCGAACGTCGAGCTTCTGACGATCCAGCTCCGGCTCGTCATTTGCTCGATCGACAAGGCGGAGGCGATCGGTATCAATTGGTGGCGGTCGGACCGCTTCTACTCCGCCGCGCCGAACGTGGCCGGCAGTGAGGAATACGACGCTTTGAAGGCTCGTGTGAATGAGCTCGAACAGAAGCTCGAAGCGCGAGAGCTTCCGCAATCTTCACAGAAAAAAGCAGACGAGAGGAAAGGCAGGTAAGTCATGGCAGTCGAACGCGCACCAGGCGGCACCAGTCTCATCGACGTACTCGACCGGATTCTCGACAAAGGTATCGTCGTCGATGCCTGGGTTCGAATCTCGCTCGTCGGCATCGACCTGATCACCGTTGAAGCGCGCGTGGTCATCGCATCGATCGACACGTACCTGAAGTACGCCGAGGCGGTCGGCATCACCTCGACCGTCGCTCGTCCGGCCCTCGGACCTGGCGAAGGCGGATCGGGTGGAACCGGCAGCACGACGCCGGCATCAAACGTCGGGCGCGCGTAACCGGTTTCCGTTTCTGCGAACAACCACGCCTGCCGCGCAGCGCGCACGGCAGGCGTTTTCATTGGAACGCGCCAATTCTCCCACCTCCCACCCACCACTCCCCACCCCCCATGGTTCAGAACTTGCTAATGAGTCTGCTGAACGGAGTGGTAACAAATGACGTTAGTGAATTCACTTTGCGCAGAGATCAGCATCTATCAGGGCGTCGGCGAACAGACAGGGATCGTCGTCGAGCGGAGTGCCATTCGGGGCAAGAAGGGCCTTTGCAAGAGCATGCGCGATCTGGCCATCAAGTCGCGCGTCCTCGGCGATGGTTACTACTACATTCCCATCGAGCTCTGGCCGAACACAAAAGAACCTGTCGTCGTACACAAACATGACTGGACCGTGATCGGGTCGATCCCCCGCACCTCGCGCGCGACCAAGAAACTCGGGGAATCACACCCCGAACCAGCCTGAACAACAATTCAACCTTGGAGTCCCGACGATGAAACGCTGTTTCGCCGTACTGATGATCGCTGCCTGCGCTTCGGTTGCGCTGGCCCAGGAAGAGGAAGGAACCGGCGCTGCCAAAGGCGCGCAAGTCGACATGACGGGCAAAGGCTACAGCGCGGCCTATGTCATCGAACCCTTGAGTAAGCGCGTCCTCCTGGAAGAGAACGCCCACGTTCCGCTGCCGACCGCATCGATGGCCAAGATGATGACGTGCATCATCGCCATGGAGCAGATCCAGTCCGGCCAGCTCAAGCTCGACACGCCCGTAACCGTCTCGGCCCGCGCCAGCAAGATGGGCGGCTCGCAGATCTTTGCGAAAGAAGGGCAGTCGTTCCCGATGCAGACACTGCTCGCGGCGACGATGATCCGCTCCGCGAACGACGCCGCGGAAATAATCGCCGAGAAGATCGGCGGATCGGCAGAGGCCTTCGCCGATCTCATGAACGACAAGGCCAGACAACTCGGGTTGAAAGAGACGACGTTCTATGACCCGCACGGTCTGCCGAACGCGCAGGATCCAAAACGGATCGACGTCTCCAGCGCGCACGATCTCGCCATCATGGGCATGGAGTTGATGAAGTATCCGCTGATGCGCGAGTACGCGAAGACCCCCTGGATGCCCTTCACGAACGCAAGCTACACCTCGGGGCTGACGAATCCGAACCACTTGATCAATCCGAAGCATCGCGACTACTACGGCGACGCGACCGGCATCAAAACGGGCTACTCAGGTCCGGCCGGCTATTGCATCACGGCATCGGCGAAGCGCGGCGATATGGAGCTCGTGGCCGTCGTCATGGGCGCGCGCGCAGCGTTCGGACCTCAGAGCTCGTTCGGCATTGCAGCGCGTCTTTTCAATGATTCCTTCGTGCACTGGCGGCAGTTGACGCCGCTCAAGAAGGGTGCGGTCGTGGGACAGGCCGCGGTGGCCGAGGGGCAGGCGGCAAGCGTGGCGGCGGTGGCGGCGAGCGATGTCAGCGCGCTGGTTCAACGAGGACAGGAAGGGACGATCAAAGTGAAGTTCGTGCCGAGTCCACTGACGGCTCCTGTGCGGGCCGGGCAACAGGTCGGCGTCGTCGTCGTCAGTCAAGGCGGCCAGCAGATCGGACGCGTTCCTGCGATCGCGCAGGGCGGCGTCGAGAAGCAGCCGTGGTGGAAGAAGTTCTGGCCGTTCTGAGCGGTTGCGCTTCGCGCGTTGTCGGTTGTCGGTTAGTTGCGGCTTCGCCGCGTTGGGTTGCGGCGGTTCGCACGTTGTCAGCCAGAGGAAAAGGATCTCAACCCAGCAACACGCGCCGTCCTTCGATGCGATACCGGCCGAATGACAGAGCCGCCAGCGCTTCAACGTACGCAATGTGCTCTTCGACGAGGATGCGCGCGGCAAGCGTCGCGGCATCGTCGTCATCGCGCACAGGAACCGTTCGTTGCACGATGATCGGGCCCGCGTCGAGATGTTCGTCGACGAAGTGCACCGTGCAACCGGAGACTTTCACGCCCGCCGCAATCGCCTGTGCCTGCGCGTCGACTCCGGGAAACGCAGGCAGCAGCGACGGGTGAATGTTCACGATGCGCATCGGATAGGCGGCAACGAACTGCGGCGAGAGCAGGCGCATGTAGCCGGCCAGCGCGATGAAATCCGGACCGGTGTTGCCGAGAATGCGCAAGACTTCCGCCTCCTGCGCGGCGCGATTCGGATACGCGCGATGATCGGCGACGAACGCGGGCAATCCGAGTGATCGCGCGCGCTCGATGCCGGCTGCGTCCGGCCGGTTCGCGATCACGCAGACGATCTCGGCATCGAGCTCGCCGCGCACGATCGCATTGTGAATGGCGATGAAGTTCGAGCCGCGGCCGGAGAGGAGGATGGCGGTTTTCATAACGGACAATGGACAATGGATAGTGGACAACGAGGGCGGCTTTCACAATGGACAATGGACAATTGATAGTGGACAACGAGGGCGGCTCTCACAATGGACAATGGATAGTGGACAACGAGCGGCCCGTTATCAATTGTCCATTGTCAATTGTCCATTGCCTTCATTCAATCCACGACGCGAATCCCGCCGGCGGCGTGTCGTAGACCACCCTTCCGCTTCCCTTCACGACGTTGCCGATGAAGAAAAACTTCTGGCCGATCTGCGCGAAGTGCCGGGCGATCGTGTCGACCTGATCCTTCCCTGCGATGAGCACCATCCCGATGCCCATGTTGAACACGCGGAGCATCTCGTCGCGGTCGACGTTGCCGTGCTTCGCCAGATACGCATAGATCGGCAGCACCGGCCACGATCCGAGCTTGATGTGCGCGTCGAGCGTATCGGGAAGAACGCGCGGGACGTTATCGGTCAGCCCGCCGCCGGTGATGTGCGCCAGCGCGTGAAGCGCGTTCTGATCGATGAGCGGCAGCAGCTCTTTTCGATAGGAGATGTGCGGCGCGAGAAGGACTTCGCCGATCTTGCCAAACTCCGGCACGATCGTCTGATGGTCGTAGCCGAGGTGATCGAAGAGAATGCGCCGCGCCAGCGAGTAGCCATTCGTATGAAGTCCAACCGACGGCAGGCCGATGAGCACATCGCCTTCGCGAACGTCTTTCCCCGTGAGCACATTCTTCTCGTCGACCACGCCGACGATGAAGCCGGCGATGTCGTAATCGTCATCGCCATAAAAGCCTGGCATCTCCGCGGTTTCGCCGCCGATGAGCGCACAACCGTTCTCGCTGCAGGCACGAGCCATGCCGCGGACGACGTCGGTCATCACCGCCGGCCGCAACTTGCCGGTCGCGTAGTAGTCGAGAAAAAAGAGCGGCCGCGCACCCTGCACGAGGATGTCGTTGACGCAGTGGCAGACGAGATCGTAGCCGACGGTGTCGTGAATCTTCATCGCCTGCGCGACACGGAGCTTCGTGCCGACGCCATCGGTCGACGAGACCAGGATCGGCTTCTCCATCCCTTCGAACGACGCGCGAAAGAGTCCGCCGAACGAGCCGATGTCGGAGACGACGTCCGGCGTGAACGTGCCGCGGGCGATCCGCCGCACTTCGCGCAGCGCTTCGTCCTGCGCGTCGATGCTGACGCCGGCGTCGCGGTAGCTCGATTTCGAGGTCACGGCGCGAGTGTATCAAGCGCAATGGCGCGGCGGGGAGTCAGAACCGGAATGTTGAATGTTGAGTGTTTAATGTTGAATGTTGAACGTTGAATAGATTACTTTTCAACCTCCGGCACCGAGGAAGGCTTCCTCGATGCGTCGGGCGTGGGTCGGCCAACATCGATCTTGCGCTCCAAGTATCCAATATTCAGTATTCATTAACATTTAACATTTAACACTCGACATTCAACATTCAACATTCCGCATCTGCCCCCTGTCAAAACTCGAACACGTCCACCCGGCCCCAACCTATAATCCCTCCGCTTGGCTCAATTCCTCCTCATCACCACACTCCTTTCCATCGCCTGCCTGATCGCCACGAGCGTCGCAGGGTTCACCGCAACTCCGCAACACCTCGCCACCCACATCTTCTGGTCTCTCGCCACCGTGATCCTCGGCCTCTTCTCCCAGTCGATGACCATGTTTTTCTTCATCGGCACCGGCAAGGAGATCAAGGACGCAGCGAACAACGACGACGCCGTCGTGAAGCGGACCAAGGCGTTCAAAGCGAAGGTCTTCCCCGCCGCGACGTACGCCATGCTCATCCTTATGGTCACGTTCATCATGGGCGGCGGCGTGGCGTCGGGAAAGACGCCGCACTGGCTGCATCTGACGCTGGTCATCGCCACGATTGCGATGTACGGGTGGGCCTACTGGGTGCAACTGCAGGCGATGATGGAGAACGCAACGCTGATGGAGAAGTATCTGCGCGACGAGCCGGCGCGCGAGTAGCACGCCGAGCGTCAATCGCCGCATGAGAGTCGCGAACGATGCCTGAAGGCGACAGCATCTACCGCGCAGCACAAGGACTGCATCGCGCGCTGGCCGGCAAGGTCGTCACGTCGTTCGAGACCGTCCTTTCGCGGCTGGCGCGCGTCGACGATCAGACGCCGTTGCGCGGCCGCACAATCGAGCGCGTCATCTCCCGCGGCAAGAATCTCATCATCGAATTCTCCGGCGATCTTCACCTGCACACGCACATGAAGATGAGCGGGAGCTGGCACATCTACCGTCCCGGCGAGCGCTGGCAGCGCCCACATCGCGACATGCGCATCGTCCTCGGTACCGCCGAATTCGTTGCGGTCGCGTTCAACGTGCCGGTCGCCGAGTTTCATACGACTCGCACGCTTGCACGCGACGAAGATCTTCGCCGCCTCGGCCCTGATCTCCTCGGCGCGGCCTTTGACGCCGCGGAAGCGATGCGCCGCATTCGTGCGCACGCCGGCAAAGAAATCGCCAACGTCCTCCTCAACCAGCGCGTCATCGCCGGCATCGGCAACATCTGGAAATCGGAAACACTCTTCGACGCGCGCATCGATCCGTTCACGATCGTCTCGGCACTCGACGATGAGCAGATCGACCGAATCGTCGCCTCGGCGCTCAAACTCTTGCGCCGCAGCGCGAGCGGGCGATCGGAATTCGCCGTCTACAGCCGCGGCGGCGATCCCTGCCGCAAATGCCGCACTCCGCTCCGCTCGCGCAAACAGGGCGAAGACGCGCGCTGGACGTACTGGTGCCCGAAGTGCCAAGGGTAAGCTCGAGTCTCGGCACAAAATGCTGCGATCCTCTGCGGTCACCCCATCTGTCATCCTGAGCGGGCTAACGGCGCGAGCGCCACTGTCGATGATGTGACACAAATCTCAATCGACGCTCATGCGATCAGCCCGAAGTCGTGGTCTCCGGCGGTGGCGCGGTGTCCGCCGGCGGTTTCGTCTGCGCCGGTGGCGCGCTCTCGGTGGGAGCCGCCGTCGACGTCGTATCGGTCGATGGTTCCGGCGTCGCCGTGTCCGTCGCCGGCACCTGCTGCAATGCCGTATCGACCGTCGCCGTCGTTTCGGTGACCGGCGCGGCTGCGGTCGGCTTCTTCTCCGTCAGCACTTCTTTCTCGAACAAGTAGCCCCAACGCCGCATCCGCGAGAGAACCATCCGCTGGCGCCAGCGCAGGCGCTTGTTCGGGCTGGCCGGATTCATGATGCGAGGATTGGGAAGACATCCGGCGAGGAGCGCGGCTTGCGATGGTGTGAGCGATGCGGCCGTCGCGTGAAAATACGATTGCGCCGCCGCCTCGGCACCGTAGACGCGCTCTCCCATCTCCACGACGTTGATGTAGATCTCGAGGATCCGTTTCTTGCTTAGATGATTCTCCAGCGATCGCGCGATGAAGTACTCCTTCACTTTGCGGAACGGATTGCGCGACGGCGACAGGTAGAGATTCTTCGCCAGTTGCTGCGTGATCGTCGAGCCGCCGTGCGTGAGCTTCTTGTGTTCCCAGTCCTTTCGAATCGCTTCCTCCAGTCCATTCACATCGATCGCAGCGTGCTCAAAGAATGTATCGTCCTCGGCCACCAGCACCGCGCGCCGCAGATACGGTGAGATGCGCGCGTACGGAACCCAGCGATACGAGATCGCGTCCGGCTTGCCGGCAGCGCGCAGCTCGGCTTTGCGCCGCTCCATGAACGCCGTCGTCGCCGGAGGGCTCCCCGCCAACGCGCTCACGTCAGGAAAGGTGATCCATTCGTAGCCAACGAAGAGAATCAGCGCGACGACGACGATCAGCAGAATGCGGCGAAACATTGCCGGCGATTCTATGATGCGGCGTCATGACTCCCGTCATCGTTCTCACCAGCGTCGCCGCCGATCTCGATGCACGCCCGCTTGCACGTTCCCTCGTCGAGCAGCGTCTCGCCGCCTGCGTCAACATCGTTCCTGGCGTGTTGTCGATCTTCCGATGGAAGGGAGCGATCGAGGAGGACGGGGAGCAACTCCTCGTCATCAAAACGCTCGACGGCAATGTGGAATCGTTGCGCAAAGAGCTTTTCGCGCGCCATCCCTACGAAGTGCCCGAGTTTCTCGTGCTGCCGGTGGCATCGACGTCAGACGCGTACGGCGCGTGGCTGGTCGAATCGATTGAAATTGATAATCGATAATTGACAATTGACAACGCGTGTCCCAATCGACCGGCCGCCGTTGTCAATTATCCATTGTCAATTGTCAATTGATGCTTTCCTCCGCCACCTCGTTACGACACCAAACAGCATCAGCGCGCCCAGCGTGACAAATGAAATCATCCGGCCCCGCGTGAACGACTCCGGCAGGTACTGCAACTTGACCTGATGCCGTCCCTTCGGAACGAACACGCCGAGAAATGCGTGATTGGCAAAGCGTGTCTGCACGCGGCGTCCGTCGATATACGCACGCCACCCTTTCCACGCCGACTGCGATGCCACGACCCAGCCGTCGGCGACCATCGTCGCGTCGATGAGGAGTCCATAACCATCGCGATGAAGGGTCAGCGTCCCCGGGCCGTTGGCGATCTCGTGCGGCATGTATTCCGGCGCCTCGATCCAGGCGACATCGGCGAAATCCTTCGCGGTCTTCATTCCCTTCAACGCCAGCACGCCGTCGCGCTCGTAACGGACACGCCGCGGCACGAAGGCGCGCGGCAGCACACGCGTGTTCTCGAACAGCTTGGCGCTGCGGTCTTTCATCACCTCGCGCCATCCCTGGACGAGATCGACACCGATGGGAACGATCGCGTACTTGATGTTGAGAAACGAAAGGAACGGCGGTTGAAGATCGCCGATGGCGTTGAACGATACCGGCTGCGGGATCGACCAGATCGGATACGTGTCCGCCAGGCGCGCGAACGTCATCGCTTCATATCCGCGCGGATCTTCGAGCTGATAGATCGCGGCCGTATCGGGGATCAGCACGAAATGCTCGCCGGCCACGCGGAACGGTTCCGTGCTTTCAGGGATCGCGCGGATGATCGGAATCTTCGGATAGAAGACGTGCTGTGGCAGCGACGGATACATCGAGCCGTCGACGATCATGCGCTGCCCGAGGAGCAGGACGAGGACGAGCGGGAGCGCGATGCGGAGTGGCGTGCGGGACGCCAGAAGAATCACCAGCAGCGCGAGCGGGATCAGATCGCCGAGCGCGTTGACGCGGATGACGCCCGGGTCGACGCCGATTTTGATCTCGTGCGCCCAGACGAGCCATGTCCCAATTCCGAGCGCGAGGGCAACTGCAGAAGTGACGATCGTCGCGCTGCGCCGTGAACGCGCGTCGTTAGCTAACGCATCGACCGCAAACGCGGCAAGAAGCGAAAGCGCGCATGACGCCGCGAACGCCAGCCGCTCGTTCAGCGCCATGTCGAACAGCGGCAGCTTATGCAGGATGTTCGCGACGGGAGGTGCATCAAATCCCGCACAAAGACAGACGAGCGCCAGTCCGAAGAAGAACCAGGTCTCCTTCCGCCGCCGCGCGACGACCAACGCGGTCAGCGCCAGCGCGATCACGATGCTCCCCGTCCGTGCGGTCTGCGGATCCCACTCCGGCGTGACCGTATCGCTCCACGGCTGTCCGCCCCAGAACGCGAAGACCGTGTTTGCCGCGCGGCGCTGAATCAGCTCCGGCATGAAGGGGAAGGGCATCGTGCGGAAGCCCATCCGCGTATGGATCTCTACCGTCTGTTGCGACGCTTCGAGGAAAGGCAGCAGGAAAATCGCCGTCAACAGCAGCGCGACGACACCCGCCCCGATCGCGATGACGATGACGCGCCCGATGCGTTTGCGCGTCGTGGCGATCTCGAAGAGACCGTACGCCGCGCCGGCCGCAGTTACGTGCAGCAGCGACTCCGGATGTCCGGTGAGCACCAGCAGCGTCAGCGCGATCATCAGGATCACTCCGGAGCGCACGCGGGCGTCCCTAACTAACCGCTGCACCGCGTAGAAGATCAGCGGCAGATAGGCCCACGATCGTGCCAGCGGCCATCCGACGAAAAAGGCGATGGTTGCGCTGAACATCCAGCCGGCAGCGGCGACGAGCGCGGCAAGCTCGCCGCAGCCGAGGGCGCGTGCGAAGACGAAGGCGGCGAAACCGGCGATGAAGAACGTCATCGCCGCCGCGAACGTCAGGCTCGGAGGTAACGGGATGATCATCCCGATCAGATTGAGTGGGTCGTAGGGCGCCGGCTGGGCGGCCGCGGCCAGAATGTCGCCGCAGAGCATGAACGGATTCAGCAGCGGCCATTCGCCGTGCGCGATCGCCGTCCGTACCGCGCTCCGCCACGGAATGATCTGGCAGTAGAGATCCGAAAGCGTGCCGTTGTGCACTTTCGGCACGTTGAATTCCGCCGCGTACGCGTCCAGCGGCTCGGACATGAACGGCAGATCGGTCGGCGCGTAAATCTTCCCCATGAGCAGGGCTCGGCCCGTAAAGCACATCGGCAGAAGGATCAAGACGATCGCGGCGGTGCGCGAAATGCGCTGCACGAACCGGTTCCAAAGGGCGATCACGGCGATCGTCGTCGCGAGATAGAGAAGGATGGCTGCCAAGAGTGCGGAGCTATACGCGTTAGGTCGTGAGGCGTCAAGTACCGTTCGTCTGCGGCCGGCGGCCGAGGTAGGGAATCCGCCGCCACAGACACTCCCTAAGTTGAATACCTCAGCAAAAAAAGTTGTCTCACCGAACAACAGCCGGCACTTCAGCATCGACGAGGAGACGCGACCATGGCCACTACGTTCAAGCTCAAGCTCACCCTGCTCTTCAACCAACGCATCGACGACCTCGGAGGCAATTGGCAGTACGCCGGCGCGAACGCCGTCGATGTCGCGACCAACAAGCCGGTGGCGCAGCTGATCGCGACGAAACGGGAAAATGCTAATTGCTGCAGCAGCTTTCCGGCGTCGATCCTCACGGCAACCGTGATGTTCCCGCCGGAGGAGGCCGGAGGCGTTTCTCCGAACATGACGCTCCAGGGCGTTCACGACCTGACGACGAATAACGAAACCGGCAGCGTCAGCGCCGCGTCGCCGGAGTACGCCGATCAGATCGGAGGGACTTTCTCGTTCGATTTCACGAGCGGTGTGCTGACGATTTCGCCGCCCGCCTGATCCGCGGCGTTTTATGGTGGCTGGGTGCCGGGTTGGCGGTTGCGACGGAAACGGAGCAGGCCGAACTCCGTTTGTCAAATTCTCTACCACACGTAGCGTGGGAAGAGTGTCTCTCCCAGCGGAGTTAGAGTTGACTTCGCGGTCAGGCGGTTCCGATCTCCGCAACTCCGCAACCCAGCAACCAACCAAACCATGGAATCCATCGTCATTCGCGGTGCCCGCGAGCACAACCTCAAGAACATCGACGTCGTCGTTCCGCGCAACAAGTTCGTCGTCATCACCGGCGTGTCGGGCTCGGGCAAATCATCGCTCGCCTTCGACACGATCTTCGCTGAAGGCCAGAGGCGCTATGTCGAATCACTCAGCGCCTATGCCCGGCAGTTCCTCGAGCAGATGGAGAAGCCGGACGTCGACTCGATCGAAGGGCTCTCGCCGGCCATCTCCATCGAGCAGCGCACGACCTCGCGCAATCCGCGCTCGACCGTCGGTACCGTCACGGAGATCTACGACTATCTCCGTCTGCTCTACGCATCAGTCGGCGTGCCGCACTGCACGAACTGCGGGAACGAGATCCGCCCGCAGACGATCCAGCAGATGGTCGATCGCCTGATGACGCTGAAGGCGGGAACGAAGTTCACGATTCTCGCCCCCTACATCCGCGGCAAGAAGGGCGAGTACCGCAAGCAGATGCTGCAGATGGTGAAGGAAGGCTTCACGCGCGCCGTCGTCAACGGCACGATGATCGAGCTCGCCGATCCGCCGGTACTCGACAAGCAGAAGAAGCACACGATCGACATCGTCATCGATCGCCTCGTCGTCAAGGAAGGGATCGAACAGCGCCTGGCCGACTCGCTCGAAACCGCCACGCGCGTGACGAAGGGACTCGTCAAGATCCTTTATCAGGAAGGCAATCGCGAAGAGCTTCTCTCGCAGAGCTACGCCTGCCCCGACTGCGGCGTCTCCATCGGCGAGATCACGCCGCGTCTCTTCTCTTTCAACTCGCCCTACGGTGCCTGTCCGCGCTGCTCCGGACTCGGCGTTCTACTCGAGGTCGACGAAAAGAAAATCATCCCCGATGCGGAGAAGTCGATCGAGGACGGCGCCATCGCCATCTGGAAAGAGGGTGCTGAGAATTGGCGTCTGCGCCAGATCTACACGCTGGCGAAACACTACAAATTCAAGACCGACGTGCCGTGGCAATCGCTGACGGAGAAGGCGCGCAACGTCATCCTTCAGGGCTCTGAGGACAAGATCAAGTTTCAGTTCAGCGGATCGGAGAGCACGTACTCGTACAGCGGCACGTACGAAGGGCTCGTGCCGATGCTGACGCGGCGCTACAAGGAATCGGACAACGACGACATCCGCGAAGAGATTGAGCGCTTCATGACGCCGATGGATTGTCCCGACTGCAAAGGGCGCCGCCTCAAGCCCGAAGCGCTCGCAGTCACCGTCGCCGGACAACCGATCGATGAAGTCGTCGGGCTCCAACTCAAAGACGCTGAAAACTTTTTCGCCACGATCGATCTCACCGAGCGCGAAGAGAAGATCGCCGGCAAAATTCTCAAAGAAGTCCGCGACCGCCTCGGCTTTCTCAACGCCGTCGGCGTCGGCTATCTGATGCTCGATCGCAGCGCCGCCACGCTCTCCGGCGGCGAAGGGCAACGCATCCGCCTGGCTACGCAGATCGGCTCGAAGCTGATGGGCGTCCTCTACGTTCTCGACGAGCCGTCGATCGGGCTGCATCAACGCGACAACCGCAAGCTTATCGACTCTCTCATCGAGCTCCGCGATCTCGGCAACACGGTGATCGTCGTCGAGCACGACGAAGAGACCATCGAGATGGCCGATCACATCATCGACCTCGGCCCGCGCGCCGGCGTGCACGGCGGCGAAGTGGTGGCCGAGGGGACGCTGGAGCAGGTGAAGACGTTCCCGTCGTCGCTCACGGCGAAGTATCTGCGCGGCGAAGTGGCGATCGATGTGCCGGCGAAGCGGCGGCCGATGGAGCAAGGCAACCTCGTCATCCGCGGCGCGCGTCAGAACAATCTCAAGAACCTCGACGTGACGATTCCGCTCGGCGTCTTCATCGCCGTCACCGGCGTGAGCGGCTCGGGCAAGTCGACACTCGTCAACGACATCCTCTACAAGGCGCTCTCGCGTCACTTCTTCGACGCGCTCGATACTCCCGGCGAGCACGACAAGATCGAAGGGCTGGAACAGATCGACAAGATCATCGACATCGATCAGTCGCCGATCGGCCGCACGCCGCGCTCGAATCCGGCCACGTACACGCAGCTCTTCACGGAGATGCGCAACCTGATGGCGCAAACGCCGGAAGCGCGCATGCGCGGCTACGGTCCGGGCCGTTTCTCGTTCAACGTCAAAGGCGGCCGCTGCGAAGCGTGCCGAGGGGATGGGCAGATCAAGATCGAGATGCACTTCCTCCCCGACATCTACGTCACGTGCGATGTCTGCGGCGGCAAGCGCTACAACCGCGAGACGCTGCAGGTGACGTACAAAGGCAGTTCGATCGCCGAGATCCTCGACATGACCGTCGAGCAGGGGCTGGAGACGTTCAAGAACATCCCAAGAATCGCCAACATCCTGCGCACGCTCGACGAAGTCGGCCTCGGCTACATCAAGCTCGGCCAGTCATCGACCACGCTCTCCGGCGGCGAAGCGCAGCGTGTGAAACTCGCCAAAGAACTGGCCAAACGCGCGACAGGCAGAACGCTCTACATCCTCGACGAGCCGACAACGGGTCTGCACTTCGACGACATCGCCAAACTCCTCCACCTGATGCACGGCCTCGTCGATCGCGGCAACACGGTGGTCGTGATCGAGCACAACCTCGACGTCATCAAGACCGCCGACCACGTGATCGACCTGGGCCCCGAAGGCGGCGACGGTGGCGGCTACATCATCGCCACAGGCACGCCCGAGCAGATCGCGAAAACGAAGGGAACGCCGACGGGCGAGTATTTGAAGAAGATGCTGGCGAAGAGCCGGGTTGGGGTGCCTGGATCGTAGTTGCCTGCCTCAAATTTGCGACGCGAGGTATCCTGTTTCCAGTGCCAAACTTTATCGTTCCCACGAACGCAAGCCTTCACGCGGCGCGATCATTCATTGAGAAAAACGACTTTTTCGAAGGCGGCGGTGAGGCTGTTCTTCGGTTTCACCCGAAGTGGGCACATGTTGAGCCGCTGGCATTGACGATGATCGCCGCTTGGGGAGCATGGTGCCGGGGGAGAGGTTACCCGCTGAGGGCCGAAGATCTAGGCAAGCATGCGGCCTATGCCGCTCGTATGAAGCTGTTCCAGCAGCTCGGCGTTGACTTCGACCCGGGGGTCAAAGAGTACGAAGAGTCCGGACGCTTTCTTCCCGTGACTCAGGTAAGAACACAGCAGGATTCGACGGCAGCCATTGCGAATATTTCGGCAATGCTTCATTTACAAGATGACCCGGATAGCCTCGCAGCGGTTCAGTTCTGTATCAGCGAGCTCCTGCGCAATGTCTTGGAGCATGCGAACTCACCAGACGGCGCTTTCGTAGCAGCTCATCGCTTCGCCGAGAAGGGAATGCACCGCGTCACAATTGCCGTTGCCGATTGCGGTCAAGGCATCCCCAGTCACCTTGCGCGAGCACACCCAGAAGCAGGAGGGGACGACTCCATCGCTATCGGCCTCGCAATGCAGCCGGGGGTCACCGGTGCTCTGTCGACCGCTTACGGCACACCGGATAACGCCGGCGCAGGCCTTTACATTACAAGGTCCATCGCCAAGGGCACGGGCGGCTACTTCTTACTCTATTCCGGGCGCGCAGCCTACCGCCTTCGTCGCGCGCTTTCGGCGGACGATACGATTCAGCTATATCCTGACCCATATGACGATCCGCGGGGAGATCTATGGACATTTGACACGCCGTGGCTAGGAACGGTTGTGAGTGTTGAGATTCGAACGGAAACTATCGCTCATTATGAGAACTTTTTTCAATGGATTTTCAAGCAGTTGCCGAGTCGCAAATCAACCGCAAGGAAGATCAAGTTCACATGAACGACGAAATCAGAATCGAGTCGGGCGTGAATGGCTTCGCTGAGAACAAGGATGAAGCGAAGGCGCTTCGCGTATCCCGTTTGCTTCCTGCAATCTCTGAGGGGAACAGCGTTGTGCTGGACTTCAGCGACGTAAGATACGCCACGCAGTCTTTTATTCACGCACTAATCGGAGAGGCTTTGCAAAAATACAATGAAGCAGCTTTGGACCTTATAGAGTTCCGACATTGCTCAGAAGCCGTTCGGAGTGTCATCGAGTTGGTCGTCGATTACTCGCTGGGCGGCTTCGCAGATAAAGCAAGCGCCTAAACAACCCGGAACGTCAACCTGCGCTTTGTCGCCAGAAAACCAATACCGCGTCGATCGCGATCAACGCCGTCGTGATCCACGGCGCGGGCTATGTCCTTTCGGTCCGCGCCGGCGGTCAGCAGCGATCGGACGAGCAAGTCCACGCTGACTGTGGAATCGGCGGCTTCCATCTTCGCGACTCGGGATTGACTGGAGCCGAGGCGGGCGGCGAGATCAGGAGCCGCGAATTGGGGTCAGGTCGAAAGTGAAAGTGCCGGGCCGCTGTGGGGCATTGAGGCATATGTAGTATCGGCACTTTCACTTTCGACCTGACCCCAATTCGCCCGCAGCGCCGGAAGAGTTGCTCCGCCTTGATCGCGGAATCCCCGTAAGATCGTGCTGATTGCTCGATCAACTAAAAACCATCTACCTTCGCACGCTCGACGCGTGCGCGCCCGAGGGGCTCGTGCGGGCGGCGATCACGCGCGGCATGCCGCGTAATGTCGTGGCGATCGGCAAGTGCGCGGGGGCGCTGCGTGATGGGTTGGATGACGTTGATGATGCGTTCGTGGCGGTGCCGGATGGGTATCGCCTGCCGGCGAAACGATCGCAGATCGCGATCGGCGGACATCCCTATATCAACGCCGCGAGCTTCGAAGCAGGACGACGGCTGATCGAGTTCATCGATGCGCATGACGAGATCCTCTTTCTCATCTCCGGCGGAGGATCGGCGTGCGTGGAGTTGCCACTGATGCCGTGGTTCGCGGAGCGTGATCTGATCGAGACGAATGCACGGCTCGTCGCCTCCGGGCTGGCGATCGGCGACATCAACTGCGTCCGCAAACATCTCTCGGCGATCAAGGGAGGGCGCCTGGCGGCGCGGGTGAAGAGGAGCGTCACGCTCGTCTACTCCGACGTTGCGACCGGCGCGCTCGCGGATGTGGCCTCGGGTCCGACGTTGCCTGATGCGTCGACCAAGGCCGATGCCATTGCCATCCTCGAGCGCGTCGGCGGATGCGAGCGGATCGTGGCGAAGTTGCGCGATGACGAATGCCCGGAAACGATCAAGCGCATCGATGATTCGCGCGTTGCGCTCATCGCTGACAACCGCACGCTGGTCGCGAAGGCGGCGGAGATCGCGGCGTCGATGGGTTTCACGCCGGTCGTCGTCGAGCAGCAGATCGAGTCTCAGATCGACAATGCAGCGAACGAACTGCTCGATCGCGCGAGCTCCTTGCGGCTGAACGAAGTGCTGATCGCCGGCGGAGAGCCGACGCTGGTTCGCCGCGGCGACGGCAAGGGCGGACGATGCGTGGAGCTGGCGGTTCGGATGGCTATGGCGGAAAACGAACGTAGGTCGGACTCTCCAGTCCGACTTCCCGTCGATTCGGAGAGAGAACCGTCGGACTGGAGAGTCCGACCTACGTCAATCCCTCCTACGCTCCACATCCTTCTCGGCACCTCCGATGGCGCCGACGGCAACAGCGGCGTTGCTGCCGTCGCGATCACGCTTCCGGCATCGATCGACCGCGAAGTCGCAATTCGCGAACTATCGCGCTCCAACAGCCTCGCGGTCGCCGAGTCGGTCGGAGAGACGATTATGATTCCCTCGGCCGGCAATAACCTGCGTGATCTCTATCTTTTGGCCCGCACCTAGCAGGCACTTGACGGCCTCAGCGACATGACGATCGAACCAGCACTTCCAGAGCACGCCGAGCCCGTTCACCGCTCCGCGCGCGAGCGGCAGAGAAAAGGCCCGATGTGGGGCTGTCTGCGCGGGCTTGGCTGCACGACGATCGGCCTCTTCGCGCTCCTCGCCGTGATCATCATCGGCGGCTGGTGGTACCTCGGCTCCTCCAGTTTCGCGGGACTCGTTCGTCTGCGCATCGAGAAGACGCTCGAAGCGCGTCTGGGCCGCAAGGTCTACGTCGGCCCGATCACGATCGAGCGCGGGTTGCAGAGCCGGATCATCATCGACGGACTGCGCATCGGCAATGCGCCCGGCGCGGTGAATCCCTACTTCGCGACGATTTCGAAAGTCGTCGTCACCGGCGGCATCGACTCGTTCTGGGGACGCAAGATCAAAGTCGGGCGCGTCGACATCGCCGAACCGCACATCTACTTCGAGATCTATCCCTCAGGCGCGAAGCTCATTCACAACTTCCCGCAATGGAGCTCCGGCCCTCCCTCGCGCTACGAAATCTACCATCTCGACCTCGGCAATCTCTACATCACGGGCGGCGCGTTCGACTTTCTCGATCGCCGCCGCGACCTCACGGTGAAATCGTCCGGCATCACCTCCACGATCAACGTCATGCCGCTCGAAGATCTCTACGCCGGCGTTTTCAGCAGCCCGCAATTCACGCTGCGCATCCAGGACTACGTTCCGGTGACGATGAACATGCGTGGACAGATCCGCTTCACGCCGAACGATCTCGAATTTCAATCGCTGGCGCTCGATGGAGGCCCCGACTTCCGCTTCTTCCTCAAAGGCCACGTCGCTCCGCTGAGCGACGGCGTATACAACCTCCGCCTCACGTCGCAGATCGGTCTGAACCGCATCCGCGACATGTTCAAGTCGAAAACGGCTCTTGCTGGGACGATCGACTTCGACACGACCTTCCGCGGCAAGGGAGGATCGTTTGCGTTGAGCGGCGGCTGGCTCTCGCCGAAGTTGCGGGCCGACGCGTACGAGCTTTCGAACGCGCGCGGCACGCTCAAGCTCACGGACGAGAATCTGGCCGTCGATATTCAGCACGCTGCGTACGGCGGCGGCGCGTTCTCCGGTCATTACGATCTGGCGCGATTCACCGAACCGCTGCCGATGAAGATCGATCTTCATTACAACGGCGTATCGCTCGAAAAACTCTTCAACGACTGGAACATCAAAGATACGGGACTGCGCGGCGGTGCCACAGGACATCTCGTTTATCACTGGGAGAAGGACCGCATCCTCGCCGGCGCGGGCGAAGGCAGCGCGGTCCTAACGAAGAACAGCACCGCGTTCTCGCAGGCCACGTATCCGATTCCGCTCGGCGGCTCAGCGGACTTCGCGCTCGACAACGGCGTCGTGACGTTCCGCCGCACACAACTGGTGACGAACGCATCGACGATCGACTTGTCGGGCAAGCTGCGCATCGTCGATGGCTGGGCCGATCTGCTGATGAAGATTCACAGCAGCGACTTTTCGGAGATCGATCGCATCGCCTACAACTTCGCGCACTCGGCCGGCAAGCAATCGTTCACGTTGATGGGATTCGGCGGCGCGGGCGACATCACCGGAAGCATTCACGGCTCCACGAAGTCGCCCGATGTCGTGGCGCGCGTCGTGGCCAGCGGCACGAAATACAACAACATCCTTCTCGGCGACTCCGAGATCGATCTTCATTACGACGGCGGCAAGAGTGTATTGACGTTCGATCACGCCACGTTCCGCGACGGCGCCGCGCGGCTCGGCCTTACCGGCGCGATCACGTTCCCCGATCGGGGCCCGTCGCCGCAGTTCGACATTGCGCTGGACGCCGCGGGCTATCCGATCGATCGCGCCATTCAAGCGGTCGGTTTGAAAATGGCAATCAAAGGCGCGGGCACAGGACGCGTCGTCGTGACCGGCACACCGGACGCAGGAAAAGTCTCCTTCGCCAACTTCCGCGTGCACGAAGCGAAAGGCGATCTTCGCCTCAACGGCACGGTGGCGTGGGCTCCGGGAAAAGGGAACACGACGTTCGATCTCGACATCGACACCACCTCGTTCCCCGTCGCCGACATCATCACCTTCCTCGACCTCGGCGCCCAGCCGGTTTCCGGCGACGTGACCGGAAAGCTGCATCTCACCGGACCGAAGGCGACGCTCGGCGGCGCCGGTCAGTTGACGATTGCCAACGGCTCGATCTACGGCGAACCGGTGACGAGCGCGAAAGCCGGCATCATCTTTACGAAGGGCGCGCTGAAGGCGACCAACGTGACGGTCGTCGCGCCCGCCGGAACGATTACGGGCGAAGCGCAGATCGATTTCGGCACGAACGCGTTCTCGTACACGATCAAGTCATCGTCGATCGACCTCTCGAAGCTGAAGGTTTTCTCATCGCTGGCGAACCTGCTTGGCGGCAACGTCACGCTCTCATCGACCGGCGCGGGCACATTGGAGCAACCGGAGGTCGTGCTTGAGGCGACGCTCAATCAGGCCACGCTCAGCGGATTGAATCTGCCTGCCGATGCACCGCCGCCGAAACTCTACATCGCCATTCGCAACGGGCAGCTCATCGTGCGCGGCTCCGCGGCAGGACTGTTGACGATCGAGGGGAACGGAAGCGTGGCCACCGACGGCACGCTCTCCGGACTCGTACAAATTCGTGTGACCGATATCGCCAAGGCGCTGGCGATGTCGCCGAAGACGGCGTCGCTTCCGGCGTCGGGCAGTCTGACCGCGAATCTGCAACTCGGCGGAAAGCTGACGTCGTTCGAGACACTGCGCATCGACGCTACGTTCCCGGAATTCAACGTCAAGGTTTCGGAGCATCCCTTCCTGCCGGCGCGGCCGCTTCATCTGAGTCTTCGCGATGGCCGTTTGGTGTTTGACGATTTCGAGCTCTCGCTGGGCCCCAACGGCTCGACACCGGCAACGTTCGTCGTCAGCGGCTTCGCGGAAGTAACCGGCGCGAAAAAGCTCGCGATCGATCTACACGGAACGTTAGAAGCGGCGCTCTTGCAGCTCTTCGTCGCCGATCTTCGCGCCGATGGCCCTATCGTCGTCGCGGGCACTTTGGGAGGGACGATGGCGGCGCCGCAATTCACCGGCACTGCCGAATTCCAGAACGCATCGGCGCGCCTTCCCGGATTCCCGCAGACGATCGACGCCATCACCGGCACGCTCGTCTTCCGCGCCGACCGCATCGACATCGACTCCATCCGCCTCCGCCTTGGCGGCGGACAGATTGTTCTCGGCGGATCCATCGCGCTTGAGGGAATGACGCCGAAGAGCATCCGCGTCACGATGCAGGGAACGGAAGTGGCGATCCGCTACTTCGAAGGCCTGACCTTCGAAGCGAACTTCGCGCTGCTGCTGAGCGGCGATCTCGATCGCTCGATCCTGACCGGCGACGTCATCGTCAACCGCGCGCTCTACTTCCGCGACACCGACATCGCGTCGGCGCTGTTGAACGCCGTGCTGGCGCGGCGTAGCGTCACGCCCGTCGTGAGCGCATCGTGGCAGGACCATGTCGGTCTGCGCGTTCATCTCACCAGTGACAACACGCTGGCCATCCGCAACAACATCGCCGACTTCACCGGCAGCGCGGACATCGAAGTGAACGGCACGCTCGGCAGCCCGGTCATCCTCGGACTGGTCACGTTAAACGAGGGCGGCAAGATTCGCTTCCAGGACATCGACTATCGCCTCGTGCGCGGCTCGATCAACTTCCAGAACCCGTTCCGCGTCGATCCGTTCTTCGACATCGCACTCGAAGCCCGCGTGAGCGGCGGGATCTCCGAGGTGGAGTCGGGACCGTTGGATGTGACGGTGACGCTGACGGGAACGCTCGATCGGATGACGCCGTTGATCACGAGCGATCCGCCGGCCAGCGATATCACGCTCTTCTCGCTGCTCGGATTGGGCGCGCTGACGCGCAACACGAGCGCGAACTCTCCGCTGACCGCGGGCGCTGCCGGGCGTTCTCTGCTCTTTCAATCGGTCAGCCGGCTTCTCAACTCCAGTGCGCTGTCGCTGTTCGACTCCTTCGCCATCTCGCCCGATGCCGGCGATCTCGATAAGACCGGCGATCCCGGAACGAAGGTCTCGTTCGAGAAGCGGATCTCCAACACCGTGCGCATTCTCGTGATCTACAACACGCGCGACTCCAAGAACCGCGTTTCGCTGGAGTGGCAGGTCACGCCCGATTGGGTGTTGCAGTTCACGCGCGATCAACTCTCGAACGAGTACGACATCCAGGCTCGGTTCCGCCGCCGTTACGACGGGCGTTGGGCGTGGGGATCGCGCGGACGGAATCCGTTGCTGATGTTCACGTCGTTCACGGCGCCGAACGGAAATGTTCCTCCTCCCACTCCGCCGCCGATCACGATGACGACGACGACCGTGACCGCGCCGTCCGGCGCCATCGTCACGAGCGTCGGATTCCGCTCCGACTCAGCGACTGACACCGCGGCATTCAACCAATACGTGTCGGTCAAGGCCGGCGAGCCGCTGTCGACCCGCAACGTGCAGAACTCGATCAAGAGCCTATTCGCCACCGGCAACTTCCGCGACATTCGCGTCGATTCCGAGCCGAGTGGCAACGGCGTCGCGGTCGTCTTCGCGCTCTATACGAACTTCCGCGTGACGTCGATCGAGTTCGACGGCCTTGGCGGTTCCGATCGCGACCGCGCGCTCAGGACATTGACGTTCCACCTCGGCGATGTCCTTTCGCTGAACGCGGTGGATCACGGCGCGGTCGCAATTCAGGAACTGCTCAAACGATCCGGCTTCCTCGACTCGACGGTTGATCCGGAGACGACGTTTGTTCGTGCGCAGAGCCGCGCCTCGGTCATCTTCCACGTCGCACGCGGGGCCGCAGCCACCGTCGGCACGGTGACGTTAAACGGCAGCACGTCGCCGTTCACGCAACAGCAACTGATCGAGCAGATGAAGCGTGGGCCGGGCAAGCGATATGACCTCGACGAAGCGCGCATCGATGCCGACCGCATGCGGCAGTGGCTCGTGCGCAAGGAATACCGCAAAGCCACTGTTCGCTACGTCAACAACACCTACGACCCAGCCACGCACAAAGTCGCGCTTCATTACACGGCGGCCGTGGGACCGGTCGTCAAGGTCGAAGTGACCGGCGTGTCGCGTCGCTCACTGGGAAACATCCTTCCGTTCCGACGCAATCAGCCGTACAGCGGCGACGCGATCGAACGTGCGTCCGCGGACATCGTGACGAGCTTGCAGCAGCGCGGTTTCTATAACGCGACCGTCGACGTCGACGAAGCATTGCGCGGCAACGTCTGGACGTCGACCTTCCACGTCAGTCCGGGGCAACAGTTCCGTTTGTCGGCGGTGACTTTCAGCGGCAACGCGCTGGTCAAAGAAAAGACGCTGCAAGGCGTCGTGACGACGTCGGCAAGCGGCGGGATCAAAGGAATGCTGGCGTCGCTCCTCCGCCGGCCGCAAGGCGTCACGCGCGAACAGTTGGCGGCGGATCGCACAACACTCGAGTCGTACTACCGCCTGCAGGGTTTTCTCGGCGCGTCCGTCGGTACGCCCGCGGTGAAACTGAACGCAGCCAGCAGCGCGATGACGATCGATTTTCCGATCACCGAAGGACCGCGGACGATGGTCGCATCGGTCGCGATCGAAGGGAACGAACAGGTCGCGGCGAAGGATCTGCCGAAGCTCATATTGAAACCTGGCGACGCCCTGAGCCCGACGATCGAGCGGGACGACGTTCTCGCGCTCCAGAACTTTTACTCCGATCGTGGTAACGCCGAGGTGCAGGTGCACGTGCGGGAAGAGGTGAGTACCGACAGAGCCTCGGCGCACGTCGTCTACACGATCGCCGAAGGACCGAAAGTCATTCTCGGCAACGTCGTCGTACGCGGCAACACCTACACGAACAACAACGTCATTCTGCGCACCGCAGAGTTGGAGAAGGGACAGCCGTTCAGTTACACCGCGATTCTCGAAGCGCAGCAGCGGCTCTACCGGCTCGGGATCTTCCAGCGCGTCGACATTCAACCGGCGCAAGCGTTGACTGCCGTTTCCGAGCGCAACGTGTCGATCTCCGTCGCGGAAGGAAAGGATCTAACGGTTGCCGGATCGATCGGCGGGACGTCGCCGATTACGGCCGACACCGGCGCAAACCGCATCTCCCCTCTGGTCTCCGCATCCATCGCCCACCGCAATCTTTTCGGCACCGGCCGTTACCTCGGCCTCGAGCTCATCTACGCGCGCCCGAACCGGCAAGATGTCTTCCTCACCTACCGCGAGCCCTTCATCGGCAAACTCGATCTGCCGATTCAAGTCACGGCGTTCCAGAACGACGATTTCCGCCGCAACACGCATATCCGGCAGCGCGGCGGATTCATCGAGGCCTCGCGGATCACGCGAAACCAGACGCGTTGGTCGCTGCGTTACGAATACCGGATCGCGCAGTGCATCATCGAGCATCCGGAGGGCGACCTTTGCGCGTTTGCTCAAAAGGCGTTGCTGCCCGGCCTCGACCGCGACGCCACGAACGTCTCCATCTCCAGCATCACTCCCACCTTCTTCTGGGACCGGCGCGACGACTCACTCAACCCGCACCGCGGCTTCTTCACCACGGCGTCGGTCGAATACGCGTTCCGCCTGCTCGCTGCGAATGCGCGCTTCCTGAAGGAGTTCACGCAGACGTCGTGGTATTTGCCGGTGACCGATCGAAGCACGTTCGCGATGTCGGGACGCGTCGGGCTGATTCAGGATCTCGGAATGAGTACGACGTTCGATACGGCAACGGGCATAACGATTCAAAACAGCGGCGTGCCGCTTTCCGAACGCTTCACAGCCGGCGGTGATACGTCGAACCGCGCTTACGCGCTCGACCTCCTCGGCACGGCCTGCCCGACACAAGCGTCGATCGACGCAGGTTGCCGCCCGACGCTCATCGATATTCTCGATCCCAATCGCGGCCACACGATGGCGCCCATCGGAGGCCGCGCGCTCTTCATAGTCAACGCCGAGTACCGTTTCCCGATCGCCGGCGCGTTCGGAGGACAACTCTTCGCCGATGCCGGCAACACATTTTCCGAAACTAACATCCGCTTCGGCGACCTTCGTTACGGCGTCGGCACGGGCCTGCGCTACGTGTCGCCAGTGGGCCCGGTCCGTTTCGACTTCGGCTACAAACTCAAGCGCCAGATCCTGCGCTACGACGAGTTGGGCAAAGCCGTTTACGAGAAGCCGTTCGCGTACTTCATCACACTTGGGTACGCGTTCTAGGATCGATTCGCCAACGATAGTTTGTCATTGCGATCGGCGGTTTGTCATTCCATTTCGATCCGGCGGTTTGTCATTCCGATCTGCCGAAACCGCGGGGGTGGAGGGGCGGTGGGAGCGGTGGAGCGCGCCGATGTGCGATGGCCGCTCTGTGGGCAGGGGTTTTCTCATCGTGCTCCACCGCTCCACCCGCCCTTCCGCCCCCGCGGTTTCGCCGATTCGAAATGACAGCGCGCGCGGCGTTGCACTATGACTGCTCCCCGCTAGGGCTTTCTCCCGAAAGCGATATCCCCTCCAACCACGGTGTAGCGCACTTTCGTCGCGAACAAGTTCGCGACCGGCGCGGAGTAGAAGTTTCCTTCGACGATCGTCAGATCGGCCAGCTTGCCTGGTTCGATCGTGCCGCGCGACGGCTCTTCGAACGCGGCGTATGCGGCATCGGAAGTGAAGCCGCGAATCGCTTCGGCCAGCGTCAGTGTCTGATCGGAATACCAGCCGCCGGGAGGATTTCCTTTCTGGTCCTGGCGCGTGACGGCGCTGTAGATTCCGAAGAAGGGATTCACATCTTCGACAGGAAAGTCGGATCCGAGGGCGAGGCGGGCGCCGGAGTTGAGGACGGTGCGCCACGCGTACGCGCCTTTGATGCGTTCGGCGCCGAGCCGGTCCTCAGCCCACGGCATGTCTGACGTCGCGTGGGTCGGCTGCATCGACGCGATAATGCCGTGCTGTGCGAGCCGGGGAAAATCGGACGGCGCGACGACCTGCAGATGCTCGATGCGAAAACGATCGGAAGGATTCGCGCCAGCGTGCTCGTACGCGTCGAGAACATTACGCACGCCACGGTCACCGATTGCGTGCGTGTTGACCTGGTAGCCCGCCGCACGCGCGCGCCGCGCGACCTCCAGCATGTGTTCCGGCTTGCTGAGTAAAAGGCCGGTGTTCGAAGGATCGTCGCTGTAGGGCGCGAGAAGCGCGGCACCGCGGCTGCCGAGGGCGCCGTCGGCGTACATTTTGATCGAGCGAACGGTGAGGCGATCTCCGTATCCGATCAGCGGCTTCCGCGCGAGCCACGAATCGAGAAGTGCCGCTTCATCCGTGAGCATCAGGTAAACGCGGATCGGAAACTTGTGCTCATCGATGAGCTGCTGAATCGCCGTGATCGTCGACTGCTCCGCGCCGGCGTCGTGCATCTCGGTGAGACCGTTCGCGGCGATGTCCTGCGCCGCAGCGAGAACGCGCGCCTTGCGCAACTCCGGCGAGGGCGGCGGAACTTTCGAATCGATCAGCGACATCGCGCCGTCGATGAAAACGCCGGTCGGATTGCCAGCGGCGTCGCGAAGGATGCGCCCTCCCTCCGGATCGGGCGTCGCCGCGGTGACGCCGGCAGCGTGCATGGCGGCCGTGTTGGCGATGCCGGCGTGGCCGTCGACGCGGCGGATCCATACCGGATGGTCTGGAACGGCGGCGTCGAGCGGCGACGCGGTCGGAAACTGCTTGCCGGGCCAGCGATTCTGATCCCAACCCCGGCCGAGGATCCATTCGTTTGCAGCGGCGCGTTGGGCGCGACCGCGAACCTTCGCGATGACGTCCTCGTAGGAAGCCGCGCCGATCACGTTCACCGTGTCGAGCGAAAGGCCGAGACCGTAGAGATGACCGTGCGCGTCCGTGAGGCCGGGCAACACAGTCGTCCCATGAACATCGATCACGCGGGCATTCGGATGTGCGGCGCGAATCGCGCTGGCGGGCCCGACCGCGACGATCAATCCATTCGCCGTAACCACGGACCAGTTCGTCTGCGGCGTTTGAGTCGTTCCGGCGGCGACGGTGCCCCCTTCGAAGATCGTTTCGGCTGAGGTAGTTGTCATCGTTTTTTGTGGAGTCGTCGGCATCGTGCAGGCTGTGACCGTGAGAAAGAGTAGCGCAGCAACGGATCGCTCATTCATCATCAGCGAATCGTATCGGAATAGCGGCTTTCGCAGGGCGCGTTGCTCAGAGCCCTTGCGTACTCCGATTCCACTCGCCGTCCTTTTCGTCGCCGCGTCCGCCGCGGCCGGCGATTTCAGCGCGAAGGATGTGCCGTCCGCTCATCTGCGCCAAACGGGAAGAGTGGTCGTTCGCAACGATAGCCGCGGCATCACCGCCTACCGTTTTTTCGGCAACATCCGCGAGTCGCTTTTCACGTTGCGATCGATGCAGCGCGCACTGCGCTACACGCCGTTCGGAGCTGCACTGTTCGATTCCAATCGCCGGCTTACGACGCCGATGCCCGCCTATCTTTCCGGACTCATCGCGGACGCCTCGAAACAGCATGGCGTCGATCCGCGTCTCGTCGCTGCGATCGCATCGAGGGAGTCGGCGTACAACCCAGCGGCGGTTTCGCCCGTCGGCGCCGGCGGCATCATGCAGTTGATGCCTGCAACCGCACGCTATGTCGGCGTGAATAACGTCTTCGACGCGCGCGAAAACGTTTTCGGCGGCGTCCACTACCTGCGCACACTTCTCGACACGTTCCACGGCGATCTCGATCTCACGCTCGCCGCGTACAACGCCGGACCCGGCGCCGTGCAGAAGTACAACGGCATTCCGCCCTATCCCGAGACGCGCGCCTACGTCCGGGCGGTCCGGGCGAACTACGAAGCGGCGTTGCAGCGCTAGCGACCTCTCGAAAAGTGCCGTCCCGAGACGCGTAGACTCGCTGTGACATACAATACCGGCCCCGTCATGAACGTCGATCCATCTCGCAGCGCGTCTGCCCTTCGCGCGCGGTGATCATGCCTACCTGGTACTTACTTCTCGCATTGCTGTTCATCATCGCGAACGGCTTCTTTGTCGCTGCCGAGTTCTCGATCATCAAAGTGCGTCCCACGCAGCTTGCCGAAATGGCAGCGGAGGGGAGCACGCGTGCACGGATGGCGCGGCGGATCCACAAGAAGCTCGACAGCTATCTCTCCGCAACGCAGCTCGGTGTGACGCTGGCATCGCTGGCGCTCGGCTGGGTCGGCGAGCCTGCATTCGCCGCGCTGATCCAGCCGCGGCTGGCGTTCCTTGGTGTCTACAGCCAATCGTTAGCACACACGATCTCCGCCACGTTCGCATTCATCGTCATCTCGTCGCTTCACATCATCTTCGGCGAGCTCGGACCGAAATACCTCGCCATCGACAAGACCCTCGGCACCGCTCTCTGGTCCGCGCATCTGCTCCGCGCCTTCTACATCGTGATGTTCCCGATCATCTGGGCGCTCAACCGCGCGTCGAACGCCGTGCTTCGGTTGATCGGCGTCAAACCTGCCAGCGGAGCGGAGATGGTGCACTCGCAGGACGAGCTGCGGCTCATCCTCGCGCATTCGGAGAAAGCCGGCATTCTCTCCGAAGAAAACCGCGAGATCATCGAAGGAGTCTTTCAGTTCTCCAAGCGGACGGCGCGGCAGATCATGGTGCCGCGAACGGATGTCTCCGTACTTTCGACACTGAAAACGATCGAAGAGAATCTCGAGATCATCCGGACGACGCGGCACACGCGCTACCCGCTGTGCGACGGCACACTCGATCAGACCATCGGACTCATTCACGTCAAGGATCTCTTTCTTGCGCAACTCCGCGGACCTGGCAGGACGATCCTGGAGCTCAAGCGCGATGTGCTCTTCGTTCCTGAGAACTCCACGGTCGAAGCGCTTCTCTCGCAGTTCATCGAGCACAAGACGCATATGGCGATCGTGCTCGACGAGTATGGCGGCGCGTCAGGAATCGTGTCGCTGGAGAACATCACCGAGGAGCTTTTCGGGCAGATTCAGGACGAGTTCGATCGCGAGCGGCCCGAGATCGAGCCGCTGGGCAATGGGCGGTATCGAGTACGGGGCGATTACCTCATCGAAGATCTCGCTGACCGGCTCAAAGTCGAAGTCGGCGAGCCGGCTGAGGAGACCATCGGGGGATATGTGGCCGCGCGCATCGGACATGAAGTCGTGCCCGGTGACCGGACTGAGCTGGGCGACCTCTCGATCGAGGTGCTCGATGCCGAGCGCTTCCGCGTGCGCTGGGTGATCGTGCAGACGGAAATGCCCGCCACCGAAGAAGCGGAAGAAGGGGGAGCGGAATCGTAAGTCCGCTCTCGCCCCATCGTCGCGTTATGAACGTTTGAAGATGCCGGTCACGGATCGCCAGGCGCGTTGCAAAAGGCCGCCGCGGTCACGCTCGTGCAGCTCGTGGTAGTGACGCGCGTATTTCGCTTCTTTGAGGATTCGATCTGTCTCCTGGATACGCATTCTGGGCTCCTCCAATGCGTCAAATAACTGCAAGAGAAGCGCCATCGCGGCAGACTAATCCTCGCGCGTGACGTGCAGCGGCGGCCGCGATTCGTCCTCATCCGCGTTCGTGATCAATGCTTGATCGTGAAACGCACAGACGATGTCGCGAACGCGTTCGGGATCGTCGACGAGATGGAGACTGTCGACATCTTCTTTCGTGATGTTGTTTGCCGCGAGCACCGACTTGCGCAGCCAATCGAGCAGGCCTCCCCAATACTCGGTCCCGTAAAGAATCACCGGAAAGTTCGTGATCTTTTTCGTCTGGATCAGCGTCAGCGCGCCCATCAATTCATCGAGAGTTCCGAAGCCGCCGGGAAACGTGATGAATGCTTCGGAGTACTTGATGAACATCGTCTTGCGGACGAAGAAATAGCGGAACGTCATGGCCTTGTCGACGTACTCGTTGACGTGCTGTTCGAACGGCAGCTCGATGTTGCATCCGATCGAGAGGGCGCGTGCCTGACGCGCGCCTTTGTTCGCCGCCTCCATGATTCCCGGACCGCCGCCGGTGATGATCGCAAAGCCGGCTTTCCCCAGCAGCTCGGCGGTCTTCACCGCCGCTTCGTAGTACTCGTTGGCGAGCTGCGTCCGCGCCGATCCAAAGATCGACACCGCCGGATAGACCTCGGCGAGATGATCGAAGCCGGCAACGAACTCGCTCGTGATGCGCAGCACGCGCCACGATTCGCTCTGCAGCAGCTCATGCCGGCTGGGCCGGTCGAGCAGCTTGCGGTCTTCGAGCGCTTCCCGCGGTTTGGGTGGAATGTGGATTTCGTGTCCGGCCGGTTGATCGATGTCCATCGAAGACATTATGCAATTGGATGACGCCGCGCTATTCCACGCGGCGCCGATCCGTCTACGGACGCAACTTGATCACGGCGGTCTCGACGAGCTTGTCGCCGGGAAGGTCGCGCTGCCATGCGGTGACGCCGAGTTTGCCCGTCTCCGACATCGTGCCAAACGATGTTCGCACCCGGTAGTGGATCGTCGAGTCCTCAGCAGGGTTGAGGTTCCCCATCGTGTAGTGATACGCATTCGTTCCCGGCTCATGCGACATGGTCACGCCGCGCTCGTGTTTCTCATCGAGCACGATCAATTCCGGCGGCACCTCCACGTCGATCATCACGTCTTTGACGCTTCGGACACCGCGATTGCCAATCACGACGCCGATGTCCCCCTCGCCGCGCTCGGGGAGATCGTTGGGATGCTCGATATTGATCTTCAGAAGCTGACCGTGAGTGGTCACGGCCATCCCGCCCGTTTTGCAGCCAGCGACGACGACGAGCGCGCCGGCAATGAGAGCTGACGCCGCGAGGGTTAGGATTCGATTCGATTTCATGGACTTCTCCTTCGGCAGCTCATCCTGCAAGCTGCGATCCCGCGCTGCATTGGGCATCGCACTTGCGGTAAAAGACTCTTCCGCATGGCGTACTACCTCGGCGTCGATGGAGGCGCATCAAAAACCGCGGCTCTCGTAACGGACGAGACGGGCCAACCACTTGGCGATGGGCTGGCCGGTCCGTCTAATCATCTGCGCGTTGGAATCGAGACCGCGGCGCGCAACGTCGAGCGCGCCGTCACCAAGGCTCTCGTCAATGCAAACGTGGCCAGCCGCGCGATTGTCTGGACCTATTGCGGCATCGCCGGCGCCGATCATCCCGCCCATCGGCAGGAGGTCGTCGACTCGCTGAGTGTCTTCTTTCCGCGCGGCAATTTCACGGTCGACAACGATGCACGGATTGCGCTGACGGGAGCGATCGGCTTTGGTGCAGGTGTCGTCGTCATCGCCGGCACCGGCTCCGTCGCGGTCGGACGCAATGACGCGGGTGACGAAGCGCGCGCCGGCGGTTGGGGTCCGATCGTCGGCGATGAAGGAAGCGGCTACGCGATCGCTCGCGGAGGCCTTGCCGGAATCCTTCGCCAGTTCGACGGACGCGGTCAGGAGACGTTGATGACCGAGTTGCTGCAGCGCGAGTACAAGATGGCGCCCTCCGATCTGCCCCGCTTCGTCTATGCGCAGACGACGCATGCGGACGACATCGCGCGCCTCAGCAAACTCGTGATCGAGGCGGCGGAGCATGGCGACGCGGTCGCCACCGAGATCGTCGCGAACGCCGCGGGAGAGCTTGCGAAGATTGCGATCGCTGCCGCGCGACGTCTCGGACTGATCGACGAAGAGTTCCCGGTCGCCTATGTCGGCGGCGCGTTCAACGCAGGCGAAGCCTTGCTCGCACCGATGCGCCGCGCGATTCTCGCGGTTGCACCAAAAGCGCGCATCGTTCCGCCCGCGCGCACACCGGTGCAGGGCGCCGCGCAGATGGCCATGCGCGCGGCTGCGAACCCGCGCCCGACGCGCCCCGCGTAAGAAGTGAGATGCGCCAGACCGGTTCGATGAGGCGACGCGCGGCCCTCGGCCCGCGCGATAATGCACCTATGAATCCCGTAGCTACCCCATCGGAAACAACATCAGTTCGCTCCGCAGTCAATCTGCGCGAAGGCATCGAGACCTTTCTCCGCTTCGCCCGCGGCAAGGTATGGCAGGAGGCGACGATGCGCGAGAAGCTGCACGCGCTCTCCATCGCCGTGCGCGGTCCGATGCTCGATGCCATGCGCGAGACCGAGCGCCGTTATCGCGATCAGGACGCGAAACGCCTCTACTACCTCTCCATGGAGTTCCTGATGGGCCGCGCTCTCGGGAACAACCTGATGAACCTGAAGCTGTACGACGAAGCCAAGTCCGTCGTCTCCGAGCTCGGCGTCGATTTCAATGAGCTCGAAGAATTGGAGCACGACGCCGCCCTCGGCAATGGTGGCCTCGGACGATTGGCCGCCTGCTTCCTCGACTCGCTGGCGTCGATGGACATGCCCGGCTTCGGCTACGGCATCAACTACGAGTTCGGCCTTTTCCGGCAGACGTTCTTAAATGGCTTTCAGCACGAGAAGCCGGATCACTGGCTCGAAGACGACGGCTCCCCCTGGCTCATCGACCGCGCCGGCGAATCGATCGCCGTTCCCGTGTATGGCGCGATCGCACACACGACCATCGGCGGCGTCTACAAACCGTCGTGGGTCGACTACAAAGTGATCATCGGCGTTCCGCACGACATGCCGGTCGTCGGGTATGGCGGCCGAACGGTCAACGTCCTGCGCCTCTACACCGCGCGCTCCTCCGACGAATTCGACATCGGGATTTTCAATTCCGGCGACTACATCGCGGCCGTGCAGCACAAAATCAACACTGAGGCGATCTCGAAGATCCTGTATCCATCGGACTCGGTCGATCGCGGGCGGGAGTTGCGGCTGTTGCAGGAGTATTTTCTTGTCGCCTGCTCCGTGCGCGACATCGTCAAGCGTTATCTCGCACGACATGGCTCATTCGACGACTTCGCGTCGAAAGTTGCCATCCAGATGAACGACACGCATCCGGCGCTCACCGTCGCTGAGCTGATGCGGCTCTTCATCGACGACTACGGCCTTCCGTGGGAACAGGCGTGGGCGATCACCGTCGCGACGTGCGGCTACACGAATCACACGCTGATGCCCGAGGCGTTGGAGAAGTGGCCGTTCGATCTTGTCGAACGTCTTCTGCCACGGCATCTGCAGATCATCCAGGAGATCAATCGCCGCCTTCTTGCGGAAACCGAGCGCCGTTTTCCGGGCGATGGGATGATGGTGCAGCGCGTCTCGCTCTTCGACGAGAGCGAACGGCGGAACGTACGAATGAGCAATCTGGCGATGGCCGGCAGCCATTCGATCAACGGCGTCGCGGCGCTGCACTCGGAGCTGGTCAAGACGACGCTGGCTCCTGAGTATTTCAAACTCTATCCCGAGCGATTCAACAACAAGACGAACGGTGTAACGCCGCGGCGCTGGCTGCTGCACGCGAATCCGCCGCTCGCTTCGCTCATCACGCGCGCCATCGGCGACGGTTGGATTCGCGATCTCGATGAGTTACGAAAACTCGAAGGATTCGCGGACGATGCCGGTCTCCTCGACCGTCTCGATTCGGTGAAGAGCCGCAACAAGCTTGCGCTCGCTCACCTGACGAAAGAGCTGACGAACATCAGCATCGACCCAAGCTCGCTCTTCGACGTGCAGGTCAAACGGATGCACGAGTACAAGCGGCAACTGCTGAACATTCTTCACGTCGTCAGCCGCTACTGGCAGCTCGCGGAAGATCGTCAGGCGCTGCTCGTGCCGCGCACGTTCTTCTTCGCGGGGAAGGCAGCCCCCGGCTATTACATGGCCAAGCTGATCATCAAGCTGATTCACTCGGTCGGCGAAGTCGTCAACGCCGATCCGCGTACGCGCGACTGGCTGCGCGTCGTCATGCTTCCTGATTACCGCGTGTCGCTCGCCGAGTCGATCATTCCTGCCGCGGAGCTCAGCGAGCAGATTTCGACGGCGGGGAAAGAAGCTTCGGGCACAGGCAACATGAAGCTATCGCTGAACGGCGCGCTGACGATCGGAACGCTCGACGGCGCAAACATCGAAATCCGCGACGAGGTCGGCGAAGACAACATCTTCATCTTCGGACTGCGCGCCGATGAGGTCTCGACACTTCTCTCCAACGGTTACCACCCCGAGCACTACCTCGGCAGCAGCCGCGAGATCCGCCGCGTGGTCGACTCGATCGCTTCCGGTCATTTCTCGCGCGGCGACAAAGACATCTTCCGCCCGATCGTCGCCAATCTCCTGAGTGCGCGTGACGAGTACGTCCACCTCGCCGATCTCCAGCCGTACATCGAGACGCAGCAGCGCGCCGACATCACCTGGCGCGACCGCGCGGAGTGGAATCGCAAGTCTCTGCTGAACATCGCGCGCATGGGCAAGTTCTCGTCGGATCGGACGATCGGCGAGTACGCAAGGGGGATCTGGAACATCAAGGCGGCGGAATCACGCCTGTCATCCTGAGCCGCCGAGCCGCGCCCCGACGCTGCCAAATCAACCGGCAGGCGTCGCGGCGAAGGACGGTCGAAGGACCTCCTGCTTCGTTGCGATGGTTTTCGTAACGCGCCGTTGCGGAGAATCAGGAGGTCCTTCGACCGTCCTTCACCGCGCGACGTCTGCCGGTTGTAAGGACAGCCTGAAGTCGCGCGGTTCGGCGGCTCAGGATGACAGCGACGACGAGAGGCGTGCGCGATAGACTTACCCTACACACTCATGGCGCGCTTTCGCGATCTCTCGATCCGCACCAAATTGATGACCGGGTTCATGCTGACGAGCCTGGCAGCGCTGCTGCTGACCATCGGCGGGCTGGCGGCCTACGATCGAGCCACATTCCGCGACGAAGTGTTGCACGACGTGAACACGCTTGCCGGCATCATCGGCGAGAACGCGGCGTCGTCCGTGGCGTTCAATGACAAGCAGAGCGCGCAGGCGACGCTGGCGGCGTTGCGTGCGCAACCGCAGATCACCGGCGCCGCGATCTACGACAGCAAGGGCGCCCTCTTCGCGACCTACGCACGCGCAAAGAACGGCGATAAGCCGGGGCCGTTGCCGCACGAAGGAGCGTGGATCGACGAGCAGCACATCGGCGTCGCGCGGCCCGTTCTTTTCAACGGCGCGCGCGTCGGCACGGTCTCCGTCCGTTCGGATCTCAGCGAGCTGGCCGTACGCCGCACGCGCACGCTGCAGATCGCCGGCGGCATCTACATCGGCGCGGCGTTTCTCGCGCTGCTTCTCGCGTCGCTCTTTCAGCGAGCTATCACGCGTCCGATTCATCGTCTCCTGCGCGCGGAGAAACGCGTTTCGCGCGAGAAGGACTACACGCTGCGCGTCGAGAAGGAAGCGAACGACGAGATCGGCCTGCTCATCGACGGATTCAACGAGATGCTGACCGAGATTCGCGCACGCGACGCGGAGATCCTGGCGAAGCACGATCAGGAGATGGCGCTGGCGCGCTCGATTCAAACGTCCGTTTTGCCGCGAACGTTCGAGCTCCCGGGCTACGACATCTCGGCGATCATGCTTCCGGCCGAGGAGGTTGGCGGCGACTTTTACGAATTCCGGCGCACGAACGGTGGCGCATGGATCGGCATCGGCGACGTCACCGGTCACGGCGTGACGTCCGGCCTCATCATGATGATGGCGCAGGCGATGTTCACGATGCTTTGCGAGCAGAATGGTCACTATCACTCGCCGGCAAAGTTCGTCTCGCTGCTCAATCGCGCCATGTTCTACAACCTAAAGTCGCGGCTCGGTCAGGAGAAGTTCATGACCATGGTCGTCGCACGAATCGAAGACGAAGGAAAAATCGTCTACGCCGGAGCGCACACCGATCTCCTCATCTACCGCGCGGAAGATGGCAGCGTCGACCGACTCCCTACCGACGGAGTGTGGCTCGGCATCTCCGACGACGTCGCCTCGCATACGATCGACCGCACGATTACTCTTCGACGCGGCGACGTTGCTTTGCTTCACACCGATGGCGTGACGGAGTCGCGCAACGCCACCGGAGAGTGTTACGACATCGCGCGGCTGACCGCGGAACTGAAACGTCTTCACGACAAGCCGGCGGAAACGATCGTGACATCGATCGCTGCGACGGCGTGGCAATGGGCCGGGACGCCGAAGGATGACGTCAGCCTGATGGCAGTCAAAAGGAGCTGAGGATGATCACGGAGCGCCTTTCTTCCGACTACGTCGAGATGCGGTTCGGGCCGCGATGGACGTACATCAGTTGCGTACGCAAATTCGTCGCGAGTTTTTTCATGATCGGTCTGTCGGACAAAGAGCGCGCCGAGCAGATCTCGATGGCCGCGTCCGAGCTCCTCGAAAACGCCGTGAAGTACGCGTCCGAGGAAGAGGGCTACCTCAAGATCTCGATCGCCAAAGCGGAGAACGAGGTCGATGTCTGCGTGAAAAATCGAGCGGAAGCGCATCACATCAACACGCTGCGCCGCGAGCTCGCTCTCATCCAGACCGGACAGCCCGAGCAGGTCTATCTGAAGAAGATGGAGGAAGCGGCGATGACCGAGGGGCAGAGCCGTCTCGGATTGATTCGAATTCTCTATGAGGCAGGCGCGCGGCTGCGCCTCGACGTCAACGATGGCGAAGTCTCCATCCACGCCATCTTCAAACTGGAGGCAGCATGAGCAACGAGCGCGGGTTCGTTCCTCTCACGATTGACACGCTCTCGATTGTGCCGCGCCTCGACGGCGAGACGCTCCGCATCGCCATGAGCGGCGCGGTGGAGATGCGCGACCCCGGCGATGCCCTCAATCCATACTGGACGCTCATCGATGAAGAAGCGCGGCGGCGCAAACTGAAGGTCGTGGAGCTCGACGTCCGCGATCTCAATTTCATGAACAGCTCCGGCATCCTGACGCTCGTTCGCTGGATCACGCGCTGCAAGTCGATGCCCGACTGCTACCGTCTCGTCCTGCGCTACGACCGCAACGTGACCTGGCAGCGCGCGTCCATTCCCACTCTGGCCAAGCTCGCACCGAACGTCGTCGAGCCGATGGAGATCGATGGCTGACGTGGAACGCTGGCCGGGCTATGACCTGGTATGCCATGCCTGTGGCGCCGCAGTGCGGCCCATCGACCAGTTCTGCAGTCAATGCGGACGGCGCGATCCTGCCTACCTGCAGGGCGTGCACAGTGATGACACGCTTCTGACCTCGGCAACACTGGTCAGCGGTGAGGTCAGCGAACGGCCTGACACCTTGCCGACATTCGTGGCTCCGGACGAAGCGATGAGTCAGGAGACGCTGATCAAGTCGGCGCGGCGGCGAGAGTCGACACGTCTGAACACGCAGGCCGTCGAATCGCTGCTGGCGCCGGGCACGGTGTTCGGGCGGCGCTATCGCATCCAGCGCTTTCTTGGATCGGGCGCGATGGGCTACGTCTGCTGCGCGATCGATGAGTCGATCGATGAAGTGGTGGCGCTGAAAGTTCTCTCGCTCCCGATTCACGAAGATCCCGACGCGTACGAGCGTTTCAAGACGGAGCTGAAGCTTGCCCGGCGCATCCGCCACCGCAACGTCGTGCAGAGCTTCGATCTCGGGTTCGCCGAGGGATATCCGTTCATCTCGATGGAGTACATCGACGCGGACAACCTGCTCAAGCATCTGAACCGTCGCACGAGGTTCGACGAGCAATCGGCGCTGGCGATCATCCGGCAGGTTTTGCGCGGTCTGCACGCCGCGCATGCGCTGGGCATCGTGCACCGCGACATCAAGCCCGAAAACATCCTGCTCAACAAAGACCGGATGGCGTTCATCACCGACTTTGGGGTCGCGACATCGCAGGATCTCGTGCAGAAAGAGCTTGCCGGAACGCCCGATTACATGGCTCCCGAACAGCTTCGTTGCGAACCGGTGGTCGCGGCTTCGGATCTTTATTCATGCGGCGTCGTGTTGTACCGCATGCTGACCGGCGCGCTGCCCTACCGCGCTACGTCGATCAAAGAAGTACTCGAAGCGCATCTCCACGCGAAGCCGGAACCGATCGATGAATCGCTCGGGATTTCGCCCGGCGTGCGGGATCTCATCGCTTCGATGCTCGAGAAAAAGGTCGCCGACCGGCCGCGCAGCGCACGCGAACTACTCGAACGCATCGACGAGATCATCAAGGCGTCGACGATGTCGCGAAGTGCTTCAAAGCGCGTGACTGCGCTCGTCATCGATCACGATCCGCAATCGCTCTCGTTTCTCACTGGCGTGCTTCAGGGCGAGGGCTATCGCGTGCTCGCAACCGGAAACGCCCGCGAAGGGATCAACCTGGCGTTCGAACAGACGCCGGCGATCATTTTTCTCGATGCCCAAATCCGCGGAGGCTTCGATCTTCCCGTTGAAGCGGAAGGTGAGGAAGCGGCTGCCGACGGACTCGGCTTCGTCCGCGTCGTTCAACGCGATGACCGCCTCCGTCCGGTTCCAATCGTCCTGATGACCGATCACAGTCTGACAGAGCTCGGCAGCGCATTCGAAAAGGCGGGCGTCTCCGGCGCGATGATGAAGCCTCTCTCCACGATGGACGTCCTCGGCGCGCTGAGTCTGATCAAGCCAGGGACGTAGCGGCTAGGCCACAGCGTGGGTTGTACCCGAAACCCAAGTGAATTCGGCGCGTTGAGAATGTTTAATGTTAATGTTTAATGTAAAATGTTAAATGTTGAACGTTAAATGTGCATCTTCCTTACCCTCAACATTCAACATTGAACATTCAACATTCCTTGTTCAATCATCACATCCAGACCAGAATTGTCGTGCCGCGCGAAATTTCTCGGATTAGCAATTCAGGAAGACTTTCTTCCCTTGTTCGCTTCCTCGATCACTCGCGCCAGAACTTCATCCGCAGCGCCGAGTTGCTTGGCGCGATCGCGCCGGAAGCTCCACTCGATCTGACCGTTCGCCAGGCTCTTCGCGCCGACGCCGATGCGCAGCGGGAAGCCGATGAGGTCCGCGTCTTTGAACTTCACGCCGGGACGTTCGTCGCGATCGTCGAGAAGCACATCGACACCTGCTGCGCGCAGTTTCTGATACAGCTCCTCAGCAGTCGCGCGGACGTTGTCTTCCTTGCCGATCTGCGTTACGACGACTTCGAACGGAGCGATCGGCATCGGCCAGATGATGCCGTCATCGTCGTGACTCTGCTCGATCGCCGCGGCGACCGTGCGGCCGATGCCGAGTCCGTAGCAGCCCATGATCATGGGCTGGCGCGCGCCCTTCTCGTCGAGGTACGTGCAGTTCATCGGCTCGGAGTATTTCGTACCGAGCTTGAAGACGTGGCCGACTTCGATGCCGCGATGGATCTGCAGCGCGGTGCCGCATTGCGGACAAGGATCACCCGCGAAAACGGTCGTGAAATCGCCGTACTCCGGCTCCGGAAAGTCGCGGCCGGGATTCGCGCCGTCGATGTGCGTGTCTTTCTTGTTGCCGCCGACGACCCAGTTCGCGACACCTTTCAATGAGTTGTCCGCGAGCACGCGCGGCGCTTTCGTTCCGACCGGTCCGCAGTAGCCGACCGGCGCGCCTGTCGCCTGTTCGAAACGATTGTCCGGCATCATCTCCATGAACTCGGCGCCGAGAAAGTTCTTGATCTTGATCTCGTTGCCGTCGCGATCGCCGCGCAGGAGCACCATCACGCAGCCTTTGTCGGTATCGAAGACGAGCGTCTTGACGAGCTCCGAAGTGGGCTTGCCGAGGAACTTGCCGACGTCGTCGATGGATTGGGTGCCGGGAGTGTGGATCGGCGCCATCTCTTCGAGTGGGGCAGAGGCAGCGCCGGCATCGAAGAACTTCGACGTTGCCTTCTCCACGTTCGCGCCGTACTTGCAATTCGGGCAGCTAACGACAGCATCTTCGCCCGACTGCGCGAGGACCATGAACTCGTGCGACGCCGAGCCGCCGATGTTGCCGGTGTCGGCATCGACGGCGACGTGATCGAGTCCGCAGCGGTGAAAGACCGCGCTGTAGGCGACACGCATCTTCTCGTACGTCTCGTCGAGCGATTCGCGGCTGGCGTGGAAGGAGTAGGCGTCCTTCATCACGAACTCGCGGCCGCGCATGAGTCCGAAGCGCGGACGAACCTCGTCGCGGAACTTCGTCTGGATCTGATAGAGGTTCACAGGCAGCTGACGATAGGAGTTGATCGCGTCGCGGACAGTGTCGGTGATGACTTCCTCCGCCGTCGGCGCGTAGACGAAATTGCGCTCGTGGCGGTCTTTGACGCGCAGCAGTTCTTTGCCGTAGCGCTCCCAGCGGCCCGACTCCATCCAAAGCTCAGCGGGCTGGATCGTCGGCATCGTCAACTCGATGGCGCCGGCGCGATTCATCTCCTCGCGGACGATGGCCTCCATCTTCTGCATCGATCGGACGCCCAGAGGCAGCGACGTGTAGATGCCGGCGGCGACTTTTCGGATCATGCCGGCGCGCATCATCAGCTTCTGGCTGATGACGTCGGCGTCGGCCGGAACTTCGCGTAACGTGTTGAGAAAATATTGGCTCCAGCGCATGGGGCGGGGATTGTATATCGCTGTTGGGGGGTGGGGAGTTGGGGGTGGGGAGTGGGAGCAAGAATCTCACGATTCAATCTACAAAACGGGATTCGGAAGTGAGCCTCCGAGATGCGAGACTTCTCTACCACCCCCCACTCCCCACCCCCCACCACCCAAATATACTTTCCGACCCATGTCCCGGATCCTGAAGTTCGACCGCACGCCGGTGGCGCGGCTCATTTCGTGCGCGGCGTCGTTCGCGTCGGCGGCACTTGTATTCGACTACCTCTCGAAGGGCGAACAGGAGATCGAAGCGCTGCCAATGGCAGGCCTGATTCTTCTTTTTATCGGAACACTCGCAGCGGCGGTCCTGCAGTACGGCGATCACATCTACCTTAGCGACGAGGGCCTCATGTACGAGAACTGGGTTCTCAAACACCTGGGCAGGCGCGGTCGATGGATGCGCTGGGACGACGTCATCGAAGTGCGCGAGCTCAAAGAAAAGCTGCTGATCCTTTTCTCGCGCGATGGGCGGCGCATCGTGGTCGACGCGATCCTTGGCTACGCGATTGCTAGAAACGAGATTCTCAGGCGCGCTCCTCAGGCGATTCTCTCGGGAACGCTCGCCCGCGAAGACTCGTGAAGAAACGCGTAGCCATACCGATTGCCAGCCTCGTTGCCGTCATCGTGATCGCGGCGATCGCGGGCTTTCTCCTGATGCGTCAGCGCGCGGCGCCGCATCGCATCTTTCGCGCCGCACCTGCAGAGACACGGACGAAGCCACCGTCGACCGAGCTGCGTCCGATCGCTGCGTGGACCGCGCAATTTCGCGATCTCGAAGTGAATGGACGTTGGAGCGATCTTGAAGAGCTTCTCGATCAGATCGCGAACAAGCATCCGCACGAGTATGCGCAATGGTCGCTCGCCTATCTCCATGCGCGCGCGTTGATCGAGAACAACGAACCGGCGGACGCGGCGGCGAAACTAGCGCCGTTTCTCGCGGCGGGAAATCCGTTTCGCGATCTGGCTCTCTATCATCAGGCCGAAATCGACGACGCGCGCGGTGATCACGCGGCCGCGAGCCGCGATCGGCAATCACTGATCTTCGATGCAGTGGCATCGCCCTATCGCGATCAGGCCATCGACGATGAGACCGAGCACCTCGCCGCCGCGGGCAACCCCCGAGCGCTCGCCGATTTTGCCGCGCGACTCGCGCCGTCTGCGAGCACGTCGCGGCGGCGCGACCTTAGCGCTCGAATCGCCGATGCGTCGTTGCACGCCGGTGACGCAAACGGCGCAATGGCTCGCGGCCTGGCACTGCTGCAAGGCGGCACGCTCGATGATGCGTCGGACCGCGCCAGCCGCGCACTCGATCGTCCCGAGCTGATCGCGCGGATGAACGGACCGCAGCTCGAGCTGATGGGACAGTCGATGCAGAACCATCGTCACTTCGACCGCGCCATGGCGCTCCTTTCCGCAGCGTTGAAGGCGATGCCGCAGAAGCGCGACGACCTCACCTTCGCCATTGCCCGCTCATACTTTGGCAGCGAGCAGTTCGCGGAGGCGGAGAAGACGTATCTGCGCGGCGCGGCATCGGCATCGACTCCATTGTCGAAGGCCTCATTTCTCTGGCACGCCGCGCGCGCCGCGCAATTGCTGGGTGACGATCACACCGCGGAGCAGTTGATGTCGATGGTGATCGCGGTTCCGGGCCGCTTTCCAGCGACCGCTGCCGCCGTCACGCAGCGCATCCGCACGCGCCTGAAGCAACATCGTTTTGCCGAGGCCGCGGCCGACCTCGCCTTCGTGCGCAAGACATGGCCGAAGGATCACACACTTGTCGAAGCGTCGCTCGCCTATGCCGTCGGGATGCTCGGCGCTGGAAACAACGGCGCGGCGATCGTCACTCTCAACGCGATTCCGCGCAATCTGCTGGACAAGTTCGAGCCGTATGAGATCGACTACTGGCGTGCGCGGGCGCTGGAGTCGTCGAATCCGCCCGCCGCGTTTCAGGCCTATCTCAACGTTCTTCGCGCCCCGCAGCCGACGCACTTTGCCTACTTCGCGCGGCAGCGGCTCGACGCACCGTCGATGCAGCCGAAGTTGCAGGGAGAGTTAGCCACGCGCGATGCGGAGATCGCGCGCCTCGTCGCCGCCGGCAACTGGCTCGTGGCGAAACAGGTGGCCACTGATCGCATTCTTCTTTCGTCGGCCAATCACGTCGCGGAGCTGAAACGGCTCAGCGAGATCTATCGCCATCTTCCGGAGTACGCGACCATCCTCGATCTGCAACCGGAACCCTTCCCGCAGTTTCCGCTGCCGCCAAACGCCGACCGCCGTGCGCTCCTCCTGGCTATGGGACTCTTCGACGAAGCCGCCGACGCGAACGAACAACGCTATCCGCTTCGCCCGCTGAAGTCCGCACTCACGCGCTCGCTGGCGCTCAATCACGGCAGCGCGTCGAAAGAATCGATCTACGCCATTGAAGTGCTGATGAATTCCGTTCCGCGCGACTACATGCCGGAGCTGCTTCCGCTCACCGTCCGCCAGCTCCTCTATCCGCGCTATTTCTACGACTTCATCAGCGACGATTCGAAGAGCTACAACGCCGATCCGACGCTGGTGCTCTCCATCATGCGCGAGGAGTCGCGCTTCAATCCGCGCGCAAAATCGGAAGCGGCCGCGCGCGGCCTGCTGCAGTTCATCATCACAACCGCCCGCCAGATCGGCCGCGACGCCGGCCTCGTCGACGTCGAGCCCGACGATCTCTACGACCCGCGCGTCATCATCCGTCTCGGCGCGAAATACGTCAGTATATTGTCGAAGCAGTTCAACGACGATCACTACGCCATCGCTGCAGCCTACAACGCCGGCCCCAAACAAACCGCCCTTTGGTCGCGCCTCGCCGCAGGCCCGGGCGACGACTACCTCCTCACCGCCATCAATTTCGACGAGACAAAGCAATACGTTCGCAAAGTGATGAACAGCTACACACGGTATCGTGAGATTTATGGGGATGGGGTGCCGAGTGGGGGAATACGGGCGGAGCCGTAGTGGAAACAGCCGCTATGACTAGGCCGCAACATTCGATTGCATTGCTCGCGCTGCGAACATGGACGCGCCATTACAAAGCACGCCCCGTGACTATCGGGACTATGACAAGTGCGATTTCGTTCAGGAATGAGAATGTGACGCCGAGATGTTCGCGGTACTCTGCTTGCCTCTTCGCGATAAGAGCTTGGGCGCGCTCGGCAACGTTGGTCTCTGTGAGTGCTACGTTAGCAGCCCATTCAACGTCCCTCAAGACATTTGCTTTTGCAGCTGTCCTGAACCAGTCGATGCGTATTGTCGCGAGTTCGATATCGTCGAGCTTGCCTCGATGAACGATATTGTTGCGAAGCTTCCTAAAGTGATTGTACTGGATGGCCTTTGCATATTTCTTGACGATCTCGGGCACTCCTGACCTTCGAACGTGTTCATTCCTGATAATCGCGTCAAATTTCACATCTAGCTCTGCGATCCCGAGATCCAGAGTGTCATTTAGAAGCCTCGCGAGGAGGTCAGAAAGTGAAATCCAGCTAATGACATATAGCTTCAAAACTGCTGATAGTTCTGGGAAAGACTGAACGCGCGTTAGGAGATCGACAGTGTGTTCGAGTTCCTCGAACAAGCTCACCGTTTCGGCCGCTGAGGAAAAGACCCTCATCTCGTAGACTCCGTTCGGGTCAAGTTGGAATGCTGCGAAACGCTTTGGATCGTGAAGGCGGAACGCAGCAGCGTCACGAACCCCAGGCAGCGGATCACGGAATCGGGTCACAGAGCGTTCATTCCTTCGTGGCGGAGAAAGCCATCGGTGTTCGCTCAGCGCTTCGAGCTTGTCACTTTGCGCCGAGCGGAGGACTTTCGGCTGGCGTTCTGCCTGCCGTTCTTCTTATGTGCTGCCTTTAGCGCCTCATCAGCTCGGATTTCGTCCATCATTTGCCGCAGCTCAGCGACGCGCTTCGGCGGGATCTGGTAATGCGCGGCCACCTGATCAGAGGTCGGAAACGGCGTGGTGATGATGACTTTGCCAGACATGATCGCGGCTATTTCAAACGCACAGCCGCGCCCCCTCCTTCCCAATCGATGGCTATTTCTCGGGGCGGAGGCACAGGCTCGGCATTCTTCGTGAGACTGTTTATGTGCAGTCCGATGGCTTCGCGGATGAGTCGCGCTGTTTCACCTTCGGTCTTACCCACCGCGATACAGCCTGGAAGGTCCGGCACGTATGCCCCAAATGAGGTATCGCCCCGTTCAACGATGGCGACGTATCCTCGTTCAACAATTACGTCGTATTCCGTTCCGCTCACCCAATCACCTTTTCGTAAAACTCTCGATACCGCGGCACAACTCGATTGACGTTGAACGTTCCCTCCGCCAGCTCGCGGCCGTTGCGGCCGAGGCTGTGTTGAAGGTCGGGGTCGGAGAGGATCTCGATGGCGCGCTCGGCCATCCCTTCGATGTCGCCGACTGGCAGCAGGTAGCCGGTCTCGCCCTCGATCACGACCTCGGGGAGACCGCCGGCGCGGCTGCCGATCACCGGGACTTCCGACGCCATCGCTTCCAGCGCCGCCATGCCGAACGACTCGGCCTCGGATGGGAGGAGAAAGACATCGGCGGCGCCGACGACTTCTTCCAGGTTCGGGACGTTGCCGAGGAAGAAGACTTTCTCGCGCAGGCCATGATCGCGGCAGAAGGCCTCGGCGATCGAGCGCTCCGGACCGTCGCCGATCATCACGAGGCGACTCGGCACCGTGCGTGTCACGCGCTCGAAGACCGACAACACGTCCATGATTCGCTTCACGGGGCGAAAGTTCGAGACGTGGCAAAGGAGCTTCTCGCCATTCGTCAGAAAGAGGTTCGAGAGTGCGCTCTCGTGTTTTCGGAACCGCGACGGATCGACGAAGTTCGGGATCACTTCGATCGCTTTGTTCGTAGCGAAGTTGCGCGCGGTCTGGGCACGAAGCCATTCGGAGACCGCGGTCACGCCGTCGGAGACTTCGATTCCGAATCGCGTGATCGGCAGGTAGCTCGGATCGCGTCCAACGAGCGTGATGTCGGTGCCGTGCAGCGTGGTGACGAAGCGGAGTTTGCGTGACGACACGATCTCGCGCGCCAGGTGTGCGCTGATCGCGTGGGGAATCGCGTAGTGAACGTGGAGGATGTCGAGCTTCTCGTAGTCCGCCACTTCGGCCATCTTGGTCGCCAGCGCCAGGGTATACGGCGGATAGGGATCGAAGAGCGGATACGGCGTGACGGTGACTTCGTGAAATCGAACGCGCTCGTGCAACACGCTGAGGCGCGACGGCATCTGATAACTGATGAAGTGAACGTCGTCGCCCCCACGCGCCAGAGCGATGCCGAGCTCCGTGGCCACGACGCCGGAGCCGCCAAAGGTGGGATAGCAGGTGATGCCGATTCTCATGACGTGCTTTGGGTGGCCGCTACCCTGATCACTGACCACTGCCCACTGATCACGATCTTCATGGCTCTCTTCCCTCGTACGCGCCGATGATGTCGTCAACTTTCGGCGGTTGTTTGGTCATGAACGCCTCGCCGTATTCGACGCCGATCAGCGCGCCGAAGTGACGTCCGCGCGCTTCGATCATCTCCAGAAACTTCTTGTCGGCGATGAATGTCGGCGGCTCTTTCGATTTCGGATCGTGGAACTGCGATTTGAACGCGGCAATGGCGCGCATCTTCGTCTTCCACGTTTTCGTCACGTCGACGACGAAGCTCGGCGTGACGAGATAGTTCTGCGGGTAGTAAATCGTGACCTGCGGCCGGTGCGCGGGCAGGTCCGTCTTCAGCGCGCGCAGCCCCGCAATGAATGACGCTCCCGCGACGATCTGTCCGGTGCGGATGTGATCGGGGTGGCGGTCGTCGGGCCACATGGTGAACACGACCTTCGGTCTGCATTGGCGCACGACGGCGATGATCTGCATCTCCTCGTCGCGGCCGGTGCGCACGCCGCCGTCGCCGAAGTCGAGCTGTTCGCGAAAACGCGCGCCGAGGATGCGGGCGGCTTTGAGCGCTTCGCGGCGGCGAATCTGCGGCGTGCCGCGCGTTCCCAATTCGCCGCGCGTCAGCTCGATGATGCCGACGCGCAGTCCGTCCTTCACCGCCTTGACGATCGTGCCGCCGCAGGAGAGCTCGATGTCATCGGGATGCGCGCCGAAGAAAATCATGTCGACCGGTTCAAGCAATGGTTGGTTCTCCTGGGTAATCACGCATGGTCGCAGCGCGCCGCCGAAGGACTGTCAACACTGTCATCCTGAGCCGCCGAAGGACACGAAGTGCCGAAGGACGGTCGAAGGACCCCCCGCCCATGTGCAGGAAGGGAGGTGGCATTAACCGCAGCCTGCCAATACGAAGGGGGTCCTTCGACGTCCTCCGGCACTTCGTGTCCTCCGGCAGTCTCAGGATGACAGCTTCCCTCACAAACTCACCACCTTGCACACATCCTCATCTTGTTCCGCTTCATCGATCATCCGATCGATCAAATGCTGTCCGTGCTCGTTCCAATATCCGAACCAGCCGGTGACGCGGTCCTGCGGGGAATTGTCGGGGAAGAGCGTCGTCACGAGGTCGCGCACGGCGGCGTATCGCTCGCGGTCCTTGCGGGCCAGGCCGCGGATGGCGCGCTCGGTCAGCTTGTCGAAGTGATACTCGATGTGGCCGATGGAGCGGTTGATGCCGCGGGCGAGCGCATGTTCGGCCGGGAGTGCGATCTCGCCGATGCGATTGATCTGCGCTATCAGATCGTGGCGCGCTCTTGCAGCGATCGACTCGACTTCGTTCACACCAGCCGGCTCGCGCGAAGCCAGGAGCGCGTCGGCCCCTGCGAAAATCTCGGCGGGCTCGATCTTGAAGCGCTCGATCGTTCGCACGATTTGCTTCGGCGCGAGCATCTCGTGCGCGCGAAGCGCGACGCGCGGCATCGGCACATCGAGCAGCTCGTGTAGCGGTGCGATCTGCGCGTAATACGCCACCTCGGCGGGTCCGCCGACGAAGAGATCGGGGCGCAGGACGAAATCCTGGAGCAGTGGGCGCGTCAGCGCGGACGTCGATGTCCGCTCGGATGATGCGATCGGACGCGGACTCTCGACCAGCTCACGGTCGCCGTGCGCATCGATCTCGTAGAGCAGCGTGTACGGCTCGCCATCGCGTGGGACGACTTGCGGCGCGTAGCCGGTGCTTCTCAACGATGCCGAGCGTTCCGCAAGCGCGGCCTGGATTGCATCCCACTTCGAGAGAATGTTTCCGAAGAGTGGCTGACCGGCGCGGCGCAACTCGGGGAGGAGCGCATCGACCATGATGAATTTCTCGTCGACGGCGCTCGCGAGCAGTTCCGCGAACGAATCGCGAAATGTGATTCCTTCGCGCAACCACGACGGACGCGGGATGTCGAGATAGTCAACGAGTGCGCGCGTCAGCTCTTCCGGAACCGGCAGCGCTCCGACGACGCGCCTCGACTCGGGACGCCGCGCGCGAAGCGTGGTGAGGTCGAGCTGCTGTTTCGGATCGCGTTTCGGCAGCGACAGCGTCGCCACCTCCGCAAAGTCATGGTCTTCGGTTGCCAGCCAGAAAAAAACGGTCGTCGGAATGCCGTTCGCTTCGTTGTCGCGTTTCAGCTTCAGCATGCCGGCGAGCTTCGCCAACGTGTAGATCGGTCCGCCGGCGAATCCGACCTGCTGGCCGGAGATGACGGTGAAGGTGTTGCCTCCCGCCCAGCGTGCGAGATCGTCGTCGACGTTGTGATTCCATTGGCGGTTGCTTTGGGCAAGGGCGTTGGCCAGTTCCGTCCGATCGGTCGGCGCCGGGATGGCACCGGGCCAGTCGGCGGGACGCCGGCGTTCCAGAAACTTTGTGGCGCTTTCAACGCCTGCTAACCAATCGCGGGTGAACTTGCTGAGGCCCGGGTAGTCTTCCAGCGGGAAGCGAAGACAGGCAGGCTCCGTGGCCGTTCTGCTCATCGCGATTTGCTCCCGACCAGGATCAGGCGGGGCGAGGCGGCATCGAACGGCGCGTCATGAAAATCGCCGAAGACTTCGCGGATGGAAAGGCCCGAGGAGGTGAACATCGTCGAGATCTCATCGAGATCGTAACCGCGAACGCGCTCCAGGTAACGCTTTTGACCGATGGCGATCCGTTTGTTGAACGAACGGTCACGTGGATCGAACCAGCGCTCGATCTCGACCGGGCCGCTCGGCGTGTCGCGCGTCTCGCGCTCGACGAGCTTGTCGAGCTCGCGGTCGACGTTGAGATAGTCGAACAGAAAGATGCCGTCTGGACGCAGCACACGCGCCATCTCCCGCACCACGCCGGCGTTTTCATCCTCGGTCGCAAAGTATCCGAAACTCGTGAAGAAGTTGACGAGGCCGGCGAAGCTGTTGCTGCAAAACGGAAGGATGCGCATGTCCGCACGCGCGAGTGGCAGCGGGCCATATTCGTCGATGCCGGCTCGGAGAAGCGTGAAGGAGAGATCGCAGCCGACGGCATCGTAGCCTGCTCCGTTCAGCTCGGTGAGATGACGCCCCATGCCGCAGGCGAGGTCGAGGATCATCCCGTCGACTGCACCGAAGTGTTCTTGGAAAAACAGTACCTGCCGCCGCGCTTCGTGCTCGTCACGATGCGCGTAGAGCTCGAGGTACTCCTCGCCGAACCATTCGCGGTACCAGGTCATGGTGTTTCGTTTGCGCAGAAGGGAATCAGAGACTAGAGATCAGGAAAGGCAGAGATCAGGTGATTAGAGATCGGAGTTAGGATTGGCGATGTTCGTTATTAATCATTGTTATTAAGCGTTGTTAATTAATATGTGTTATTAGTATCAGTTTTTAGTAGTGATTAGGTCTCAAGGGACGCGGTTCCCATGGATCACGGTCTGAATGAGATCAAGAGCCTTCCTGATCTCTGATCTCTAATCACTGATCACTGTCTCAACGCACTTTGTAGGAATCGGGATAGGTAAAGCTTACGGAAGCGCGCGTGACTCCGTTGCCGAGAACCATCGCGAGATTCGGCGTCAGCGCGTAGAAAGGACGGAGATCGACCGGATTGCTGAGGACCGTTGTTCCGGAAATCGCGCAACGGTCGCCCATGCTGAGCATCCGATCGATCGGTTTGCGGACGCGCATGTCCTGATAGAGCGTTGAGGTCTCCTGACGCTCTGCGCCGTACGGTCGTTCCGCATAGATCTTCGACATCGATCCGACGATCAGTTCTTCTTTCGTCAGCCGCTCGGTGGCGTCGTAGGCATAGGCAACATTCGCCTCCCAGTCGAATCGCGGCGATCCCTTCACGGTCGTTCCCGTGTAGCCTCCGCGAATCTTCAATCCGGCAAGCGAGTTGTTTGCGTACGCGGCGTCGGCCGTCATCGCCACGACGTCGTTGCAGCCGGCGGCGTTCTGGTAGGCGACTTGTTCGCGCGCGATACGATTCTGCGCATCGAACGTGTAGCGCAGCGTGTACTTCACGCCGTCGATGACGACATCTTCGCGGTCGAGGAGCCAAATGCCGTCACCAACTTTATGCGCGGCGAAAAAGAGCACATCACCCGATGCGGACGTGATCTTCTCCAGGTAGTCGCTCCCCTGCACGTATCGGATCTCATTGCCTTGACGGTCGCGCCACGCCTGGATGATCTCGCCGCTGTATGACCATCCCTCGGCTTTCCGCGCGTCCTGCACCTGATGCTGCCGCGCCGGCGTGTAGCGCAGCGCTTCGAGCATCGTTCCGTTGAACAGACATGGCAGCGACTCATTTTTCGCGAATCGGTTGTCGGCGTAGTACGTAACGCGCGTCGACGTCGCGCCATCGCCGCAGGGACGTGAATTCCAGATCGATTGCGACGTGAGATACGGACCATGCCAGCAGTGCGGACACCACATCGCGCCGATCGGCAGACGGAATCCGCAGAAGGAGCAGATGATCTTCGTCTTCATGTCGGACATCTCGCTCTCGATGCCGAGGAGGCGCTGATCGGCGGCGGATTTCGCGTTGGCGTCCGGCTCCAGCTCCTCGTAGCGATGAAAACGCTCCGATGCTTTGGCAAGCTCGCCGAGCTTTTCGTAGACGACCGCCTGATTGAAGGCGGCAGCGGGATCGGTGGGGCGCTGCTGCTCCGCGTCGCGGAAGAGTTTCAGCGCCGCGGGTAGATCGCCCTTGGCGTAGAGAAATTTTCCACGCGTGAAGAGGGCGGTGTACTCCTCATCGACCTGACGCTTTTTCTGCAGCTCCCGCTCGAACTCGAGATCGAGTTGGAGCTTGGCAACGAGCGGTTTTTCTGCGCCGTTCGGAAAGAGCTGGTTGTATCGATCGACCTTCGCCTGCGCCTCAGAAAACCTCCCCGTTCGCGCCAGAAGGACGCCCATGTTGTACAACACGCCGGGTATGTCGGCTTGCAGCATGTCCGCTTTCGCGAACTGCTGATAGGCCGACGCGTAGTCTTTGATCTCGGCAAATTTCTTTCCGAAGTAAACCGCCTTGATCAGCTCTTCGCTCGGCGGCATGGCCGCGGAAGCGGTGGGGTCCGTCGCGGCTTGCGTCGCGGGCGGCGGCGCCGGCTTTGGCGCGTCCTGCGCGGAAAGGCAGAAGGCAGAAAACAGAAGGCAGACGTTCGCCATGAACGCGATTCTCATCGTTGTCCCTCTGCCTTCATCGCAGCAACGCCTCGATCAGGGAAGTAAGCCACAGTTGCTGCTGCTCGGTCGGCGATGACGTCGCGAGCAGCGCGTAGAGAGCGTGCCGCCTCTGTTGATCGGACGCCGCGGTGTCGCGCAGCACGTGTTCCGGATCGCTGATGGCGGGATCGAAGATGACGTCGGCCGCATCCTTCGGCGCCCAGTGAGGCACGACATCGCTCCCGAAAAGTTTCGACACCAGATCGAGCCGCTCGCTCTCTTTCTTCGCATTGTTCGCGGCGGCGACCAGACGGCTCTTCGCGCCCGAGCCGACGATGATCGAGCGGAGGTTGGAGAGGAGCTGGATCCGTTGCGTGCAGGCGTCGAGCACCTGCGCCTTGACCGACTCGTCGCCGATCGAGCCGCTGACTTTCAGCACATTCTGTATCCGCTGCGATTCGTAGCTGATGAATGCATCGGCGACATCTTCGGCCGCCGGGAGATCGGGCTCGTCCGCGACGACGGCAATCGTATCTCCTGACGGAACGGATGCCGGCGCGGGCGAGGGTACAGGTAAAGGAGAAGGTTCCGCCGGCTGCGGATCGGGAACAGGTTTCGGTGCGGGCACCGCAGGCGTCGGCAGCGCGGGTGTTGTCGGTGATGGAGCGACGACGGCGAGCGGTTCCGTCGCCGTCGCCATTCCCGGCAGCGGGATTTCCGCCAGCGGCAAATCGAGCGATGACATCGGCGGCGCTGAGTCGACCGCTTTCGTCGTGCGAAGATCCTCAGGCGCGTTCGGTGCCGCGGAGAGATCGGCGGGCTCCGGCATCATGACGAGTTTCGGACCTCCGATGAGAGGAGATGCGATCGGCGGTGGGATGAGCCCGCGAATCAGCTCGGAATCCGACGCAACGCCAGCATCGAGCAGGCGTTCGCGGACGCGCTGGCGGATATCTTCCGCGAGCTGGATCTGACCCCAGCGCGCGGAATCGGTAAGCATGTTCGGGCTCGTAGCTTCGACGGTCATGTCGCAATGACACTGGCCGAATCGATCCGGCTGCCACCAGTCGGCGCGGCGTTGCGTGCGAAAAAACTCAACGACTGCGGTGTTGCGCCGGAACTGCGCATCGCGGGCGCGGTCGCAAGCGCTTTGCGAAGAGAACTGATTGATTCCGTACAGCTCGATGAACCCGCGCGTATCGGGACGGAACATCTGCACGTGGAAGTGAAACAGCTCGCAGGGCCGGCCTGCGGCGGACGCAACCGGCGGACAGGTAAGAGGCTGTGCGATCGCGGAGCCGAGGCTTGCGGCAAGGAGTGCGATGGTTGCAAAAAGAAGTCGCATGAGTGCGGGGCGAGTTGCCGCGATTATATGTTCAACGATCGTTCGCCATCGTCGTAACCCGTTCGCGAACAAGGAGAACCCATGAAAAGACGAAATCTCATTTTATCGATTGCGGCCATCGTCACCGTCCTCGCCGCAGTTCCTTTCGCGCTCGCACAACATCACAGAGCTGGTCACGGACACGGATGGATGCGCGGCGGCGGCAACATGATGATGTTCGGCCGCATGGGCCGCGCGAAGGCGGCGCTCGGGCTCTCCGATCAACAGTCGGCCGATATCCAGAAAATCTTTACCGACCTGCGCACGCAGAACGAGCCGTACCGCGCGTCGATGCGCAGCGGCATGCAGTCGGTCGCGCAGGCCCTGATCGCGAATCCAAACGATGTCGGCGCGGCGCAGGCACTTCTAGACAAGCAGATCGATGCCGAGCGTCAGATGAAGACAAACGCACTCAATGCCGCGGCGAAAGCGCTCAATGTCCTGTCGCCCGACCAGCGGGCCAAAGCCGCAACGATCCTGCAACAGCGGATGGCCAGGCAGACCGAGAAGTAGGAAGATGATGGACGCCACGACGATGTTCGGGGGAGCTCTCACGGGCTCCCTCGCGCTCGATCGTCAGGTTTTCGCGGCGAAGAGGGCGCAGACGAGAAGCGCGATAAACGAAGACCCGATCGAGGCGCGTGCGATCACCGCGGTCAAACGCGGCGATGCGGATTCGTACGACTACCTCGTCACGAAGTACATGCGACGAGTCGTCTCAATCGCATGGGGCATCGTGCGCAATCCCGCCGACGCGGAAGATCTGGCGCAGGAAGCGTTCGTAAAGGCGTATGAGAGCATCGGGCGTTTCAAATCGGGGGAGCCGTTCGGCCCCTGGATCTATCGCATCGTCACGAACCTCGGGCTCGATCTGATCAAACACAGGAAACGATTCCGGCACGAAGAGATCACCGACGCAGCACCGGCAGAGAGGCGTGATCGCGCGGATCTGCCGGCGATCGCAAACGAGTTGGCGGGCCGGATCGATCGCGCGATCGAGTCGCTTCCGGAGATGCAGCGTATCGTGGCGCGTCTGTATCTCGTCGAGCATTTCGGCCACACGGAAATTGCAGGAATGACGGGGCTGACCGAGGGAACGGTTCGCTCGCATCTTTCGCTCGCACGCGGCAAACTAAAAGAAAAACTGGCGGATCTTCACGGGGGCAGCAATGACTGACGACTTTCTCGACCGGCTTCGCGATGAGGCGCAGCAATTACAGTTCGAGCCCGACGGGATGATGTCGACGCGCATCGCCGCGCGTGTGCGCGAGCGTGTGGCCACGGACGCGCAAAGTGGAATCGCCCAGATTCTGGCGCTCTGGTTCCGCCCAGTCGTCGCATCGCTGGCCGCGCTCGCAATCGCAGCGATGCTCGGCGTCGGTTGGATCGAGCAATCGCGCGATGCCGCTCCACCGGCGAACCTCGATACCATGAGCAGCACGCAGACCGTCGATATCTCGGTCGGAGGGGATACGTTCAGTGTCGAGTAAGACCCGCACGGCGGCCGTCGTGGTCGTGATCGTCGCCTTCCTGGCCGGCATTCTGGTCGGCGTGGCCGGCGACCATCTCTATCTGATCCGGAGTGGACGGCTCGCTCCGCGTCACAACTCGCGCTTTGCCGCCGATCGGATGGCCGAGCGGCTGGCGGGCCAGTTGGATCTGTCGGCGCAGCAGAAGACGCAAGTGCAGCAGATCATCGAGCGTCACCGCGCGAAGATCGACGCCACGATGAACAGCGTGCGTCCGCAGGTGCGTCAGGAGGTCGAGGCGACGAATGCGGAGATCGAGACAATCCTCACGCCGGAGCAGCGGACGAAGTTCGCCGACTTGCGCATGCGGATCGGAGCGCACCATCGCGATCGAAACGGCGCGGCGCGATAAGAACCGTTAGCGTGCGCCGTCGGGACGTACGCGCAGGAAGAACGTACAGGCCTTCCCCGTCTTCGACTCGACCCAGACGGATCCCGCGTGCGCGACGGCGAACTCGCGCACTTTGAAGAGGCTCCGCCCTGTGCGCTCCAGGCCCTGCGGATTCCACTGAAACCCCTGCTCGAAGACGGCGGAACGGAGGGCCTCAGGCACCACCGCGCCGTTGTCCATCACGAAGAAAAGCAGCAACGGTTTGCCTTTGTGTTCCATCCAGCGGACGCCGAGGACGACCTGACCACCCGGCGGTACGTAGTGAAGTGAGTTGTCCATCAACACGCTAAGTGCATCGGCCAACTGCTCGTGATTCTTGAAGCGCTCTTCCAACTCCGGCACGTCGCGCTGCAGCTGCACGTTCTTGAGATCCGCAAACGGGCCGAATCGCTCGGCGACCGAATGGATGATGTCGACAACTCGTGGCAATCGCGCCGCCGGCGACGGCTCCTTGACCTCCGGGGCCATCTCCAGCGACGAAAGGATCTGATCGATGGTTGCGGCCCAGTCGTGAAGAAGGGGATCGCGCGGACCGTTGCGTGCCGATGCCAATACCGATTCGCGCAGCGAACGGAGCGGCGAGAAAACCGTCTCGCGCACGAACGCCACGAACGACGCATGCGCGGGATTCATCGGGTCGGCCTCGCGGAAGATCAGAACAGCGCCCATCGCGCCGCCAGAGATCGGTACGAGCGTGTAGAGAATGTTCCGGTTGGCGATGCGCAACGCGGTCGACGCCGGCACGGACAACTCGCCGATGCGCGCGCCGCTCAGCGCTTCGATCTGCTTCAGCGTGGCGAGATCGTTTTGCGGAACTCCAAAGAGTCGCTTGGCCTCTTCGGTGACGAACTTCACGCTGCGATCGGCGGAGAGAACGATCGCGGGCGCACCGGCGGCCATCATGACGTTAGCGAGGCTGGTGATCGCCGGCGACGAGGACTCGACCGGGAATGGCAGAAGCGGTGCCTTCGGAAACGGCTCGGGCTCGATTGCCGGCGCGGTCGCGGTTGCGGCTGAGGATTGTCCGCTCGTGCCGCGAGGAGCTGGCGACTCTCGGATCGGCGCGGGCACCGGCTGCTGCGGTTTCGGTTTCGGTGGAGGCGGCGCGCTCGCGCGTGGCGTTTCAGCAGGCGGCGGTGGGGCCACATCGATCGGCTTCGCCGCGGCGGGCTGTTTCGGTTTTCTGGGCTTGTCGCATCGTTCGCAGAGGATTCCCCGCGTGATCGCCGCACCGCACATGAAGCATTTGGAGGCCATAGGACTATTCAGGACGTGTGATCTTACGCCCGCTACTCCCGTTGCTGCAAGATGATAGGGCTGAGGGTCAGTTTCAAGCAGCGGCGCCCACCCCAAACTGACCCATGCCACATGATAGGCTTCGCCGCCGTTTGGAGGCCTTTTCGTGAAACAGATCGTCGTCGTCGGCGCCGGCACCATGGGCAACGGAATCGCGCACACCGCGGCGGCTGCGGGATTCGACGTGACGCTGATCGATGTCGCCGAAGTGTTCCTCGATCGCGGGATGTCGACGATCGCGAAGAACCTGCAACGCGCCGTCGACAAAGGCAAGCTATCGACCGAGGAAAAGCAGCAGGTTCTTGGGCGGATTCGCGCCACGAGCGATATCGGCGCCGCGGTCGGCGCCGACATCGTGATCGAGGCGATTGTCGAAAATCTCGCGGCGAAGACACAGCTCTTCGAAAAACTCGACTCACTCACCCAGCCCGCGTGCATCCTCGCCTCGAACACATCCTCGATCTCGATCACGAAGATCGCCGCGGCGACTCGCCGGCCGGACAAAGTCATCGGCATGCATTTCATGAACCCCGTGCCGGTGATGACCCTCGTGGAAGTCATTCGCGGAATCGCGACGAGTGACGAAACGTACGGCCGCGTCGAAGAGCTTTCGAAGCTGATGGGAAAAACTGCGATCGAAGTGAACGACTACCCAGGCTTCATCTCCAACCGGGTGTTGATGCCGATGATCAACGAAGCGATCTTCGCGTTGTTCGAAGGCGTCGCCACCGCCGAATCGATCGATGGCGTGATGAAGCTCGGCATGAACCACCCCATGGGTCCGCTCACGCTCGCGGACTTCATCGGACTCGATGTCTGTCTTGCCATTCTGCGCGTGCTCGAGGAAGGATTTGGCGATCCGAAATATCGTCCATGTCCGCTGCTCGTGAAGATGGTCGATGCCGGTTGGCTGGGCCGCAAGAGCGGCCGCGGATTCTACGACTACCGGAAGTCCTGAATAACAGGGATGACGTAGCGCCTCGGTGGTGTTCTAATCGCCACCCATATGCTCTGTCAGACCTGTAGCGCGTTGAATGATGACGAGCGCGAGTATTGCTTTCGCTGCCAGGCGAAGCTTCTCGTTCTCTCCGGTGTGAGCTCGTTCGAAGAGGACGAGGTCGAAGAATACGACGAGGAAGGCGATGTATCGCTCGACGAGCACTTGCTCGAGCGCGTCTCCGGACTCGAGGAGATCGTTAAGCGAAGCGCCGAGACGTTGCGCAGCGTCGTCGACGCCATCCAGAAGCACGAGCGCGCCATCTTCATCAACCAGACGGGACTCCTGTCGGTCAAAGAGTTGCTGGAGCGGAAGAACGTCGTCTCCGCCGACGAGCTGGTCGAGCTGTGGGAATCGAAGATGGGCGAGCAGATGCTCGCGCTCGAAAAGAAGCAGCGCTTCACCGAGCGCAAAGACCGCATCATGTCGCTCTTCCGCGGCGACCGGCGCGAGCGATTCGTGCAACTCGTCGCCGACGCGGAATCGGCGATCGACGCCTTCGATCCCGATCGTGGGATCCGCGCGCTCGAAGAAGCATTCAAGCTCGATCGCGATAACTACGAGCTCTCGTTTTTTCTCGGCGAGATGTTTTTCAACGACGGCAATCTCGACCGCGCCAAACACTATCTCGAGCGCACGCTCGAAGTGCAGCCCGATCATTTCGACGCGGCAGTCTTCTACGGCGTACTGTTGCACGAGCGTCAGGATCTCAAAGGCGCCGAGCGCTGGCTGCGTCGTGCCATCCAGATTTCGCAGGAGTCGTTTCTCCCCTACTTCTCCCTCGGCGCGATCTACGCGCGCAAAGGAAAGCTGCTCCGCGCCCAGAAGTTCCTGGAGAAAGCGATCCAGATCGAACAGTTGCCGCAGGCGTATTACCTGCTCGGCACGATCTTCTACGACAAAGGCCAGCTCGAGCGTGCGATCAAGTCATTCCAGTCCGCGCTGAAGCTCGATCCCGAGTACGAAGAAGCGATCTATCACCTCGGTCTTTGCTATCTCGACCGCAACTGGAACCGCAAAGCGATCGACTGCTTCCAGGAAGCGCTGGAGCTCAATCCGAACAAGATCGAGTACCAGCAGGCCGTGAAGATCTACGAGGGGATCTCAGGTCACATCCCGCTCGAAGGTCCGGCCGCCGACGAGTTCAAGAGCGCTGAGCTGCTGGCGACGAGCGGCAACTATATCGAGGCGCTCGATCATTACCGCCGCGCCTCCGCGGTCGATCCCGACAACGCCAACATCCTCATGCCGTACGCACTTCTCTGTTCGCATCTGGAGATGAACACCGAGGCGATCGCGGCCGCGCGGCGCGTGCTGCGTCAGCGGCCAACCGACGTCGTCGCCGCCGCCGCGTACACAACGCTCGTCGAAGCGCTGCGCGCCGAGGGAAACTTCAAGGACGCCAATCGCGCGCTCGAAGAAATGCTTCGCGACTACACATCGAACTACGCCAAGTCGATCGCCTACTATGAGAAGGCCTACAACCTGGCGGAGATGGATGAGAATCTCGACGAAGCGCTCGAGTCGGCGCAATTGGCACTTCGCTATTCGCCGAAAGAGCTGAAGCAGTTCCCGCTCGCCGCACTCGGATGGGTCTACTTCAAGCGCCGCGAGTTCGGCAACGCCGTCGACTTCCTCACGAAGTCCGCCGATCTCGGTCCCACCGCCACAAACCTCATGCACCTCGGCATGGCCCTGCTCGAAAGCGGCCAGAAGGATCGCGCCCGTCAGGTCTTCCGCAAAGCGAAGAGCTTCAAAGCAAAAGGCGCTGGACTCGAAGAAAAGATCCTCGAGCAGATCCGCTCAACGACGAAGCTCATCGATCGCCTGCATGCGAAGCGAAGGCGCGCGCCGAACAAGGCGTAAATCGGTAGTCATTACCGCCGCTGAGTACGCTTGCCTGTGGAAAACGCCAGATAAGCATCATGTATCTGACGGTAGGTCAGTTAATAACTGACTCTAGATCAGTTAATTATTGATCTCTGGCCATGTGTCGTTTAGGATCGTTACCTGATTTCCAAACAAACCCGCTCGATTGAATGATGGTCCCTATAAACGGCTTACGCTTCACGACACTGCTTGGTTGTGGGTCCAAAAGTTAGAGGGAGGAACGTATGGCCGAGAACAATGCCCTGACGGTTCAAAACGCAACCACGACTTCATACCAGTTTCAGGTCACGTTCGGTAGCGATGTTTTCAACCAGCAAGTTGCCGGAGGTGATTCGTGGGATGTGCCGGCGACGTTTCCCTGCGATCAATGGTTCGCCGTGACGGTCAGCCCCGGTTCGGCAGATGCCCTGAGCTACCAGGTGCTGAACGCGACGACGGTCATCTTCGACGCTGACACGCTCGGCTGCTTGGCGGGCGCCTGCGGGGGCGGCTGTGAGGTCAATCAGTCGACGTAACGCTCGAAAGATTGATCCTAACGAAGTCAAGCAGTTCGCCACAGGAGCTTGGCTGCCGCTCTACCGCTTCGGGTTCGCCAACCGCACCGGGCTGATCGTCTGCGATGAGATGTGGATGTCGCCTTCTTCGGCGTAGAGCTCGACGCGCTCGCCGCCGCCGTTGATCTTTCCGGTTGCGCGAATCCGTGTCTTCGTTCCTGCCTGCTCGCGGCGCACGGCAAGGCCGGTGAAGTCGATATGCATCTCGTTCTTGTCGGGATCGGATGTCAGGATCGTGGCGTCGATGTCGGCGCCGAAGCGAGGACTGACATTGAGAATGACATTGCCCTGCGCTGTGTGAGCCGTGACTTTGATGGTTCGCTGTCTCGGATCGCCGGTGATCGTAATGTCGCCGGAGATTGTTGCCGCGTCGACAGCGCCCGATGCCTGTTTCACGATGATGTCGCCTCCACCCGAGCGGAGCATCAAGGGACCTCCCGCGTACAGCACGCGAATGAGGCCACCGTCGGTCGACACTTCGCCGCCCATGCGCGCAACGCGCACGAGCACGTCGCCCGCGCCCGTATGCGCGGACAGCGGGCCGACGATGTCGCCGAGGTTCAAAGGGCCGCCCATGGAGGACACGATGCATTGACCGAACACCGCACCGAGCTCCACTTCGCCCGCGCCGGTCTCGATGTGGGCGTTGCCGCGCACTTCGCCGACGGCGATGTTTGCTACGGACGCCGCAAACACCCAGTCGCCGGTCGTGAAGGGCAATTGAATCGTCTGAGACGGTCGAAGAAGAACATCGCCTAGTTGCTGGCGGTGATCGGCCTGATTCACGCGCACCGACCGCGGGTCGATGGTCGAGCCCTTGGAATTCAGAAGAACGCGCCCCATCATCGTTGACGTGTTTAGGACCGGTCCGCCTGGTCCGTTGATCTGCCCGTGAAACACTGTCCCGGTGAAACGACTGCCGCGAACGGAAGGAAACGTCGTGAGGATGTCGCCGTTGAGCGTATCGGCAATCCAATCGAACTTCGCGTTTGCAGGCATGTTGATGTCGATGTCGGCGTTGACCGCCTGCACATCCGCGCGGGCCGTCGGCCGATTCTGATAGTCGTAAATGATGCGGCCGTTGACCATGCTGACCGCCGAGGCGCCGATGACATCCTCCATGATCAGCGTTCCGCCGAACCCGTTCACCGTCACGCTTCCTCTGATATGAGAGACGCGGATGTGATCGGCCGATTTCGAGCCGATCTTGACTGCCACGCTGCGCGGCACGTGGATGATGTAATCAATCGTCGCGTGTGCGTTGCGCAGTGCCGGCATCACACTTCGGATCAGTCGGACTTTCGTGTCACCTTCGAACGCCACGGCCACACTGTCCGCCGCTTCTCGCGCCGATAGTTGATCAGCAGCCATGATGTTGCGCTCGGCCGTGATCGAAACGACAGTCCCATCGCCTCCGATGACCTCGATGCTCCCGAATGGGTTGTCGATCCACACCGATCCGGTTGGCTCGATCGCAAACTCACGGACGAGCCGAGTCCCTTGCGAGAAACTCGTCGCCAGTAGTTGCGTCGCAGGCAGGAGTGCCGCGACAACGAAAACAATACGAGTGACAGATTTCATCGCGGTTGAATGCTGCTCAGAGCCTCCGCTGCTTTGACGCGGACATAAACGTTTTCGTCACCCTGCGATGCTTTCTTGCGCAGCGTGTCGACCATCTCCGGATCGAGCACGGCACCACTGCGTGCAAGTTTCGCCAGTGCTTCGACCGCCTTCACGCGTACGGCAGGATTGGGATCGTTCTTCAGCGCCTCGACGAGCGCGTCGCGCGTGCCGTCGGTCATCGCCGACTGCATCGACTGCAGCGTATCGGCGGCCTTGATGCGCACGCCCTGGTGCTGATCGTTACGAAGCACGTTCGCCAGCGCCTCGGTGATCTCCGGATCGGGATTGCCGATGCGCGAGTAGGTCGTACGAATCCAGTCGATCGCACGCGAACGCGACGGCGACATCTGGTCTTCGTTCTCGAGAACATAGCGAAGAAGGCGGACCATGCTCTTGTCCGACGGACGGCCGGTCACGGTCACGTGCGACGTGATGTCGAACGAGACGCCGATCTGCTCGTTCGCCTGCGTGGCATCGCTGAACTGAACGTTCTGAATATCGGGGCGGCCTTCGATCGTCGGGCTGATCGATGCCGCGGGAAGAACGCGCGACTCCGCGATCGAGTACGACGGAGCGGTCGGCATGGCCTGCTGAATCGCTGTTACCTGCGCTGGTGTCGGCGTCAGTTGTACGGCCGGCGTTGCGCGATGACCGGCATAGAACGCACCGCCGGCGACGATGACGACCGCCGCCGCTTCTGCGAGCCAGCGCGTGACATTACGCCGCCGGAACGGCACGACGTTCTTCACGGCTGCCGGTGAGATCTCCGACAGGAAGCGCTGCTTTGCGCGTGCGGGCGGATCAACATCCGGAAGCGTCTCCAGAATCTGCCACGTGTCCTTGTAGCCGGACCACTCGGCCGCACAGGCCGCGCATGTCTCGATGTGCTGATGGGTCAGCTCGCGCTGCGCCGGTGCCACCGACTCGGTGAGCAGTAGCGGCATCGTCTCTCGCATCACACTACATTCAGACATTGGTCACCTCCACGGGCATCGCCTATGAGTGCTTTCTTCAGCACCTCCATGGCACGAAATACTCTCGTCTTCACCGCTCCCTCGGAGCAGCCCGAGATCTGCGCGATCTCGGCGTACGACATCCCCTGGTAGCGCGAAAGGAGAATCGCTTCGCGCTGATCGGGCGAGAGCAACGTCAGCGCTTTTTGGATCCGCTGTTCGTCTTCGCGCCGCTCCAGATTGCGCTCCGGCGATAGCTCGGCCGGAGCAGGCAGAGAGATCAGAACATCCTCTCCCTCCTTGTTCCGGTTCTCCGCTTTTCTCAGGTAATCGCGGCACCAGTTGGCCGTGATCGAAAAAAGCCAGGTCGATAGCTTCGCACCACCATGAAATTGGTTCGCATGCTTCATCATCTTGACGAAAACTTCCTGGGTCGCGTCTTCGGCCGCCTCGCTGTTTTTCAGGAAGCGGTACGCGAAGTTGTAGATACGGCTCGAATAACGGTCGTAAAGCTCCGAAGCGGGAGAGAAATCACCCGCCTGAACGATGCTCATCAACTCCTGATCGCTCAGGTGTTTCATTTCCCGATCTCGTTCATTCGACGCGCTCATCACAGAAAGGTTACGGACCGTCTCGGGGAACAACTGTTGGCACCAGTTCATTCGACGGTTCAGACGACGGTCCAGGCCGCTCGATGAATGCGATGACGATCGCGCAGAGGTCGAGCAGCAGCCAGAAGACCTCGGTATCGCCAAAGTTGAACTCGAAAAGACCCGCCGCTCCGAGACTGGCAACCACGACCACGCCGATCTCAGCGTACTTGGTCGCCGGTCCGCCCCACGCTCGCGCGCACTCGCGGAGAAAAAGTCCCTGCAGGAACAGATACGCGAGCAGCGCAAGGACTCCTCGCTCCGCCAGGAGTTGGATCACGTTGTTATGCAGATGCGGGATTCGGAATCGCGGCGCGTCGTGCTTGCGGTAAAGCGGATAGACCTCTTTTACATTCGCCGGCCCGACACCGAACACCGGATAGTCTTTGATGATCTCCACTCCCGCCTCGGCCATCCGAATCCTGTCGAGGTTCGACGACTGCCGCGTGTCGAAGCTGGAGATCACGCGGCTGAAGAGCGGCAACGGCGCGAAACTGATCGCCAGGATCGCCACCGGTACGGCCCAGGCGAGCGCCCGCGGCCATTTCAGAATCAGCAACACAGCCAACCCTACGATCCACCCAAGCCACGCACTGCGCGTGAAGGTGATCAGAAGCGCGAAGTTCGTTACGGCGCCGCCGAGGACCAGCCACACATTCGCGACGTCGTAGATCCAGAGGACAATGAAGATCAATGCGATGGGCAGCAGCAGCCCGGACAACGTCATCACGTGCGCGGCTGGACCGGTGATGCGGTGCTCGAGGTCGTGAGATCCGCCGGTGACGTACTGCGCCAGGCCCATCCCCGAGGCCGTCACAGCAAAGATGAGAACCATTCGTAAAACCGTGACGCGGGCGCGAGGAACATTGCGCAGCAGAATCAGCGCCGCAGGAAAGAGCATCATCTTTCCCCACAGAGCGGCCTCGCCGAATGAATGAATTTGACGAGGCGCTACGAGCGCCGAGACGGTCGATGCGACGCCATAGAGTGCGAGCGGGATGTACAGGATGTGAAACGACGGAACGAGAAGCCCGCGCCAGATGCACCAGCAAACCGTAGCCGCCGCAAGAAACGCGAACACCTCGGATGACGCAACCCACCCGGAGCAGAAAAGATGGCCGACGTAAAAGAGGAGCGCGAGCGCGACCGGCAGCGGTGTTTCTTCAGGAACGTCCAGCCGACGCTTGAGGAACACGGCGCTTCGTCACGCTTCTTCGAACGCTTCGTCGATGAGCATGACCGGAATGTCGCTCACGACGGGATAGACGCGATGACACTTCACGCACTGCAGACCATCCTCGACGACGAGCTCCTCGCCGCGCATCTTGTCGCGGAACTTGTCGCGCACGGTCGCACGCCTCGCCTCGGAAAGAGGAACGGGCTTCACCTCTTCCTTGCAGATCGGGCAGGCGAGAATCTCGAGAAGCTGGGGCTGGATCGCCATGGCGGCGCGGAGTGTAACATCGCGCTCTCGCGGTTGCGAAGTTGCCTCATGAGAGGCGACAGCTCGCCGCGCACACGGAACCGAATGAAAGTCCTTCACCTTGCTGCGGGCAACCGCTGGACCGGAGCGGCCGCGCCTGCATTCGCGGAGACGGAAGCGCTGCGCGAAGCGGGCGTCGACGCGCACTACGCGTATGTCGGCGGCTACAAGCTGCAAGCGAAGATCGGGCATCACGACTTCGCGCATGCGATCGTGGCCAGGGCGCAAAATCCGTGGTCGTTTGCGCACTCGGTCGAGACGATCGCGCGGCTGGTCAGCCATCACCGTTTCGACATCGTCCATGCGCATCTGACGTACGACCATTGGCTCGCGTACTTCGCCGCACGCGGTAACGGCTCGGCAATTGTGCGAACGTTCCATGCCCGGCGAGTCTTGCGCAACGATCCGCTGACGCGCTGGCTCGTGGCCCGGTCTGACGCGATTTTCGTCAACAACGCAACCTTCGCCGATCTGTCGCCCGTTCGTCATCGCGATCCGCTCTTCACGCCGCCGCCAATCGATCAGCGCCAGTTCATGCCGGTCGGTCCCGAGGTCCGTGAGCATTACGGCCTCACCCGCGACAACCTTCTGCTGCTTGCGATCGGAAAGTTGTCGAAAGACCGCGGCTTCGAAGATGTTCTGCGCACCTACGCGCTCGTGCGGCGCGAGATCGCCAACGCGCGGCTGATGATCATCGGTCACGGCGAGCATCGTTCCGCGCTGGAGTCGTTGGCTCACGAGCTCGCGATCGACGTGATCTGGGCTGGATACCATGAAGACGATCTCGCCGAGCACTATCGCGCCGCCGATATTCTCCTGTTCACCGCTCGCGGATCGGACGAAGGTCATCGCGCGGTGCTGGAGGCGATGGCCTGCGGCGTCGTTCCAATCACGTTTCCCATCGATGGAATCTCGGCGCTCCTCGGCGATCTCAGCGGATCATTGATCGCAGAGACAAGCACTCCCGAAGCGGCGGCGCGCAGTGTATCCGCGGTCGCGCGAGGCGATCTCGCGGATCTTCGCCACCTTGTGTTCGAGCGGTCGAATGATTTCGGTTACGCGCCCGCCGCGGAGCGGCTCATCGAAGCGTACGGAAAAATCATAAGGTCCGCAGGACGGCGCGCACCGGGCTCGCGTCGGCACCTTTGATCCGCAACGGGAGCGCGATCAGCTCGTACTCGCCCTCCTCGACTCCTTCGAGCACCAGACCTTCGAGAATGGCCATGTCGTTCCAGGCGAACGCGTGATGTGCCTCGAGCGCTTTCGAGTCGAACGGGTCGACGGACGGCGTGTCGATGCCGATGAGGCGCACACCGTGGTGGTAGAGATCATCGACCAGCTCGGGAGAGAGGCTGGCGAAATCGTTGTTCCAGCGATGATGATCGGGAAATGTGCCGGTGTGAAAGAGAACGCGTGGCGCAGAGAGCGCCTCGATCTTGTCGGCGACATGATCGGACGTGATCCGCTCGCCGCGCGCGACGTCGACGTGCACGACGACGCAGCGCCCGAGGTAGAGATCGAGACGGCGCATGGCGATGTCGGGACCGTCGGTCAGGTAATGGCTTGGCGCGTCAGCGTGCGCGCCGACGTGCAATGACGTTCGAATGTCGCTCAGGGTGAGATTCGCGCCCGATCTCATGTCCGCGTTGATCGTGCGGACGAACGGCGTATCGCCCGGCCAAACGTTGATCGTGGCGTCGATGAGCGGCGAGATATCGATTAGCGTCATCCGGCTGCCGCGATGATTTTCATCTCGACCGCGATCGGCGTCGGCAGGGAGTCGACGCCCACTGTGGTCCTTGTGGGCTGAATGTTTCCCAGCAACTCGGCGTATGTCCGGTTGAAGGAATCGAAATCGCGCTTCATGTCTGTCAGATAGACAGTCACGTCGAGGATTTTCTCCAGCGAACTGCCAGCTTCTTCGAGAATCACGCGCAGATTGTCGACCGTGGCCCGCGTCTGTGCCTCGATTCCCGCCGGAATCTCGTTCGTCACCGGACGACGCGGACCGATGCCGGAGAGGAACAGAAGGTCGCCCACGCGGCGCGCGTGCGGATACGCGCCGACGGGCGCTGCGGCGCGCGAGGAGACGACAGTGTTGCTTCGTGACTGGGGAGTGGGGTGTGGGGTGTGGGGTGTGGAGGAGGGGACGTCTTGGTTTCCGCGCGGCATAACTCCCGGATCCGATGTCATCTCGCTTTCGCGGTGCACATCCGGTCCTGCTTCGATCACGTTGTGCGACTCCAGTCCGGTCCCTGCCTCGACCGGCCCTTCGTCGAACTCTTTCTCGAAGTCGAGTGCCTTGTTCGGATTCGGCGTAAGTTCCACGATCGCGTTGCCGGTGCCCCAGACCGGCTGGTAATCCCACACCTTGCCGTCGTATTTATTGTTCTCGCCGGCAAGTGCGGCCAGCCACCAGATGGCTTTGAATCCCATATCGGCGTTCGCTTCGCGGCCGAATTCGCGTGCGACCTGCGCCACATCTTCGAGCCGCCCTTCGCCGAGCATCTCCAGGATCTTGCGATTCCACTCGTCATCTTTCGACGAGGAAATCCGGTCGTGTGCAGGATCGATGTCTCCGACTTCGTAGCGATTGGACAGGTTCGATACAACGACGACGATCGTCTTCTTGCCGTATTGCTCGATCGCGGTCCGCGCGGCGCGGCCGAGCGCGCGCGTCTCGTCGCGCTCCGCGTAGATGTTGCACGAGACCACCGACGCCGGAATGGCGTTGTTCGGATTGAGGAGTTTGAGCGCGACGACGGTTCCCGTGTCGATGGGGAAGCCGTGATAGGCGACGGTAGCTGTCTGCATGCCGAGGTCTTTGCAGATGCTCGCGTACAGCGTTCCGAAATCGGGATCGATGCGGAACGAATAAGGGATCTCGCCGAGGTCGTACCAGTTCTGATCGACGAGCGTCCACGTCGGATTCGGATCGGTCTGAAACAGGTGGCCGATGACGGAGAACCACTGCGTCGAGTAGAGCAGGATCAACTCAGCGCCCGAGCGTTCGATCTCGCGGCCGGCCGCTTCGTAGCTCGCGCGCAGCGACGCCCATCCGGCGTTGCGATCGGCGCCGAGAAGAATGTGCGGCTGGCCCGAAACGAGGTACGCCTTATGGATCAAGTTGCTCACGGTCAGTGAACGTAGGAATCGGACTCGACGTCGGAGTTGCGCGATTGCACGATCGATGTCGCCAGCAGCGCACGGCGTCCGATCTCATCCCACTGCTCGGAGCGGACCAGATCGGGGAGAGCGAGCGACGCGCCGAGGTTGACGGCGATGCAGCCGGCATCGAGATAGTTTTCGATCGTATCGAGCGGCACCGGACCGCCGGCGAGCATCGGCACGTCGCGGATCGGACCGCGGAGCGTGCGGATGTAATCGGGCCCGCCGAGGTAGAGAGCGGGAAAGACTTTGACGATGTCGCAGCCCGCTTCCCATGCGCGGATGATCTCCGTGGCCGTTCCTGCACCGGCGATCGAAAGCAGATCGTGCTCATTTGCGTACTCGATCACGCTCACGTCGGTATGCGGCGAGACGATGACTTGCGCTCCGGCGCGACGTGCCTGCGCCGCATCGTTCGAATTGCGCACGGTTCCGGCGGCGATCACCACATCGAGCGGCGCGTACGTTTGCGCGAATCGCGCGATGAGCTCGAAGGCCTGCGGAGTCGTCAGCGTGACTTCGATGATGCGGATTCCGTTGCGCGCATACGCTTCGGCAACCGACTCCGCCGCCTCGACGCTCTCTTCGCGCACGACTCCGACAATCTGCTCCAGCGAGACTTTCTCGAACAACCCTTTGCGAGACATGGGGAAACGATATCAGGTTGCGGATGGGGTGTGGGGATGCGCTCGCGCTCTCATTTCGAGTCGGCGGAACCGCGGGGGCGGAAGGACGGTGGGAGCGGTGCAGCACGATGAGAAATCCCCTGCTTCGGAGAGGGTCGTTGATGAGTCAGGGGATTCCTCTCCCACTCCCCACCCCCCACTCCCCACACCCCGACGCAACATCAGTTAAGCTAACCGAGTCATGGTGCTCATCAACAAAGCGCTCAACGAGATCACGGTCAAGCTCGTCTACTACGGGCCGGGTCTCTGCGGGAAAACGACCAACCTCGAGAAGATCTACGGCAACCCGAAGCTGGAGCACAAGGGGAAGATGATCTCCATGTCGACGGAGACCGACCGCACGCTCTTCTTCGACTTCATGCCGATGGAGCTCGGCACGATTGCGGGACAGAAAGTGCGCGTGCAGCTCTACACGGTTCCCGGGCAGGTGTTCTACGACGCGACACGAAAGCTCGTGCTCCGCGGCGCGGACGGCGTCGTGTTCGTGGCCGACTCGCAATCGACGATGCGCGACTCGAATCTCGACAGCTTCGAGAACCTGAAGACGAACCTGCGCCTCAATCGCATCGATCCCGAGAAAGTGGCGCTCGTTCTTCAATACAACAAGCGCGATCTCCCCAACGTCGATTCTGTCGATGAGATGAACGCGTATCTGAATCCATACGGCGTTCCCACCGTCGAGGCGTCGGCGATCACCGGCGCGGGAGTCACGGCGACGCTTCGCGCCGCGGTGACGCGCATTCTCGACAACCTGAAGAAAAACGTCGACACGACGCTGCACGAAGGTCCGGAGCTCGCCGCCCCCGACATGTCGGCGAAGTCGGGAGTGACGTCGATGTCGGCCGGAACGCCGAAGCTGTCGATGAAAACAACTCCCGCGTCATCGCCGGAGCCTCCGCCGTTCGACGCGGAGAAGACGATGGCGGTCTCGCCGTTCGAGCCGCAAACGTACGAGCCGGAGTCGTACAACGGAGTCGCGGTGGCCGAGGAGGAGGACCCGTTCGGCGCGATGGCGGCGGTGGAGCCGGTGCCCGATCAGGCCGGCGATCCGTTCGGCGCTGCAACGGTGATCCACGATCCCGGCGCGGAACGCGCCGAGCTCGAAGCGCTCCTCGCGTCGGCCAGCGCCGTCGTCCGCGCGCTCGAATCCGCGCTCGATCAAGCGCGCAAACACGAGTCGGCGCTGCGCGCGAAGTTGGGATGACGCGTAAATCAAATCTGTCATCCTGAGCCGCCGGAGCCGTCGCAAGATTCGCTGCTCTTACAAACACGATGCATCGGCGGCGAAGGACGGTCGAAGGACCCCCTAAATCTTTGCACCGTGCGCGTTACTAAAAACCATCGCAGCGAATCAGGGGGGTCCTTCGATCGTCCTTCGCCGCGATGCCTGCCAGTTGTGCGTGCTTGGCAATGACGCGGCTTCGGCGACTCAGGATGACAGAAAATCTTGCTGCGCGATCCTAAACACCGCTACCTCGCATCCCCATACGGCACGCAGTACGGATCATCAGCATCACACTCCGCGAACTCGAACTGCACGGTTGTGTGCGTGATCCCGTACTCGTGCTCCAGCATCTCGTTGACCTTCGCCAGCAGATTGCCCGTCGATCGCACCGGCACGTCGCCGACCTTGAGATGACACGACAGCGCCGGCCGCGACGGCGCCAGCGCCCAGATGTGAAGATGATGAACGCCGTCAATCCCGTCGAGCGCTGAAATCGCCTTCGCGATTGCATCAGGATCGATCCCGGCCGGCGTCCCTTCGAGCAGCAGGTTGATGGCCTCGCGCAGAATGCCCCAACTGCTCCAGAGAATCAGCACACCGATGGCGATCGACACGGCGGGATCCCAGAACAACGCTCCGGTCGCGCGAATCAGCAACGCGGCAACGATGATCCCCGCCGACGAGAACGCATCGCCGAGCATGTGCAGGACTGCGCTGCGGATGTTGAGATTCTGATGGCTATGATCGCGCAGCCAGAGCGTGATCGCACCGTTGAGCAGCAGGCCCGCCGTCGCCGTAATGAGCATCGCCGTGCTGTTCACGGCCGCGGGTCGGGTCAATCGTCCGATTGCTTCGACGAATAGAACGATCGTGAATGCAGCAAGCGCCGCGGCATTGATGAATGCGGCCAGCACGCCGGCGCGATGCCAGCCGTACGACTTCGCGCTGGTCGCCGGCCGCCGCTCCACGCGCACCGCGAACAGCGCCAGCAGCAGCGCCAGCGTATCGGTGATGTTGTGCAACGCATCCCCAACCAGACCGAGCGAATTCGCAGCGATGCCAACCGTCAGCTCGACCGCAACGAACACGCCCGTGGCGATGGAAGCAATGAGCAACTTCCGCGAGACCTCGCCGTTGTGACTATGGTCGTGTTCGTGAGACATGGGAGGCAGTGAATTAGTAGATGAGTAGGTTAGTGAATCGTGAAATGCCAGTGGTGTCATTCCGAACCGGCGGAACCGCGGGGGTGGCGGTCGGGCGGGAGCGGTGCAGCGCGGAGAGGAATCCCCTGATTCGAAGCGGGGGATTTCTCATCGTGCTCCACCGCTCACCCCACCCGTCCGCCCCCGCGGTTCCGCCGATTCGAAATGACAGTCGCGCGCTATGTTCTAACGAACCCACTAATCCACGAAACCACAAGCTACTTCCGCGTCGACTTCTCCACCTTCGCCGACTTCTTCGCCACTTCCCCCGCCATCGACACGCGCTTTTCTCGCAAACGCGCCGCCAGCGCATCATCCGAAAGCGCAATCATCTGCGCCGCGAGGATCCCCGCGTTGCGCGCGCCGCCGATCGCCACCGTCGCTACCGGAATCCCCGGCGGCATCTGAACTACGGCCAATAATGCATCGAGCCCTTGCAGCGCGCCACCGACGAGCGGGACGCCGATCACAGGCTTCGTCGTGAACGACGCGACGACGCCCGGCAGATGCGCCGCCATCCCTGCGCCTGCGATGAACACCGCCGCACCTTCGCGCTCCGCGGCGCTGATGACGTCCTTCGTCCGCTCCGGACTGCGATGCGCCGAGGCGACGCTCATTTGATAAGGAACGCCGAGGTCATCGAGTGCCGCACAAGCCTGCGACATCACCTCGGCATCCGAGTCACTTCCCATGACGATGCAAACCCAGGACATGGAAGCGAATGGTAGCAGGCGCTTGGAACGGCGGCGAGTCGGTCAGCGCGGCGCTTCCATCTCGACAGTGTCGAGGCCGCCGATCTGACTTCCCGGCTGCAGGCAGCTTCGCACGAGTGCGCTGAGCGCGCCGATATCGAACGGCTTCGGCAGAAACGCGCAGATCCCCTTATCGACCGCCGTCGCCACCTCGGGTGCGCGATTCGCGCTGATGATGATGACCGGAATCTCGCGCAGCTCCGGCTCGAGCTCGCGCGCCTGCAGCACGTCCCAGCCGGAGAGGATCGGCATCATCAAGTCGAGGACGACGACGTTCGGATGCTCGCTGCGCATCAGATCGAGCGCTTCTTTTCCGTTCGGCGCCTCGCGGAAGATGTAGCCATCGCGGCGAAGAGCGGCCACGATCATCCGCCGGATGCTCGGATCGTCGTCGACGACCAGCACGCAGAAGGGACGTTTGCTCTCGATTTCCTGACCGGTTTGGACCACGTGGTTCCTGACATGCACAAAAAGTGCCCTCAGGAATATCGTACTTGCAACGGGCGCTTCTCGAAACGCCTTGAAAATCGCTGTAGCCATGTCGGGCGGGGTCGATTCGTCGACCGCCGCGTACATCCTCAAGTCCAGCGGACACGAGGTCGTCGGTCTGTCGATGCAGATGTACGACAACCTCACCAACGCCGATACGACCTACGGCGGATGCTGCACGATCGACGACCTGACCGATGCGCGGCGCGTGGCCTGGAAGCTCGACATCCCGCACTTCACGCTCAACCTCGAGCAGAATTTTCACGAGAAGGTCATCACGCCGTTTGTTCAATCCTATCTGAGCGGACTCACGCCGAGTCCGTGCGTGCTCTGCAACACGCATGTGAAATTCGATCTCTTTCACGAGAAGGCGCGCGCCATCGGCGCCGAGAAGATCGCCACCGGCCACTATGCCCGCATCACCCGCGACGCCTCGGGGCGTTTCGAGTTGCGCAAAGCGCTGCACATCGAGAAGGATCAGTCGTACTTTCTGTTCGAGCTGACGCAGGAGCAGCTCGCCGGCGCGCTCTTCCCCCTCGGCGAGATGACGAAGCCGGAAGTGCGCGACGTCGCGGAAGAGGCTGGACTTAGTGTCGCGCGCAAGAAGGAGTCATACGAGATCTGCTTCGTCCCGCAGACGGACAGCTACGCGAAAATCGTCGAGCGCGAGGCCGGCATCGCGCCCGGCGAATCCGCCGGCGAGATCGTCGACACGAAGGGCAACATCATCGGCACGCACGACGGCTACTACCACTTCACGATCGGCCAGCGCCGCGGCCTGCAGGTCGGCGGCAGTGCTGAGCGAATGTACGTGATCGATGTCAATCCGTTCACGAAACGGGTCACCGTCGGCGACCTCGCCGACCTCGAGCGCGAAGACTTGATCGCCGAGCGCGTCCACTGGATCAGCGGTACCGCACCAACCGGCCCAATCGAAGTCCAAGCCCGCGTCCGCTCCCGCGCCGCCAACATCGCCGCAACGATAACGCCGCTCGCCGACGGTCGCGCGCATGTGCAGTTCGCGCAGAAACTTCGCGCAGTCGCGCCGGGGCAGGCGGTTGTGTTTTACGACGACGATCTGTGTTTGGGTGGGGGGTGGATAACGAAGAGTTAGCACAGAGGGGCGCTAGCGAATGCGTTAATCTAGACCTGTGTCAGCTAAAATTACCCCACGTGATATCGCCAGGAAGATGGGAAAGTCCGAAGCGGACGTTGTCGCCCAGCTCCGGAGCCTTGGTGTTGATATCAGCGGTCCTGAACAGGGCATTGAGCCGGAAGCCATTCAGGCCCTCATAAGCGGACGAAAGCTCACTTATAGATCGAAGGTCGTCATTTCAGCACGCGATCGTGTCATCCCGCCGCGACCACGACCACGACCCGTCGCCAAACAAGAGCCGCTTGCACCACCAGTCGAACGCAAATCCTCCACTGAAATATCGGGGGGAGAACTCCTTTGGGCTCTGCGGCAAATCGCGGAACGCGAACGACAACAAGCAAGCAACGAGGTATTCATCGTCCATGGGCACGATAACGTGAGGCACGCTGTTGCTGGCTTCTTATCGTCCTTGAGCCTTTCTCCAATCATGCTAGACGATAAACCGAATCGTGGGCAAACCATCATTGAGAAGCTCGAACATCACGCGTTTACATCTTTTGCGGTCGTTTTGCTTACTCCTGACGATGAAGGAAGGAAAAAGGGGGCGCCTTCATTGAAATCGCGTCCTCGGCAGAATGTCATCTTGGAACTTGGGTATTTTTTAGCGCGGCTAGGCAGGCATCGTGTCTGCGCGCTGTACGTACCCGGAGTTGAGTTGCCGTCGGACATGCACGGTGTTCTGTACGTTGAACTGGACGACCGCGGCGGCTGGAAGTATCGGCTTCAGCAAGAAATGGTCGCGGTAGGGATACCAATAAGTGTTCCGTCTTAACGAGTTCAAACTCAGCGTGCCTGCGCGAATGGGTCACCGCCGGGTAGCCCGCACGCTCCGCAGCGAAACCTCAGAAATGCGTTGTTCCGCCACCCGCTTCGAGGGCGAGGAGTCGGCGCTTGACGTCGATGCCGCCGCCGAAGCCGATCATCGAGCCGTTGGAGCCGATGACGCGGTGACAGGGATCACGATCGGGATGGGATTGTCGCTGTTCGCGGTCCCGACGGCGCGATTCGCTGAGTAGGTCGTGGTCTTTGCCGTAGGGGATTTCGCGCAATGCGCTCCAGTCAAAGAGCTGAATTCCCGTCCTCTGCGCTTCCTTCGCCTCACCCCTTCCCGATCAAATTCGCTGCTTGTCCGACGATGAATGGCGTCAATGTCGCGGCGGCGCGGCCGATGTCTTCGAGTGATGTATCCGACAGCCATTTGATGTTGAACCAGGCTGGAGCTGCTTTCGTGTCGATTACTTCTCCTCCCTTGCGGAGCCGTGTGCGCACGAGGAGCGCGGAGGGGATATAGGTCGCGGCAAGGAAGAGCGAGTCGTAGACTCCCCAACCCGTCACGATGCTCTTGCCCAGTGCTGCAACCGCCGCCCCCTTGTCAGGTTCCGTCACGTAATACGCGACCGCCCACTTCGTGAGAATCGTCTTTGTGAAAATGTCCGAGGCAAGCAGGATCGTGCCTGCCGTGAGGAGATAGGAAAGACGGCGGTAGCTTTCCGCCGCCGCTTCCAGCCGATGAATGGCATCGCCCTCGGCGGGATAGAGAACGAGCGCGGTTGCTATTGCCAGAACCGTCGCCGCCAATGCCGTCGATCCTTCGAGCCCCAGACGAATCGCATTGATGTGGCTCACCTGACTGGCGGCTGTCTTGTCCAACAGCTCCCCATATTCACGCGGAGATTGGTCATCCTTAATCAGGATCGTCAACGCAAGAGCGCCGAGGAAGACAATGATCCAGACGATTGGCCGCGCGGAGCGACCCAGAGTTCGAATCGCCGAAACGGCGAGGCCGAACCCGACGACGATCGCCACGATGATGGCGGTAATCTGCACTTCCATCGCCCCCATGAAGTCGAGCCGTCCAGAGTACGTGTCCAACGTGAGCTTGACGGCCGGATCAGTCACGCCTGGCCTAGCGTAAGCGGCGAACCTGCAGTGAATGAACCAGAGAACCGTCATCAGGACAAGCCCTGAAAGCAATGGGGCAATCGCACTCCACTTCGATTGGATCAGCCGGTTTGTGAGCGACATCGATTCTCCTTCACCATTTAGACGGTCGCTGACGATCGTTTTCGCCACCTGCAACCTTCGCGGGGACCATGCATGATGTCATTTCGAATCGGCGGAACCGCGGGGGCGGACGGATGGGGTGAGCGCTGTTGTTGCCGGTTGTCAACGCAGCATTTGGACGCGGCTCCGGCAGTCTTCTAATGACACCCGTGGAACCCGAGCCGCGTATTCTGCGTCGGCCCCTCATCCGCCTCCGGCACCTTCTCCCCACTCTGAGAAGCGCGTGGGGAGAAGGACGGTCGATTGAGATTTGTGTCACATCATCGACCGCGGCGCTCGCGCCGTTAGCCCCCTCAGGATGACAGTTTGTTCGTTTGGGCGCTAGTCTGCGGCCTCATCCCCGCCCATGCATCTTCAGCAGCAGATGCCACATCGCACCGCCGCCGAACCAGACGATGAGGACGAGCACGGCAACGACCGCGACGATGACGAGCAGCGAGTTTCGTTTGCTATTCATAGTTGAGAGCCTCTCGAATCGAAGAATGGGTTGTTTCCCAGGCCGGGACGAAACTGGCGACGGCGCCGAGAACTAACGACACTGCCAGCCAGACCGCGACACCGCGGAGCTCGAACGCGAAATCAAGACCGCTCTTGAACATCTTCGCGATCAGAAAATCGCCGAGGGCGTTGCCGAGTGGCCAGGCGGCGAGCGTTGCCAATCCCCAACTCGCCAGACCAACGACGCCTCCCTCGGCCACGAGCATCAGCAGGATCGCGCGCGGCGTCGCACCAATCGCGCGCATCACGCCCAATTCGCGCCGCCGCTCGAGGATGTTCAGGCTCATCGTCGTCATCAGCCCGAGCCCGCCCACGCCGCCGATCATGGCCGACATGATGATCAGCGCCACGTAGATCATCAGCATGTGCTGATCGAAACCAAAGCGGCTGTCGCTCTTGCTCGACATGCTCACAGCCTTGATGCCGGCGCGTGTGAAATTCTCTTCCAGAAGCGCTTTGACGCGGTCGATCGAAGCGGGATCGCTTTTGTCGAGCACGAGCCGCACGTTGTTCGTGACGGCGCCGTGTCCCGGCATCGCGTCGAAGAATGCGCGCGGCATGTACGCCGTCGGCGGGGAGAACGATTCGCGTGCGATGCCGGTGATGCGAAGCGATACCTGACCCGGCCCCATCGGGAACGTCACGCGGTTCCCGACGCGCATTTGCGGGCTCTTCGCCGCAAGCGCGCCATTAATCACGAGCGTGTCGCGGTCATCAGCGCGGAGCCATTCGCCTTCGGCGAGATCCGGTCGTAGCATCTGCGTGTTTGCGGGCACAGCAAGCACGATGAAGCGCTCGTCGACGGCTGCTCCCGGTCCGCTGCCGCCGTGCAGACCGCCGGTCGCGTGCGGAATCGCCCTGGCTCCATGACTCGCATCCGGCAGCGTTCCCTCGCTCGCGATCCATCCTTCGGCGCTGCGGATCCCAGGTGTGTTGCGCACGGCGCGGTTCACCTCATCGAGCGGCGTCATTCCCGCGATCGTGACGCCGAGGTCGTACTTCTTCGTGGCGAACAAGCGGTCGAGCGTGTTGATCATCGACGCACGAAGATTCAGCGCGGTCATGAAAAACAGCCCGCCTGCCGCGAGGGTGATCACGGTCATCACCAATCGTGCGCGGCGGCGGAAGTTGTTGCGAATGGCGAGCAGAAGTGGGCGCGTGAGACCGCCGACACCGCTCAGCATCCGATCGAGCGGCGACGTGCCGAAGCGATCACTGGCGACGCCGTAATCGGCCAGCGCTTCGCGCACGGAAACGCCGCTGCCGCGCCAAACAGGCCACGCTGCGGCGAGTAGTGGAACGACGATACCGATCGCTGCTACGAGCAAGAACACCCACATCGGAATGGCGAAGCTGGTGATGTCGAAGTTGAGGAAGAGCGCCATCGCACGGCAGAGCGCGCGGCTTCCGGCAATCCCGACAGGGATCGCGATGGCGATCGCGGCAGCGCCGAGGAGGAGAGCCTGGCCGAAGTAGATGCGGGCGATCTGCCAGCGCGTGCCGCCGATCGCTTTCATGATGCCGATCTGCCGGATTTGCGCGGCCATCAACGCGGTGAGCAGATTCACGACGATGACGCCGCTCAGGATCAGGACAAACAATCCGAAGCTGGAGAGCGAGAGGAGCAGAAGTCCCATGATGTCTGCGTGCGGGTGTTTGCCTGGCGTCGGGATGTCGACGCGCGTCACGGGATGCCCGCGGCCCTCGATCGTTTTTTTCACGTCCGCGGCGACGCGCTCGATGTGCTGCGTGCTGCGCGCGTCCCCGGAAACGACGAGCTTCACCTGATTGAGCGTGGGCGTCTCACCGAGCAGCGCCAGCGTGGTGGTTGTGATGTAGCCGTAGACAACGTTCTCCATCCGCGCCTGCGCCTGTCCGACGTCGTGAACGCCGCCGCTGACGCGCAAGGTTTTTTCGGGACCGTTCGTCGTGCGGACGATGACATCCTCGCCGATGTGGATTCGCGCGACTTGAAACGCATCGCGCTCGATGAGGATCTCGCCCGTCGACGGCGGCCAGGCACCTTCCTCGGGATTGAGTTTGCCGACGCGAACGTGCGCGAAGTCTTTCACCACGAAGAGCGTCAGATTCCGCCAGCCCTTCGTGCCGCGGATCCTTCCACTCAACGTTCGCCGCGCCTCGGCGTCGCGAACACCGGGCGTGGCCGCGATCGCCGCGAGGAGATCGTCATCGACTGCATCGGTGCGCAACGTCGCCGACGCCGGATTCGTGGCCAGATATCCCTGATTCAGCTCGCGCGTCAGAATCGCGTAGCTTCCCAGCACCGCAGCGAATCCGGAGATGCCAACGGCGATCGCCAGGACGACGAGCAGCGTTCGCGTGCTCTCCTGCCAGAAATCGCGAAACGCTTTCTTCCATCGTGTTGTCATTCGTCTAACCTTGCCCTGCAGTAGCGGGTGGCACCGGTGCTGCGGCGACAAGCGCTCCGTCGGCCAGCTCGATGGTGCGGTCGATGACGCGCGCCACGTCGCGGTCGTGGGTGGCAATCAACACCGTGGTGCCGCTGCTGGCCATCGCGCGAAAGAGATCGAGCACCGCGCCGGCATTGATCGAATCGAGGTTGCCGGTCGGTTCGTCGGCGAGAACAATCGGCGGATCGTTAGCCAGTGCTCGCGCGATCGCCACGCGCTGCTGCTCGCCGCCGGAGAGCGACGCCGGCAGCTTGTCCGCTTGCGCGCCGACGCCAAAGCGCTCAAGTAGCGCTGATGCGCGCGACCGCCGCTCGCGGGGAGGAAACATCCCGCAGAAATCCATCGGCAGCATGACGTTCTCCGCCGCCGTGAGCGCCGGCAGGAGCTGGAAGAACTGAAAGACGAATCCGACGGTCAGCCCGCGCCAGGCGGCGAGCCTGCTCTCCCCGAGCGTCTCGATCGATTTGCCATCGATCGTCACGCTGCCCGACGACACCGCGTCGATGCCGCCGATGACATTCAGCAGCGTCGATTTCCCGCTCCCCGATTTGCCGACGACCGCGACGAGCTCGCCGCGCGTGACATCGAGATCGAAGTGGCGCAGCGCCGTGAATCCGCCGGCCGACGTTTCGTAAGTCCTGGAGACGTTCCGAAGAGTGATCATGCCGGCGAGACTATGCGCCCGGGACTGAACCAACTCTGAATGCGGTGTTCAGGTGGGGTTCAGGAAAGCTCGGAAAACCGTTTCACGCGGAGACGTGAACGGTTTTGATTTTTGGGAAGCGAGTTGCGATGATGACGCGATGACTCAACAGCGCTGCGCGGTGCTGATCGTCGAGGATGACGAGAAGCTGCAGGATCTGCTCCGGACGATGCTGACGCGGCATTGCTCGTCAATCGATTTCGCGGCCGATGGCGAGCGCGGGATCGAGCTGCTGCGTGCCGGTGCGTACGACGCGGTCATCGTCGATCTGATGCTGCCGAAGAAGAACGGGTTGATTGTGATCGATGCGATCGCATCACTCTCGTATGCGCCGAAGGTCATCGTGTTGTCGGCGATCTCGCGCTACTTTCACGATCGCTTTCCGCCGGGAACGCTCGTGCTGCAGAAGCCGTTCGAGATCGAGAAAGTCGTGGAAGCGATCAGTTGTCTTCATGAAACGCCTCCACCCGCGGCTGCATCGTAGCGAGCGAACGGCATCGTCACGACGGGCCGGAGTGAATCTCAGCGCTGATCGCGCGCCGCCGCGAGCACCGCGGCGATCGTCGACGTCAGCACTTCCGCATCCATCGGCTTCGGCAGATAGGCGTCGAATCCTTCGGCGAGAACGCGGGCCCGGTCATCGGATCCGCGGTAGGCCGTCGCTGCGATTGCCGGCGTACGCCGTCCGGAGAGCGCATCCCGGCGACGAATCTCTGCAATCAGCGCGTAGCCATCCATCTCCGGCATGGCGATATCGGAGACGAGGATGTCGATCGGGCCTCGCTCGATTGCCGCAATTGCCTCGGCCGCCGACGCGGCAAGAATCGTCTCCGCTCCCGCACGCGCAAGAATCACTCGCGCCAGATCGCGCGCCTCCCACTGGTCGTCGACGAAGAGCACGCGCACACCGGCCAGTTGTCCACTGGTCTCCGGTGTTGTGCCCGGCTCCGCGCCGGACGGTTGCGCTGCTTTTCCGGCACCGGTATTCGATTCGGTATTCGCTGCCGGCAATTCGACGACGAAGCTCGTGCCGTGGCCCGGTCCTGCACTGAACGCCGCAACGGTTCCTCCGTGCGCCTCGACGAGATAGTGGACGATGGCCAGGCCGAGTCCGAGTCCACCGTGCGTGCGCGTCGTCGACGCATCCGCCTGACGGAATGGCTCGAATACGTGCGCGAGAAAGTCGGGCTCGATACCGCGGCCGCTGTCGATCACCGATAGGCGAACCGTCGCCGCCGTCGTCTCGAGATCCACGGACACATTGCCGCCCGGCTCCGTGAACTTGATCGCATTCGTCAGCAGGTTCCAGATGACCTGGCGCAGACGATTGGCGTCGCCGAGGACGGTGGCGGATGTTGTGCCGGTGACGGAGAGGTCGATGCGTTTTGCCGTTGCAGCGACTCGGACTGCGGAGAGCGAGTCTTCGACGAGCGCGCCGATCGCCACCGGCTCGACACGGAAGTGCAACTTGCCTGTGGTCACGCGCGAAAGATCGAGAACATCATCGATGAGGCGCGCCTGCGCGATGGCGCTGCTGCGAATGGCATCGATTCCGCGCAGCAATTCATCCGCGGTGACGTCGGGCTGATTGATGATGCCCGACCATCCGAGAATGATCGTCAGCGGCGTGCTCAACTCATGCGACAGGATGGCCAGGAACTCGTCTTTCGCCAGACTGGCTTTCTGGACGTCGGCGTAAAGGCGTGCGTGTTCGACAGCCATTGCGGCGCGCCGGGCCACATCTTCGACTACACGAAGATCACGCTCCAACAACGAACGTCCCGAGTGGCTCATGACCAGCGTGATCGCGCCCATGGCCGGGGCGTCGGAGACTACGAGTGGAACGATCAGAGCGGCGCGCGCGCCGAACAGCCGCGACTCGGCATCGTCGAGCAGTGCTGCCTTGCCAGTAGCGATCACTCGTTTGATTCGGTCGTCGAGACCGGCACTTGTCATTGCCGGGCCTTCATTGATCGCGGCGAGCCGTTCGTGATTCTGGTCGCCACTGCGCAGATCAACGAGACAGTGGTCGCCGAGGAGTGGAACCATGAGGAGAGCGACGCGGGCGAGGGTAGAACGGTAGTCGAGCGACGACGCCAGCACCGCGCTCGCTTCGGCCATGAACGTGGCAATGCGCTCGGCGTGTTTGCGCTCGGTGACGTCGAGCATCGCACCGATCATCCGGATCGGCGTCCCATCCTCCGACCGCGCGATATACCCGCGGTCCAGCACCTCGGTGAACGTGCCGTCAGCGCGCTCGAACCGGTATTCGTCTGTCCACGACGATCCGCCCTGCTCGATGATGTGGTTGATTCCGTTGACGACGCGCTCGCGGTCGTCGGGATGCAGATGGCTGTCCCACCATTGCAGCCGGTTATCGATCTGATCGGGTGCGTAGCCGAACATCGCCTGGAGGGCGTCGTTCCAAATGATCGTTCCATGTTCGGCGTCCCAGTCCCAGATCACGTCGTTGGTGGCGCGCGCGACGAGCGCGTATCGCTCGTGAGCCCGTCGCACTTCGTCGGAGGCTTCCTCGATGCTCCGCCGCTCGGTGATGTCTTCGACGACGGCGATGGCGAAGTGTTGATCGCCTTCGCGTAACAACGTGAACGTCACGTGGGCCCACACCAGCCGCCGGCTTGTGTGGAGATAGCGCTTGTCGATCGTGTAGCGCGTCCGGCTACCTGTGAACAGCTCGCGAAAGAGCACTGCACTCGCAGCGCCATCCTCGGCGTAAGTAATGCCGGGTTCCGTCAAATGGAGTAAATCGACTTTGCCGACGTAGCCGAGAAGAGCGCAGAGCGCCGCATTCGCGAAGAGGATTCGCCCATCGGGGTCGAGAACGGCGACACCGGCGCCGGCATGCTCGAGCACAGCCGGAAGCATGCTGGCCGGCATCGGTTGGCGATGCGCTTCTTCCTCGTCAGGACCTGCGATCACGCGTCGATTATGCACCGGCCGGCGCTATGGCGTTTTCTCGGGAAGACCGATCGACCACCGAGAAGTTTCGTTCTCCCTTCACGAAACACGCGAGATGTTCTTTAGAGCAGCCCTACCGCCTTGAACACCGGAATCGCTGGCTCGACCTGCGCGGCTTGCCGGACGAATTGCAGGCGGTCGTGCTGATCGGGTGTGAGAACGGACTCGAAGTGCGCGGCCGCCTCATGCGCGACGGAAGCGGCCTGACTCTCCAGACTTCGAAGCTCGATGAGCAGACGGCCGGCGGTGGCAGGATCGGCGTCCGGCGACTGCAGAAGCTTGCCAAGCGCTTCCTGATCCGCGCGCACCTTCGCCGCGATCGGTTGCATCGCCGCATCACGCGTCTGAATCATCGTGATGAGCGCCATCGTCTGATCCGGCGAGAGCTGCAGGAAAGTCGAGACGAAAACGATCGGCGGCGGAAGCCCGTCGTCCGCGCGCGCGGCCGGAGAATGGAGGATCATCAACAGCAGCGATGCGGAGATCAGGAAGGTTTTTCTCATGACGTTCTCCTTTGCGTCCTTAGTGCACGGCGGCAGCGTGTCATATGACGATGCCCCAAACGCGACCAAGTTGCGAGCGACCGTCGTGAATCGAGCCGATCTGGAGCAGCAGCTCGAACAACTCCACCCGGCCAGCTTTGCCTGGGCTCTCAGTGTTTGCGGGCGCGATCATGACGACGCGCAGGAAGTTCTGCAGGAGACGTACGTGAAGATTTTCGAAGGGAAGGCACGATTCGACGGACGCTCCACGCTGAAGACGTGGCTCTTCGCCGTGATTCGCAGAACCGCGGCGGCGCGACGGCGGCTGCGCTGGCTGCGCGAGTTGCGATTCATCGCCGCCGATGTGAGCGCGCTCGCGGATGAGAAGGAGTCGTCGGAGCGAGGCGTCATCCGTTCGGAGGAGACGTCGGCGCTCCTTCGCGCACTGAACCGGCTGGCGCGACGGCAGCGGGAAGTGATCGAGCTCGTTTTCTACCACGACATGACGATCGAAGAAGCGGCCGTGGCCGCGGGTGTCTCCGTGGGCACCGCGCGCGTCCACTATCACCGCGCGAAGAAGCGTTTACTCACAGAGCTTCAATCATGAACGAGAAGGAGCTCTACAAACGGTTTGCGCAGCTTCGCGACGAGGAGCGGCGAGGGGTTCCGCCATTCGCCGTGCCGGCGCAAGCACGAAAACGGCGTATCGCATGGCCGTTGATCGCCGCGCCCGCGGCGCTGCTCATCATCGTCATCCTGATCGTTGCGATCCGCCCGCGAACAACCAGCTTCTCCGACTCCGACCGGGCCGTAGCCCGCTCTGTTGCCGCCTGGCATCCGCCAACTGACTTTCTTCTTCGTACGCCCGGCAGCGAGATGCTGACGACGACTCCACGCATCCCCGACTTGAAAGGAATCCCGCGATGAAATGGATCATGCTCACTCTCCTTCTGATCGCACCGCTGTCGCTGTTTGCACAACAGCAACCGTCACCGCCCGACAACGATCCGATCGGCCGTTATCTGATTCCGCCCGAGCTGGTGATGAGCCAGTCCGAGCAGATCGGCCTCAACGAGAAACAGCGCGCCACCATCAAAGGCGAGATCCAGAAGATGCAGGCGAAGTTCATCGACGCGCAGTGGGATCTGCAGGAGCAGTCGAGCCGGATGCAGCAGCTTCTCCAGCACTCGCCGGCCGACGAGGTGAAGATTCTGGAGCAGGCCGACAAGATCATGGCCCTGGAGCGCGAGATCAAACGCGCTCATTTGACCTTGCTCGTGCGGATCAAGAACGCGCTGACGAGTGAACAGATCGCGAAGCTGGAGGCGATGCGGGGAAAGTGAGCAGCACCGTAGTCTGACGCATGCAGACCCCGATACGTCCGAACGGCCAGAGGCGGCGTATTCTATTAGCAAGAAGGAGAGTCCTATGCCATTCGTCGTTCGCTTCGCTCCGAAATCGATGTCGTCGCAGCAGTATGACGATGTCATCAAACGCCTTGATGCAGCCGGCGCCGGCTCACCGCAGGGCCGGATTTTTCACGTTGCGTTCGGAGAACCGAGCGCGCTGCGCGTCTCCGACGTCTGGGATACGCATGAGAATTTCGAGCGCTTCGGACAAACGCTGGGGCCGATTCTTCAGGCCGCAGGCGTCGATCCGGGCGAACCGGAATTCATGGAGACACACAACATCATCGTTGGTAAGTGAAAAGGGGGGCGCGACTTCGAAGCAGTACTAACGCTGTCAGCGCCAGCTTTCGACGCGCAACCCCTCGAATCTCTTGAAATCTGCGGCGTTCAAGGTGACCAGAATCAAGTCATGAACGTGAGCGATGGAAGCGATCTGGCCGTCGACGAACGGCGGGGTTTCCCCGCGAGCCGCGAGACGCGCCCGTTCGCGCGCATGCCACTCGGCGGCGGCGCCGTCATAGTCGAGGACCGGCATCGTCAGGAGCACGACCTCCTCGAGATACCTCTCGATGGCCGAACGGCGGCGTGAGGGAGGGAGCCGTTCCATTCCGTACCGGAGCTCATGCCACACGAGCGATGAGATCGCGATCTCGTCTTCATGACGTGTGAGCCTGCGCAACACGCTGGCACGCGGCTTCGGTTTGAGCGGCTCAGACACAATGTTCGTGTCGAGCAGATACTGCAGAGTCACAGCCCAGGGTTCCTTCCGGGAGACTGGTCGCGCACGTCGAATACCTCATCGGGATCGATTTTCAGCTCCGCTAGATCTACTTCCCGATTGAAGGCCTCCAAGGCTTCTGAAAACCTACGCGATTTTGAAACGAGGCGGTTGTACTGTTTCCGGCCGAGCAGCACCGCGACGCCCTTGCCGCGCCGTGTCAGTTCGATCGCCTTTCCCGACTCTGCCTCGCGAACCAATTCCGGCAGATTGCTTCGTGCTTCTGCGATTGAGTGTTGCCCAGCCACGTGTCACCTCGTTTGCCGCTGATGTACATGTCAATGTACATCAGAAGCAATTTGCAAAGCAACTTGACTCGGTCAATGAGACTGGCCGTTCGCCGGCCGATGCTACGAGTCCAGGTCGTACCGCCCTCGATCCGCTGCGATTCTCAGCCTGAGAAACTGAACGTCCGTCGCATCGCTGGGGCGGACCGTTTGTTTCGTCTCGATCAGTAACTCTTTGCTTCCCACCGGGATCGGCACACCTTCGACCGTGATGATTTCGATACCACTGCGCGAGGCTCGCTCGTAATCGACACCGCAAGCACCTTCAGCAGATCGACGACGATCTCATCGGCGATCCTGACTACTTGATAGCGATCGACCTCGTCATCGGATCAATGCGATCGCGTTATCCGGCAGTCCGGCCATCCCGCGCTTCAACCGTTGGATGTTGTCGACAGAAGCGTCGACCAACAGATCAATGTCCTTCGTGGCTCGAACGAAACCGTGAAGAATGACGGTGAAGCCCCCGATGAGGACGTACCGGACCTGAGCCTCGTTCAGCCCTTTGCAGAGCGAGAGGAGGTCTTCGAGCTCAGGTGCGCGTGAGTAGCCGCGATCGTCCTGATCATCCACTCGTCCGCCTCCTCGTGACTATCGAAGCGATACACGCCACGCGGTATCAGTCCGGCACCCCGAAGACGGTTCATCGTCCTCTGCATGACCGCGGCGTCGCGAATGACGTCCTCCCCTCCGGGCGTCTGGAAACACGTCGCATCGGAGGATTCGTAGCACGCACCTTTCCCTGATTCGCTTCCGCAGGCATCGCCAATGTCTGAACACTCCGCGCATCCGGCGCCTTGGTTCTCACGTATCCTTTGCTCACTCTGCAAGCCCCCGGATCCCGCTTCGGCCCTTATGAGATCCTCGCGCCGCTTGGCGCCGGCGGGATGGGAGAGGTCTACCGCGCGCGCGACACGCGCCTTGACCGGCAGGTGGCGATCAAGGTCCTTCCGTCGCATCTCTCGAACAATCCGCAATTGCGCGAGCGGTTCGACCGCGAGGCGCGCGCGATCTCCAGGCTCGCCCACGCACACATCTGCACGCTCTTCGACGTTGGTCATCAGGACGGTATCGACTACCTGGTAATGGAGATTCTCGAGGGGGAGACGCTCGCCGATGCGCTCGCGCGCGGGCCACTTCCGCTCGATCAGCTCCTCCGCCACGGCGCCTCGATCGCCGACGCGCTCGATCATGCCCATCGTCACGGCATCGTCCATCGCGATCTCAAACCAGGCAATATCTTTCTTACCAGTCAGGGCGCGAAGGTCCTCGACTTCGGTCTGGCAAAGTCGTTGGACAAGTCATCGGCCACATCACCGGATGCGCTGACGCAGGCACTCGATGGCGCCACCGTGCAGAAACCGCTGACGACGGAAGGGATGCTCGTCGGCACGATGCAGTACATGTCGCCCGAGCAGCTCGAGGGGCGCGACGTCGATGCCCGATCCGACATCTTCGCGCTTGGTGCCATCCTCTACGAAATGGCCAGCGGACGCCGCGCGTTCGACGGCGCCAGCCGCGCCAGCGTCATCGCCGCGATCATGGATCGCGAGCCGCCTCCGCTCTCGACGATCGCGCCGCTCACGCCGCCTGCACTCGAACAGATCGGGCGCCGCTGTCTGGCCAAGGATCCATCCGATCGCATCCAGAACGCGCGCGATCTCGCTCTCGAGCTGCACGCCTTGCGCGACATGCTCCGCTCCGGCGATCGATCGAGCGTCACCTCCGGGGCAATGGCGAAACCTGTTCGGCCGAACCGTCTGTGGATCGCACTCGCGTCGATCGCCGTTCTGGCCATCGTCATCACCGGCGCGTTTTTCCTTCTGCGCCGCAAGCCACTGGACGCCGAGACCGTCGCCGACAAGGCCACCACCGTCGCTGTCCTTCCCTTCGCAAATCTCGGTGGCGACCGGTCGCACGCCTGGTTGGAACTTGCCATCCCCGATGAGGTCACCACGATTCTCAGCGACAACCCGGCGCTGGCCGTCCGTCCTTTCTCCGTTTCGCGTCATCTCGGCGCCGACAGCGATCCGCGCGACGCCTCGGCGAAGCTCAATGCCGCCGACATCATCAGTGGTCACGTGATGGATGAAGGCGGCCGGCTCTCCGTGACGCTCGAGGCGATCGACGCGCGCGCGAACAAACTGATCTGGCGCGACGTCTTCGAGGTGGCCTCGGGCGATCTTCTCAATATGCGCCGCGAGCTCTCGAATCGCATCAACAACGGGCTTCTGCCGCGCATCGCACCGGCGAAAGCGCCCATCGATCGAAAGTCCGGACCGACGAATCCCGAAGCCTATGCGCTCTATCTGCGCGCGGCAGCGGCTACGAGCGATGGCGCGCCGAATGCGGAGGCGCTGGGACTTCTCGAGCAGGCAGTGAGACTCGATCCCGGCTGGGCACCGGCGTGGACGGCCCTGGCCCGGCGCGCCTACTTCTCCACGACCTACGGCACGGGCGGACCGGCGCAGCGTGAGCGCGCGCTCGAGGCCGCGCATCGCGCACTGGCCATCGATCCTGACGATGTCGAGGCGGCCGGTCGCCTCGTCGTGATGGAGACCGAAACTGGCGATACGATCGGTGCTCTTCGTCAGGCGAAGTCTCTCGTGGCGAAGCGGCCCGAGAGCGCTGACGCGCATTTCTTTCTCTCGTATGTCGAGCGTTACGGTGGCGCGATGGAGGAATCAGCGCGCGAATGCGATGTTGCCTGGGGTCTCGATCGCGGCAGCCGCATGCTCCGCTCCTGCGCCATGCCCTTCATGTACCTGCAGCGTTACGACCGCGCCGATGACTTCATCCGGCTCAGCGGCGGCGAATGGGCCAAACAGACGGAAGAGCTGTCGCACGTGATGCAGGGCCGCGTTGAGGGGATGTCGTTCGAGCCGTACAAGACGATCACGGCGGCCTTCCTCGCAAACCGCACCGCCGAAGTCGACGCCGCGTTCGGCGAAGCGTTGCGCACGCAGCCCCGCAGCGACGGCGAGCCTTTCATCTACCTTGCTTTTGGAGCGGCGGCCTATCACCGTCCAGCCGTTGCACTCGAGTTCCTCCGCGGCGCGCTGAGCCTCAACAACTGCGTCTATCCGACGGTCGAGACCCACCCGATGTTCGCGTCCGTCCGTACCCTTCCGGAGTACGCCTCGCTCAAGACGATGTCGACGCAGTGCCACGACCGGTTCATGACGGCGATGAAGTAAGACCGGTCGATAGCCCGGCGTTTTCAGGCGTCATCCCTCCACTCTGTCGTCGGGCGCACCTCCTGTCTTCCGATTCCTGCCGCGTTCGCTTTCCGTGTCTGACATCCCGTTGCCAGTCTGCTCGTCGATTGCTGGGAAGGAGCTGCGCTGCACAGCCGCCTGCGCGGGAACGCCGAACCACTGAGCGCAATGCTCGATTTCTACTTCCAGTCAGCGTCACGACGCTGATGGATGGCATGCCAATGAGTTACTCGGTGACGGGGTTGTCTTCTTAATTTGAAATTGCGGACGTCGTTACTCGGGCGGCTCTTCCGCGCTCGGGCATAGCTCATTGAGCGCACATTGCGCGCACTTCGGTTTGCGAGCGACGCAGATCGTCCGTCCGTGCGCGATGATGCGGTGCGAGAAGTTCGTCCACTCTTTCGGTGGGATCAGCGCCATCAGATCCTGCTCGATCCTCACCGCGTCGTCACTTGCTGTGAGTCCGAGACGAGCCGAGACGCGGGTCACGTGCGTGTCGACCACGACACCGACAGCGATCTTGAACGCATTGGAGAGGACGACGTTCGCGGTCTTGCGGCCGACGCCGGGAAGCGCGGTGAGCTCGTCCATCGTTCGAGGAACTTCGCCGTTGTGCTTTTCGACGATCACTTTCGAAGCGGCGATCACAGCTTTTGCTTTGTTGCGGAAGAAGCCGGTCTGTTTGACGTCGCGCTCCATCTCCACCTGGCTGGCTTCGGCGAACGATTGCGGATTCGGATACTTGCGGAAGAGCGATTTCGTGACGATGTTGACGCGCGCGTCCGTCGACTGCGCGGAGAGCATCGTGGCGATGAGAAGCTCGAAGGCATTCGTGAAATCGAGCGCACACTTCGCCTTCGGATACATCTGCTTGAGGCGCACGACGATGTCGATCGCGCGTTCCTGTCTCTTCGTGGCCATGAAGAAGCATTCAACCACAGAGAATCAGTGATCAGTGATCAGTGATCAGGAAAGAGCCAGAGACGGAAAAACGAGCCGATGTCTGACCACGGATCACTGATTCTCGGATCACTGATTCTCTGTTCTAGAATCAACCCATGACACGCGTCATTCGCTCCCCACGCGGCACCACGCTCTCCTGCCTCGGCTGGCAGCAGGAAGCGGCGCTGCGCATGCTGATGAACAACCTCGACCCCGAAGTTGCGGAGAGGCCGGACGAGCTGATCGTATACGGCGGAATCGGCAAGGCCGCGCGCAACTGGGAGTGCTTCGATGCCATCGTCGCGACGTTGAAACGCCTCAAGAACGATGAGACGCTGCTCGTGCAGTCGGGCAAACCGGTCGGCGTTTTTCGTACTCATGAAAACGCGCCGCGCGTGCTCATCGCCAACTCCAATCTCGTTCCGCATTGGGCCACATGGGACGAGTTCCGCCGCCTCGATGCGCTCGGTCTGACGATGTACGGACAGATGACCGCCGGCTCCTGGATCTACATCGGCACGCAAGGAATCCTGCAAGGGACCTTCGAGTGTTTCGCGTCGGTAGCGAAGACAGGCTTCGACAACTCGCTGCGCGGCAAGCTCGTCGTCACAGCGGGGCTGGGCGGAATGGGCGGCGCGCAACCGCTCGCTGCGACAATGAACGACGCAACGGCGCTCGTGGCGGAAGTCGATGAAACGCGCATTCAGCGCCGGCTCGATAAACGCTACCTCGACGAACAGGCTCCCTCGCTTCGCGCTGCCATCGACCGCGCCCTTGCCGCGCGCGACGCTGGCGAAGCGGTGTCGATCGGCGTCGTCGCCAATGCAGTCGAATTGCTCGAAGCGTTGATCGAGCGCAACATCGTTCCCGACATCCTCACCGATCAAACCTCGGCGCACGATGAGTTGAACGGTTACGTTCCCGCCGGCATCTCGTACGACGCCGCTCTGGCGATGCGCGAGAGCAGTCCGGATGCGTATATCGAAGCCTCGTACGACACGATGGCCCGCCACATGCGCGCGATGCTGGAGTTGCAGCGCCGCGGCGCCATCACATTCGACTACGGCAACAACCTCCGCGGCCAGGCGCTCAAAGCAGGAGTGAAGGACGCGTTTGACGTCGGTGGGTTCGTCCCGCTCTTCATCCGTCCTCTTTTCTGCGAAGGCCGTGGTCCGTTTCGCTGGGCTGCGCTTTCCGGTGATCCGAACGATCTCTTTGCAACCGACGAAGCGCTTCTCGATCTCTTTCCGCACGACGCAGCGCTGCACCGCTGGATCCGTATGGCCCAGAAGCGCGTCGAGTTTCAAGGACTGCCGGCGCGCATTTGCTGGCTTGGATACGGAGAGCGCGACAAGGCAGGCCTCCTCTTCAACGATCTCGTGCGGAGTGGCAAAGTAAAAGCGCCCATTGTCATCGGCCGCGATCATCTCGACGCGGGATCGGTGGCGTCGCCGAATCGCGAGACCGAGGCGATGAAGGATGGATCGGATGCAATCGCCGACTGGCCGATCCTCAACGCGTTACTCAACACAGCCGCCGGCGCAACCTGGGTGTCCTTTCATCACGGAGGCGGCGTCGGCATCGGCTACTCGCTCCACGCCGGAATGGTCGTCGTCGCCGACGGCACCGATGCCGCAGCGGAAAGACTGCAACGCGTGCTGACGACGGACCCAGGGACCGGCGTGATGCGCCACGCCGACGCGGGCTACGACATTGCCATCGAGGCAGCGAAAGAGCGCGGCGTCGACATCCCGATGATGCAGCGCTGACGACGACGGGGTCTGACATCCCACCAGCGTGCCTTAGTTCGTCAAGGCAAACGTGAAGCTGCTGTCATCCTGAGCCGCCGAAGGACACGAAGTGCCGGAGGACGGTCGAAAGACCCCCCTACTTTTTTGCAACGGTTTCAAAACCACGCGCACTAAGAAGGGGGTCCTTCGACCGTCCTCCGCCGCCGATGCCTGCCGGTTGTAAGTGCATCGAATCTTGCGGCGGCTTCGGCGGCTCAGGATGACAGCAATGGATGACACGCTTGCCCAATTGACACGAAATTTCTTCGCCGATAGACTGTTAGCTTGAATTGCGACTGAGTCTCAGTTGCTTACTTCCCATGCCTACCATCGAGCGCGAGATCGACCGATTCCAGGGATACCTGACCCGTCAGGGGCAGAAGCTGACGCAGGAGCGCACTGCGCTCGTCCGCGAGATCTTCGCTACGCATTACCACTTCGAAGCCGACGAGCTCCTCTTCAAGATGAAGCAGAAGAGCTTGAAGATCTCCCGCGCCACCGTCTACCGGACACTCGAGCTCCTCGTGAAGTCCGGCCTCGTCCGCCGCGTCCACCTCGGCGAAGAGCATTACCACTACGAGCATGTGCGCGGCGATTCGCACCACGATCACCTCGTCTGCACTGCCTGTGGTTCCGTTATCGAGTTCAACGATCCTGAGCTGGAGCGCCGCCAGCTCGAAATCTGCGCCCGCAAGAAGTTCACTCCCACCTTTCACAACCTTCAGATCCTCGGCGTCTGCGAATCGTGCCGAAGAAAAGGGGAGCAGCCCGCCTCACCCGACCGCGTCATGGCGATCGGCGAAGGGGCGATGCGGCTCCGGAAATGACGACCCCATGATCCCTGCCCTCATCATCGTTTTCCGCGAAGGCTTCGAAGCCTTTCTCACCGTTGCCATCATCTTCGCGTTTCTCCGAAAAACCGGCCGCGACTGGTTGCGTCCCGCCGTCTACGCCGGCATCGCCACATCCGTGGTCGCCAGTTTCGCGCTGGGATGGTTTCTGATGCGCGTCAGCGAACATCAATCGCTGATCGAAGGCATTCTCGGCGTCGTCGCCGCGGTGCTCGTCGCTTCATTCGTCGTCCATGTGTGGCGCGTCGCCCCGCGCATGAAGGGCGACATGGAGCGGCGTCTGGATACGTACACATCCGCGACCTCGCGATTTCTCGCCATCGCTGGCGTCTTCCTCTTCACCGTGCTGATGGTGACGCGGGAAGGGATGGAGACGGCGCTGATGCTGATCCAGGTCCGCAACAGCCGCTTCATCATCGGATCGCTCCTCGGCATCGCCGCCGCAGCCGCGATGTCGTGGGCGTGGGCGCACTACGGTCACCGCATCGACATCAAACGCTTCTTCCAGGTCACCGGGCTGTTCCTGCTGCTCTTCACGATCCAGATTCTCTTTTACTCCGTCCACGAGTTCTCGGAAGCAGAAGTGCTGGGACGATGGAGCGAAGCAATCCATAACGCCACGGAACCGTACTCACCCGTCGGCATCTACGGGAAATGGATATCGATCGCGATGGTCGGTCTCTGCGCAGCGTGGCTGGTCGGCGTGTCGATGAAGGATCATTTCGAGCGGTCGCGAACGGCTTAAGCGAAGCCCATCCCTAGCCGACCTGAAGACAGCGGAAAGCGTCACGCTGTCATTCCGAAACGGCGGAACCGCGGGGGTGGAAGGGCGGTGGGAGCGGTGGAGCGCGGAGAGGAATCCCCCTGACGATCGGAATGTACTCGCTTCGTGGGCAGGGGATTTCTCATCGAGCTACACCGCTCACACCCACCCGGCCACCCCCGCGGTTCCGCCGATTCGAAATGACATCGGAGCTAGCGCTCACTTACCCTCGATTCTTACAGCAACTCCGGCAACCGTTCGATCAACCGTCGCAGTCTCCGCAACGTGCGCTCTTTTCCCATCACCACCGCGACATCGAAAATCGGCGGCGACGCGCCTCTTCCCGTGAGCGCCAGGCGCAGCGGATGAATCAGTTTCGCTGCGCTCACTCCTTCTGCCTCGGCGAGTTTGCGGAGGGACTCCTCGGTGGTCGTCACATCGAACGGATCCGTTGACGCCAGCGCTTCGTGCAAACGTTCGAGGCGCGCGGCGAGGTCGTCGCCTTTGATGTGTTTCTTCACGGCGTCAGGGTCGTATTCGAGCGTGTCGTCGTCGGCGAAATAGACCGACATCTGCTCGGCGATCTCGCGCAGTGTTCTCGCGCGCATTTTGTGTAGGTCGATGATCGTGCGCAATTCGTCGAGCGGCCGCGGCTCGTCGCCGAGAAACGGCACGAGGTGCGGATAGATCTGATCCGCGGTCATGCGCATCAAGTACTGGCCGTTCATCCAGATCAACTTCTCAGGATCGAATACCGCCGGAGCTTTGTTTACGTGCGACAGGTCGAACCATTGCGCCGCTTCGTCCTGCGTGAAGATCTCGCGGTTCTCGCCGGGCGACCAGCCGAGGAGCGTGAGGAAATTGAAGAGCGCCTCGGGGACGATTCCCATCTCGCGATACTCTTCCGCCGAGGTTGCGCCGGTACGTTTGGAGAGCCGCTTCTTGTCGCTGCCGAGAATCAGCGGCAAGTGCGCGAACGACGGCACCGCCGCACCAAACGCGCGAAAGAGCACGACATGCTTCGGCGTGTTCGACAGGTGGTCGTCGCCGCGCGCAACGTGGGTGATCTCCATGTCGATGTCGTCGACGACGACGGACAGGTGATACGTCGGATTGCGATCGGAGCGGAGAAGAACGAAGTCGTCGATCAACTCTCCTTCGAACTGCACATCGCCGCGGATGAGGTCATGAAACTCGATCACGCCCGGCGATACGGCGAAGCGGATCACATGCGGCTCGTCGGCTTCGTCCTCGATCGCGCGGCACCGCCCCGAGTAGCGCCACTGTTTTCCGGCGTGTTCCGCGGCGGCGCGCTCCGCCTCGAGCTCTTCGACCGTGCAATAGCAGCGATACGCCTTCCCGCTCGTTACGAGCTCCTCGGCGCGCTCGCGATAACGCTCCAGACGGTCGCTCTGATAGACCGGACCTTCGTCCCACGGCACGCCCAGCCACTGCAGCGAGCTGATGATCTGCTCCGCGTGATGCTGCCGTGAGCGTTCGACGTCCGTATCTTCGATGCGCAGCAGCATCGTGCCGCCGTGCCGGCGCGCGTGAAGCAGGTTGAAAATCGCCGTGCGCGCGCCACCTACGTGGAGGAAGCCGGTCGGCGATGGTGCGAAACGAAGTTTCATCGCGGATGCCGTCACTTTGCCGGCGGTGCAGCGGGAGTTGCCGGACCGTTGATGACGATGGAGTCGATCGTCGTCTTCGCAGTCGGCATTCCTTGCGCGGTGCCCGATTCACTGAACGCGAAGAGAAGGCCATCGACGCGCCGGAAGTCGCCGTAGTCGACGACGAAGTCCATGCCTGTGGTCTTGCCCGTCGAGCGAACGATGTGCGACGTCTTCGGATCAATGTCGATCGTGACCGTGAGCGAGGAGGAGAGCGAAATCTCGATCGCGCGAAAGCCATCGCGCACGCCGAGGTCGTGCAGCGATGTGGTCTTGCCGGCGAGAAGAAGAGGAAGAGCCATCCGCGCAGCCTGAAGTTTCATCGCGTCGAGTCCTGGCCCGGCGACGTCCTTGCCATTGTTCGTTCCGTGATCGCCGTCGACGACGCGCAGTTCGGTTCTCTCCGGATAGACGATCTCGACGCGCAGTTTGTCGGGCTTCTGCCAGAAACGCGTCATCGCCCCGTCCCCTTTGCGCATCGCCGGAACGACCTTCCCCGACTCGCGGATCGTCGTCACCTTTTGCCACGCGGCGGCACCGCCGTACTCCTTCATGACGCTCGCAACGGCGTCGTCGAGCGATTGAGCAAAGGCGGCCGGAGTGGCCAGAAAGAGGAGGGTGACGACGATCTGATGGAGTGCTGATTTCATGGCCCGAATTGTGGCACGCATCGAGGCTTTCCGCTCGCGATGACGGTGCTCGATCATTGACCTCCATTTTTCACGACCGTTTGAAAAACCGGCATCCTTTTCCATCGAGCGCCGAAGGCGGATGAGGGGGGATGAGTGTTCGACAAACGATGTTGTGTCGCGAAAAGCTGATTGGTAGTTTCATGCGACCTCGCCGTGATGGGAAGCGCCCCCTCATCCGGCTTCGCCACCTTCTCCCCCACAAAAAGGCCGTGGGGGAGAAGGCGCTCGATCGAAAATGTAGCGCGAAGAACAGTACGAATGTGCGAAATGCGGCTAAGCAATCAGCGCCCGTGCCCGTGCCGGGCGTTGACTCGCTGCGCGCCGATGTGTACGGTCGCGCCCCATGACAATCGAAGCCCCCGAAAAGCCGCGCGATTTTATCCGTGAGATCGTCGAGGACGACCTCGCCGCCGGCAGAACGCAGCGCGTCATCACCCGCTTTCCTCCCGAGCCGAACGGCTATCTCCACATCGGTCACGCCAAGTCGATCTGTCTCAACTTCGGAGTCGCCAACGAATACGGCGGTCAGTGCAATCTCCGCTTCGACGACACCAACCCGACGAAGGAAGAGGTCGAGTTCACCGAGTCGATCAAACACGACGTGGCCTGGCTCGGCTTCTCGTGGGGCGAGAATCTCTTTCATGCTTCGGATTACTTCGAACAGCTTTACGCCTGGGCCGAGGAGCTGATCAAGCGGGGGAAAGCGTACGTCGACAGCTCGAGCGCCGATGAGATCCGGGCGCTGCGCGGCACGCTGACCGAGCCGGGAACGGAGTCGCCGCATCGCGCACGCTCGATCGACGAGAACCTCGATCTTTTTCGGCGGATGCGCGCACGCGAGTTTCCCGACGGCGCTCACGTGTTGCGCGCGAAGATCGACATGGCATCGCCGAACATCAATCTGCGCGATCCGGTGCTCTACCGCATCCGCCACGAATCGCATGACCGCACCGGCGACGCCTGGCCCATCTATCCGATGTACGACTACGCCCATCCGCTGTCGGACGCGATCGAAGGGATCACGCACTCACTCTGCACGCTGGAGTACGAAGCGCACCGGCCGCTGTACGACTGGCTGATCGAGAGCCTGCCCGTGCCATCGCGTCCGCGGCAGTACGAATTCGCGCGGCTCAATCTGAGCTACACGGTGATGTCGAAGCGCAAACTGCTGCGTCTCGTCACGGAAGGTCACGTGAGCGGTTGGGACGATCCGCGCATGCCGACGATCGCCGGACTGCGCCGCCGCGGCTACACGCCGGCGTCGATCCGCAACTTCTGCGAGCGCGTCGGCGTGGCCAAGCGCGAGAACATGATCGATGCCGGGCTGGCCGAGTTTTGCGCTCGCGAAGATCTGAACCGAACGGCGCCGCGAGTGATGGGCGTTCTCGATCCGCTTCGCGTGGTCATCGACAACTATCCCGACGACGGTACGGAATGGTTCGAAACGCCGAACCACGCGGACGATCCCACCCTCGGCACGCGCAAAGTGCCGTTCGCGAAAACGATCTTCATCGAGCGCGAAGACTTCATGGAAGATCCGCCGAAGAAGTTTTTCCGCCTCGCGCCGGGACGCGAAGTGCGCCTTCGTTCCGCATACTTCATCAGCTGCACGAGCGTCGTGAAGGACGATGCCGGCAACATCGTCGAGTTGCACGCGACGTACGATCCCGCGACGCGCGGCGGCGACTCACCGGACGGAAGGAAGCCGAAGGCGACGCTGCACTGGGTTGCCGCCGGCCACGCCATCGACTGCGAAGTGCGCCTCTACGACCGCCTGTTCCAGTCCGAGAATCCCGAGGAGAGCGGCAACTTTCTCGACGATCTCAATCCGCAGTCGCTGCAGGTCGTTCCGAACGCCAAGCTCGAGCCCTCGGTCCGCGGCAATGAACCGTTCTCTCACTTCCAGTTCGAGCGCCTCGGGTACTTCTGCGTTGATCCCGATACGAGTGCCGAGCTGCTCGTCTTCAATCGAACGGTGACGTTGAAGGATGCGTGGGCGAAACGATCAATGGACAATTGACAATGGATGGTGGACAACGGCGTTGTCAATTGTCAATTGTCCACTATCCATTTTTTTTAATCACTCACCTTTTTCATCTGCTATTCTTGCGTCGGTTCAATCGTTCATATTTTCTGGAGGGAGCGCGCGCGATGGCAGTTTGCTGGCGATGTCCGGTCTGCAGCGAGGTGAGCTGCGAGGATGATGTCAACACCACCGGCAAAGCCGTTGCGTGTGATCACTGCGAGCGGCCGTTCCCGCCGCGGGAAACGCTCTGCACGGTCTGCGACGCGCCCAATCCCTGGCAGCGCCGCGACACACTCCATTTCCTCTGCCGCGAGTGCGGCACAGCGCAGACGTACTTCTCGCATCTGCCGATGGCGGGGTGATTCAGCGCGCGGCGTGCCGCCGGACTGGTGACGGTTGCGGATCGGGCGAAGCGAGCGTTCGCAGGAAAATACGCGGCGCCATCAATGTCGGATCGTCCTCGCCGCTCGTGTAGAGCAAATACGCGTTGCGCGATGACGCAGTCATCGTCAGAGGTATCGTCACGCTCTGATGAAGATTGACCAGTGAGGTGGTTCGCGGCCGCGGCTCTGTCACATACCGGATCCAGTACAGACGGCCGGCGGTGTAATCGTCGAGTTCCACCAGATAAAGCCCATTGCGCACGGCGGCGACGGGTTGGAGAGGGAACTTCGTGCCGCTGTAAAGAATGCCCACGCCGCCGTTGATGGCGGGTGCATCGAGCACTACGCCAACCTCGGTGATCCGTCCTGCAAACATCGTCGTGCCGCGCGAATAGACGAAAAGAGACTTTCCGTCGTCCAGCGGCGCCGCGAGCGCCGGCGTGACGCCGAGAACATCAGTCAGCAGCACTTGAGAAACGAGATTCCCGTTCGCGTTCGTGCGCGCGAACACGTTGTTTTCGGTGTAGGAACACAAGTAGAAGCACGTAGGCGTGCTCAAGTGCCACATCGCACTACATCCCGATCCACCGCACTGAACGACCGGCGTGTCCGCGGGCTCACTGGGTGTAATAACCTGACGCGGGACGGTCACTGCGCCATCCGCAGTAATCCCCGAGATCGTCACGATATATCGCGCAGTCATGACCACCCACGCCTGACCGCTCCAGCCGATGGCGATGGAATCCGGGGGATTTCCGTAGGGAGTGATGACGGTAGGATTGGTATCCAATCCTTCGAGCGTCACGCGGCGGGCCACGAGCGCCCAGTGCGAATCGAAATACGCGACCAGAAAATCGCGGCCATTCGACGCCGTCGCCGTTACCGACTGCGGATCTGCATCGCCAAGGTCGATTGGAGTGCCGAGTTGTCCATCGGCGGCGATGAATGCAGCGCGGGCGACCGTTTGAAAGCCCGCGCGTTCGCGCCAGGCAACCAGAGACATCGTTCCATTCGAAGCAATCGAGCCCCCGGCCTGCTCGGGCGCGGAGCTGGCGATAGCGACGCGCCTGCGGGCTGCCGGTTCGGCGTCGATTTGCGGCAGTGACTTGAAAATGGCCGCAGTCGTGCGCCAACCCACATAGTCACTTTCGCGGGTGATGATAATGGTGTCTCGTCCATTATTGGCAGTCGCGAATGGGTAGCTGCTGCCGCCGGAAAGCAAGGGAGTAATCGCGACAGGCGCGGCGTCGAGCGGCAGGCCGGTCGCGTCGAAACGTGCTGCCAGAATCTGGCTTTGCGAGGAGTAATCCTGTTTCGATGTCGGCCAGGCCAGCGTGTACTCGTTGCCGGACCAGGTTGCGACGATTGCGCCGCCTATTTGATAGCCGGTCTTGCGTAGCGGCCCCGCGTTGCCAGCAGAGTCGATCGGCATGAAAGCGATCCGGCTGCTGCTCACCAGCATCATCAGGAATGAAGATCCGTTCGATGCCAAGGTGAGGCCGCTGATGTAGAAAGGCTCCGGAATCGTAAACGCATTGGAGTGCTCGACATCACCCTTTGAATTGAGGATGGTGAACGAGCCGCGAGAAGCGTAATCGCTTGGATAGGCGATCAGGTACTGGCTGCCATTCGAAGTGACCGAGGGTGCGTAGATTCCGGCATTCGGAACGACGCGGTCCGCGCCTAATGGGGTCCCGTCGGCGGCGAGCATTCGAATGGTATTCGTCGCCGTGAGCAGCACTACATTGTCGCCATTGGTGGCCAGCTGTCCACGCATACTGGTGTTGATGATCACGACTGCCTGCTGATCAACCAGCCGTCCTTCGCGGGAGACCCGCCGCGCCATTACTGAAGTTCCTGATTGATAGACGACGAGAAAATTACCTCCCACGAAAACTACGTCGGGCGCGCCAAGCCCGGTGCCCGACGCGATCAGGATGCTGGGCCGGTCGAGCAATTCGCCGGCCGGAGACATGCGGCCGCCTCCGATGATCGCATTTGAACCGGTGCGCGTAATCCAGACCGTAAAAAAGTTCGTACCGTCCGAGGCGACACGCGCGGATTCCTGTCGCGCCGGAGCGGCGCCGAGAACCACCGGCGATAGCGCTTGATCACCGCGGATCTGGCCCAGTGCCGGCGTCGCAGCAAGCAATAGCAATAACGCCATCTTTCTCATTTCCGTAACGGTACCGCGATTCTGGGCGCGCGATCAACGAGACGCCTGGGGATAGCTTGCTATGATCGCAAGCAAAGGGGATCGCATGCCGCTGCTCGAAGGGAAGACTGGAATCGTTTTCGGAGTCGCCAACAAACGCTCCATCGCCTGGGCGATTGCGCAGGCGCTCTCGCGCGAGGGGATGCGGCTGGCGTTCACGTACCAGGGCGAGCGACTCAAAGAAAGCGTTGAGGGTCTTTGCGCGGCGATGCCCGACTCGCTCATTCTGCCCTGCGACGTCACGATTGACGCCGAGGTCGAGTCGGTGTTTCGCGAGGTGGGGGAGAAATTCGGACGGCTCGATGCGCTTGTGCACTCCGTCGCTTTTGCGCCGCGCGAGGATCTCGAGAACGATTTCGTCAACACCTCGCGTGATGGCTTCAAGCTCGCGCACGACATCTCCGCATACTCGCTCGTCGCGCTGACTCGTGCTGCGCTTCCTCTCTTCGAACAATCAGGCGGCGGCGCGGTTCTGGCGCTTACCTATTACGGCGCAGAAAAAGCGGTCGAAGGCTACAACCTGATGGGTGTCGCCAAAGCCTCCCTCGAAGCCAGCGTCCGCTACCTCGCCGCCAACCTGGGCCCGAAGAACGTCCGCGTCAACGCCATCTCCGCCGGTCCGGTCAACACGCTGGCCGCGCGCGGCATCAAAGGATTTACCGGCATGCTCAAGCATCACGCCGAGCGCGCGCCGTTGCGCAGGAACGTCGAGCTCGAAGAGATCGGCAACGCCGCGCTCTTCTTGATTTCGTCGATGTCCGCGGGAATTACGGGCGAAGTGATGTTCGTCGACGGCGGCTACAACATCGTGGGACTTTGATCGCGGGCTCTGAGCGCGGCCAGCACTTCCTCCGTCGAGCGCACGCGGCCCATGCGCGGGAAGATCGTCGTGATTGCAAACGTGTGCGCGCCTTCCGTGAGGCCGGACATGGCGTCTTCGACGAACACCTGCTCAAAGCCGCGCTCGTACGCATCGCGCGCCGTCGACTCCACGCCGAAGTTTGTGGCGATGCCGCCGTAGACGAGCGTCTTGATCCCGCGACGCCGCAATTGCATGTCGAGCTGTGTTCCGTAGAACGCGCCCCATTGCCGTTTGAGAATCACGATGTCGGTTGATTGTTGATCGAGCTCCGGTACGAGCGTGCTCCAATCGGCAGTCAACTTCATCGCCGGCGGCGCTGCGTCTGCGGTTGGTTTCAGCCGGTCGCGGTCGTCGTCTGAGAAACCAACGTGAACGAGCACGACGAGCGCTCCCGCATGACGGAACGCTTTCGCCAACTTCGCGCAGCGAGTCACGACATCTGCAGCGGAATGAGGCGCAGCCTCGCGCGCCACAATGCCGCGCTGCAGATCGATGACGATGAGTGCGGTGGTTGATGGATCGAGGTTCAGATCACTCATTCTGATCCGGCGCCGCTGCAGGAACAGTTCCTACGTGCTGCCGGCGACGAAGAAATTCGTGTTCGTCGGCTGCGCGACGCCGCCTTTCGGCTCCAGAGTCACGGCAAGACCTTTGATCTCCGTCGCCAGAGGGAGATTCTCGATCGAGATGGATGCGGCTCCGTCGCCGGCCACATCGAAGACGCCCGCGCTTTGCGGCTTCGGCTGATCGCCGCGAAGAATCCAGAGCTGGTAACTCTTGTCGGTTGCGTTGGCGGGAAGGTTGTAGAAGAAAACGACGGCACGCCGCTGCCCCGGCTCGAGAAATACTCTGGCCGATGCGGACGGCGACACCTGCTGGCCGGTCAGTGCGATCGTGCGGGTGTCGCGCGATGCCAGCGCGGCCATCTCCGCGGCGAGCTTCTCGTTGCGCGCGGAGAGGATTTGATTCTCTCCCGCCAGTCGCCGAATCTCCGCCTCGCGCGTGTTGACCCTCTCGCGCGTCACGCGGACCGAGAGCTCACGCCATCCCCAGAGCGCGAGAAAGAGCATCGCTGCCGCCATCCACCATCGGCTGATGCCGAATCGCTCTTGCGCGTCGACGACGTTGCTGGCGCTGTCGTGATCGATCGCGGCGAAAACTCGATCGCGGACGCCGGCGGGTGGCGTTACGGGCTCGAGGTCGCGCGCCATGAATGACGCCGCCTCGGCGTATTCATCGCGCGCACGGCGGCAGTCGGCACACGTCGCGGTGTGCGCGGCAAACGCGCTGCTCTCCTCCGCCGTTGCGGCGCCCACCGCTTCGAGCGCAGCGATCGATTCGAGCTCAGCATGACTTTTCAAAGGCGTCATCATCGATAGGCCTTCAGCCGTTCCCGCAGTTTCTTCATCCCGAGTTGCATCCGTGTCTTGATCGTGCCGAGAGGCTCGCCGAGTTTCGCGGCGATCTCGGACTGCGAGAGACCCTCGAAGTAGGCGAGAGCGAGGGCCACACGCTGCGGCTCGGGCAGCTCCGCGAGGGCGCCTCGTACCGCCATCCGCTCTTCTGCTTCGATCGCGTCGTCGGCGCCGGTTCGTTTCTCGACGAACCCGGGTCCGCTGGCGAGCTCGCGTCCGGCATCGTCTTCGCGGTCTCCGCGAATCTTGCGTGAGCGGAGCCGGTCGATCCCGCGGCTGCGCGCGATCGAGATCAGCCACGCCACGTCGGTTCCACGCACGGCGTCGAACATCTTCGCGTTCGTCCACGCCTTCACGAACGTCTCCTGCAGGACTTCCTGCGCATCATCAGGATTGGCGAGAATGCGTAGGAGAAGTGCATAGAGTGTGGACGAGTGACGGTCGTAGAGCCGCTCGAACGCAGTGAGATCCCCCTGCGCGACGGCAGGCAGCAGTGAGCTGGATTCGACGCCAATATCCATTGCAGCAGTCATGGCCGGCGCTGAGATTACGTTCCGGCGCCGGAGCCGGATTTACTTTTTCTGCTGGCTGCGATTTCCCTCGGTCTCCGGCGGGAACTCGATGTCCGTGCGGTAGCCGGTGCGCGAATTGGAGCGCTTGCCGGGATAGCCGTTCGGCCGGCCGGACGACTCTTTGTTCGTTCCATGCCCGGCGGACCCACCGTCCCAGAAGCCTTTGTCGTTCGCGTCGTCCTGCGGATTGTCAGCCATGAATGGATTCTATCGCCGAAGCACCGACAAAGTGTCTGTGCCACATTCTTCTGGCGGGCGAAACGTAGGTCGGACTCTCCAGTCCGACAAAGGAATGTTCGCAGTGGAACGTGAGAAGTCGGACTAGAGAGTCCGACCTACGTCCCGCTCTCTTGTTGAATTCAACCCGGCTGCGCGACCGGCACTTCACCCGTCACTGGCGGTGCCGGCTCAGGCTCGGCCAGCGGCTTCGATTCGCGTCCCGATCGCTCCGTCGTCTTCTGATCCGCGGCAGCGCGATCGAGCAACGCAATCTTCAGCACATCTTCGACATGCTCGACGAAATAGAACTGCATGTCGCGCTTGATCGGCTCCGGCACATCGATCAGATCGCGCTCGTTGAGCTTCGGCATGATCACGGTGGTGATCTTCGCGGCGCGCGCGGCGAGGACCTTCTCCTTCAGTCCGCCGATCGGCAGTACGTCGCCGCGCAGCGTTACCTCGCCGGTCATGGCCACGTTCCGTTTCACGGGACGGCCTGTGATCATCGAGATGATCGCGCTCGTCATCGTGATGCCGGCCGACGGTCCATCTTTCGGAATCGCGCCGGCGGGAACGTGGATGTGAATGTCGTGCGTCTCGAAGTAGTCGGAGGGAATGTTCTGCTCGTCCGCGTGGGCGCGCGCGTAGGTGAGCGCGGCTTGCGCGGATTCCTTCATCACGTCGCCGAGCTGGCCAGTGAGCACGAGTTTCCCCTTGCCCTTCACCGCCAGCGCTTCGATGAAGAGGATGTCGCCACCGACCGCGGTCCACGCCAGTCCCGTTGCCACGCCGACCTGATCGCGCTCGAGTAGCTCCTCTGCAAAATGCTTCATCGGCCCGAGATATTTTTCGACCGACGTGTCGGTGATGCGGTAGCTCTCCTGCTGGTTTCCGCCCGCTACCTGCACCGCGATCTTCCGGCAGATCGTGCCGATCTCGCGCTCCAGATTGCGAAGGCCGGCTTCCTTCGTGTAGCCGGTGATGACGCGTGTGATTCCGGAGTCGGTCCAGACGACATTCGTTTCCTTGATGCCGTTCTCTTCCATCTGCTTCGGAATGAGGTGCTGCTTGGCGATGGCCAGCTTCTCCTCGTCCGTGTAGCCGGAGAGGCGGATGACTTCCATGCGGTCGAGGAACGCGGGCTGGATCGTGTCGAGCACATTCGCCGTGACGACGAACATGACGTTCGACAGATCGTACGGAACGCCGAGGTAGTGATCGCGGAAGGAGAAATTCTGTTCGGGGTCGAGCACTTCGAGCAGCGCCGATGACGGATCGCCGCGGTAGTCGGCGCCGATCTTGTCGACCTCGTCGAGCATGAAGACGGGATTCGACGTCGCCGCTTGGTTGATGCCCTGGATGATGCGTCCGGGAAGCGCGCCGACGTACGTCCGGCGATGGCCGCGGATCTCCGCTTCGTCGCGAACGCCGCCGAGGGAGATGCGGACGAACTTGCGGTCGAGAGCGCGGGCAATCGATCGTCCGAGCGACGTCTTGCCGACACCGGGAGGCCCGACAAAGCAGAGGATCGGTCCCTTCATCTTCTGACCGCGCAGTTTGCGCACGGCGAGGTATTCGAGAATGCGCTCTTTGATTTTCTCGAGGTCGTAGTGGTCTTCGTCGAGGATCGTGCGTGCGCGCTCGAGGTCGTGATTGTCGGCAGACATCACGCCCCACGGCAGGCCGGTCATCCAGTCGAGATAGGTGCGGATGATCGAAGTCTCCGCGGAGTCGGGATGCGATCGCTCCAGCCGCTTGATCTGTTTTTCGACTTCTTCTTTTGCTTCCGAGGGGATTTGTTTCTCTTCGATCTTCTTCCGGTAGTTCTCGACGTCTTCGGCGACGTCCTCCCCTTCGCCGAGCTCGGACTGGATCGCTTTCAGTTGCTGGCGGAGGAAGTACTCGCGCTGCGACTTGTTCATCTCTCCCTGCGCCGCGGATGAGATTTCCTGCTGCATCGTCAGGAGATTGATCTCGCGGGAGAGGAGGTCATTGACCTTCTTCAGCCGCTCGACGGGATCCATCGTCTCGAGAATCTGCTGCGCTTCTTCGAGTTTGAGGTCGAGGTTCGACGCGGCGAGATCGGTGAGGCGTGCCGGATCGTCGAGGTTCGCAGCGATCACCATGACCTCGGGGCTGATGTTCTTGCCGAGGCCGACGGCGCGGTCGAGGTTCTGCTTGACGGCGCGGATCAGCGCTTCGGTCTCCAGACCTTTTTCTTTTGCGGTCGTCTCTTCGATTCGCGTGATTTTCGCCTTGAAAAATGGCGCAGTCTGGATGAAGTAGTCGATCCGCGCGCGGCTGAGTCCCTGAACCAGGATGCGGATGCGGCCATCGGGGAGCTTGAGCATCCGCATGATGATGGCCACAGTGCCGACGCGATAGAGATCGTCTTCGGCGGGGTCTTCGTTTTGAAAATCTTTTTGCGCCGTGAGCATGATGACGCGGTTTTCGGCCAGCGCCTGATCGACAGCGTTGATCGATTTCTCGCGCGACACCGACAGCGGCACGATGATGAACGGAAAGATCACCAGGTCCTTCAGTGGAAGCACCGGCAGGACGTCGGGGATTTTAATTGGCTCTTCTTTCGCCGCTTCGTTCGCGTCAGTCATCTGGACCTCTCAAATTTCGGGGGAACCGTCTGGTTCCCTCTGCAATGCGTGTTCCTGTGCCGCCATCAGGTGATTCTCGATCTACTTCAATTGATGCAACTCTTTCACAAAGGCATCGACATCTTCGAATCGGCGATAGACCGATGCGAACCGAACGTAGGCAACGGGATCGAGAGCGCGCAATCGCTCCATGACCATCGTTCCAATCGTTGAGCTGGAAATCTCACGCTCGCTGGAGTCCTGCATGGCCGTTTCGATGGAGTCGGCCATACGCTCCAGTTTTTCCTGCGCAACGGGACGTTTGCGGCAGGCCACCTGCAGGCCGCGCATCAGTTTTCCTCGGTCGTACGACTCGCGCCGCTCGTCGCGCTTCACGACTTGAAACGGAACCTGCTCGATCTTCTCGTAACTGGTGAAGCGGCGCTCGCACTTCGTGCACTCGCGGCGCCGGCGGATGACGTCGGCCTCGCGGCTCTCTCGTGAGTCGACCACACGGTCTTCCGTGTTGCCACAGAACGGGCAGCGCATTTCGGTGCGCCGTATATCACGACTGTGAAGCCGCGTCGCTGGGCACATCAGCAGCTTCGTGCCGGAGATCGCGCCAGCGCAGACCTTCGCGCGCGAAGAGGACGACTCCGGTGATCACGACCGGAAGCGTCCCGACGAGATGGAGCAGCAGCGCGGTCGCAACCGAGGTATCGATGTCGAATCCGTAAAACGAGGTCAGCGCCCATTGGCAGAGCTTGTGGAATCCGCCCACGCCGCCGGGAGTGGGAATGGCCACGCCGATGGTGGTCACCGCGTTGATGAAGAACGTCGAGTCGTACGGAAGCGGGTGATGCACGGCAATGAAAACGAGGCAGTACTGCGCCGTCAGGCAGAGCCAGACGCCGGCGGTAGCGAAAATGACGGTGAGAAAATCACGCGGACGTTTCGTGATCGCAAGCGTCTTCGCGAACGCGTCGAAGAACTTCATCCACGGCTCGCGAAATCGTTTCGGCAGAATGCGGCCGATCCATTCGTGCGCGCGCCGAACCATTCCGCCAAAGAAATAGAGTCCGAACAGAAACGACACGAGTGCGGCCAGGACTATGCCGCAGCCGATCGCTCCTCCATGCACAACGCCCGTCCCGTTGGGAAAGGCATTCCAGCGCACGGCAGCAAACCATATGAAAATCGAGAGGATGCTGAACAGGTCGAGCACCCGTTCCGTCAACACCGTTCCCAACGCCTCCGCAAATCGAATGTCGGTGCGCCTCGCCAGAAGAGCAGGCCGCGCGACATCACCGGCCCGGATCGGCAGAACAGTCGACAACATGTAGCCGGTCGTGTTGGCGAAAAACGTCGGATAGAAGCGGGGAGGTTTGGGATTGGCGAGCAGTACACGCCAGCGAATGGTGCGAAACACCAGCGCCATCCAGTTGACGACGAACGCCGATGCGAGCCAAAGCGGGCTCGTTGCCGTCATGATCCGCCACACGTCCGCGAGGTTGCTTTTCCAAAGGAAGAGCCCGAGGAAAAAGATCGTGAGCAGGGCGACGGAGGTTACCTGGAGTGTGCGGCGCAAAGCCGGGGAGTTGTACCACGATGTCTGCGGCGCGCGCGTGGCGCGCACTGTTCGCGGCAAGCTTGACTACCGATTCGCCGTCTGACGCTCCCACTCTTCGGTGCCACCCTCGACGTTGATCACGTTCGTGAAGCCGTTACGTGCGAGAAGACTGCTGGCAATCGACGAGCGATAACCACCGGCGCAGATCACCGCCAGCGGGTTTTCGCGGTCGACCTCCGCGAGCCGCTCAGGCAACTCGTCGAGTGGGATGTTCTGCGCGCCGGGAATGTGGCCTTCGGCATACTCCGTCCGCCTGCGAACGTCGAGGACGGCGGGCGCTTCGGAGCGGACTCGCTCGATCGTGAGTTGCGGGATGCTCACGATCGGGAAGTCGTCGCTCGCGGTGATGTAGCCCGCGACGTTTTCGATCCCCACGCGGGCGAGCCGCACAAAGGCCTGGAACGCGGCGCTGACGTTATCGGCGGCGATGACGATTGGCGCATCGTACGAAAGGAGCGCGCCGCACCATGGAGCGAAACTTCCGTCGAGGGCGATGTTGATCGCGCCGGCGATGTGACGCGCGCAAAAGATGCCGGGATCGCGCACATCGAGGATCACGGCGTCGGGAGGAATCGTCTCTGGCGTCAGAAGCGGCGGCCCTTCGTCATTCAGGGACGATGGCCCGATACGGTTCATCTCCGCGTCGCGCGGAAAATAGCGTGGCGGTGCGGCAAGGCCGGAGGTCAGCTTCTCGATGAACTCTTCCCGAGTCATCGGTTGCAGCGCCCAGTTCATTCGCCGCTGTGCGCCGATCGTGGACGTCAGCTCGTTGGAGATGTTGCGTCCGCACGAGGAGCCGGCGCCATGCGCAGGCCAGACTTCCACGTCATCAGGCAGCGTGAGGATTTTCTCGTGGAGCGAGTCGTAAAGCATCGACGCCATTTCTTCGGATGTGAAGCCGCGCGAGCCGGCGAGATCGGGACGGCCAACGTCGCCGATGAAGAGCGTGTCGCCGGTCAGAAGCCGGGATGGCTCGCCATTCGCGGAAAGGAGCCATGAGATCGACTCCGGCGTGTGACCCGGCGTCTCGATCGCACGCAGCTCGATGTTCCCGATTCGCAGATCGTCGCCATCGTGAACGGCGCGGTGCGGGAACGCGGCATTTGCCCGCGCACCGAAAACGATCTCCGCGCCGCTTCGCGCGGCAAGCTCGCGATGTCCGCTCACGAAGTCGGCGTGGAGATGGGTCTCGATCACGTAACGGATCGCGACGCCAAGTTTGTCCGCCGCCTCGATGTATTGATCGACGTCGCGTTGCGGATCGACCACGACTGCTTCGCCGCCGTCCGCGATCAGGTACGAGGCGTGAGCGAGACAACCGAGGTAAAACTGTTGGAAGTGCATCGTGATCGTGGTCTCGGGACTCGTGGTCGGAGCTTCTGGCGTTGCTGCCGCACGCTGCGGCGAACCTATCTCCAGGTCATCTCAAACGTGCAGTGCGAATCGCCCAGCGTGTGGCATTTCGTTTCGACCACGCTCGGCTCGCCGCCGCCGTGGCGCAGGATCGACTCGAGATAAAAGCCGACCGCGCTGGCGCAGTAGATTGGGCTGTAGACGGGATAGTCGCTGCAGATCATCCGTCCGCCGCTGGCAGTCTTCTCGAAACGAACATTGCCGAACTTCTGAAACTGGCTGTGAAAGAGCGCCTGGCTTTCGAGAAACTTCAGAAGCTCCGTGCTGTCGAGCGATTTGTAGACGCGGCCGATTCCCAACTCCGCCGACGCCGCGCCGATGAGCGCGAGAACATTGGGATACTTCGCTTTCATCGTCTCGTGGATGGCGCGATCGAGCTCGATCACCGATGAGAATTCGCACCAGCTCGATGCCAGCGGCGTCTTTACGTAACCGGCCGTTTTCGGCGAGACCTTCGCGAGAATAGCAGCAAAACCTTCATCACCGGCGGTGTCGGCGAGGAACTGTTTGCGGCCACCGAACATGACGCCTTTGACTTTGGCGATCTCCGGATTCGGGCCGGTGAGAACTTCTTTTCCTTCGAGACGTGGCAGCGGAGCGGGCGGACCTTTGCGTTGCATGAGCAGCGACATGGCGCGGGATTCTACCGCGTCCGTGGGGTGTGGGGAGTGGGGGGTGGGGAGTGGGAGTTGAATCGGCGATGGTGCCGGCTCTGTGGATACTTGCGATAGTAAGGACTGCGGCGGACCGTAACTACACTGCTTCTGCTCCCACTCCCCACTCCCCACTCCCTACCCCCCACACCGCACTTGACACCCGCCGCACGATCAGCCTACATTGCGCGAAAGAACAAACCGACCGGTCGGACGGTAATTCTTGATCTTGATTCTTCGAGGCGCGTGGGTGGTCATTGAATGGATCTGAATCTTGAAGACAAAGTTGTCATCGTAACCGGCGGTGCCGCCGGAATCGGCCGCGCCACCGTCGAACGGTTCAGGGCTGAGGGCGCGACCGTCGTGGCGTGGGATGTGACGACCGACCCGAAAGTCGACGTCACCGACTCCGCCTCGGTCCAGAAAGCGGTCGAGGATGTGATCGCCACACATGGCCGCATCGACGTGCTCGTCAACAACGCCGGCATCGTGCGAGACGCCCAGCTCGTGAAGTGGAAAGACGGCGTCACCGGCATGATGGACGACGCCGCATTCGACGCCGTCATCAACGTCAACCTGAAGGGCGTCTTTCTTTGCACGCGCGCGGTCGTGCCGCACATGATCAAGGCAAAGCGCGGCGTGATTCTCAACGCGTCGTCGATCGTCGGCTTGTATGGAAATTTCGGGCAGACGAACTACGCCGCAACAAAGGCTGGCGTCATCAGTTTCACGAAAACGTGGTCGCGCGAACTGGGGCGATACGGCATTCGCGTGAACGCCGTGGCGCCGGGATTCATCGCCACCGAGATGGTCACGGCCATGCCGCAGAAAGTCGTCGAGTCGATGGCCGCGAAAACGCCGCTGGCGAAGCTCGGCGAGCCCGACGACATCGCCAACGCGTACGTCTGGCTGGCCAGCGACGCCGCCAAGTTCATTTCCGGAGCCGTTCTTTCTGTTGATGGAGGACTGGTACTGGGCACTTAGGAACAGGGACGAGGGGCGAAGGATAAGGGACGAGGGAGAGAACCCTCGCAAACCTGGTCCAGCCGTTCCCCTTCCCTCATCCCTCGTCCCTCGTCCCTGCCTATGACGCACGCAAACATCGTTGCGACCGGCTCGTACGTGCCGGAGATCAAAGTGACCAACGACGACTTGCGCGCGCGTTTCGACGCCACCGCGCCCGACTTCGTCAACAAGATGGAAGCATCGACCGGCATCCTCACGCGCTGGTGGGCGCCCGACGATGTCGTGACCTCCGATCTCGCCGTCCGCGCCGCGCACATCGCCCTCGAGCGCGCGGGCAAAACGGCGGAGGACATCGATCTCATCATCGTCGGCACCGACTCGCCCGACTACATCACACCGGCAACCTCCGTCATCGTCCAGGGGAAGTTGGGAGCGAGAAACGCCGGTACGTTCGACGTCGGTTGCGCCTGCGCCTCCTTTCCCACCGCCTTTGCCTCGGCGGCCGGGATGATGGCGACGAGTCCGCACCTTAGGACCGTTCTCGTGATCGGCGTCTATCTGATGCACAAACTCACAAGCGCCGACGATCCGATGGTTTTCTTCTACGGCGACGGTGCGGGCGCGGCGGTGCTCGAACAACGTGAAGAGCGCGGGTTTATCTCGTCAGCGTTTCGCGCCGATGGCACCTACGCGCCGCGATGGGCGATTCACGCCGGCGGCACCGTCGAGCCGGCGACGGAGATCGCTGTCCGCGAAGGACGGGCGCGCGTCAAGATGTACGAGCGCTATCCTCCCGAGATCAACAACACAGGGTGGCCGCTCATCGTGCGGCAGGTGGCGAAGAATGGCGGTTTCGAGGTCAGCGACATCGACTTCACGATCTTCACGCAGGTGCGCAAGCCGACCATCGAGTTGGTGATGAAGGACCTCGGCCTGCCGATGAGCAAGACGCACATGATCATGGAGACGGTCGGCTACACCGGCTCGGCCTGCATCCCGATGGCGCTCGACGACGCGCTGCGACAAAGGAAAATCAAGCCGGGTGATCTCGTCGTGCTCGTCGGATCCGGCGTCGGATACAACCAGGCCGCTACCGCATTTCGCGTGGCGGAGGATGGCGCGAGGTTGTTCGGATGAAGATCGCAGCGACGGCCGTAGTCCTTCTCTTCCTCGCGTTCGGTTGCGCGACGATGTACGCGCGCCGCCATCCGCTCGAAGCATTCGTCAAGCTGACGCGCCGCGGACTCGTTCGCGCCGGGATGGACCAGCGCACGGTCGACGTCGACGGAAATCGCGTCGTCTATTTCGCCGGAGGCAGCGGCGCGCGGACGATCGTTCTGATTCACGGCGTCAACGATCAGGCCGGGACCTGGGTTGCTGTCGTCCCGGCGCTCATGAAGGGCGCCCGCGTGATCGCGATCGACCTGCCAGGACACGGCGATAGCGCGCCCGCAACCGGTCCATTGCCGATGCCGCTGATGGTGAAGGCGGTGGCATCGATCATCGATCGCGAGTCACCCGATGCACCAGTCGTGCTCGCAGGCAACTCGATGGGCGGATGGGTGAGCATGCTCTACGCGGCGGACCATCCGACGCGCGTCACGAACCTCGTGCTCGAAGACGCCAGCGGCATGGTTTGGGACATGAGCCACGTTAACCTCTTTCCGAAGAACCGCGAGGAGGCGATCAAAGTCCTGCGGCTCGTACACGGACCCGATACGCCGATCGCGGACTATCTGGTCGATGCGCTGTTGAAGAACGCGTCGAAGATGCCACAGGCGCGCGTCATCCAGGCAGGCCTGATCGGCTTCCTGATCGATCCGCGCCTCAAAGATCTGACGATGCCGGTGACGATGATCTGGGGTGCGCATGACGGATTGCTGCCGGTCGCGTACGCGGAAACCTTGCATTCGCGCATCGCCGGGTCGACGCTGCACATCATCGACAAGGCGGCGCACATTCCTCATCGCCAGGGACCGAAAGAATTCGTTCGCCTGATGCAGGAGGCGCTGCGTTGATTTTCGACGGCGACCTGCTCGCGGAGCGGGCCCGTCTCACGCCCGGCAAGCTGGCCCTCGTCGCGGTCGAAACCGGCGAGCGGCTCACGTACGCGGAATTGAACGCTCGCGCAGAGCGCGCCGCGGCTGCCGTCGTCGCAACGGGAGTCGGACCAGGCGATCGATACGGGATCCTCTTTCACAACTCGATCGACTTTCTCGCGCTTTTCTTTGCCGCTGCCAAGTGCGGCGCGATCGTCGTGCCGCTTTCGACGCGCGCGACGAATCACGAACGGCGGCAGATCGTCGATGACTGCGAGATGAGCGTGCTGTTCACAAGCGGCGACTTCGACGTGGCCGGTATCGGGTGCCGCGTATCGGTTTCGTCGGAATCCGACGCCCGACAAGCGACTCCCGCTACCACCCCCCACTCCCCACACGCCACACCCGAAGACCCTTACTGCCTTCTCTACACTTCGGGCACCACCGGAAAACCAAAAGGCGTGATGATTCCGAAACGTCAGCTCTGGTGGAACGGCTACAACACGGCCGTGAACTGGGGACTGCGCGAGGACGACGTCAGTCCGATCTACACGCCGCTCTATCACGCCGGTGGTGTGGCCGCGTTTCTCATCCCCATCTTCACGGTCGGCGGGACGATCGTGTTGCATCGCACGTTTGATGTAGCCGAAGTTCTGCGCAGAATCGAACGGGAGAAAGCGACGGTCGTTCTCGGCGTCCCGACCACGCTGAAGATGCTAATGGAGTCGCCCGAATTCGCGAGCGTGGATTTCCGTCACGTGCGCTGGTTCATCTCCGGCGGCGCGCCGCTCCCGCACTACATCATCGATGCCTATCAGAAGCGCGGCATCGAGATGAAACAGGGTTACGGCATGACCGAAGCGGGCGTGAATTGCTTCTCGATGACCGTGGAAGACTCGCGGCGCAAGGCGGGATCGATCGGAAAGCCGATGATGTTCACCGAGATTCGTGTGGTGGATGAAAACGGCGCGGAGATGCCGGCGGGAGATGTCGGTGAGATGTGGATCCGCGGGCCGCACGTCGCACTCGGCTATTGGAACAATCCCGACGCGACGCGCGAGGCGTTCGACGCTGACGGCTGGCTGCACACCGGCGATCTCGCACGACGCGATGACGAAGGATTTTTCTACATCGCCGGCCGCAAGAAAGAGATGTTCATCAGCGGCGGCGTGAACGTCTATCCGGCCGAGATCGAGGCGCAGCTCGTCTCGCATCCGAATGTTGCTGACGCTGCGGTCCTCTCCGTTGCGGATGAAACGTGGGGAGAGGTAGCGGTCGCGTTTATCGTCGGCGATGCCACTGCGGAGACGCTGGAAGTCTATCTCGCGGAGCGCATTTCGAAGTTCAAGCTGCCGAAGCGCTACATCTTCGTCGCGTCCTTGCCGCGAACACCGTACGGAAAAGTTGAAAAGCCGAAACTTCGAGAGATGTTGGATGTGTCATCCTGAGAGGGTGTCGCGTTTCGGGAGTCGGGAGTCGGAAAGTGGATGTGGGTGATCCGCAGATTACGCAGATGCTCGCAGATCAAAGCTCATCTGCGTCGATCTGCGTCATCTGCGGATCAAAAATCGATGTTCGGTGTCGGAGGTGACGTGCTCGCGCAAGAAGGCTTATTTCCGATTCCCGACCCCCGGTCCCCGACACCCGCGGAGAGACCATGAACCAGGAAGAGCGCTCCGAGCGCAGCCGCGCCCAAATCCTCGAAGCCGCGCTCAAACTGTTCTCGCACCGCGGATACGGCGCGACGAGTGTCCGCGACATTGCCGAGGAAGCGGGCGTGTCGAAAGGAAACGTCTACCATCACTTTTCGGATAAGGAGACGATCTTCCGGGAACTGCTCGATCAATATTTCCTGGCCATGTCGAACCCTGAATTCCCGTTCAACCGCGCGCTGGCGTCGGGAACGTTCCCCGAGAATCTCGAAGACCTCGGCCGCGCCGCGCGGGAGACGGTGAAGGACTATCGCGCTTATGTCGCGCTGATCTACGTCGACGTCGTCGAGTTCGACGGCACGCACATTCGCAAGTTCTACGGCGACATGGCGTTGCGCTTCGACTCGTTCATGAAGAAGCATGGGATGGAGGACGAGCTTGCCGGCCGTCTCCAGGATGGTCTCTCCCCGATCTCCGCCGTGATGCTGGCCACGCGTATTTTCTACAACTACTTCTCGATCGAGATTCTCTTCGGTGTGAAAGACCATTTCGGAAAAAACACAGACGAAGTGGTGGGCGAGATCTCGCGGATCCTGCGCGACGGGATGCTGAAGAGTGGTGCGCCGCGCAAAGCGCCGGCGCGCGCGCCGAAGGCGTCCCGGCGAAACGCCACAGACACGTAACGGAATCCGGCGCGTATTTCGGGCATTCTGTCCGGTCAGTATCAGGGAGAAATCATCCGAATGGGTTGCCCCGGCCGCGTTGCGCTCGTTCTGTTGCTCGCGACGAGCGCGGCCTTTGCTCAGGTCAAGGAAACGATCGACGTCCACCTCGTCGAGGTTCCGGTCACGGTGGTCGACCGGTCCGGGAATCCGGTGCGTGGTCTGACCGCGGCGAACTTCGAGCTCTTCGATCGTGGCGCGCGAAAGCCGATCACGCATTTCGATGCCATCGACTTCGCCTCGGCCGAGATCAGCAAGACCACCTCGCCGCTCAATCCGTCGGCGCGCCGCAACTTCATCCTCCTCTTCGATCTCTCGTTCTCGTCGCCGGTCGGACGAAATAAAGCGCAGGAAGCGGCAAAAAACTTTATCGCCCGCGGGATGGGGCGTCGCGACCTCGCGGCCGTCGCGACCGTCGACGTTGACCATGGATTCCGGATGGTCACCTCTCTCACGACCGACCGCAACCTCCTCGGTGCGGCCATCGCCAACCCGCGCACATTCGTCTCCTCCGACCCGCTCCGAATCGCCGGCAGCGCCGTTCTGGCTGCTCCGGTGCAGGATGCGTCGCCGCGAGCCGACGTCCATGGCATCGATGATTTCACCGCCGACATCGCTCGGGGGGAGAAGAAACTCAACGATCAATACAACCGATCGCGCATCGAGCGGCAACTGCATCTTCTCGGCGATCTTGGCCGTGTGCTTCGCGTGCTGCCCGGCCGCAAGCAGGTCATCCTCTTCTCCGAGGGTTTTGATCCGCGGCTCGTACGCGGGCGCGACGTGCACTCCAGCGTCGACGAGCAGGACGACGCGAATCAGACGACGTCAGGAAATCAATGGCGTGTCGACACCGACGCCCGCTACGGCAGCTCGATGACGATGACGATTCTGGAAGAGATGGCGCGCACGTTTCGCGGCTCGGACGTCGTCCTGCACGGCGTCGATATCCAGGGTGTGCGCGTGCAGAACGACGAAAACGGGGCTCACATCAACTCCAACGAGGCGCTCCATCTGTTGTCGCGGCCAACGGGAGGCGAAGTCTTCAAGAACTCGAACGACATCAATGCCGATCTCGAGAAGATGTTGCGTTCGCAGGATGTCGTCTACGTTCTCGGATTTGCCTCGCCGGCCTCGAAGGACGGAAAGTTCCACGAGCTCAAAGTTAAGGTTACCGGCGTGCCAGGCGTGAACGTCTTTCATCGCGCCGGCTACTACGAGTCCGGCGTGGAAAACGCGCTGGAACGTTCGCTTTCGAATGCCGAGATCATTCTCAACGACCTTCCCCAGAACGACATCCCGGTCGCCGCGTTGGCTGCTGCGTTTCCGCGAAGCGGCACCGGCGCCGTGCCGATGGTGATCGACATCGACGGTGCCGGCCTCGTGCGCGATGCCAAATCGAACGCCGTGACTGCCGAGGTGTACGTCTATGCATTCGACGACTCGGGAGTCGTTCGCGACCGCTCGTACCAACGGCTGTCGATCGATCGCGCCAAACTGTCGGGGCATAACGGGATCAAACTCTTCTCGACGCTGACGCTCTCGCCCGGCAAGTACGACGTAAAGACGCTCGTCCGTGTCGCAGGAACGGAGCGAAAAGGATTCGCCCGGACGACGGTCGACGTTCCCGCTGCGTTCGACGTCGCTCTTCTTCCGCCGATGTTTCTCGATGATCCAGCATCATGGGTTGTGGTTCGGGGCGCCTCACGTGACGAAGCGGCCGCCTATCCGTTTCACATCAACGGCGATCCGTTCATGCCGAGCGCCAGCGCGCATGTCGCCAACGGCCGCTCCCGGCGTGTGGCCGTCTTCGTCTTCAATGTCGAACCGGACGAGCTCGCGTTGGAAACCGCGACTACCGATGGCCGCGGCCAGCCGCGCTCTGAAGCTCCGGACGAGGTCACACGCTTACAAGGGCAGGATGTGATGAAGCTCATTTTCGACTACGCTCCCGCCGGCCTGCAAAGCGGTCCAGCATCGTTCGACGTAACCGTACACAAGAAGGGATCGAGCGACGCCCGGAAGTCGAGCGTGCCGATGGTGGTGCAGTGAACGGGTCGCACTGGGCGTTGCGGCCAGCTCGCATCGCTGTTGTAAAAGCCAATCCAGGAGGAAATCGATGAAGCTTCGATTCGTAGCGGCAGTCATGATGATCTGCGTGGGATCTGCGTTCGCGCAGATGCGCGAAACGGTCAACGTCAACGTTGTCGAAGTTCCTGTCTCTGTCGTCGACTCCAGCGGAAATCCCGTGCGCGGTCTGACCGCCGCGAATTTCGAGCTCTACGACGGCGGAAAGAAACAGGCCATCACGTCATTCGACAAGATCGATTTTCAGTCAAAAGAAGCGGTCAGCGCGATCTCGCCGATGAATCCCGCCGCGCGCCGCTCGTTCCTGCTCCTCTTCGACCTCGGCTACTCGTCTCCGAAGTCGCTCGTCCGCGCGAAGGAAGCGGCCCGGCGTTTCGTCACGACCGCCGTTCAGCCCCGCGACCTCGTCGGCGTCGGCACGCTCGACAACGATCATGGCTTCCGTCTGCTCACCGCATTCACCACCGACCACGCCCTCGTTTCCGCAGCGATCAACGACCCGAGCGGCTTCCGCGGTAATGATCCGCTGCAGATCGGCAATCAGACCTTCGTCGCCGATCTGACGAACGGTGACAGCGTCAAAACCCCCCAACCTGCTTCTGCCGGCGAAGCAAAGTCCGTAGCAGATGTTGAAATGGCCGAGCGGCAAGTGCAGATGACGCGTAGCAACGAGCAATACATCAAGGCGCGCGTCGACAAGCAAGTGGACTATCTCGCTGATCTGGCCAAGACACTTCGCGCCGTACCGGGCCGCAAGCAGGTGATCCTCCTCTCCGAAGGTTTCGATGCGAAGTATCTGCAAGGGCGTGACGCCCGCGACACCGAGGCCGCCGCGCGCGACAACAGCGCAGTCATGGCAGGACAGGTCTGGGCGGTCGATAACGATGCGCGTTACGGAAACACTGCGACCTTGACGACGCTGGACAGGATGGCCAAAGCCTTCCGTTCGTCCGATGTTGTTCTCCACGCCATCGATATTCAGGGCGTCCGTGTTCAGAATGACGCCGCAGGCTCCAACTTCAACTCCAACGCCGGGCTGCACGTCCTCTCCAGCCCCACGGGCGGCGAAGTCTTCCAGAACTCGAACGACCTCAAGAACAACTTTGACCGCATGCTGCACGCCCAGGAAGTCGTCTATGTCCTCGGCTTTCAGGCTCCGACGTTGAGCCCTGGTAAGTTCCATGACTTGAAAGTGAAGCTCGTCAACTCGCCGGGCCGCGTCTCCTACCGCATGGGCTACTACGAGAACGGCGGTGAGTCGGCAGCCGAGCGCGCGCTGACGACGGCCGAAGTCATCGTCAACGATATCCCGCAGGATGATGTGCACCTCGCTTCGTTTGCAGCGCCGTTTCCGGGAGCGAATGGCAACTCGCAGGTTCCGGTCATCCTCGATCTCAATGGCGCCGATCTCGCCAAACACGCGAAGGGCAACGTGGCGTCCGCGGAGATTTTCGTCTACGCGTTTGATTCCGAAGGCATCGTTCGCGATCGCCTCTATCAGCGTCTAACGCTGGACATGAAGAAAGTCGGCGACCGTTTGCGCACGAGCGGCGTTCGCTACTACGGCACGCTCATGCTGCCTCCCGGGACGTACGCCATCAAGTCGCTGGTGCGTGCCGGTGAACCGGATAAGAAGAACCCGAACGAGATCGAGAAGCGTGGCTTCGCGCGGACGGACGTGATCGTGCCGAGGGCGGGGGAGATCGTCGTCCTGCCGCCGATTCCGATCGATGAGCAACCGAAGTGGCTGCTGGTGAAAGGTACGGATCGCGGGGCGACGGGCGACTATCCCTTCGAACTGAACGGGCAGAACTTCATCCCGAGCGCCACGGCATCGAACAAAGTGGCCGTCGTCGTCTACGGCGCGTCCGCGAGTGAGCTGACGTGGGAAACGACCCCGAAGACGAAGCTGCTCGGCACGATTCCGATCACCGGCGGCACGAAGCTCGTCCTCCAGCTCGACGATCCGGCGCAGGCTTCCTCGCTGCAAGTCACGGTTCATAAGAAGGGCGTGACCGAGGCGCAGACGGCCAGCGTCGCGGTGGTGCGGCCGTAATCATGACCCTTCGGCAAGTCCTGATGATGGTTGCCGCAAGTCTGTTTGTGGCCGCCGCGCTCGCACAAAGCGAATCGACGATCAACGTGCATGTCGTCGAATTGCCCGTGACGGTGCTCGACAGTTCCGGAAATCCTGTGCGCGGTCTCACCGCCGCAAACTTCACGCTTTACGACGAGAAGATGAAGCAACCGATCACGTCGTTCGACGCGATCGACTTCGCCGCTCGTGATGACGCCAGCGCGATCTCTCCGCTGAACGCCGCCGCGCGGCGCTCGTTCGTTCTCATATTCGATCTGAGTTTCACTTCGCCGCGAGCGATGGCGCGCGCGCAGGAGGCGGCTCGCCGCTTCGTGAAAGAGAGTGTTGGTCCTCGCGATCGGGTCGCAGTCACCACCGTCGACGTTGATCGCGGATTCCGCTTCGTCACGGCATTCACTACCGATCGCGCGCTTGTCGCCTCGGCAATCGGCAATCCTGCCAACTTCCACGGCACTGATCCGTTGCAACTCGCGAATCAGACCCAGGTATGGTCCGCTGGCGAGCCGGTGGGAGCCGAATCTCCGATACCTCCTCCTGAGGGAAGCTCGGCGGCGGCGGTAGAGCGTCCGCTACGAGACGTTCGGCCGGAGGTGGAGGAGCACCTGCGCGATCTTGCCCAACTGGCCACTGCGAAGAACATTCCCGCCGTGCGCCAGAGAATCGAGCGGGAGCTCGATACGCTGAGCAATCTGGCCCGTGCGCTCCGTTCCGTGCCGGGACGCAAGCAGGCTATCTTTCTCTCAGAAGGCTTCGACGCACGGATTCTTCAGGGGAGCGATGCCCGCGACACAAAAGCATCCACCACGACTCAGAAGAGCCGCAATGATCAGATCATGAGCGGTGACTTTTCGAAGATCGACAGCGATACCGTTTTCGGCAGTACCTCCAGCATGGCCGTTCTCGATCGGATGGCGGCGAACTTTCGCGCCTCGGACGTCGTCCTCCAGGCGATCGATATCCAGGGTGTACGCGTACAGAACAACATCGACGAAGGATCGATCGTCAACTCCAACGCCAGCCTTTTTCTGCTGGCGCGTCCAACGGGCGGCGAAGTGTTTCAGAACTCGAACGACTTGAGCACCGACTTTGCGCGCCTGCTTCGCCAGCAGGAAGTCGTCTACGTCCTCGGCTTTCACGTTCCCGACAGCTCGCCCGGCGCGTTTCACACCATCAGCGTGAAGCTCGTCAACGTGCCGCCCGGAATGCGCGTGTTGCATCGTCCCGGCTACTACGAGCCTGGCTCCGATTCGCCGGTCGAGCGGGCGCTGACCAACGGGCAGATCATCATCAACGACATCCCGCAAAAGGATCTTCGGATCAACGTGCTCGCGGCGCCGTTCCCCCCTGCCGCAGACTCGAAAGTCTCGCAGGTTCCCGTCATCATCGAGATCAACGGTGCCGATCTCGTACGGCAGACGAGTACGACGATCGGGGGTGCCGATATTTTCGTCTACGCCTTCGACAGCGACGGCATCGTGCGCGACCGGCTGTATCGGAGCGTCACCTTCGAGATCGCCAAGCTCGGGGAGAAGGTCCGCGCGACCGGCGTCCGCTACTACGGAACTTTGATGCTCCCACCCGGAAGCTACGCTCTGAAGACGCTCGTGCGCACGGGCGATGCGGACCGCGGAATGGTTGGAGCCGCAGAAAAGCGTGGATTTGCGCGCGTCAATATCACTGTCCCTACCTTGGGGCAGGCCGCCATTCTTCCACTGATCCCGATCGGCAACGACGAGAGCTGGCTTTTCGTCAGCGGTGACCGCGCTGGGACAGCCACGTATCCGTTCGAATTTGCCGGCCGCACATTCATGCCGAACGCAATCGCAGACATGAGCAGCGGTCCGCGGCGGATCGCGCTGTTCGTATTCGGCGCCCATCCGAGCGACTTGACGATGGAGACATCACCACAAACGAAGGTCCTGGCAATGACGGACACCGATGGCGCGACGAAGGTCGTACTTCAGCTCGACAATGCCTTCGGGGCTTCATCGCTCGATGTCACGATCCACAAGAAAGGCGTCGACGCGCCGCAGCGCGTGAGCGTGCCGTTGATGTAGCGCCCCGCGCTTGATAGCCTCCGGCTCATGGCAGAGACTTGGACGAGCCTTCACGACTTTCAGGACATCAAGTACGAGCGAACCGGCGATGGCATCGCCAAGATCACGATCAATCGCCCCGAGGTGCGGAACGCATTCCGGCCGCTGACGGTGAACGAGATGAAGCAGGCGCTCGACATGGCTCGCGACGACAGCGAGATCGGCGTCATCATCCTCACCGGCGAGGGCCCCGACGCGTTTTGCTCCGGCGGCGATCAGCGCGTCCGCGGCAAAGGCGGCTACGTCGATCCGAACGAGAAAATCCCACGCCTCAACATCCTCGATGTCCAAAAGCAGATCCGCTCGATGCCCAAGCCGGTCGTGGCGATGGTTGCCGGCTACGCGATCGGCGGCGGTCATGTGCTGCACGTCGTCTGCGATTTGACGATCGCCGCTGACAACGCGCGCTTCGGCCAGACCGGTCCGCGCGTCGGCTCGTTCGACGCAGGACTCGGATCATCGTATCTGGCCCGCATCGTCGGCCAGAAAAAAGCGCGCGAGATCTGGTTCCTCTGCCGGCAGTACGACGCGCACCAGGCGCTCGACATGGGTCTGGTCAACACCGTCGTCCCGCTCGCGCAGCTCGAAGAAGAAACGCTGAAGTGGTGCCGCGAGATGCTCGAGCTCTCGCCGACGGCGCTACGTTTTTTGAAAGCCGCAATGAACGCCGACTGCGACGGTCAGATCGGTCTTCTCGATTTCGGCGGAGACGCCACGCTGCTCTACTACCTGTCGGAGGAAGCACAGGAAGGCCGCGACGCGTACGTCGAAAAGCGCAAGCCCGATTTCAAGAAGTTCCCGAGATTTCCTTGATGTGTGCTGAGCCCATGTGTGCTTCGACGATGTGCACTTCGCGCGTTGTCGGTTGTCGGTTGTCGGTTGTCTCGCTCTGCCCACCGTTTTTCAGCCCCGCCATCCATCTTGATCGAGCCCCTTCTCCACCACGCTTTTCAGTGGGGGAGAAGGTGGCCGAAGGCCGGATGAGGGGGTGGGGATTTTTAGCACTTCCCAGCAACCTTGCGTCGAACACAGCGCCTGCCGCGATTAACGCCCCCCTCATCCGCCTTCGGCACCTTCTCCTCCACAAAAAGCGTGGGGGAGAAGGCGCTCGATTCGTAGGTTTAGCTGGCTTGGAAGAGTGTGGGAAGAACCTGCGAACCGACAACCGGCAATCGGCAACGCGCCCCGAGGCGCTGTCATGAACCCATGGCTTCTCGCTGCCCGACCGAAGACGCTTGCCGCGGCGGTGACGCCCGTGCTCGTCGGTACCGCGCTCGCGATCAACAGCGTCGCGAAGACGCATTGGCCTTCGTTCCTCTTCGCCCTCCTTGGCGCGGTCTTCATCCAGATCGGCACGAACTTCGTCAACGACGCGCTCGATTTCAAGAAGGGGGCGGACACACACACACGGCTCGGCCCCTTGCGCGTGACGCAGGCGGGTCTGCTCGACGCAGACTCCGTGCTGCGCGGCGCATATGTCTGCTTCCTGATCGCCGCGCTTTGCGGAATCCCGCTCATTCTTCGAGGCGGCTGGCCGATCGCGGCGATCGGCGTCGCGTCGATTCTCGCCGCCTACGCCTACACCGGCGGACCCTATCCGCTCGCCTACCACGGACTCGGTGAAGTGTTCGTGATGCTCTTCTTCGGCTTCGTCGCCGTCTGCGGCTCGTTCTATCTGCAACGCCTGACGCTCGATCGGAGCGCGTGGATCGGAAGCCTTGCCGTCGGCTCGCTCTCCGTGGTCATCCTCGCCATCAACAATCTGCGCGATCTCGAAAACGACCGCACCAGCAACAAGCGGACGCTGGCCGCGCGCTTCGGACCAGGTTTCGCGAACGCCGAGATCGTCGTCTTCGCGCTGATTCCCTTCCTTTGCGTCGCCGCGATCGCGTATTTGCGCCACGAACGGACGATGATGATTCCGATGCTGGCCATCGTTCTCGCGATCGCACTTCTGGCGCGCGTTGCGCGCAGCCGCGGCGCGGAGCTGAATCGCTGCCTGGTTCTGGCAGGCGCGTTGGAATGGTTGTTCGGCATTCTCTACATCATCGGAGCGGCAGTTGGCTGATCGTTGGTATTGGCCGTACGAGCTGATCCCGCGCCGCCGTTTGAGCGCGATCGCAACGTCAGGTCCGCGGCGCGGCGCATTGATTCGTATCGATGGTGGATTCGCCGATATTCACCCATGGCCGGAGCTCGGCGACGCGCCGCTCGACGAGCAGCTCGCGCTTCTACGCCGCGGCGAGACCACGAATCTGACTGCCGCCTCGCTTCGCTTCGCCGCGATCGACGCTGCCGCGCGCCACGCGGGAAAGAGTGTCTTCGAAGGACTCGTCATTCCGCCGAGCCATTGGCCCGGCACCGATCCCCCGGCCGGGTTCGACATCGTGAAACTGAAGTCCATCGATCGCATTCCGGACAACGTCCGTCTGCGGATCGATTTCAACGCCACGCTCAGTCCCGATGAATTCGTACGCATCGCCGCAACCCTTCCGCGCGAGCGCATCGACTTCATCGAAGACCCATGTCCGTACGACGCTGCGACGTGGCGATCACTGCGCGAACGAACGGGACTGCGCCTCGCGCTCGATCGCGGCACCGGCGCGGAGGATATCGACGTGCTCGTCGTCAAACCGGCCGTGCAGCAGATTCCACGAACGAATGCCGAAATCGTCGTGACGTCGTATCTGGATCACCCGCTCGGTCAGCTTTGCGCCGCCTACGCCGCTGCGAGCGCAGGAATCACGGCGACGTGCGGCCTGGTCACGCACGTTCTTTACGAATCCAATCCTTTCATCGAACGGATGCACATCGATGCCGCGCGGCTGGTTCCGCCATCTGGTACAGGATTCGGATTCGACGATCTGCTGGAGTCGTTGCCATGGCGCCGCATGTAACGAGCCGAATGACGAACTCATAAAATATGGAATTATAAACATGCACTCTAATACACAATACTAAAGCTAGATGATCGACTTCGACTCCTCCGAATCGCACCTTCTTCTCAATCCTCGCATGCCCGCCGAGGAGAGGGAGAGGATCGAGAAGATGGTGCCGGCTCTCGACGCGCACGTTTTCATCGCCACGTCAGGTTCGACCGGCGCGCTCAAGCTCGTAGCCTTGTCGAAGCGCGCCATCCTCGCCTCCGCGGCCGCGGTCAACGAGCGGCTCGACGTGACGAGCCGCGATGTATGGGCCGCTTCCCTTCCAACGTTTCACGTCGGAGGACTCGGCGTCTACGCGCGATGTCATCTCGCCGGCGCGAGCGCACTGCCGATGGAGTGGGATCCGCAAACGTTCGCGGAATCGGGCTGCACGCTGGCGTCCCTCGTCCCGGCGCAGGTTCACGATCTCGTCGAGAAAAGGGTGATGCCGCCGCGCACGCTGCGCGCGATCCTCGTCGGCGGCGGGGCCTTCGACGAGAGCGCAGTCGATCGAGCGCGTGCTGCTGGATGGCCTGTTCTTCCGAGCTACGGCATGAGCGAATGCTGCTCGACAATCGCGATCGAAGACGTTCTGCTCCCCCATCTCGAAGCGCGCGTCGAATCGGATGGACGTCTGGCGTTTCGCGGCTCGTCGCTACTGACGGGCTACGTCACGGATGAGGGGTTGGTCGATCCGAAGATCGACGGGTGGTTTCTCTCGGAGGATCTCGGCACCGTCGACGGCCGGACGCTGCGCATTCACGGCCGCGCCGGCGACTTCGTCAAGATCGGCGGCGAGTCCGTCGACCTCGGGCGCCTCGATCGGATTCTTTTCGAGATCGCGAGCGATGCGGCGGCGATCGTCGCTGTTCCTGATGACCGGCTCGGGCACGTCATCCATCTCGCGTCGACGGTTGAAGCGAATGAGATCGCCGATCGATTCAACGCGCGCGTGCATCCGTTCGAACGCATTCGCGCCGTTCATCGCGTCGATGCCATTCCGCGCTCGCCGCTGGGAAAATTGCTGCGCGCGCAATTGACTTCCATGATTTGAAGAAACGCAGACGGGATGGAATGACCTGCTCGCTCGGGTACTTTTTCGTGGGTTAGGCCGGACTTTCAGTCCGACTGCACGCGGCTTTAGCGCGCGGGCAGCGTCGCGCAGAAAACCGGGATCGTCGGACTGGAGTGTCCGACCTACGTTGAAGCAATGGCGAAGATGCTTAGGGCTCCGTCCCTTACGTTGTCTCAACCGGCGCAGCAACCGCCGGCGCGATCACGACGTTCGGACGATTGAGACGCAGATGGCGCGCTGTGCATTCGGCGAACCCCTCGCATCGGACGCAGTAGCGATCCGAATGCTCCGGTTTGAAATCGGTTGGCGGACAGATGTTCACGCCGGCAACCGCTTCACGCTCGGCGAGATGAATCAGACGGTCGATGTCGGCGTGCGATCCCGTCGCGATCGCCTTCTTCATTGCGGTCACGCGCGTGACGTTCCGCGTTGCCAGGACTACGGCGCGGTCCGTGTCACCGTCACGTTCAACCGGCGCGGCTCCGCCCGGCAACACCGCCACGATGCGGATGCGCTGCGAGACGAAGTATCCAAAGCCCGTCACCGCGCCTGCAAGCGCGGAGAGATTCGCCTTGCTGCCGAAAAACACGCCCGTCAGCAGAGCTGCGAGCGCCATCCAGGCCAGGAAGGTGACGCGGATCGGCAGGATCGTAGAGAGTGAAAACGTCTGGTCGCGATTCAATGCGGCGTAGACGAAGAGAAGCGTGAAGTTGATGAAAAACGAACCGAGCAACGGTGTGTTGAACCATGCCGCCACCAGCGCCGTGCCGAGGGTCGACAGCAAATAGAAACGGAGAAAATGAGCAGTACCCCACGCTTCCTCGACCGCGAATCCCATCAGCGAGAGCAGTACGAGATTGAGAAAGAGCGTGAGAACGGGAGGAATCGAAAGCAGCCCGACGTGGCTCGTCTGCGCGAACTGATAGGTGAAGAGCCGCCAGATCTGACCGGCAGCGACGCCATCGCGATCGAACCCGAACAGGCGCGCGAACTTCTCCCCATCCTGGTACTGAAGAAGGAAGAAGGCGACGTTCAGGAACAGCAGAACGTACGTCGAGCGCAGATTCTCCCCGCGGCTGCGAAACATGACGGTTCGACTATACCCTCGCGACGGATTCATTCCGCACTCCCGGCGCGATCTGATACGAATCAGACACAGGAGGCGTTGAACGGTTGATGTGGCGCGGCGCTACCTTGCGACGATGTTCTCCATTCCTTCGAACCGCAACACGCTTCCATCGGCCAGATGATGCGTTGCTGCCACGCCGGCTGCCAGCTCGAGTACCGACGAAGCCATTGCGTGCGGCGGGTAGTTGGAGCAGGGATCAGCTTTGCAAGGCGGCACGTCGCGCGCGATGTGAACGATGCGATGTTGTGCGTCCATCCAGATCATGTCGAGCGGAATCAGCGTGTTCTTCATCCAGAAGGGATATTCGCCCGCTTCCGGAAAGAGGAAAACCATCCCGCGGTCATCGGCGAGATGATCGCGATACATCAGACCTTGCGCGCGTGTGGCATCGTCCGACGCCACTTCGACCGCGATCACGCTCTTGTCGGGCAGGATGATCCGCGGACCGTTTGCGTCGGAAGGAGCGGTTGCAGCGGATGCCGGCATCGGCGTGGACGCGCGCTGCGCGCATGCAAGCGCACAAGCGAGCAGCAGGACCGTACTACTTCTCATTCTCCACCTCCAGCGCCTCTTCATGTTTCGCATCGCGCGTAATCAGCTCGTATTTCTTCGCGTAGTAGCGGAATGAGCGAAAGGACATCCGCAGCAGCTCCGCGGCCTGCGTCTGCACGCCTCCGGACCGTTCCAGCGCTTTGAGCATGAAGAACTTGCCGATTCCCTCGAGGTGATTCTCGAGCGAGATTCCTTCCGGCGGCAGATCGAAGGTCACATTCGGAATCGCTCCGCCGATCAGGACATGCTCGGGCAGAGACTTCGTGGTCAGGACGTCGGATGCCTCGAGTGCGAGCATCCGTTCGATGACGTTCTCCAGCTCGCGGACATTGCCCGGCCAGTGATACTTCTCGATCAGGCGCATCGCGTCCGCCGAGATGCGCTTCTGCGGAACGCCGAGCATCTTCGAATACTTGGCGATGAAATGCTCGACGAGGAGAGCGATGTCTTCCCGCCGCTGCCGCAACGGCGGGAGCGTGATCGGAATGACGTTGATCCGATAGAAGAGATCTTCGCGGAACGTCCCCGCTTTGATTGACTCGGCCAGATCGCGGTTCGTGGCCGCGATCACGCGCACTTCGACCTGCGTCTCGCTGTTCGAACCGACCCGCCGCACGACGTGATCCTGCAGGACGCGCAGAAGCTTGATCTGCATCGCCGTCGACGTCTCGCCGATCTCGTCGAGAAAGATCGTTCCGCGGTCGGCTTCGTGAAAGAGTCCGCGCTTCTCGCGGATCGCGCCAGTGAACGCGCCGCGCTCGTGTCCGAAAAGCTCCGACTCCAGCAGCGTCTCCGGCAGGGCGCCGCAATTGATCGAGACGAATTTTCCTCGCCGGCCGGACGTGTAGTGAATGGCGCGCGCGATCAATTCTTTGCCTGTTCCGGAGTCGCCCGAGATCAGCACGGTCGACGTCGTCTTGGCAATCCGCTGCACCACGGAGAAGATCTCCTGCATCCGCGCGCTGCGGCCGATGATGTTCGAGAAGGTGAATCGCTCTTCGAGCGCCGTGCGCAGGTGAAGGTTCTCTTCTTCCAGCTCCTTCCGCTCGACGGCGTTGCGGACGATGATCTTCAGCTCATCGATGTCGAACGGTTTGGCGATGTAATCGAACGCGCCCGACTTCAACGCCTCGACTGCCGACTTGGTCGACGTATGGGCGGTGATCATGATGACCGCCACCGATGGAGTGGCCGCTTTCACTTCGCGCAGAAGGTCGATCCCGGAGCCATCGGGCAGCATCAGATCGCAGAGGATGAGATCGGGCTCGAGCTTCGCGCAGGCGACGCGTGCTGCCGCGAGTGACGCCGCCGTCTCCACGCGCCATCCTTCTTCTTCAAAGACGATCGAGAGGAAGTCCCGCAGTGACGCCTCGTCGTCGACGATCAGTAGGTCCACAGTTTCTCCGCGGCGGATTATAGGTCGGGGTCGCGCATCGCCACCGCGATACCCGCGGCGATGACCTGCCCGATCAGAAACAACGACGATGCCCCATGCAGCATGCCGAAGTGCCGTCGCAGCGGATCGTCGGGAGAAAGGCTGCTGATCGAAACGGGCGATTCCATCCGGATCAGACGGATGCGCGTGTCGAGCAATCCCTGGAACGACGCCAGAACGATGGCGATGAACAGAATCACCAGCATGGCCGGACGGCTGCGGCGCCACTCCAGAACCAGGAGCAGCAGCGGCGCAAAAAGGGCGATGTAATGCCATCGGATGAGCACCGCGCCGACGACGTTCGCCGCGTCGTTGGCGTTGCTGGCCGCGCTGAATGCAGCGGCGGCGGTGAGCAGGAGAAACGCGCCGCTGCCAAGCCACAGCGCACGAACGAGCCGCGCCAGCGCGGGCGCGAACCAGCGCCGCGGCGGATTGCCCGCAGCGGGCAAATGCTCGGCGGCCAGCGCGGAAGCGGGAGCTTGCAACGGACGATCGAGCACCATCGGTTCGTTCGCCTGCTCTTCAATCGACGGCGGTGTCGTCTCCGCGCCTGAATCGTCCGCTATTTCGTCTGCCATGAGAACACCTCGCGAATCGACTCCTCATATGGCGCACGCAGGACACCGCGATCGGTGATGATCGCCGTGATCAACCGCGCCGGCGTTACGTCAAACGCCGGATGACGCACGCTGATCCCTTCCGGCGCCACCGATACGTTGTTGATCGTCGTCACTTCCAGCGCGCTCCGCTCTTCGATCGGGATCTCGGCGCCGCTCGGGCAATGAACATCGATCGTCGACAACGGCGCGGCGATGTAAAACGGTACTCCATGCGCGTTGGCCAGAACGGCCACCGTGTACGTTCCGATCTTGTTCGCCGTATCGCCGTTCGCGGCGATGCGATCGGCGCCGACGATGACGGCATCGAATCGCCCCTGTTGGAAAAAATGTCCCGACATGCTGTCGGTGATGAGCGTGACGTCGATCGCTTCCTGCTGCAGCTCCCATGCGGTCAGCCGCGCGCCCTGAAGATACGGCCGCGTCTCGTCGGCAAAGACGGCCACGCGCTTGCCGCCCTCCACCGCCGCGCGAATGACGCCCAGGGCGGTGCCGTAGCCGGCGGTGGCGAGGGCGCCCGCGTTGCAGTGCGTGAGGACGGTGACGGAGTCGCCGAGGAGGGCGGCGCCGTATTGACCGATGCGTTTGTTCGCTTCGACGTCTTCGCGGAACATCGACTCCGCTTCCGCGATCAGATCGCTGCCGGCGTCGCGCGCGCGCAACATCCGGTCGAGCGCCCACATGAGATTGACGGCCGTCGGACGCGACGCGCGCAACTCCGCGGCGGCAGCGTCGACGTCGTCTCCGCGTTGCGCGGCCAGCGCGATGCCAAATGCGGCCGACACTCCGATGGCCGGAGCGCCGCGCACCATCATGTCGCGGATGGCATTCGCGACCTCGTGCGCATCGTGCAGGGAGACGTAGCGGACTTCGCGCGGAAGGAGGCGCTGGTCGAGCAGATCGAGCGCGTCGCCGCGCCAACGGATGGGTTCAACGTGCATGGGCTTCGCAGTACGAGACGCGTCGTTATACTACGCGGCGAGCCAGGATGACTGCTCTGTCATCCTGAGCCGCCGAAGGACACGAAGTGCCGGAGGACGGTCGAAGGACCCCCTCCCTTCTGGCGAGGTGGGTGGGGGTCCTTCGACCGCGCTTCGCCGGCTCAGGATGACAGCGAACTTACACGGAGAATGAATGATCAGGGTAGGAATCAATGGTTTCGGGCGCATCGGGCGCAACGTACTTCGCGCCGCGCTCGAGCGCAATCTGGAAATTGAATTTGTCGCCGTCAACGATCTCACCGACGCGGCGACGCTGGCGTATCTGCTCAAGTACGACTCGGTGCATCACACGATCCCGAATACCGTCGGCCACACCGCCAACAGCATCACCATCGACGGGAAAGAGCTGCGCGTTTTCTCGTCTCCCGATCCCGCCGAGATTCCCTGGAACGACCTCGGCGTCGAGATCGTCGTCGAGTCGTCGGGCCGCTTCACCTCGAAAGAGAAAGCGTCGCGGCATCTGCGCAAGCCGGTCGAGCACGTCATCATCTCCGCGCCGTCGAAAGACGCGGACGTCACGATCTGCATCGGCGTCAACGAAGACGTCTTCGATCCCGCTGCGCATCGCGTGATCTCCAACGCATCGTGTACGACGAACTGCCTGGCTCCGGTGGCGAAAGTGCTGCACGAGAAGTTCGGCATCGAGATGGGGATCATGACCACGATCCACTCGTACACGAACGATCAGGAGATCCTCGATCTCCCGCACAAGGATGTGCGGCGTGGCCGGGCTGCGGCGATGTCGATGATTCCCACCACGACCGGCGCCGCAAAAGCGGTCGGCCTCGTGCTGCCGGAGCTGAAAGGAAAATTCGACGGCATCTCCGTGCGCGTCCCGACGCCCAATGTCTCGCTGGTCGATCTCACCTTCCGGACCGAGCGCGCCACTGGAGCCGATGAGATCAATGACGTGCTGCGCGCCGCGGCAAAGGGCGCGCTCAAAGGGATTCTCGACTTCTCCGACGAGCAGTTGGTCTCGGTCGACTTCAATCACAATCCCCATTCGTCGATCGTCGACACGACGTTCACCCGCTCCGTCGATCCGCACATGCACAAAGTGCTGGCGTGGTACGACAATGAATGGGGTTACTCGAATCGCATCCTCGATTTGATCGCCTACGTGGCGCGGGTGAAGAAGGACGCCCTTCAAAGCGTATGAGTCTCATTCAAATCCGCACGCTCGACGATTTGAATCTCGCGAAGGGAGCGCGCGTCTTCTATCGCGTCGACTACAACGTGCCGCTCGACGGCACGCGCATCGCCGACGCCACGCGCATCGAGGAGACGCTCCCTACGTTGCAGCGTCTGCGCGGCGCCGGTGCGGCCATCGTGATCGCCAGCCACTTCGGCCGGCCGAAGGGGGAGCGCAAGACGAAGTACTCGCTCGCACCGGTGCGCGAAAAACTGGCCGAACTGCTCGGTGCCGACGTTCAATGGGCGGACGACTGCGTGGGCGAGGAGGCGGAAGCGAAAGCGTCCGCGCTCGAATCGGGGCAGGTTCTGCTGCTCGAAAACCTTCGCTTTCACGCCGGTGAAGAAGCGAACGACGCAGGCTTCGCCGCACAGCTTCGCAAGCTCGCCGATTTTTATGTCAACGACGCCTTCGGCGCCTGTCATCGCGCGCATGCATCGATCGAAGCGTTGCCGCGGCTGTTCGGCGCCGATCGGACTGCCGGCGGTTTGCTGCTGGCAAAAGAGATCGAGTTCCTGCAGAAGATCACCAACGTCTCCGAGCGCCCGTTCGTCGCGCTCCTCGGCGGCGCGAAGATCGCAGGGAAGATCGAGCCGCTCGAAGCGCTCGTCAAGCTCGCCGACACGGTCCTGATCGGCGGCGGAATGGCCAATACGTTCCTGGCGGCGCGTGGCGTGCCGATGGGAGGCTCGCTCGTCGATAAGGACTCCATCGAAGTCGCGAACCGGATCACGAACGTGACGCTCCCGTCCGACCTCATCGTCGCCGACGATCTCGAATCACCCTCGCGCATCGATGAAGTGGATGTCGCCGGCGGATTGTCCGCGGGGCAGAAGGCCTTCGACATCGGCTCGAAAACGATCGCCGAATACAGCGGACTGCTGCTCGATGCCCGGACGATTTTCTGGAACGGACCGATGGGCGTTTTCGAGAAGCGCGACTTTGCGCGCGGCACGATGGCGATGGCGAAAGCGGTGGCGGCGTCGCAGGCCATCACCGTTGTCGGCGGCGGCGAATCGGTCGAGGCGGTGAAAGCATCGGGCTTCGCCAGCAGCATCAGCCACATCTCCACCGGCGGCGGCGCATCTCTCGAATTCATCTCCGGCGCGACGTTGCCGGGAGTGGAGGCGATTCGAAGGATGAAGGCGGAAGGATGAAGGATGAGCATGAAGGATGAACCTTTCGTATCGATCATGACTTCGCCAAAAGTTGTGATTCGAGCGTTGCACGGAATGCTCATCGTTTCATCGAGACTGGCCGCAGTGATCTACACGCGTTCATCCTTCATCCTTCACCCTTCATCCTTCATCCTTTAACCCCATGGCCCAGGAAATCGAAGTCAAGTTCGCCCTCAAAGACCGCGCCGATCTCGTTCGCAAACTGCACGAGATCGGCGGGCAACGCCTGTATGCCGAAACGTTCGAGGACAACATCGTTCTCGACCGGCGCGGGGAGCTGCGCACGAAAGGCTCGCTGCTCCGTGTGCGCAAGTTCGGGAAGTACTCGATCGCAACCTACAAAGGACCAATGTCGATCGAAGGCGGTGTGAAGTCGCGCGAGGAGGTGCAGACGGGCGTCGAGAGTTTCGAGCTCGCCATCCAGCTCTTCGACTCCCTCGGATACAAGCCGGTTTTCCGCTACCAGAAGTTCCGCGAGGTCTGGCGCATCCGCGACGTCGAAGTCGTGCTCGACCGCACGCCCATCGGCGACTACTTCGAGATCGAAGGACCGATCGACGTGATACGCACGATCGCCGGCGAGCTGGGAATGGTGATGGAGCAGGCCATCCGCCAGACGTACTCCGATCTCTACCGGCTCGCGCGGCGGACGCGCCCCGATCTCGGGGAGCACATGATTTTCCCGCCGGAGCAGTTGTGATTGCCCGGCGGGAACGTTCAAATGAGAGTCGGAATGTTGAATGTTCAATGTTGAATGTTCAATGTTGGATGTTAAATGTTGGATGTTAAATGTTGATATAAAACATACCAATGGCAGTAACTCGTAATAGTAGATCACAACTGGATACGAGCTCTAGGGAAAGCCTGTCGGCGGTCGGCGCCGTCATTGCAACTGCTCGAAAGCGCGGCTCCCATTCAACACTCAACATTCAACATTCAACATTCAACATTCCGCCTTTCAGCGCGCAGCATCTCTGACAACACCCACATGAAAGCAATGATCCTCGCCGCCGGCTACGGCACGCGCCTCCGGCCGATCACGTACACGATCCCGAAACCGATCGTGCCGTTGTGCGGAAGGCCGCTCATGGCGTGGGCGGTCGAGTCGCTCCTCGGGGCCGGCATTCGCGACTTCGTCGTCAACCTGCACCATCTCCCGGAGCCGATCGAGCGCTATCTGCGCGATACGTACGCCGGTCAGGCCCATTTCGAATTCTCCTACGAAGCCGAGATCCTCGGCACCGGAGGAGGCGTGCGCCGCGTGCGGCCGCTCCTCGAATCGGGCGGTGACGAGTTTTTCCTCGTCAACGGCGACACGATCCAGTTTCCTCCCTACGACGCGCTCCGCTCGCTGCGTCGTGAGCGCGACGCGCTGGCCGCTCTGACTCTGCGGCATCCGCCGCCGGGCGACCGCTTCACACCGGTCTGGTTCGAGAACGATCTCATTACCGGTTTCGGAAAAGGGACGGGCGAGCCGTTGATGTTCTCCGGCACGCACCTGATTTCGACGCGAGTCTTCCGCTATCTGCCCGACAAGGAATTCTCAGGAATCGTCGACGAGGTCTACCAGCCGCTGATCGGGAGCGGAGCGGAGCTCGTGGCCGGCGTCGTCGATGACGGTCCGTGGTTCGACATCGGCACGCCGCTCCGCTACATGACCGCATCGCGCGCGCTGTTGGCGCTCACGGTTGATGGCGCGCTGCCACCGGCGCAGAGCACGCGCGTGACCGGCGACTCACTCGCCCACGACACGGCGTCGCTGCGCGGCACAATCGCGCGCAGCATCATCGGTGCAAACTGCGCGATCGAAGGCGAGCTCCGCGACAGCGTCATCTGGGACGATTGCCGCATCGCAGCCGGAGTGGTTCTCGACAACTGCATCGTCGCGCACGGAGTGGAGATCACAGAGCCGGTCACGTTGCGCAACGCCGTGATCTCACGCGACGATGACGCGATCCCGCGCGAAGGCGATCACCGCTTCGAACATGACCTCGTACTTCGCAGCATCGAATGAATTAGGTCAGGCACGAACGGATTTGTTGCCCCTCCGGTGCTACGATAGCTGGTCGTTCATCCGGCAATCCCATGGCTAACGGCTCTGACTCCGCGCGGCGGCGCACGATTACGGTCTTCCTGACTCAGGGACTAGCTGGTCTGCTGCTGATGCTCTGGGTGACGTGGCTGCGATTCGATCAGACCGCGGCCATCTTTCACAGGCTCCAACCGAACGCCATTCTCGTCATCGGCATCCTGATCGCGTTTGCCACGACGCTGGCCTTGCTGAAGTTCGAGCTGACGGAGTTGATCTTCGTCTCGCTCGTTCTCACCGCCTACACAGTGATGATTCCGATCCTCGGCGTCGTCATCGCGTCGTGGCTGGCGGTTATCGTCGCCGGCGTCGCGCGTGTTCTTGCGTTGAAGCAGATCGGGCCGGCAAAGATCGAATCGACGGATCGTTTCGTCGATCGCGTCAAGACATTCGGCCTTTTCGGCACCTACGGCATTCCCGTCGTGGCCGCGGCGACGCTGTACGAGCGGTTGAATGGCGAGCTGCCGCTGCTTCACGCCACGTTCCCGGCGGCTCTGAAAGTCGCTCTCTGCGGCGTGGTGCTCAGCATTACGAACATCCTTCTGATGTTCCGCGTCGCGCAGTCGTACGGCTATTCGCTGCAAAAAATCGTCCGCCTCGATGGCGTCGATCTGGCCATCTACCTGCTCACGCTGCCGTATGCGGTGATGACGGCGCTGGCCTTTGCGTCGATGGGATGGGGTGCGCTGATCGCGCTCGCCTTCAGCGGGAGCGTCGCCATCGGCATGGCGCGGATCCTGGCGAAAACGAGAATCAAGAGCGTGCAGCAACTGAAGCGCATCGCGTCGTTGACGAACATCGGCAAGACGATCTCGCTTCGCTACACGACCGAGCAACTTCTGACGGCGATCTACAACGAGTGCAAACGCTCCGTCGACTGCACGCTCTTCACGATCGCCCTCCTCGATGAATCGACGAACGAGCTCTCCTTCGAGCTGGACATCCGCGAAGACATCAGACTCCCGGCCGAACGGATGCCGGTCGGGCAAGGACTGAATTCCTGGGTGGTCAATCATCACGAGCCGCTTCTCATCGGCAGCACCGCTGATGAGAAACGGCTCGGTGTGACGGCGGTCGCGGATTCGAAAGCTACGCAGTCGTGGCTCGGAGTCCCGATGATCGCCCGCGACCGCGTCATCGGCGTCATCTCTGTCGAGAGCTATCGCAAGAACGCCTTTACGAACGACGACATGCTGCTCCTGACGGCGATCGCCAATCAGGCCGCTGTCGCGATCGAGAACGCCTATCTCTACAAAGATCTCGAAGGGCTGACCTACGCGCTCGAGCAACGGGTCATGGAGCGGACGAACGAGCTGCGCGAGACGAATCTCCGCCTTCTCGCCGCGGATCGCTCGAAGAACCAGTTCCTGGCCAACATGTCACACGAGCTGCGCACGCCGCTGAATTCGATCATCGGTTTTTCCAGCGTCCTGCTCGAAAACACGCGCGCCACGCTGCCCAGCCGCCTCTACAAGTTCCTGGAAAACATTCACGTCGCCGGCAATCATCTGCTCGACCTGATCAACGACATCCTCGACCTCTCAAAGATCGAAGCGGGCAAGATGGAGCTGCGCACCGACGAGTTCGACTTGCGCGACACCATCGCCTCGGTGGAGCGAGTTATGAAGGGATTCGCCGCGGAGGCCAAGGTCAGCATCACGGCCTTCATCGAGCCGGCCGTGCCACCGGTGCGTCTCGATGAAGGGCGGCTGAAGCAGATCCTCTTCAACCTGCTTTCGAACGCCGTGAAGTTCTCGCCGCGCGGCGGACCGGTCACGATCGCAGTCCATTCCCTCCCGGCAGCGCTGTCGCCGTTGGAGGTTGCAACAGTTCGGATCGATGTTACCGACGAAGGGATCGGGATCGCGCCCGACGAGCTCCAACGGATCTTCGACGAGTTCTATCAGACCGAGGAAGGACGGCGGGCGCGTCGAGGGGGCACGGGATTGGGACTATCGCTGACGCGCAATTTTGTGGAGCTGCATCACGGGCGGATCGATGTGCAGTCGGTGGTTGGGCGCGGCACCTGCTTCACGCTCTACCTTCCCATCGATTACGACGCCGCGGGACCGATGCTGCGGATCTCCGGAGCGAGCCGGGAGCCGGAGCCTCGTCTTACGCCCTCCGACTCCCGACCCCCGCAAGCCCACGTTCTACAACAGCTCTGAGGCCGCGAAAAAGAATCCGATTTCGATCGCGGCGTTTTCATCCGAATCGGAACCATGAATGGCGTTCTGCTCGATCGATTCGCCAAAGTCTTTGCGGATCGTTCCGGCGTCGGCCTTCGACGGGTCGGTCGCGCCCATGATCTTGCGCAACGCGGGGACCGCGCCTTCCTTCTCCAGCGCCGCGACGAACACGGGACCAGACGTCATGTACTTCACGAGATCGTTATAAAAAGGCCGCGCGCTGTGAACGGCGTAAAACCCTTCCGCCTGTTTCGTGGAAAGGCTGATCTTCTTCAGTCCCAGAATGCGAAAGCCATCCGCTTCGAGGCGGCTGATGATTTTTCCGAAGTTGCCCTTGCGGACCGAGTCCGGCTTGATGATCGTAAACGTGCGATTCGACATGAGTGATTTTCCTTAGTGGGTTTTGAAATGGCGGCGGATTATACCGGGGTGTCGCAGGTGAGCGGGAGTCGGGAGCCGGAGAAGCAGAGATCAGAGTGAGTTTGTCATTCTGATCCGGCGGAACCGCGGGGGTGAAAGGGGGGGTGGGAGCGGTGGACGATGAGAAATCCCCCTTCCTGCCGCCTGTCATTTCGAATCGGCGGAACCGCGGGGCAGGCCGGGTGGGCGGAGCGGTGGAGCACGATGAGAAATCCCCCGCTTCCTGACGCTGTCATTCCGATCCGGCGGAACCGCGGGGGTGGAAGGGTGGGAGCAGTGAAGCGCGGAGAGAAATCCCCTGACGATCGAAAGTATTCGTTTCATAGGCGGGGGATTTCTCATCGTGCTCCACCGCTCCGCCCTTCCCGCCCCGCGGTTCCGCCGATTCGAAATGACAGGTCGCACTGCCGGCTAAACGCCTCACTGCGACCCCGACACCCGACCCCCGCGCATCTACTTCGAAGTAATGATCGCCGAGATCCCCGATGCTTCCAGCTTCGAGCGGATGCTGACGGCCTGTTCGCGCGTATCGAAGGGACCGATGCGCACGAGATAGAGCGAGGGATGATCGATCGTCGAATCCTGTCCGATCGCTTTCAGTTTTTTCTGGAGCGCTTTGGCGTTGGCTTCCTGCGAAAACGCGCCGACCTGCACCACGTACTTGCCTGACGCCGAGGTCGCCGGCTTGGATTGCGAAGTCGAGGATGCGGGTGTTGCCGGTGCAGGCGTGGGACGACGAGTAGTCGTCGCGGGTGCGGCTGCCGGCGCTGGCAGCGGCGTCGACGTCACCGGCGTCTCGACGATCGTCGTACCGTTCGCGGCCACTTCCTTACGCGTTTCGACGTGCGTGGACTGCGGTTGCTCCGTTACTTCCACTCGATCGACGGTCGCAGGAACTGGCGACGGCTGCGGCTCTGCCGGCATGGGCGCAGGCGACGGCTGTGGCTCGGCTGGCGCTGGTGTTGGCGTTGGAACTGGCATCGGCACAGGAACCGGCGGCACCGCCGCGACGCTCGAATTGTCCGGAACGTTGACCGCGAATGCGGCGGGCGGCTCGAGATCGCCGAGTCCGACCTTCACGACGGTCATGTCGACATCGCCACCGCCGCCATCCGACAAGCCGATTTGTTGTGCCGCGGCAAACGAGAGGTCGATGAGGCGATCGCCGACGTACGGACCACGGTCGTTCACGCGGACGCGGACGGTCTGTCCCGTCTTCGGATTCCGCACATCGAGCAGCGTTCCGAAAGGCAGCGTGCGATGCGCGGCGGTCATCAGCATTGGATCGAAGATCTCACCATTGGCCGTCGTGCGGCCGGCGAACTCCTGCCCGACCCATCCCGCCGATCCGTGCGCGGTCATTCCGGCGGGCGCGGCAGCCGCTCTGGAAGACGTTGCTCTCGGCGACGACGGCCGGCTCGTTCCGCACGACATCAGCGCTGCTGCCGCTACTGCGATCAACACTCGCTTCATACCCGCACCTCTCCGACTTCCGTTCCGATGAGAGCACGCTCGGCATCGAGAATCGAATCGACATCCTCGACCAGAAATTTTTCTGTCTGTTGCTTCGCCAGACCGGTGTACCCCTCGGGATCCGCCAAGGCCTCGATCGATGCGCGATCGATGCCGAAAAGCTCGTCCGCGGCGATCCGATCGAGCAGATCGTTGCTACCCGCGCCCAACTTCAGCGCACCGGCGGCAGCTTGCGAATGAATCCGCACACGCTCGTGCAGCACCTGGCGATCGCCGCCTCGCCGCACCCCTTCCATCATCAGGTTCTCCGTCATCATGAAAGGAAGCTCCCGTCTCACGTTGGCCGCGATCACTTCCTCGTGTACGACCAGTCCGGCGGCGATGTTGTCATAGATCAGCGCGATCGCGTCGGCGGCCAGGAACGCTTCCGGAATGGCGATGCGCCGATTCGCCGAGTCGTCGAGCGTGCGCTCGAACCATTGCGTCGCCGCGGTAAACGCCGGATTGAGCGCGTTGACGATGAGGTGCCGCGCCAGCGCATCGATCCGTTCCGCACGCATCGGGTTTCGCTTGTACGCCATCGCCGACGATCCCACTTGCTCCTCTTCGAACGGCTCTTCGATCTCGTGCAGATGCTGGAGCAGGCGCATGTCGTACGCGAACTTCGAAGCCGACTGCGCGAAGCCGGACAAAACGTTGACGGCCTGCGAGTCGACTTTGCGCGAATACGTCTGCCCCGACACGGGATAACTGCGGCGCATCCCCAACTTTTCGGCGACGAGTTGTTCGAGGCGATTGACCTTCCCGGCGTCGCCGTCGAAAAGACTGAGAAACGACGCTTGCGTGCCGGTCGCTCCCTTCACGCCGAGAAGCGCGAGTTGCGAGATGCGGAACGCGACCTCGCGATAATCGAGAAGAAGGTCGTGCAGCCAGAGCGTTGCGCGCTTCCCGACCGTCGTCAATTGCGCCGGCTGAAAGTGCGTGAACGCGAGCGATGGCGTCGCGCGCCATTGCCAGGCGAAGGCGCGTAACTTGGCCATCAGGTTGACGATGCGGCGCCGGATGATGCCCAGCGCCTCGTTCATCTGCAGGATGTCGGTGTTGTCGGTGACGAAGGCGGATGTGGCGCCGAGATGGATGATGCCCTTCGCGGAGGAGGCCTGGAGACCGAAGGCATAGATGTGCGCCATCACATCGTGACGGATCTCGCGCTCGCGCCGCTCGGCGTCGGCATAGTTGATGTCGGACGCGTGCGTTTTGAGATCAGCGATCTGTTCCGCGCTGATCGGCAGCCCGAGCTCGCGCTCCGCTTCAGCGAGCGCAATCCAGAGCCTCCGCCACGTGCGGAACTTGTAGTCAGCCGAGAATAGATACGACATCTCTTTCGAGGCGTACCGCTCGGTGAGAGGGTTCTGTGCGGCGTCGCGCGTCACCGAAACGGATTATACGGCGTTGACACGGTGGCGCCGACCCGCGACACTACCCTGACACATGCATCCCGCCGTCTCCTCCCGCGCGCCACGCCGCGCCGCATTGGCCATCCGCAGAATCGCGGTGATCGTGGTGGCTGTGGTCGCATTCGGCGGAATCGCCTCGCTCTTCTTCACCGGGCGCGCGACGTCGGAGCTACAGCAGTCGCGCAAGCGCGTCGAATCGCTGAATGCGGAAGTGCGCGTGCTCGAAAAAGAAAACGCCCGCTTACGCGCGGAGATCGATAGCGTGAAGAGATCGACGTACTCCGTCGAGCGCGTCGCCCGTGAAGATCTGGGGATGTCGCGTAAAGGCGAAGTGATTTACCTGCTGGCGAGGTGAAGATGGCGCGCCGAAAGGTGCGCGCGACGTTGTCGCTGTCATCCACGCTGTCATCCTGAGACCGCCGGAGCCGCCGCTAGATTCGCCATGTTTGCTGTCCAACAAGAGCCGGCGGTGGAGGAGGTCGAAGGACCCCCTGATTCTGTGCAGGGCGATGAAAGAACAGGCACAAAGCAGGGGGTCCTTCGACCGTCCTGCGCCGCCGATCACTGCCAGTTGGACGCACACCAAATCGTGCGGCGGCTTCGGCGGCTCAGGATGACAGCTACGATGACAGCTCTACTCATTTTCCGCGCACGGTCGTGAGGTTCTTCTCCGTCTCGGCCACGTACCTGTTGATCACACTTGCCGCGAGCTCGATCTGGCGATTCGCTTCCGTCCAGTCTTTCTGCTCGATCGCTTCGCGTACGCCGGGCACGGTCTTCACGCCGTAGCCCGTGTAAAAGCCGGGCGCGTAGATCTGATGCCGGAACCAGGGCCGCTTCGGCAATCCGTCGGCGCGGAGCAGCGACTGTTCGATGTGCATCAGCGCCTGATCGGCCGCTGCCTGACGCACCGCTGCATCGGCGGGAAGTGCGGCGACCGCACGGTCAAACTCCCGCGTGCTTTGCTTGAGATGCGCGACCGCGTTCTGAAGCGGCGCGAAGTTGAGGTACGGAACAGGCTCCTCCGCCTTCGGTCCGACAAACGGCTTCGTCGGATCGGCGGCGATCTCGTATGCGTGCTCGCGAACGAGCCGGTTCTTCTCTTCGATATTCTGGCGCATTGTCTCGGAGAGCTTCGTCAGCTCGTCAAGATAGCGCGACATCGTTTCCGCGAAGGTGCTCAGCTCGAACGGAAGCACATCCGCATTCGCCAGACGCAGCACCAGACGGCCGGTCGTCTTCGCCTGGGCGATGCCGTAGTCGAATGTCGGATCGAGAAAGCGGGTGTAGTGATCGAACGAGTCGTAAACGGAGTGGTACGAGCCGCCGCCCCCTTCTCCTCCATATCCGATGTTCAGGGCGGCGATGCCCGTGTGTTGCAGGAACGGCGTGAAGTCGGAGCCGGAGCCGAGGGCGTCGAGACGGATCAGTTCACGCTCGTGCTCTTCTTTTTTCATCTCCATGTTCGTCCGCGGCTGCGTCGCGTCGTGCGCGCGCATTCGGGCGAGCACGGAGACGTTGCGCTCCGGATCGGGAACGTCGCGCGCCACCTGCGTCACGAGCCGTTCGAGCGTGTGCGAGCCGCCGGCGTCGAGAAAGCCGCGCGCGTTCGTATCGGAATTGATGTAGACGACGCCGTTGCGGCGCAAGTCGTCCGCGTGCGTCTCGGCCCACTCGGTCGATCCGATGAGGCCTTCCTCTTCGCCATCCCATGCCGCGAACTGGATCGTCCGCTTCGGACGCCAGCCGCTCTTCGCCAGCTCGCCGATCGCTTTCGCTTCCTCCAGCTCCGCGACCAGACCGCTGATCGGATCGTCCGCGCCGTTCACCCAGGCGTCGGAATGATTGCCGCGCATGATCCACTCGTCGGGATACTGCGACCCAACCATGCGCGCGATGACGTCGTATGCAGGCACGAGGTTCCAGTTGAATTCGAGCGCGACATGAACGCGCGAAGGTCCGGGCCCAAGGTGATAGGTGATCGGCAAAGCGCCGCGCCATTCCGGTGGCGCGACCGGTCCGCCGAGCGCGCGCAGCAGCGGCAGCGCGTCGGAGTAGGAGATCGGCAACACCGGAATCTTCGTGATGACGTCAGAGTCTTTGCGATCGATCCGTTTCGCCTCCGCGGTCGCGCCGACGCCGGGCGTCAGCGGATCGCCCGGATGCACCGGCATGTCCATCACCGAGCCGCGTTGCGCACCGTTTTCGTTGCGGTACGCACCTTTCGGATAGACATCTCCCTGACCGTAGCCATCGTCGCGCGGATCGGAGTAGATGATGCAACCGATCGCTCCATGCTCGGCGGCGACCTTCGGTTTGATGCCGCGCCAGGAGCCGCCGTAGCGCGTGATGACAATCTTCCCCTTCACGTCGATGCCATTACGCTCGAGGATCTCGTAGTCGGCGGGGACGCCATAGTTCGCGTAAACGAGATCGCCGGTGACGTCGCCGTCGATCGAGTAGGCGTTGTAGGTTGGAAGCTGTTCGCTCGTCTGTCCCGAGGTTGCGTCGCCTGCCACCGGCGGCTCGGCGAGCTTGGCCACGAAACGTTCGGGCGCGATCAGCTCGACGACGCGCCGTTTCGGCGTCGGGAAGAGTACGCGGAACTCTTCGATCGTCGTGTCGTAGCCCCACGACTTGAACAAGCCGGCGATGAAGAGGGCGTTGTCGTGATCGTACGCGGAGCCGAGGTGATGAGGGCGCGCGGAGAGGCGCTTCATCCAGTCGCGAAGCTCATCTCGTTTGAGCGACGAGTCGAACTGCGCTTCGAGAGCACGCTCTTTCGCGGCGCCCGCCGCGCTGAAACCGAAGATCGGCGGATCGGCGGCGGGTGATTGTGCGAAGAGTGTGGTGGCGAGGAACGCGGCGAGCGTGAGCATGGATCGGCGCATGGTGCGCGGATTGTAGTTTGGGAAACGGCTAAGGTTCTTTTAAAAGCGGGAGACGGTTCACGCGGAGACGCGGAGAGAGTCTTCGCGTCTCCGCGTGGTCCACTGCTTTTTCGTGAATCGCAGCCCACAACGGCGGCCACGTACGATACGCTCCCGATGTGCCGATCGTTTTTGTCGCCGGGAACGCCACCGACGTCTTCGCGCCCGATCTGGCGCAGGCCATCGAGGCCGAGGTGCGGAAGCGTTTTCCTGCGCTGCCGGAAGGTCGTTTCGATGCCTATCGCTCGGAGCCTGTCGAAGGGATCGGCTGGTCGAAGCTGCAGGAAAGCGTCATGCGCGCGATCCCTTCGGCGCCGCAGATCACCGGCCTCGATGCCTATCAATCGGTCTATCTGCCGCTGGCGCTCGATCGCGTCGAGCATCTTCTCATCCCCACAGTCGCTGATCCGCTGGAGGCCGGAAGCCTTCCGAGGCTGCTGGAGGAGTTGCGGCTCTTCGCGCTCAGCGTCAGCCTTCCGACGGACGATGTCGAGTTGATGCAGCTCGCGGCGAAGTACCTCGAAGACGACGCGCTCTTCGACGCCGATCTCGACGTGCAGACCTACGTGCAACTACTGTTGACAGCCAAACAGGCCGCGGCCCACAACGTAGCGTTGTGGATCGCGTTGGAGTGAGATGGCGTTGATCGATGGGGACGTTGTTACGTTGCGGGTTGAATGCCGCGCTCTCACGGTTGCGCCGCGCCGGCGTAGTAGGATTTTTCCATGACTCGGTGCGCAATGGGCGCGCGACGTGAGAACCTGCCTTTTCAGGGCGTGGCCATCGGATGACCATGGAACGACTGAAAAAGGTCGCGCCGTTCCTCAAACCGCTGGTGATCCTGGCGCTGTTTGCGGTGGCGTTGCGCGTCCTGCAGGACATGCTGCAGCACTACCGCTACCGCGACGTCATCGGCTACGTCAACGCGCTCCCGCGCCAGCAAGTCATTCTCGCCGCCGTGCTGACGCTGATCGGTTATCTCGTGATGACCGGCTACGACACGCTGGCATTTCGCTACATCCGCCATCCATTGCCGTATCTCAAGATCGCGCTGGCGTCGTTCATCTGCTACGCCGTAAACAACAGCGTCGGATTCTCGGGTCTCGTCGGCGGAGGTCTGCGCTACAGGATGTACAACGCCTGGCGCCTGACCGCGGTCGAGATTGCGAAGGTGCTGGCGTTCTGCACGATCACGTTCTGGCTCGGCTTCGTGCTTCTGGGTGGCGTCTTCTTCATCGTCGCGCCGCCCTACGTTCCTCCTTCGATTCACCTCCCCTTCGCTTCGCTGCGCCTGCTTGGCGTGGTCCTCCTCGTGCCTGCGCTCAGCTACATTTTCTGGATCGGGATCCGCCGCGAGCCGATCCGGATCAAGCAGTGGGAGTTCGATCTGCCTTCGCCCGGACTCTTCGTCGCGCAGGTCGCGACGTCGTGCATCGATTGGGCTTTGGCCGCGGGTGTCCTCTATATCCTCCTGCCTAACGGGATTCCCCTGACATTCCCGCATCTGCTGGCCATCTTTCTCCTCGCGCAGATCGCGGGCGTGGCCTCGAATGTGCCGGGCGGAATCGGGATCTTCGAAGCGATCATCCTCGTTTTTCTCACGCCGCTTTACACGCCGTCCGCGATCCTCGGGTCGCTCGTTGCGTTCCGCGTCATCTACTACCTGCTCCCGCTGCTCGTGGCGATCGTCCTCATGGCCATGCACGAGGTCATCGAGAAACGCGAGGGTGTCGCCAAAGCCTGGCGGATCTTCGGACGATGGGCTCCGGGCATCGCACCACAACTTCTCGCATTCACGACATTCGTCGTCGGCGCCGTGCTTTTGTTTTCGGGCGCGACGCCGACGCTGCCGGGAAGAACGTTCGTGCTCCGGCGGCTCGTCCCTCTGCCGATCGTCGAGCTGTCGCACTTCTTCGGCTCGATTGCCGGGGCTGCATTACTCTTGCTCGCGCGCGGCCTGCAGCGCCGGCTCGACGCCGCCTACCACCTCACCGTCGCCGTCCTCGGCGCAGGAATCCTCTTCCAGCTATTCAAAGGTGGCGACTTCGAAGAGGCCACCATCCTGGCGGTGATGCTCTTCGCGCTCGTAGCGTCGCGGCGGCACTTCTACCGCAAGGCCTCACTCCTCAACGAAGGATTCGGACCGGGCTGGGTCTCTGCCATCCTCCTCGTTCTGATCTCGTTCGCATGGCTCGGCTTCTTCAGCTACAAGCACGTCGAATATACGCGCGATCTCTGGTGGCACTTCTCGTTCCGCGCCGACGCTCCGCGATTTCTTCGCGCCTCCGTCGGCGTCGGCGGTCTGCTCCTTCTTTTCTCGATTCAGCGCCTGCTGCGGCCCGCACCCGAAGAGCCTGATCCGCCGGCATCCGAAGAAGTCGAGAACGCGATGGTCATTCTCAAGAGTGAGAGGAACAGCCAGGCCAATCTCGCGCTGCTCGGCGACAAACCGCTGCTCTTCAGCCCCACCGGCCGCTCCTTTCTGATGTACGGCGTCGAGGGACGAAGCTGGATTGCGATGGGCGATCCGGTCGGCGCGGATGATGAGAAACAGGAACTGATCTGGCGGTTTCGCGAGATGTGTGATCTGCACGCGGGCTGGCCCGTTTTCTACGAAGTGCAACGCCAAAACCTTCACTTCTATCTCGACCTCGGCCTGACCCTCCTGAAGATCGGCGAGGAAGCGCGCGTCAATCTGCATTCCTTCTCTCTCGATGGACGCAAACGAAAGTGGATGCGCTACACGCAGCGCCGCCTCGAGACCGACGGCTGCTCGTTCGAGATCGTCGCATCCGAACCGATCATCGACGAGCTTCGGGCCATCTCCGATTCCTGGCTTGCAGAGAAACGAACGCGGGAAAAGGGCTTCTCGCTTGGATTCTTCTCCGAGGAGTATCTGCGCCGTTGTGATATCGCGGTGGTGCGCCGCGGCACTCAGATTGTCGCTTTCTCCAATCTTTGGAAAGGTGCCGGCGATGAGCTGTCCGTCGATCTGATGCGCCATCTTCCCGACGCCCCGGCGGGAGTGATGGACTACATGTTCGTCAGCCTCATCGTGTGGGGCCAGCAGCAAGGCTACCGCTGGTTCAACCTCGGCATGGCCCCATTGTCAGGACTGGAGAACCGCACGCTGGGAACGCTCTGGAGCCGCGTCGGATCACTGGCGTATCGCTTCGGCGAAAACTTCTACAACTTCCAGGGACTGCGCCAATACAAAGAGAAGTTCGATCCGGAGTGGGAGCCGATGTATCTGGCCAGCCCCGGCGGATTAGCGCTGCCGCGAATCCTGACGAACCTGGCATCGCTGATCTCGGGAGGATTGCGGGGAGTGATTACGAAGTAGGGAGCGCAAGGTGGGCGCTGTCATTTCGAATCGGCGGAACCGCGGGGTGGAAGGGTGGGCGTGAGCGGTGCAGCACGATGAGAAATCCCCTCCTTCGAAGCGCGTTTTTTCTTTCGTCAGGGGATTCCTCTCCGCGCTCCACCGCTCCCACCGCCCTTCCACCCCGCGGTTCCGCCGGATCAGAATGACAAACCGCACGCTGCGTGGACTTACAATCCCCGCTCATGAAGAGCGCCGCAACATCCGTCCTCCTTCTTTTCGCCATCGCCAGCACCGCGTTCGGAGCCACCAAACCCGCGCCGAAGCCCTTCACCGTCGTCGAAGCCAGCATCTCCGACATGCAGGCTGCTTTGAAAGAGGGACGCGTGACATCGCACGAGCTCGTGCAGCAATACCTGCTGCGCATCGCAATGTACGAGGACAAGCTGCACGCGGCGATCACTGTCAATCCGAACGCGCTCAAAGAAGCGGACGATCGCGACAAAGAGCGAGCCGCTGGAAAGGTTCGCGGACCGCTGCACGGGATCCCGATCGCGCTCAAGGACAACATCCAGACCACCGACCTGCTCACGACTGGCGGCGCGATGGCCTTCGCCAATCTCACGCCGCCGTACGACGCGACGCTGACAAAGAACCTGCGCGATGCCGGCGCCATCATCATCGCTAAAACGCAGCTCACCGAGCTCGCCAACTGGGTGGCCGGCAATCCGCCGATGCCGACGAATTACAACGCGCTCAACGGCTACGGATTCAATCCCTACGATCCCCGCCGCGATCCGCGCACGGAAACCGGCGACGGACGGCCGGCGCTGGCCACCGGCGGATCGAGCTCGGGCGGCGGCACGACCGCGAACTTCTGGGCCGCCAACGTCGGCAGCGAGACATCGGGATCGATCCTCAGCCCTGCGAACCAGAACATGCTCGCCGCGATCAAGCCGACCGTCGGGCGCATCTCGCGTTACGGCGTCATCCCCATTACCGCCGATCAGGACACAGCCGGACCGATGGCGAAGTTCGTCAGCGACGCCGCGATCCTCTTCGGTGTGCTCGAAGGCAACAATCCCGACCCGAACGACCCCTCAACCAAGCGCTGCACCGCACCGGCGAACCACGACTACACGCAATTCCTGAAAAAGGATGGCCTCAAAGGCGCGCGCATCGGCATTCCGCGCGCCGGCTTCTACGAGAAGATCACGCTCCCCGGCGCCGACAAACCGCGCAACGCTCTGAATCCCGAGCAGACCAAAGCGATGAACGAGGCCATTGCCGTGCTCAAGGAACAGGGCGCGGTCGTCGTCGACCCTGCTGACATCCCCAGCATCGTCGACAAAAACGCCAACGACAACTATCTCCTCTGGGGCGTCTGCACCGACATGGACGACGTGAAGGGCCACAAATGCTCGATCGTCCTCGCCTACGGCATGGAGCGCGATTTCAACAAATGGCTCGTCGGCCTTGGTCCGGCCGCTCCGGTCAAGACTTTGGCCGAATTGCGCAAGTGGAACACGGACCACGCGAAGATGGGTGCGATCAAGTACGGCCAGTCGCTGCTCGACATCTCCGACGCCATGGATCTCGATCTCTTCAAGTCGCGCTATGAGTCCGACCGCGCGAACGACATCCGCCTCACCGCCACGCACGGCATCGACGAGGTGATGAAAGCGCAGAACCTCGACGCGCTCCTCTTCCCCGGCCCGATCGGCGCATCGATCGCTGCACGTCCCGGCTATCCAACCGTGATCGTGCCGTGGGCGATGGTCCCAAACGCGCCGACGACCGCGTTCCCTGAATCGTTCAAAGCACTCCCGCAACCATTCGGCGTCAGCTTCACCGGGATGGCCTGCAGCGAACCGACGCTGCTCAAGCTCGCCTACTCATTTGAGCAGGCGACGAAGAAGAGAGTGCCTCCGGCGTCAACTCCGTAACCGTTGAGTCGCCAGCTTCCATCATCGCCGACTTGGTTGACATCCGGTCAGCGCCTTACTCCACGCCGCCGGTTCCGGCCACTTCACCGGCGAGCTTGGACTGCGGTCTCCAGAGGCCCGCGTTCTTGGTCCAAACCTACGCGGCATACCAGGGTCTATTGGTAGCTCTCTCTCAAGACATCGCCCCAGTTAGTGCTTGACGACACGTCTTCGCGGCCCAGTCGTGTCGTCGACCGTTGACAAGACCCAGGCGGCTAAGCCCCAGCTGGAACCCACGATGGCCGTCCTGCCATCGGCAGTCAGCGCAACCGAGCAGCCCTGCTGCGCACCGCCGCCATCCGTGCCGATGAGAGGCGCGTTGCGGACGCTCCAGTTACCAGCGTTGTAGGTCCAAAGCCAGGTAGCGCCCACGAATGGTGGCGCAGGAGAGCTCACGAAGGAGACATAGCTGCCCGGTGCACCCACAAGGGCCGTGTTGCCATCGGCCGAGAGCGACACCGAGTCCCCTGAGATCGACGTTGTGGATACCGCGGGGTTCGACGAGACATCCAGTTTGCTCTGCTGCGACCAGACCTCCCCGCTCCTCCTCCAGACCCAGGCGGCACCATTGCGGCCATTTCCCGGACCGCCGATGAGAGCGGTGTTCCCATCCGCTGATAGCGCAACGGAAGTCCCTTGATAGATGCCTTCAGGAAGATTCGAACCCTCTCTGGAGCTCGAGCCGACCAGCTTGGCTCCCTGCTGCGTCCAAACGCCTCCACTTCTGGTCCAGACCCACGCAGCGCCAACGAGATTGTTGTCTGAAGCCCCTCCGATGATTGCTGTGTTGCCGTCCGCGGAAAGAGCAACAGAGCCTCCTTGACTGATGCCATCGCCACCGGAACCGCCCGATCCGACCAGCTTCCCTTGCTGGGTCCAGACACCGCCAATCCTGATCCAGACCCAGGCTGCTCCAACTGCGGCGTTGTCTTTGGGCCCTCCAATGATCGCGGTGTCGCCGTCGGCGGAGAGTGCGACGGACGTTCCCTGCTTGGCCTTGCCAATCGCGCCGTCGCCGACAAGCTTGGGCCCTTGCTGGCTCCACACACCATCGCTCTTCGTCCAAACCCATGCGGCTCCAACCGCTGAAGTGTAGTGATAGCCCTCCGGGCCGCTGCCGTCGTCGTTATCTCCGCCGACGATGGCGGTATTTCCATCCGCAGAAATCGCGACTGCCCAGCCCTGATCGGCGCCCCCGACCTCTCCCGAGCCGACCAGCTTGTCGAGCTGACGCCAGACTCCGTCACGCCGGGCCCAGATGTAGGGAGGCCTTCCTCCGACGACCGCCGTCTGGCCATCAGCGGCAATGCCAACGGAGCGACCATGTTCGGAATAGTAATTCGCGTCGGGACTCAAGAGCTTCGTCCCGCTCTGCGCTTGCTGACCCGACGCCGGGACGGACAGCACTGCGACAAAAACGATTACCCCGAAAGAAGCACTCCATCGACGGCTCATGAGACCCCCAAGAAACTTATGCGATGAATGCCGGCAGAATCTCATTCTCGAGCATCGACTCGTAAGTGTCTGCGTCGGTGCGGCGCGTCCATCCGTGCCAGGATGATCGTGATTGTCGCTCCTGCGCGGCGGCGAGACGCCGCCGAGCCAGCCGGCGAGGACGCCAGCGTTCCGCCGGCAATGATGCAACGATCGCTCATAACTGAGAAGTAGCGCTGGCACCTCGACAGCACGCAATCAAACAACTTACAACGTCAACCCTCAACCGACAAGCGACAACCGGTTCTGCGTTGAATTGCGCTGCGCGCGCTGTCGGTTGATTGCGCGCGCTACGGGCCGGAGGCGCAGAAGAGGGTAGCCGGTGGCAAGCGAGGAACGAGCGCCGCCACCTGTAATCGCGTTTTCTCCACGCCCCGCCCCGGGAGGGGCGGCAGACCATTCACCACAAGCGCGGAGTATCCACATCGAGATGTGCGCAGATGAGAAATGCATTTCCGAAACGTTCCGCGCTGACGGGACGTATTTTCATATGGCCAAGAAAAAATGCGTGGATGGTCCGTGTACTTCTCTGCCGCCCCTGCCGGGGCGGGATTCTTAATCGCTCGTTATCCGGTGGCGGCGCTCGTTGCTCGCTTGCCACCGGCTGATATGGAGTGACTTGTCAAACCGCGCTGCTCGTTTGCTTTTGACTCTGTTTTTCTCCTTGATGAGCTTTTGACTTTTGATTCTGGTTTGCAGCCGTCCCGTCGACCGAGGGGAATGCAGCGACGATGATCACACTGATATACGCGGGTTGGTTCCGCACGACATGTGTCCGTCGGGAGCTTCCTCGATCTACTGTGCGTGAATCACGGGTGTTCTCGTGTCAGGAATAGCCGGTGTCGAGGGTTCTCCTTTCGATTGCCGGACCCTCGGCCGACGGCACGGCTGCACAAGTGTTGGTTCTAGGGATGCGCGATTTGTCCGATCGCCCAGACGAAGCCGATGAGCTCTCGCGCCACGGCGACGACTGCAACGGTCGACTTCTTGTTCCGGCTCGTGAGCCGGTGAAACTTTGCGTTCAATCGCTTCTCGCACTTCTCGGCAATTTCGACGATCTCCCTGGGCTGGCCTTTCCGGCGAGCCTTGATGGTTCGTCCGAGTGAGAGCCGTCGCTGGTACTGCCACGCTGCTTCGACCATGACCCGGCGAACGTGCGCGTTGCCGGTCTTGGTAATTCCGTAGCGGTTGGTCTTGTCGCCCGTGCTGGACTCGGACGGAACCACTCCGACCGCCGACATGATCTGCGGCGCCGTACCGAACCGGCGCAGGTCACCCAACTCGGACAGAACCGTCATCGCCGAGAGCGTATTGATTCCTCGCAGCGTGCGCTGTGCTGCAAAGTACGGTTGATACTCAGGTCTCTGCGCGGCAAGTTCGACTTGCTCGTCATATCGCTCGACCTTGCTGATCCGATGTTCGAGCTCGCTGATCAACTCGTCCAGCACAAATCGGCTGTGCGCGCCGGCTAGCTTGATCTTCTTCAACCACGACCAGAAGCGTAGCGTCCAGGCCTGTCCCTCGCGGTATCGATGTCCATACCGAAGCAGAAGATGAACGATCTGCTTCCGCACTCGTCCGACGTCTTTCACTGCCGTCTCTCGCGAGCGCATCAGATCGCGTAGCGATTCCCGATCATCGTCCGGCACGACCACGAAGGTCAGATCGTTTCCTCGAAGATACCGACCCAACTTCGCTGCGTCCCGGCGGTTGGTCTTTACCCTCTCGCCCGGCTTCCGCGGTGTAAGTGCCGGAGCCGCCACCTGGCACTTGTAGCCCGCCTTGGTCAGCCTTCGATACAGTTCGTACCCGCAAGGGCCGGCCTCGTAAACGATCCGTACCTCAGCGTCCAGTCCCTTCAGATGAGAAAGCAGGCGCCGCCAGCCCTTCTCATCCGGAACCAGCTCGAACTCTTTACTCGGCCGCTCTTCATCGCCTCGGTACTGCGCAATGGTCCACTTGTCTGCGTGATCGTCGATCCCAATCCAGTAGATAATCTTCATGACCCGTTCCTCCTTGTATGTGGCTCTGTTCCTCTCAAGGGTTCAACCCACGAAAAGGTACATTGAGCGCGCGGGTCACTCCATCTTCTCTACCGTCTTTCGCGCCTCCGGCGCGTCGTGACCCGAGATTCGACGGACGACGATCTCACCGAGCTGATCGCCGCCGTCAATGGCATCCGAGCCCGACACCTTAATCAACCGACAACGGGAGGAATCGACAACCGACAACTCGAGAACCGACAACCGACAACCGACAACTGACAACCGAGAACCGAGAACCGACAACGCGTGCGCCCCCCGGCGCACGCAAAAAACTCAGTTCTTTTTCGGCGGCTTCGTCTGCTTCTGGATCTCTTTCCCAGCGGTCTCCATCGCTGTGCCGGTGGCGTGCGCTGCGTCGCGCGCGGCGTCGGCGGCATCATGCCCGGCTTCCTTTACCTCGGCTTTCACTGCGGCGGTCGTCGCGGTGTCGACCGTCGGCACCGTCGTCGACACGGTCGTCGTGCTGCTGGACACCGTGTCGGTGCCACTCACTGTCGACGTCGATTCGGTCTTCTTTTCCACGCAACCCATGGCGATCACCAGCGAGGCGGCGGCGAGAACTGTCATGATTTTCTTCATTTCGAAATCTCCTTCCTGCGGATGAGTACGCAAGAAGATAGCCAGAATGAGATAAGGAACCGCTCTCAGCGCTCTCACCGGCTTCCTGCTGCCACGATCCACGCCTGCCACGATCCACGCCCGCTTTATACTCGGCGCAATGAGAAACTGTGCTCTCCTGACGCTTCTGTTCCTCGCCGCCTCGGGCTGTGCATCGATGAAACCGTCGGAGGTACGGCCTCAACCTGGGTCCGACGCTTTTGCGATCGAATCGACCGTGCTCGCTGTTTACAACGTCATCTCCGGACCCGCAGGACGGCGCGATTGGGACCGTTTCGAAGCGCTCTTTGCACCAGGAGCACGGCTGATCTCGACGAAGCGGGTGAACGGTGCCATCACAGCAAACGTGATGACGCCAAAGGAGTACGCGGAAAAGGCTGGCGCCTACTTCAAGGAGCATGGCTTTTTCGAGAGGCCGGTCCACAACTCCGAGGATCGCTTCGGCGACATCGCGCATGTGTTCAGTACCTACGAGTCACGCCATGAATCCGCGGACGACAAAGCATTCGCGCGCGGCATCAATAGTTTTCAGCTCGTGAAAATCGGAGAGGACTGGAAGGTGCTGACGATCTTATGGGAAGAGGAAGACGCGGCGCATCCGATTCCGCCCGAGTATCTGCACGCGCGATGACGCTGGAAGTTACGCACCTCTCGGCGCGGCGCGGTGCGCGGCAGGTGCTCGCCGACGTCTCATTCACCGCAAACCGGGGCGAGATTCTCGGCGTGATCGGCCCGAACGGTGCAGGCAAGACAACGCTCTTCGAATGTGTGGCGGGCGTCCTTCCGTTTGACGGGGGCAAGATCGACAGCGATCTGCTCTTCTACGTTCCCGATGCCATTCGTCCATGGCCCGATCAAACGGTGCGCTGGACATTGACGCTGACCGCGCGCATGTTCGCCACGCAGTTCGATTCGGCGCTGCTCGACGATCTTGATCTCGTTGCGCTGCAACATGCGACAGTCCGTTCGTTGTCAAAAGGCGAAGCCAAGCGTCTCGACATCGCGGTCGGTCTTGCGTCGCCGCGGACCGTTCTGTTGCTCGATGAGCCGTTCGACGGACTCGATCTGCGGCAGACGCGGCAAGTGATGGAAATTCTTCGCCGGGACGCCGCGAAGGGGCGCACGCTGGTGCTATCGATTCATCAGCTCTCAGATGCGGCGCGCGCGTGCGATCGTTTCCTTCTGCTCGATCACGGCAGGTCGGTTGCCGAGGGAACCCTTAACGAGCTGACATCGCGGACCGGAGCGGAAGGACTGGAGGAGGTCTTCCTTGCGCTTACGTGACCTCGTGCGCAAAGAAGTCGCGGAGCTGGCGGCGAGCCGCGCGTTCTGGCTGTTGCTGCTCATCGTCGGGCTACTGACCGGCCAAAGCTTCATCACGGCGATGAATGCGTACGCTGAGGCAAGCGGAATCGGCGGGGGCGCAGTGGCATTGCCGCAGGGACTCTCGCCGCTGGATGGCATTCTGACACCGACGCTCGGCGTATACGATCTCGCCATCACACTGCTTTTTCCGTTCGTTGCCATCCGCTTGGTTGCGAACGAGAAATCGTCGGACGCGCTGAAGCTGATGTTGCAATGGCCGGCATCGATCGAACGGCAGATCGCCGCCAAAGCGATCTCGCTCATCGGCGCGTGGGTCGTGTCGCTCGTGCCGTTCGGCATCGCACTTGGATTGTGGCGGGCCTACGGCGGACATCTCCACGCGCCAGAGGTTCTCAATCTGCTGGCCGGATACACGTTGCGATTCCTGCTGACGGCGGCAATCGCCATGGCCGCGGCGGCGCTGATGTCGGGCGCTGCGAACGCCGCGATCGTCGTCCTCGCATTTACGATCGGAACATGGGCGCTCGACTTCATCGCCGCCGGCCGTGGCGGCATCGTGCAAACGCTGGCATCGTTCACGCCGGGTGCGGCACTGCGCAGTTTCGAGCGAGGACTCTTTCGTGTCGACGGCGTACTGGTGATGCTGATCATTTCCTTGTTCGGCTTCGGCCTCGCCGCGAATTGGCTTCACCTCGGGCGCAGCATCAAGGCGCGCATGGCGGGGACCGCTGTGTTGTTCATTCTGGCGGGGCTCGGTGTTCTCAATGTTTTGATGCTTGTGAGATCGAGTTTTGATCTCTCCGAGAATCGCCGGAATTCGTTTTCGTTGGCCGATGAGCAGGCGCTTGCCCAAATCCGAGAGCCGCTGACCATCACACCCTTTCTCTCGGCCGAAGATCCGCGAATGATGGATTTCGAGAACAACGTACTCGTGAAGCTGCGGCGGTCGTTACCGGAGTTGCGGGTCGTCTATCCGCTCGCGGGACGCTCCGGTCTGTTCGAGAACAACGCCCATTACGGAGAGATCGTCTATCGCCTCGGCATGAAAACAGCCACGAGCCGGTCGATGACCGAAGAGATTGTGCTCGAAACGATTTACGAGCTCTCCGGCGTGCACGCGCCGCCCCACGAGGCGTCGACCTATCCGGGCTATCCGCTCGCAAAGCGGCCGGCCGGAGCGGCACTGATTTTCTATGCAGTCTGGCCGGCGATCATTATCACTGTCATCCTGAGCCGCCGAAGCCGCCGCAAGATTCACAAAACTGCCGTATAGCAAGCAGCGGCAGCGAAGGTCGGTCGAAGGACCCCCTAATTCTGTGCCGTGTTTTTCCACCGCCAACCGGCACAGAACCAGGGGGTCCTTCGATCGTCCTCCGGCACTTCGTGTCCTCCGGCGACTCAGGATGACAGCCAGGCGACAATGGCGACGATTACACGGCTTCTACTTCACAAGAAATTCGTCGAACTGACTGACACTGTCCGTCTTTGACCAAACTCCCACTTTGCCTGACACCGGCTCGGCGAGCGTGTATTCGAGCAGCGGCTTGTCGTCGAGGAATCCGTGCAACTGTGTACCGGCGACGGCGATTCTCATTGTGTGCCATTCGCCGAGGGGGATGTGGACGTTCTCTGAGCCTTTCTTGACGAAACTCCGCTTGCCGGTCTTGAAGGTCCATAGCACGAGGTTGTCTTCTTTGCCGTTGAAGCGAACGGTAAGGTAATCGCCGTTCGGCTTGAGATTGAAGAGGATTCCGGCGCATTGATCGAGCTGACCAGCCAGCAGCCGGAAACGGATCGAGATCTCGCCATTGTGAAAATCATCGACATTCTTCGCGACTGCATAAGGAAAATACGCGTACGCCTTGACGCTGTCGATAAACTCTTCATGCTTCGCGCCGTAGATCGTGCGTGCTTTCGCCGCCAGCCCCGCAGATGGCTGACCTTTGATCCATTGCCGTCCGTCAACCTGAAGCACGTTCTTCGCGCCGTCTTTGGCCACGTTCCAGTCGCCTACGATTGCCAGAAAGGACTGTGGCGCGACGGAAATCGTGCCCGACGCCGCCAATGACAACAATGCCATCACAACGAGTATGAGTTTCTTCATTTCAATCTCTTAGTAAATGAAGAGCGCCGAATGATCAGCGCTCTTCATTCTCCATGTTCATTTAGAAGATAAACCGCACCTGCAACTGGAACATGCGTGGCGGATCGACGTTCGCGAATGCCGGGATTGCGTTTGAGGCAGTGCCGGCGGCGACCAACTGGCCGAACGTTGGATTCGGTGTCGCCGTGTCGCCGTAAACGGTCTGGCCGCGGCCGAGGTAGTTGCCATGGTTGAGAAGGTTGAAGCCTTCCAGCCGAAGCAGGATCGTGCCGAGACCAGACTGGCGGAGGCGGCCCTCGAGGAAGAGACCGACGTCGGAAGTGGACGTGCCGCGAAACGCGGACTTGCTCATCACTTTGCCATTGACGACGGGACGGTCGTTGTTCGCGCCGTCGCCGTTGTTATCGATGCCCGTCGTGGCATTGAACGGACGGGCGGACGCGTACTGCGTCATTGTGCCGGCGGTGATGTTGAACGGCAGCTGATACGTGAGCGTCAGGACGGCGCGATGACGCTGATCGACCAGGCTCGGTCCGCGCTCGACTTCGCCAAGGCGGGCGATATTGCCCTGATCCGGTCCAACGCCGTTGCCATCCGGTTCGGTGGTGTTCGTGGCGTGCGACAGCGTATAGCTCAACGCGGCATACAGGCGGCCCTTGCGATAGGTGAACTGCGTCTGCAATCCGTTGTAATCGGCCTCGCCGAGGTTCATAAGAACGTTGACCTGACGCACGCCGCCGTTGACCGGCAGGATGGGGCGGGTGGCATTGGCGGCGGCCACACTTCTTACTTGCCCAACCGCGGTGCGGTCAAACGGCGCCGGCGCGTTCAAGTCGACCGTGCGGGCGATGTCGGTCCAGTGCTGGTGGACGAAGTCGGCGCCCGCAAAAAAGCCTGGGATGAATTCGCGCTCGGCGCCGATGGACACGACCTGGCTGCGCGGGTTCACCAACTTGTCGGGATAGTTCGGGAGCTTGTCGAAGTTGAGACCGTACTTGGCGAACTGCGATTGATGGAACGCGCGCCGGCCTGCCTGGATCGTGATGTCGCGCGCGGGCAACTGAGAAGGCAGCAACGTCTTCGGGTCGAACGACAGCGGAAGACATGATCCGATCAGGCAGGTGGGAAATCCGAGTTGCCCGGGAGTGGCGGTGTAGGTCGTCAAACCATCCAGCCCGTTCACCAGATAGCTGGCCACGATGTTCGACTGGATCTGCGTGTAGTAGGTGCCGTAACCGCCGCGGATGGCCAGGCGCGGATCGCCATTCGGATGCCATCCGAAGCCGATGCGCGGCTCGAAATTCTTCTTCGCATCGGTCAGCGTCTGCCGGTCGTAGCGCAGACCGGCATCGATGTTGAGGTCGTTCGTGACGTGAATGGTGTCCTGCACGAATCCGGTGTAGAGCTTCTGCGTCAACTCGTAGCTGGAGATCCCGAAGTTGATCGGCTGCGTGTAGTTCTGAACATCGGCCAATGTCAGCGAGCCGAAGGGCGCTGTCGTCGTGTTCTTGAACGTGAACGTGCCGAGGATTGCGGTTCCCGGCTCGCTGCCGAAGCCGCCCGAGGTGTGGCGGATCAGACTTCCGCCAAAGCGGACGTAGTGCTTGCCGTGCGACCACGACAGCGTATCCGAGAGCTGCGCCTGGTGACCGAAGAGGTCGGACGCTCGCGACTGTCCGATGGTGAAGGGGACCGATCCGGCGCGCGTGTAAGTGGTCGAGAGAGTCTGCGCCTCCCACTTCGTGACCGGATCGCCGTTCAGGTAGGCAAACCGCGCCTCATTGAGCAGATCCTCTTCGAGCACCACTGTGTGGTTGAGTTGTGATGTCCACGATGCGCGCGAGTATTTGCGCGCCACGCTTGGCGCGCTCGTGCCGCCGACGGCGTCCTGCGGATTGTCATCGTAGAAACGATCGACATTCGCTCGCAGCATCAACGTCTGCGCCGCTGTGAGCTGTTGATCCAGACGTCCGTTGAAGAGCGACTGGCGGTAGTGACCGGTGTAGGCGAGGTTTCCGTCCGCCGGCAGCACGAAGGCCGGCAGCGCGCTGGAGAGGAACGTCGTGCGATTCTGCCGCGTGTAATCCGCAGTGACGAAAAAGAAGGTTCTGTCTTTGACGAGCGGCCCGCCGATCGAGCCGGAGTACTGGGTCAGCGCATCCGGAATGTCAACCGGATTGATGGCCGTGAGCGTACCAGGCGTCACGCAGGTGGCCACCGATGGTGCGCAAAAGCCACTGGTCGAGAACGTCTTCGCCTGCATGCCGCCCAGACGGTTCATGTACAGCACCTCGCCGTGCAGTGCATTGGTCCCCGACTTCGTAACGATGTTCAACGCGGGGCCGGCGGTCCATCCGTACTCGGAAGAAAAGGCGTTCGACAGAATCGTCACTTCCTGCACGGCACCGAGCGGGATGGTGGCGATCATCGTCTGGCGGCCCCACGCTTCATCGTTGTTCGCGCCGTCGAGCGTGAACGTCGTCGTGCGCCGTGAGCCAGCGCCGGTGATGAAGTAGGTCTGATTGACGAAGAGATCGCCAGTACCTTTTCCCTGCCGGAATGCCGAGTTGAGAAGCGGCAACGTAGTCAGTTTGCGTCCGAGAATCGGCGTCTCATCGATTTGCCTGGTGTCGAGACGCCGCCCGATCTGCGGATCCGCTCTCACGCCTTCGGTCGTACCGTAGACCGTGACCTCCGACTTTCCGGTGCCGACGAGAAGATTGACTTTGAGCGTCGCGGTCTCGCCAGAGCGCAACGTGATGTCGTTGCGCTCTTCGGTACCGAATCCCTCGCGCGACACACGTACCGTATAGGTGCCCGTCAACGACAACGCAGGAAAGGTGGTGCTGCCGTCGCTTCCTGAGACGGCCGTACGCGCTGCGCCAGTTTCCGTATTGACCACGGCGACGTTCGCGTTCGTCACGACCGCGCCCGTTTGATCGACGACGACGACAATCATCGTCGCGGTGTTGGGAGATTGCGCAGCCACCGAAGCTGCGAATGCAAAAAGGAAAATGAAAAACAGCGGCAACCCCATCCGGTTACCGCCTGCGGCCTCGGCCACCTTGTGGAACGGGAAATCCAGCGTCCTTGATGAGACCATGGTCTTCATCGTCGTCTCCTCCGATTGAGTTTTGGACGGACGGGGCGAGCCGCGGAACTAAATGTTCCTGCGGCTGCAGACCAGGAGGAGATCGACTGACCGAGGGAGTGGCGTGGTTCTGGAGTCGGGTCTGCGCGGAGCCTGCTGCTCCGCGCTCGTAATCGAAGACTCGCCGATGAAGTCGCCGGACGGCGCGAGGACAACCGGCGGCGCATCGGTTTGCGCAATCGCGATCGAGGTGAGTGAACGCGACTGCACGGGAGCGGAGGACTGCTGCGTGACGCCGGAGCCGTTGCGGGCGCCATCCACCCACCAAAGAACCGCCGGGTCGCCGTCGCGCGCTGCTTCGGCGCGCCCGAACTGCAGCGAGCGCGGAATGATCTGTTCGGCGCTGGAATCGCGCTCGATCGAGAACGATCCCCGATTCTCGAAGTGCGCTTCATGCACTTCGTCGCCGGTTCGAATCAGAATGCGCGCTTCGTGGGTGTCGACGTTCGGAACGATGAAGGTGAAGCGTTGCCGGTCGATGCTGAGATGCGGCGTGACGCGGAATGCGTAGTACTTCCCGCCGTCGATCGAAAGAAATGCTTCCCACTCCTCGGCCGATGCCGGTAACTCATTCGCGGACCAGCGCAACTCGGCGAACGAGCCGCCGCGCAACGTCACGCCATCGGCCGGCGCGAGCAGACGCAACGAGTCCGCCCTTCCGAACGAAGCGAACGACAGCAGCACGACAGCGAGAAACATCCGCGCCCAACGCGACATGGTCTGTGCGGGCGATGATATGCCCGCTCTGCCTCTTCACAAAACGCCAGGCGCAATGCTCTTCACGCCAGGGGATGCCCGTAGTAGCGTTACGCCATGAACAAACGCACTCTCGGATCTCAGGGCCTGGTCGTTTCCGCAGAAGGTCTTGGCTGTATGGGGATGAGCCAGTCGTACGGGCCGGCCGACGAACAGGAATCGCTGGCCACGATCGACCGCGCCATCGAGCTGGGGATCGACTTCTTCGACACCGCCGAAGTCTATGGTCCGTTCAAGAACGAAGAGCTTCTCGGGCGCGCACTCCGCGGGAAGCGGAACAACGTCATCATCGCCACGAAGTTCGGTTGGAAGATCGAGGATGGAAAACCATCGGGACTCGACAGCAGCAACATCCGGCAAAAGGTCGACGGATCGCTGCGCCGGCTGGCCACCGATCACATCGATCTGCTCTATCAGCACCGCGTCGATCCGCTGATCCCGATCGAGGACGTCGTCGGCACCATGAGCGATCTCGTTCGCGAAGGAAAGGTCCGTTTCCTCGGCCTCTCCGAAGCGGGCGAGCAGACGATCCGCCGCGCGCACAAGATTCATCCCATCACAGCGCTGCAGAGCGAGTACTCGCTTTGGGAGCGCAACCTGGAGCCAGCGATCATTCCAACGCTGCGCGAGCTCGGCATCGGACTCGTTCCCTTCAGTCCCCTCGGCCGCGGTTTTCTCGCCGGCAGCGCGAAGCGCGCCGAGGAGTATCCGGAAGGCGATTTCCGCCGCGGCGATCCGCGCTTTCAGGGAGAGAACTTCGATGCGAATGTTCGCGCCGCATCGATCGTGCGCGACATCGGCGCGAAACGAGACGCCACGCCCGCACAGATCGCGCTCGCGTGGCTGCTGCAGAAAGGCGACGACATCGTCCCGATCCCCGGCACGAAGCGGCGGAAGTATCTCGAGGAGAACGTCGCTGCGGCGTCGATCACGTTGAGTACGGACGAGATGGCGCGGCTCGATGATGCGCTAAGACCTGAGGCGATCTCGGGGCCGCGGTATGGGGAGCGGGCGATGGCCTGGGTGGATCGGTAGCTCAATGATTTAAAAAGCATTGTCACGCGGAGACGCGGAGATGCGGAGGGAGAGCGTGGGGTGCGCTGTCATTCCGAGCCGGCGGAACGCGGGAAGGAGGTGCGGGCGGGAGCGGTGAAGCACGGTCGAGGAATCCCCCGCCGATGTGAGACGAAGGGGATTTCTCATCGTGCTCCACCGCTCCCGCCACCCAGCCGCCCCCGCAGTTCCGCCGTTTCGAAATGACAGTCCCTCGCTATCACGCGGAGATGCGGAGGAGAGCGTGCGGTGCGCTGTCATTCCGAGCCGGCGGAACCGTGGGGTGGAAGTGCGGGCGGGAGCGGTGAAGCACGGTCGAGGAATCCCCCGCCGATGTGAGACGCAGGGGATTTCTCATCGTGCTCCACCGCTCCCGCCACCCAGCCACCCCCGCGGTTCCGCCGATTCGAAATGACAGCCGCTCGTTTCGACTCGATTTTGCACGGGCCAAAGCCACATCGCGAGCACCGAAATCACCGCAATCACACACGAGCCATAGAAACTCAACGGACGATAGACAACGCGAACCTCCGATGTTCCTGCAGGCACGTCGAATCCGATGAACGTATCGCCGACGTGACGAAGCGGCGCGCGATGACCGCCGACATAGACGCGGCGTCCCGGAGCGAGCACTTCGCTCGATTCGACCAGCGTTGAGGACGGAGCAATGACCGTCATCGCAAATTCTCCCGGAGCATCGCTTCGCAGGCTGCGGATTTCAGCACCGCGCGCGAAGAAGCGCGGCATCACTGCGGGGTTCTCCCAAAGCGTTCCGTCCGCGCCCCGATAAAGCAGTCGCCACGCGCCGCCGGGCGACGCATCGGGCGAGCCAAAGAGAAATCGGACGTTCATGAAGCTGACCTCGGGACGATTCGCATCGCTGATCAGCGGAAGCCAGCCGAGGCCGGGGTCGGTGAAGCGGCGGAGGAAGTGATCGTACGAGGCGAGCGCCATCGGATCGCTGCCGCGGACATCCTCGAGTTCGTATTGCCCGGACGAATTCGGCAGAAGGACCCATCCCAGCCCGGCGACACGGAAGGGATCGCGCGGCGCGTGCGCACGTAAGGCATCGACGATCGGCAGCGGCGGACGAAAGTACTTCGCGTCGACGAGGGCATTGAATCCGCTGTTGAGCGCGAAGAGCTCTGCGGCGACGAGCACCATGGCGCCCCAGGCGCGGAATCGCTGGGGCAGCGCGAAAAAAATAAGGATCGCGGCGACGGCGAGAAGATCGACCGGCCGCATCAGATCGATCCGTTTCACGTAAACGTAGATTGCCAATGCGACGATCGGCGCCGCGGCCATCGCCAGCATCGCCTTCGAAACATCCAGCAGTTTGGCCGCGGTAATCGCGATCAGAAAGACGCAAACGAATCGCAGCTTGTCGTTCGCGGCGATGTTGAACAGCGGAACGCCATTGAGGGCGTGTCCGATGACGCCCCAGTCCATCGCAACGATGAACAACAGGATCGCAAGAACGATGCGCCATCGGTCGCGCGTTTCCGTACGCCGCCAAAACAGCGCCGCCAGCGCGATTGCGAGCGGCAACAGACCGGCGTACGAAATCGCCACCCCAACGTAGTGCTGCATCCACGACCAGTTGTGCCGCACGGGATTGCCGAACCCGTTCGGGCTTACGATCGCCCATGCGGAAGTGAGCGGCTGCATCGGAACCGGAGCCGTGCCACGCAAAGCCGCAAATCGCTCGCTGATGCGCACCTGTTCCAGAACGGGAACCCACGTGGACGCGCCAAGCGCCAGTCCCGCTACGACTCCGATCAACGGCGCGCGAAAGCGGCGCAACCAGTCGCGGCGATCCGCACTCAGTGCGAGCTCGATCAGGAGAATCGCTCCGCATCCGACCGCGATGTGCAGGACGCTCTCGGGATGGCCGTTGGCCAGCAGCGTCGCGATCACGAGCGCGACGAACACGATGCTCGCCTTCGACTGCCGGTCGATCGCATGCAGCAACGCAAACGCCGCCGCAGGCATGAACGCGACGACTGACGCCGTCGAGTAGTAGAGAAAGACGGTCATCACGGTCGAGAAGCCAAAGATGACTGCACCGAAGAGCGCAGCGGCATCGTTCGCCTTTTCCCGCTTCAGAAACAGATACGTAAAAAGAAGCGCCGCGAAAATCTTGAGCGCCGCCATGGCCACGATCTGCTTCGGCAACGGCACGGTCAACGTCGCCAGAAACAGCGGCGAGAATGGCGCCGACTCGCCGTTGCCAAGGAGTGGATAGCCGGCGAAGGCGTAACGATTCCAGAGCGGCGCGCGGCCGTGCATCAGCTCCTCCCGCGCGACCTGCATCCACGGCAGAAATAGTTTGACCGTGTCGTTCGTCAGCGGATTCGCGGCGACGACATCGCCGAAGAGACCGCGCCACGGATAGCCGCGCGCGACCTCATCGACCGGCACCGGCAGTTTGCTCGTGAAGACTGCTCCGTGCAGAAAGGCCAGCGTCATCGCCATCAACAGGATCGCGATCCACCACGGCACGGGCGCGATCCATCGGCGAACGCCGGCCACGAGCAACGCGGCCGGCAGAAGGATGCCGAGGAGCAGGAGTGCGATCACGCCACGCTGATCGTACGTTGTTCGCGCAAAAGAATGGGACCTGTCATTCTGAGCCGCCGAAGCCGCCGCAAGATTTCACTACGATGCTCCCGGCAGGCATCGGCGGCGAAGGACGGTCGAAGAATCCCCTAATTCTGTGTCGGTTTTTTCACCATCCACCTGCTCAAGAACTTTGGGGTCCTTCGATCGTCCGCTGTCATTCTGAGCCGCCGAAGCCGCCGCAAGATTCACTACGTTCTTTCCAGACAAACATCGGCGGCGGAGAACGGTCGAAGAGTCCCCTAATTCTGTGCGTCGGTTTTTCGCCATCCACCGGCGCAAGAACTTGGGGGTCCTTCGACCGTCCTTCGCCGCCGCTACCTGGCCTGGCGAATTTGTGGAATCTTGCGGCGGCTCCGGCGGCTCAGGATGACAGTAATGCTGGCAGCGCAGAGGACAACGTGACGCCGTCCCGCTTCGCTTCTTCATTCAGCGACACATCATGAAAGCACTCACCGCAGAGTAGCCGCTCGCCGAGGCGGACGGCGGCTCCGATGTGAAAGCAGGACTCGCAGCGAAGACGCGACGGACGCTTGGATCCGGCGACGAGTGGGAGTGGATAGGAAGGTGGTCGGGGCATGGCTCGAATCTCCGTGAAGGTCTCGACGAATTGGGCGGCGGCCACGCGCCGCCGCCCCGGTCAAGGAGGATGAAACTCAGAACGCGACGGTCGATGTGATCGTGCCGGTCGTGCTGATCGCGACGAGGTTCCGGGTGGGAGTGCCACCCGTGGTCGTAGCCGGAATGATGACGACGGCGTAGGTGCCGCCGCTGTACGGGGTGAGGTCGGCGACGCGGCCGGTGATGCTGAGCGTCCACGCCTGCGTGCCGTTCGCGAGAGTGCGCGCCAGAAGCCCGGTGGTCGGAGTCGATGCGCCCGACGCCGTGGTGTCGTACACCTCGATCACCTGCGAGCCGGAAATCTCAACATCGGTGCGCGGCGAGGGAAGTGTCGCACTCCACGCAATCGCCCCGTTGCGAATCGCTATCACCTCGGCGACCGGAGTCGCGGTCGTGCTGCTGGCAGCCGCGCGGGTCACGACGACCGTGCCGTCGGCCGCAACGCTCAGATGTCCGTCTCCCTCGACGCCGCGTCCCGGTCCACCCTGCCCAACGCGGTCATTCGCAATGGCAAGCGTCGCCGCCATCATGATCGCAAGAGCTACTGTGACTGTTTTCTTCATGGGTAAGTCTCCTTGAGCAGGAGACAAGTCCAAGCGAAATGCCACGTGCGCAGAGGGTAGAAGCGCGATTTCGCGGGTCAGAACGACCCGAAAAATCGTGAGCGATGACGCGAGCCGCGGCGAAACGACGCGATCATTTCGCGCGAAGCGCTTTGGAGTGCGCGTGGCGCAGCCACCGCTTTCGAAAGCGTGCATCAAGACGCTGATCACGTAGTCGGATTCACTTCAAAGTTTTCGTGCAGGTATTTCTCGTGCGAAAGCGGTGGCTGGCGCCACCGCAGTCCAAAGCGCTTCGCGCGAAATCTTAACGACGCTCAGTGATGTCCGCCCGGGCCTGGCGACGGCGGTCGTGGCTGTGGTGGCGGCGGAGGTGGCTGCGCGCCTCGCGCGCCTGGTTCATTGCCTGTCCGTCCGCGATCGTCGGGAGAGCCGGGAGTGCCCGGCGCACCATGACCATCGGGATTGTCGCGGCGGCCCTGCGCGTCGGGACGGCGGTCGTCAGGGGTTCGCATCGGATGGTCGGGTGGCGGCTCGCGGCGGGTGAAGCTCGAGCTCTCGCCGGCGTGGACGAGGAACGGCTCGTTGCGGAATGGGGAGCGGATCTCGACGGTCCCTTCGAACACATCGAGAATCGTCTTGCCGGCGCGGTCGACTTCCACGTTGTACTGCGTACCGCGCACGGCCAGCAGCGCGCCCGGCGTCTGCACGAGACGCGGCTCCGTGCCGAGGATCTTGTCGAAGATTGCGTGGATGCGGCCGCGCTCAAGGGAGAGGATCACGCCGGGCGCGCCGCCGGCGAGCTGCACATCGGTGACGCTGAAGATCTCGAACTTCGCTTTGTGAGGCTCCGAGGCGATGAGGGCGTATGAGAAAAGACCGGTGTGAACGTGGTCGCCGCTTTGCGCGTGCGAGCCTTTCGCCGCCTGCATCTCCTGCTTCGAAGTCTTCAGGACGACGTTTCGTTTTACGTCATCGAAGCGATAGGCGATCGGCGCCGCCGGATTCGACGTCGTCGTTGCCGCCGTCGCGGTGAGCATGGTGAGAGCTGCCAGCAGTGTTTTCATGAGTGCCTCACGATGATTCGATCGAAATATCGAGTCGTTTCATCTTTCGCGCAAGGGTCTTGCGCTCGATGCCAAGAATGTAGGCCGCCTGCGTCTGATTCCCGCCCGTGGCTTTGAGGACCGCAATGATGTGTTTCTTTTCCGCTTCGTCGAGCGAGACGAGATCGTCGCTGGCAGGCGCGGTCGCGGCGATCGGCGATCCGCTCGGTGCCTCGGCTGATGGCGCGATATCGCGCAGCGCGCGCGCAGCAACGGAACCATCCGTCAGCGCGCCGGAGTCGATCACGATCCGCCGCGTGACCTGTTCCAGCTCGCGAACATTGCCCGGCCACGGATGCGCGGCAAACACATCGAGCACGCTCTGCGACGGCCCCCCGATCGACTCCCGCTTCATCTCCTCGGCAATCCGGTGGCGAAAGAAATCGACGAGCATCGGGATGTCAGAGCTTCGCTCGCGCAGCGGCGGAACGTTGATCTCGTATCCAGCCATGCGGTAGTAGAGATCTTCGCGAAAGCGGCCTTCAGCGACGAGGCGCTTGATGTCGCGATGCGTGGCGGCGATGAGGCGGACATCGACGCGATGGCTCTTCTCCGCGCCGAGCGGAGTGACGACACCGTCCTGCAGAAAGCGGAGGAGCTTCACTTGGAACGCCGGCGAGATGTCGCCGATCTCGTCGAGGAAGAGCGTTCCGCCATCCGCGCGTGATAGTGCGCCGCGGCGATCCTGACGCGAGTCGGTAAACGCGCCGCGGGTCGATCCGAACAGCTCGTTCTCGAGGAGCGTGTCGGGAATCGCGCCGCAGTTGATGGCAACGAATGGTCCGGCAACACGTTCGCCGAGATCGTGAATCGATTGGGCGACGAGCTCCTTTCCGCTGCCGCTTTCCCCGAGGATGAGAACGGGAACGTTGAGCGATGCCACGCGCGCAATCGCTTTGTACATGGCGATCATCAGCGGATGCGAACCGACCATGCGCGACGGCGGTCCCGGTTCGATCGCGACACTTTGCGGATCATGCTTGCCCAGCGCGGCGCGCACGCGCGCGATCAGCTCGTTGAGGTCGAAAGGCTTGGCAAGATAGTCGAAGGCGCCGAAACGTTGCGCGAGCGCGGTGGTCTCGATCGAGCCGCGCGCGGTCATCAGAATCACGCGTGGCGGATCGCGGCGCTCGGAGATTGCCTGCAGGAGAGTGATCCCGGTCTCGCCCGGCATATAGATATCGCTGAGAACAAGATCGACGCGATGCGCGCGAAGCATCTGCAGCGCGGCGACGGTGTCACCCGCCTGTAGCGTCTTGATCCCGACCTTCTCCAACGCCATCGCCGCGCTTTCGCGAATTCCGGCATCATCGTCGACCACGAGCACCGTCGTCATCCCGTCGCTCCTGTCGCCGGTGCAATCACGGCTCGCGGGATTGTGATCCGAAATCGCGAGCCGCCGGCGACCGAATTGAGGCTGGCATCGCCGCCATGCCATCGCGCGATCTCCGCAACCATCGACAGTCCGAGGCCGAGACCTTGCGTGCCGGCGGCAGTCGTGCCGCGAACGAATCGCTCGAACACGCGCGCGCGATCCGCTTCCGCGATGCCGGGACCGTTGTCTTCGACGTCGACGAATGCATCAACTGTATCGCGCGATACGCTTACGCTGACCGGCCCCTCCTCCGTGTATTTCAGCGCATTGCCGACGAGATTGTCGATGACGCGCTCGATGAGCGCCGCGTCGGCGCGGATCCATGTTCCAGGCGTTGCGTTCATGAGTAACGTTCGATCGGTGCTGGCGCGGAGAAAATCGACACGCGCCGCGACGAGGGCTCCAAGGTCTACGACTCCCACCGACGATTGGAAGTCACGCAGCGGTAGTTTTTCGAGATCGAGTAGCGTCCCTACCATCGTCTCCAGTTTTCCCGCTTCCTGCTCGAGCAGCGACGTCACGCGCTGCCGCTCGGCCGCCGTCAGTTCGAAACCAGCGAGAAGCTGCGAGAGATTGCGCATCGACGCCAGCGGTGTCTTCAGCTCGTGTGCGAGAACGCGTTTCGATTCCGCGTCGCGCTCGCGGTGAACGATGAAGCGCGCATCGCTGCGCGCGAGTGCCGCAATCAGCGTTCTCGCTTCGAACGCGGCACTGGTGACAAAGATGGAGGCGAGCATTGTGACAAACGGTACGGCAATTCCGCGCCCGATCAACAGGAGACCGCCGGCGACGATCACAACGACCGCCGCCGCGGCCACGATCCGCCGTTGCCGGACGACGCCAAGAGCGCCGACGGCGACGGCGGCAAACAGCCCCGACTCGATCGGAGGAAGTTCGCGTATGACCTCGCCGCGAATCATCGACTCCGTTGCCGCAGCGTGGACGGTGACGCCGGGATCGGCGGCGCGCCGCGACGACGTCGGCGTCAGGACACGATCGCCGAGGGCGATTGCGACGGGGCCGATGAAAACGAGCTTTCCGCGAAGTGGCGTCGCAGCGTGAGTGTCGCCGCGGAGCAACCTCGCCGCGCTGATCATCGGAATCTTGTTTGGGCGGGTGCGAAACGACGGCGCGAGCGATCGTCCCACTGGAACCGGCGCTCCGGTGATCAGCGACGCCGCTTCCACGGAGAGAGCTACGAGCGAGCGGTCTTCGCTCTGCTTCGTCGCCGAGAAACGGCGGACGATGCCGTCGTGATCGATCTCGAAGTTGCCATGTACGGGCGTCATCGCTCCGGCGAGTGCGGGGACCGGCAGATGCCACTGTCCTTGTTCGTCGAGCGCGGATACAGCGAACGTCGGAACGCGCCGCGCGGCAGCGGCAAGCAATTCATCGCCAGGGCGCGCGTCGGCGAGGAGGATATCGAGCACGACGCCGCGCGCTCCGGCGTCCGCGGCGCGGTTGACCATCGAAGCCAGTGTGGCGCGATCCCACGGCCACGGTCCGATCGCACGCAACGACGCTTCGTCGATACCGACGATCACAGTGCTCGTCGCAGCACGCGCCGGAAGAACGCGAAGCGCCAGATCACGCGCCGGCAGCTCGATTGCGTCTACGGTGCCAAACGCGTCGAGCAACATGACCGCGATCCCGATTGCAATCGCCAGGAGTAGCGCCGTGCGCGTGCGCAGCATGATTCGTATGGTACGACGCGGGTGTCGGAGGCCGGGTGTCGGGAGTCGGAGGAAAATCCAAAGTCAAAACGTAGGTCGGACTCGCCAGTCCGACGGGATGCACGAAAGGCGTCGGGCTGGAGAGTCCGATCTGATACTTCATAAATGTGGCGTTTGCGCAATGAAGCCGGACACGAAAAGGTACCGCGCGAGCGGGTCACTCCATCCTGTCTACCTTGCGACGCTTTGGCCTACGTTGGAGGCGGTCCGCCGCTTTGTGGCCCGCCGCCACTATCGCCGCCGCCCGGACGGCGGCGACGGAAGCGCCGGCGCTTCCTGGGACCTCCATCCCCTTCAGGACGCGGAGCGGGTGCATCGGCGCGTGCGCCCTCTCTCGCTTGCGGCGGACGCGGTGGGCGCGGTTCGCGTGGCGGTTGTTGGGCGGGACGTTGATTCGGAGCTGCGCTCGCGACGTTCGGCGGTTGCGCGCTCCCCTCGCCGCGGCCTGCGCCGCGACGCCTGCGGCGCCGGCGTCCCGTCCGTTCCCCTTCGACTTGAACCGCAGCCGCCTGTTGTTGCGGCGGACGCGTTTCTGGAGGCCGTGGTTGCTGCGGGCCGCCGCGCTGCCCGCGTTGCGATTTTCCGTCGCGGCCCTGTTCGCGTTGCTGTTGTTTCTGCGGTCTCGCGTCGGGACGCGGAGGACGGTCGGGCCCTCCGCCGTCGCGGCGCGCGTCTTTCTTACCCGTGCGCTGCTCGAACTCCTGCAGCTTCCTCTGCATGAACTTGCGGATCGGTCCATCCTGGCGCGCGCGCATCTCATCGAAACCACAATAGGGACAGCGCTTCCAGCCTTCGGGATACGTCTTCCGGCAGGAGCTGCAAAGAACACTCTTGGGCAGCGGCATGGTCGGGCGGGATTGTACACTTCCAGTCGTGGAGCCTTCGAACGACGATCTCCGGCGCAAAACGCTGCTCACTCTGATCGAGCTTGCCAAAGGCTCGAGCCCGTCCGATTGCTGGGACGACGGCCGCGCCGAGGATTTGCTGCGGTCGCAGTCGACGGCGGAGGAAGTGCGCGAGCTGGGGATGAGCGAAGAGATGATTGCCCGCGTGTTTGGGGTGTCGCCTATCGGGGGTCGGGAGTCGGAGTGGCCTAGTGCTTTCTCCGACACCCGACACCCGACACCCGACAGCCGCTCCTTCACCATCCGCGTCTCCGCGCGATTCGAGGCGGCGCATTTTCTGCGGGAGTATCGCGGGATCTCCGAGCCGCTTCATGGACACTCGTATCTGGTCGAAGTCGATCTCGCTGCAAACGGCGGAGGCGTCGACGTGGATGCGATCGCCGTCGACTTCGTCAGCGCGCGGCGAAAGCTCGAAGCGCTCGCGAAGACGCTCGACTACGTTTGCATCAACGACGTTCCTCCCTTCGACACGATCAATCCCTCGGCCGAGAACATCGCGCAATGGTTCGCCGGCGCACTCGGCGCCGCAGTGGCGGACGAAAACGCGGTCGTTCGCGCGGTCACGATCTGGGAAGGGCCGGTGAACTCCGTCACCTACCGGCCGTGAAGAGCAGCAGCGCGTACCATTCCCTTTCGTGGAGCTCACGTTCGTCATCATCATGCTTGCAGTCGGCATCGGCGTCGCGGCGTCGGTCGCGGTGACGTTCGCCGCGGCGCAGCGTGAAGCCGATCAACGCGGCGCCTCGCAGGCGAACGCAACGCCAGACCGCAATCGAATCGCCGCATCGATCCTCGTCAACTTGTTGACCGCGGACGGCACACCGCACGATGCGGCGATGCGCACGATTCGGAAAGAGGCGGGCATCGCCGGTCCGGTCACGGCGGCGATCGACATCGCCAGTTGGGGCGAGCGCTTCGCGCGGGTCGCCTCGCCGGAGCAAAAGAAGTGGCTGCTCGATACTGCTGTGCGGCTGGTCGCTGACCGGACAACGCCGGTGCCGCTGCGTCAGTACTCCGCCCTTCTCGATCTCAGCTTCGCCCTCGGCTTCCAGACCGATGCGCTGGCGCGTCTGCGCGAGGTCTACGGCTTCGACTACGTCGACCACGCAAAAGCAGCGCGGCCACGCGGCGCGGACCGCGCCGGAATCTCGACACCGCTCTACTCGCGCGATCAACGCGAGGCCGGCGAGTTACTGCGCGTTCTGGGAGTGGATAGCCCGGCGACGCGCGCTGGGATCATCGCCGCGTACCGCAAGCTTGCGGCGCAGCATCATCCCGACAAGGTCTTCGGGCAGACGGCGGAGATCCAAACCGAGGCCGCGGCACGCTTCATCGAGATCACGCGGGCATACGAGACGTTGCTCACGCTCTACGAAGAGTAGGGCGTTGTCTCGGTCCTGTCACGAAGGTGTCAAATCGGGGAGACGCGCTACTTCGGGCTTGCGTCCGTTGGCGTGACGTGTATAATGCCCGTCCGGGAATTCGGGCAGTTTACTGTTTGTTCGCAGCCGGTTTGCCAGCACTTCCCTCCGTTAGACCGTAGTAAATCTCGACGACAGCAACAATACAGGACGGACGTGTCCGGTCATGGTGACGCGGTCCTCGTCCGTAATGAGAGTCGAAGGGGTCGTTGCAGCAAATCCCATCCTATCGTGTAACTTTCGTATGTGCAGCAACTTAGGATGGATGACCCAGAAAATCTGAGGCCCCCGGTAACCATTTTATTTGCCGCCGCATCTAATAGCGATAACGGCACGAGTTACGCATTTTTGGCAGTTTGACGTACGGGAGACACGATGAAGACCGCAGTTGCAACCGATCACGAGCAGGGATGGGACTTCGAGAAGGCGGCCATGCCTTACGTCGACTCCCTGTACAACACCGCCTATCGCATGACGCGGAACTCGGAAGATGCCGAGGACCTCGTGCAGGAGACGTATCTCAAGGCCTACAAGTACTACGACAAGTTCGAGGAAGGCACGAACTTCAAGGCGTGGCTCTTCAAGATCATGAAGAACACGTTCATCAACAATTATCGGAAGAAAAAGCTCACGCCGCACAAGATCGACTTCTCCGAGATTGAAGAGTCGTACGAACGGGTGATCCAGAAGAACGCGCCGGACCTGATCAAGGATCCGGAGAGCGAGATCTTCCAGGACATGATGGACGCCGACGTCAAGCGCGCCCTCGACTCGCTCCCGCACGACTACAAGATGGTCGTTCTTCTGGCCGACATCGAAGGCTTCTCGTACAAGGAGATCGCCGAGATTCTCGACTGCCCGGTCGGCACCGTGATGTCGCGCCTCTACCGCGGCCGCAAGATGCTGGAGCGGACGCTGCTCGAGTACGCGCGCAAGTACGGCTACATCCGCGGCACTGCCGAGCCGGCCAAGATGCGCTCGCGCAAAGACGAGACGAAAGGCCGCAAGAAGAAGGATACCGACAGCGACGAGGTCGAGATCGCGGAGCCCGAGCCGGACGAGGAGGCAGTTTTGTTCGCCGACGACGAAGACATCGAGCTCGAGATCGAAGAGGAAGAAGAGCCGGAGCAGTTCGAGATCGAGTAATTGGCTGCGTTTCAGATGTGATCAAGTTTTCGGGCGGCCGGTTGTTTCGGCCGCCCGAAGTGTTTTGAAGCAGTGATCAGTGACTGACCGCAGTGATCAGTGACAAGAGATCAGTGATCAGGGGTCGCGGCGCAGTTCCAGGCGCTCGTCTCCCCTGATCACTGATCTCCGCTTCTCCTGATCACTGATCACTCGTCTCCCCTGACCACTGCCATTGCGCCTGATCACTGATCTCCGCTTCCCCTGATCACTGATCACTGTCCCCTGATCACTGTCCCCTAATCACTAATCTCTGCTTCCCCTGATCACTAATCTCTGCTTCCCCTGATCACTGATCACTCGTCTCCCCTGATCACTGCCTTCCCTGCCTCTCCGGAATTCAGCCTCACGCTGCGCAGTTGCGGATCGTTGCAGAGTCGTCACCTCGATGAATCCAAGGAGACCGCAGTAATGATCTGTGACGATGTGAAACGAGTTGCCTACTTCTTCCTCGACGGCAGCATGGGCGAGAAGAAACAAACCGATTTCAAGACTCACGTCAGTATCTGCCCCGAATGCGAGCAGCGCGTCAGCATCCACCGCCGATTGCGCAACTTCATCGCCAAGCGGCTCGGGCATGCCGCCGCCCCGCCAACTCTGCGCCAGCGTCTCACGCGCACATTCCGGGCTCTTCGCAGCGACGCGTAGACATAGAATCAACGCGTGCCTGACCGCGAGAAACTGATCCTCGTCTCCTCGAATCCGAACAAGGGAATCGAGGCCGAGCGGATCCTCGGCATCCCTCTTCTCCGCGTCTCGATCGTGTTGCCGGAGATCCAGGCGGCCAGCGTCGAAGAGATCACACACTACAAACTCGAAGTCGCGCGGACGAAGGGTTACAGCCACCTCATCGTCGAAGATGTCTCGCTCGGATTCGACGAGCTCGGCAACTTTCCCGGTCCCTATGTCCGCTGGCTGCTCGAAGCGGCAGGCGGAAGAGGCCTGGCCGCGATCGCCTACGCGCTCAACAATCGCGCCGCAAAAGCGGAGTGCTGCGTCGCCTATTGGGACGGGACAAAAGGCGAGATCTTTCGCGGCGTCGCCGAGGGAGAGATTCTCGTCGAGCCGCGCGGTGACATGAACTTTGGCTGGGACGCCTGGTTTCAGCCGCGAGGATCGAAAAAGACGTTTGCCGAGATGACGCCCGAGGAGAAGGATGCCGTTTCTCATCGAGGCGCTGCCTACCGACAGTTGAAAGCGTATCTCCAGCCGGCCAGCTCCTGACACGCGATCGGGACGATCTGAGTCCGCGCGAGGACGGCCGCCCTAAACCGTCTGCCGGAATCATCCGTAAAAGACATTGAGATACAGGCATTTGGCCCGATCGCCTCTTGGCAGGCCAATTGAAGTATGCAGAGCAGCCTTCGGAGACTCCGAGGGAGCAGTGGAAAGGACGCCCGATGTGGATATACGACGGTGATCAATGGATCGAAGAGGGCGCGAACGAAACCGGCAAGACGGCGGAGACGATCATGCCCCGGCACGGCGACGAGCTTTACCCCGAGTTGCAGGTTGTCGAAGTCGAGATCGTTCCGGTTCCGCAAACGAACTACGTCCCGCACTTTCCGCTACATTAAACAGAACATATTTTCATTAACGATTGGCCGCGCTCTGTTCGAGCGCGGCTTTTTTTTGAAGGGCGAAGGGTGCACCGAAAGGCTGTCATCCTGAGTCGCCGGAGCCGCCGCAAGATTCGCTGCAAGCACAACCGGCAAGTATCGGCGGCGCAGGACGATCGAAGGACCCCCTGATTCTGCGCCGTGAGGTGGAAAAGAGCATGGCATGAATCAGGGGGTCCTTCGACCGTCCTGCGGCACTTCGTGTCCTTCGGCGGCTCAGGATGACAGCTTTTTCTTCATCCCTCACACCTCTTCCAGCCACGCTTCGATCGCCGCGATGGCGCGATCGTTCCGGAAGTTGTACCAGGCGCGCTCGATCGTCCGATTGGCTGCAAGCGCACGGCGGAACGAGTCTGCATCGGTGCTTCGCGCCAGCGCGTCGCGGTCTGCCGATGCTTCGAGAGATGCAGAGAACGCCCGCCGGTCATCCACGTCCGTTTTCTCGCTGCGCGACGGGATGCGACGGTATCGCGGCGGACGGAGTTCGTTGCGCGACGCGAGCTCGCTCATCCGCACATCGACGATCTCGCCATCCTCCGTGTCGAGAAAATGCGCGAGCTGTCCCGAGTCGTCGAGGTAGGCAACCGTCAGGCCTTCCGTGTCGATCGCGAACGTGCGTTTCTTCGCCGCGATCGGCGCTGCCGGCGCAACCGCCGTGCTCCATGATGCGTTTCGCGTCAGAAATTCTTTGTCGTTCTCCTCACGCCGCCTCTGCCAGCCGCGGAACGCGAGTCGGATCTTCTGCATCAACGTGGGCATGATCAGTGGATGATATCGTCGCGACGATGAGCCAGGAGCGGCTCGAGGCCAGTCTCGACATTGACCGGCGGTCCGCGCGCGAGATCGTGCAGATCATCCAGGAGCAGGACGCACTCGTTGCCGCTGCCGTGGCTGCCGAGAGCGATCGGATCGCTCACGCTATCGACCAGATTGCGGATCGCCTCGCGCACGGCGGCCGGCTTTTTTACGTGGGCGCCGGAACGAGCGGGCGCATCGCCATGCTCGATGCGTCGGAGCTGCCGCCGACGTACGGCGTCGATCCGTCGCTGGTCAGCGTGCTGATGGCGGGCGGCGATCACGCATTTCTCCATGCCGTCGAAGGCGCGGAGGACGACGAAGACGCCGCGATCGCAGCGGTGAACGCAGCGGTGAAAGCGGAGGACGCCGTCGCCGGCATCGCGGCATCGGGCACGACGCCATACACCGTTGCGGCGATCCGGCGCGCGAACATGCTCGGCGCGCTCACGATCGGAATCACGTCGAATCCAAACTCGCCGCTGGCCAGCGAGGCGGACATCGCCATCGCGCCGCAGACGGGCGCCGAGGTGATCATGGGGTCGAGCCGGATGAAGAGCGGCACGGCGCAAAAGCTCATCCTCAATACGATCTCGACTGGCGTGATGATCCTGCTCGGCCGCGTGCACTCGAACTTGATGATCGACATGCCCGCCACGAACGAGAAACTGCGAAGCCGCGCCGTGCGCATGGTGGAGCTGGCTGCGGGTGTGACGCGTCCGGTGGCGGTGCAAGCGATGCGCGACGCTGGCGGCAACGTCAAGCTGGCGTCGGTGATGGCAGCCAGGAAACTCTCGATCGACGACGCACGAGCGCTGCTGGCTGGGCATCATGGCAATCTTCGAAAGGCGCTCGAGACGTGAACCGCGTCGAGCGATTCATCGAGATCGCGCGAAAGAAAACGCGGGTCGTGAGCGGTCTCATGTCCGGCACATCGGTCGACGCGATCGATGCGGTACTCGTGCGGATCGATGGAAACGCGCGCGACGGCGCGCGCATCGAAATGCTCCGCTTCGCCAGTTTTGGTTTTCCGCGCGAGATTCAGACCCGCATCAAATTACTGTTCGAGCGTGAGCGTGACCGCAAACTGAGCGATCCGGAGAGTGGCGAGCATCCCGCTCTCTGGACCATCGAGGAGATCTGTCACCTCGACTTCGTCCTCGGCGAACTGTTCGCGCAGGCGGCGAACAAACTGATCGCCGACGCCGGATTCAAGAATGACGACGTCGATCTGATCGCCGCGGCCGGACAGACGATCTGGCATCGGCCGCGTCCGACCACGGAACCGTCCACCGGTTCGCTTCCCTGGCTCGATGAGCCGGTGACCACGCGCTCGACACTGGCGATCGGACAGGCCGCCGTCATCGCCGAACGCACCGGCATCATCACGATCGGCGATCTGCGCGTCCGCGACGTCGCGGCTGGCGGTCATGGCGCGCCGCTCGTCGCCTACTTCGATTGGGGTCAGTTGCGTCATTCGAAGCTCGCACGCGCCATGCAGAACATCGGCGGCATTGCGAACGTCACCTACATTCCGCCGAACGCGAAGCTCGATGAAGTCGTTGCGTTCGATACCGGACCGGGCAACATGATCATCGACTCGCTCATGTATCTGGTCACGAACGGCACCGAAACGTTCGACCGCGATGGCGCGGCCGCGGCGCGCGGGCGCGTGAACGAGGAAGTGCTGGGGTGGTGCATGTCCGATCCCTACTTTGAGCTCAAGCCGCCGAAGACAACGGGACGCGAGCGCTTCGGCAGGCAGTTCGCGGCGCGCATGGCTGAACGTTTTCGCGACGTCGATCCCGACGATCTGATCGCCACGGCCACGGCGTTCACCGCGGAGAGCATCGCCCGTTCGTATCGCGATTTCATCGGCCAGCCGGTCGACGAAGTGATCGTCGCCGGAGGCGGCGCGCGCAATCCGACGCTCCTTCGCATGCTGCGCGAGCGGCTCCCGGGAACGGCAGTGACGGTCTATGAGTTTCTTCAGGAGAAGGAGGCGATGGCGATGGCGCTCATTGCCAACGACACGATCTCCGGCCTCGACACGAACGTAGCTTCGCTGACCGGCGGACACGCCACGGTCCTCGGCAAGATCTGCTTATGAGCAAGCAAAGCGTTTACGGACGCGCCTTTGTGGCCGGCGAGTTGCGCGAAGGGACGTTGATCACGATCGACGATCAGCAGATCACCGATGTGCGCGATGCCGCGCACGCGCCGCGCGGAAGCCATGTCGCCGACGGGATCATCGTTCCCGGTTTCATCGACGTGCACGTTCACGGCGGTGCGGGCGCGGACTTCATGGACGCGACCCTCGACGCCACGCAGCGCGTGACGCGCTTTCACGCCAGCGAAGGGACGACCGCGATCACCGCGACGACGCTTTCCGCGTCACGCGAACATCTGCGCGATGCGGTTGCGGCGATCGCGCGCGCGTCGCGCGCGGAGCCTGACGGCGCAGCGATCTGCGCCATTCATCTGGAAGGTCCGTACATTAACGCGGCGCGCGCCGGAGCGCAGGATGTCGCGTCGATCCGTCACGCGGACATCCACGAGCTCGCGGCGCTGCTGGCCGAGGGACCGCATTTGCGATGGATGGTGACGGTGGCGCCGGAATGCGAAGGTGTCCGTGCGCTAATCGAGCACTTCCGCGATCGCGTTCTCTTCTCGATCGGCCACACCGCAGCCGATTACGCCGGTTGCGTTGCTGCGCTCGAATGGGGCGCATCGCACTTCACGCATCTCTTCAACGCCATGACCGGGCTCGATCACCGCAGGCCGGGCGCGGTCGGCGCGGCGCTCACTTCGGTCGACGCCACCGCCGAGTTGATCGCCGATGGTGTGCATGTCCATCCCGCTGTGTTGCGAATGGCCGCGCTGACGATGCCGCATCGCGTCGCGCTGATCACCGATGCCGTGCGCGCGTGCGGGATGCGCGATGGCCGCTACAAACTCTACGAGCACGACATCACGGTCGCCGACGGCGCGGCGCGTCTCGCCAATGGAACACTCGCCGGCAGCGTACTGACGATGCGCAGAGCGGTGCAAAACATGGTGGAGCTGGCGGGGTTACCGCTGGAGCTCGTGCTTCCGCTGGCGACAGAAGTTCCGGCGCGCATTCTCGAAATTGGCGATCGAAAGGGAAAAATCGCACCCGGCTACGACGCCGATCTCGTCGTACTCACGGAAAGGTTCGAAGTGTCGGCAACGTACTTGCGAGGAGAGATTCTGCTGTCACCGTAAGTAGTTGTGGCGCGAGAGAAAAATGACAACGACTAATGATAAGTACTGATAATAAAAATTAATGACAAAGGTTAATGATCGTCCGAAGGCGGGCTGTCGAACAACGCTGAATTGGCTTTCTCCACCGCCCGCCGGCACATGGGCGGGGGATCGTTCGACCGTCCTTCGCCGCCATGCTTGCCGGATTGTCAGAGCAGCGTCTGGCGCGGCTTCGGCGGCTCACGATGACAGCGAAGGCACACGACGGCACACGATGACAGCGAAGGCCACACGACGGCTCACGATGACAGCGAAGGCCACACGATGGCTCACGAATGACACGAAGGTCACTTTCCGCTCGCGATGACGCATTGATGACAGCACCAACCATGAACTGCGAACTTCTCACCGACTACGACGCTCTCTCCGACCGGGCCGCGGAGATTTTTCTCTCGGCCATTCGCAACAATCCGCACATCGTGCTCGGGCTCCCAACCGGACGCACGCCCGTGCGCATGTACGAGCGCGTCGTCGCCGCATGCGGCCGCGCCTATCACTGCTTTCGCGGCGTGACGACGTTCAACCTCGACGAGTATGTGGGCATCGATCGCAGCAATCCCGGCAGCTATTTCACGTTCATGAAGCGCCATCTCTTCGACTTCATCGACATCGATCCGGCCAACGCCCACATTCCGGACGGAGCCGCTACCAACCTCGGCGAAGAATGCACGAGATATGAGAACGCGATCGCTGCCGCGGGCGGAATCGCTCTGACTTTTCTCGGACTCGGCTCCAACGGGCACATCGCGTTCAACGAGCCAGGAACGCCGTTCGACTCGCGCACGCGCGTCGTGACGCTAACGGAATCGACGCGCACCGCAAACGCGTCGCTTTTCCCCGAAGGCACGGTACCGACGCATGCGATTACGATGGGCATCGCCACGATTCTGGAGTCGAAATCGATCGTCCTCCTCGCAAGCGGCGCGAACAAGAAAGCTGCAATCGAGCGGCTGCGATCGGGAGAGGTGAGCGAGCAGTTTCCGGCCAGTGCACTGTGGAACCATCCCGACGTTACCGTGTTGATCGCCTGATCGGGACCGGCACGCGTGGTCCCAACATTTCAACTCGGCATTGTTCTCGCTCTGGCATCGCCATTCATGGCTGACGACGCTCCAGTCCGGCGACCGATCCTCGGCATTCTGTCGATCGTTCTCCTCTTCATTCTCTATCGGATCTTCGCGGTCTATACCGTGCGTTCCGGCGAGTGCAAACCGAAGCCTGTCGATCCTTTCGTTCGGACACTCACGCGCGATGAGGGAGGACGCCTCGTCTCGTTTCCGGAGCGGATCGGCTTTCCGCCGCAGCAGCGTCCTCTCGTCGTGATGACGTACAACATCGAGGGACACGACGAGCTGTACGACACGAACTACGCCGCCAAAATCGCAGCGACGATCAAGCAGTTCAAGCCCGACATCGTCGGACTGCAGGAAGTTCACGACCACACATGGCAGGTGCGTTTTCGCAATCAGTTCGAGGAGATCCGCAAGCTCACGGGGATGAACGGATTCTACGGACGCAGCTATCACAGCCTCGGCGGAGATTTTGGCAACGCGATCCTGACGCGCGGCGAAATCGTCTCGGCGTTCGTGCATCCGCTGCCGAGCGTCGGTGAGCCAAGAAGCGTGATCGAGTCGATCATCCGGATCGACGGCGCGACGATCAACGTCTACGTCACGCATCTCACGGCCTGGGCGAGCTTCAACGCCACACAGCGAGGGCTGCAACTGGAGTGTCTCGCCAAACATGTGCGTACGAGCCGCTTCCCCTACCTGCTGCTCGGCGACTTCAATGCCCCACCCGAGACAGCAGAGGTGACGAAGTTCGAGAAGGAGGATGCGGCGCAACTCTGCGGGCCGGAGATCAAGCTCACGCACCCGTTCCTCGGCCAGCGCATTGATTACATCTTCGCCGATTGGGGATGGCGCATCGCCAGCACCCGCGCGCCGGCGACAGGCGCATCCGATCACTATCCCGTCATTTCTGAGCTTTTCTGGAGCCGCAATTGAACAAGAAGAAGTGGATTGAAAAGAACAAAGGCGGCTCGCACATCGTGCGCGTGCCGCTGATTCTGTTCATCGCGCTGGTGATTGCGGTGATCGGTCTGACGATTACCCTCTGGTCCGCGGAGCGCGGCGCGGATCCTCGTCTCAATGTGAAAAATGCCGGCGACTTCGCGGCGCTGCTGCCGTCGATCGTAGGACTCACGCAATCGAGTCTCGAATCAGGAAATCAGTTGCAGCTCCTCGAGAACGGCGATCAGTTCTTCCCTCTCCTGCTGCGCGACATCGCTGCCGCGAAAGAAAGCGTTCACGTCGAGACGTACATCTGGTGGAAGGGCGCAATCTGCGGCCAGATTGCGAACGCGCTTGCTGCGAAAGCGAAGCAAGGAGTGGAGGTTCGCCTGCTCGTCGACGCATCCGGCGGTCACAAGATGGACAAGGAGCTGGCGAAGCTGATGCTCGACTCCGGAGTTCATTTCGTTCGCTTCCACCCCCTTTCCCTCTCCAACCTCGGGCGCATGAACAATCGCGATCATCGCAAGCAAGCGATCATCGACGGCCGCATCGGCTACATCGGCGGGTATGGATTCGCCGAGGAGTGGACCGGGCACGGGCAGGACAAGGATCACTGGCGCGATGATGGTCTGCGCGTCGAAGGGCCGATCGTGGGCCGAATGCAGGCGGCATTCGCGGAGAACTGGATCGAAGAGACGGGCGAGATCATGGCCGGTGAAAAGTATTTCCCCCATCTCGTTGCCGTGGGACCGACGAAAGCGCATCTTGCGTACACGTCGCCGACGGGCGGCGTGTCATCGGTGCAGGTGCTGTACTACCTGGCGATCAAAGCGGCGCAGCACGAAATCATCATTCAGAATCCGTACATGCTTCCCGACGACGAATCGGTGGAAGCGATGGCAGAAGCGGTGAAGCGCGGCGTCGATGTCCGGATCATGGTGCCGGCAACGACATCGACGGACAGTCCGGTCGTGCAGCACGCCAGCCATCATCTCTTTGGACGCCTGCTGCAACGGGGGATCAAGATCTTCGAGTATCAGAAAACGCTGATCCACCAGAAGGTGATCATCGTCGACGGGGTCTGGTCGTGCGTCGGCTCGACGAATTTCGACCGCCGCGCGCTGCAACTCAACGACGAAGTGAGCATGGGCGTGCTCGATACCGCGTTAGCGGCGCAACTGAAGGCGGTCTTCGAAAACGACATGCAATTCGCGAAGGAGCGGAAGTACGACGAGTGGCACCACCGCGGCCTGTGGCACAAGGCGGTAGATCGCCTCGCGTATCTGGCAAGCTCACAGTTTTAGTTGGTGATCGGCGAGAGAGTTAACTGTCATTTCGAATCGGCGGAACCGCGGGGGCGGAAGGGTGGGTGGGAGCGGTGCAGCACGATGAGAAATCCCCTGCCTTCGAAGCGTGCGATTCGTTTCACCAGGGGATTCCCCTCCGTGCTTTGCCCATCCCGCCACGCGGTTCCGCCGGATCGGAATGACAGAACACGGGAGTTCAGCGATCGGCGAATCGGCTAATCTACGCGAACCATTCATGGCCACTCTTCCCGTTGAAGGACGCTGGTCGGTCAAGCCGGTCTCGGATGACGTCACGAGCGCGCTGACGTTTCTGCGCCGCGATCCCCTCATCAACGTCTATCTCATCTCGAGAATCCTGGAAGAGCGCTTCACCTCGTCGACGCAGACGGTCGAAGTGCGGCACAACCGCGAAGTGGTGCTCGTTGCCTCACTGGCGACCAATGTCGTTCTGGCCGGCGATTCCGATCTGCCTCTCGACGTGACGGAGACGGCGGTCTCGATCATCGCCGAGCGCATCCTCACGCGGCTCCTGCCGGTGCGCGCCATCATTTCACCCGCGCATCTCGTGGAGATGCTCTGGTCGCGTCTGCGCACGCGGCTCGATCCGCCGACGGTCGTGCGGATGAATCAGCCGGTCTACGCGATCCGAGGACGGCTCGACTATCCCGATCTGACCAATGCGCGCTACTCGACGATGCGCGATCTGGAGATGCTCGTTCCGGCGTGCGCAGCGATGCACCGCGAGGAGGTGGGAATCGATCCGCTGGAGCGGGACTCTGCCGGCTACCGGGAGCGTGTGCGGGAGCTGATCGAACAGAAGCGCTCGGTCATTCGCGTGGTCGACGGAAGCATCGCCGCCAAGTGCGAGTACTCGGCGATGACCAACGACATGGTGCAGCTCATGGGAGTCTGGACGAGTCCCCGTTTTCGCCGTCGCGGGTATGGCCGTGAACTGTTGCGCGAAGTCTGCGGACATCTGGCGCGAAAGGGAAAGACGGTAACGCTGTTCGTGAACGACTTCAATCAGCCGGCTATCACCTTGTACGAATCTCTTGGCTACCAGCGCATCGGAATGAACCGGGCTCTGATCTGGTGAGTTAGCGAAAAAAAGGCCTGAACATTGCACAAATCACCGTCGGGCTGGCTGACGCGGCGAAAGGATCGCGCTCCCGGCTGGAGGGTTGAAATGTCGGAGATTGGTAGTGTTAAGTGGTTCAATAACGATAAAGGCTTCGGCTTTATCAAGCGTGATACCGGCGAAGACGTGTTCGTGCATCACAGTGCCATTCAGGCGCAGGGATACCGGACATTGAACGAGGGAGAGCGCGTCGAGTTCGATGTGAAGCAGGGTCCGAAGGGATTGCAGGCCGAGAACGTTCGCCGTGCAGAAGGCGAGCGGAACGCGTCGTAGGCGGCGCGGTCGATAGGCTGATGTCGCGGCGCTTCGGATCGGGCGCGGTCAGTGTTGCGTCGGTCCGAAGCGCGCCATCATGCAGGCCCCCAGCGTGCCGCCAACCGCGAGCGCTGGAAGGGCCTGCCCCTGTCCTTTGAGCGCGAGCACGAGCGCAGCCAAGCCGCCGGCGATAAGAATGAGCGTCCGCAATGCGACGTCCTGAAGGTCGAATCTCATGATGTGGTCGCGGCGATTGGACGCGCCGCGTTGGGGAATTGTACCTGAAATGCGGGCGCTGAGCGCGCCCGCGTTGTCGGTTGTCGGTTGGTTGCGCTTCGCGCGTTGTCGGTGGACGGACATTGCGCGCGTTGGCAGTTGAGTGAGATTGCGCGCGTTGGCGGTTGACTGAGATTGCGGGTTGGCGGTTGAATGAGATTGCTGCTTGGCGGTTGACTGAGATTGCGGGTTGGCGGTTGACTGAGATGGCGCGTTGGCTGGTTGGTTATGAAGTGCCCATTGCCGGGTTCGCGACAAGGCGCGCCCTTATCGCTTGGTTCATGGGACTCGACGGCGTTGATTGCGCGGATAAAACTGCGCGGACAACGCGCCGGAGGCGCAAAAGACGGTAGCCGGTGGCAAGCGAGGAACGAGCGCCGCCACCGGTAACGAGCCATCAAACCCACCGCCCCGCCAGGGGCGGCAGAGGAGCGGAATCTTGCCGATCTGGGCGGGATCATTCGGGCGCGCGTATCGTGTCTCGATGACGGGCACCGGCCATGTCCAATTCGCCTTGTGGTGATGTTCTGCCGCCCCTGCCG
>JAXDGL010000017.1:0-101226 GCA_034665065.1 Thermoanaerobaculia bacterium | reverse complement strand
TCTGCTGAACCTCAGGCAGCGGGAACTCCGTATCCAGAACTCCCAGCCCGTCCATGTCCTCACGCCTTCGCGATCTGCGCATGGCCCACCCTCCCACGCGCAAGTGTGCCTTAAGTTAAGGCCATTGTGCTGTCATCCTGAGCCGCCGAAGCCGCCGCAAGATTCACTGCATTCGCCCCTGCAAGCATCGGCGGCGGAGGACGATCGAAGGACCCCCTGATTCTGTGCGTGTTTCTTTTCCACCACCCAACCTGCACGGAATTGGGGGTCCTTCGACCGTCCTTCGCCGCCGACTCACTGCCAATTGAAAACACAGCGAATCTTGTGGCGGCTGCGGCGGCTCAGGATGACAGCGTTGCGAGAGCGCTGCTGTCCGAAATCTTCGCTGGCACTTCAGCGCCGAGTCCCCATCTCCTCGAAGATCGCATCGACCTTGCGCTGATCGCCGCGCGCGTAGGTCTCATCGATCCGTTTGACGTACGTCTCCGCCGATTGCGTGAAAACGAGGTCGTTCCCGCCTTTTGCTTCTCTCGTTTTCTCGTGGCCGAGGAGCGTGCGGACGTAGAGAGTCTTTTCGTTTTGCGGCAGTTGCTGCCATTGCGTGCGCGAAAGGTTCGTGCGATGGCAGGCGAGGGACGCGATGACGAGGAGCGCGATGACCGCGGCGCGTTTCATTCGCGGCGCCACCGTTGCGCGATCGGCATCTGCCTTCCGCTGCCGAACGCTTTCGTCGAGACGCGCAGTGTCGGTGCGGCCTGGCTGCGTTTGAACTCATTGCCGTCGACCATCTTCAGCACGCGCACGACGAGATCGCGATCGAACCCCGCGGCGGCGATGGCGTCGACTTCCTGCCATTCTTCGATGTAGAGCTTGAGAATGCCGTCGAGTACGTCGTACGGCGGAAGCGAGTCCTGATCCGTCTGATCGGGGCGCAATTCCGCGGACGGCGGCTTCGTGATCGACGACTCCGGAATCACCGCGCGATCGCGATTCAGCCAGCGCGCCACGCGATAGACCATCGTCTTGTACACGTCGCCGAGGATCGCCAGTCCGCCGGCCATGTCGCCGTAGAGCGTGCAGTAACCGACGGCCATCTCCGACTTGTTGCCGGTGGTGAGCACCATCGCTCCGTTGCGGTTCGACCAAGCCATCAGCACGTTGCCGCGGATGCGGGCCTGGACATTTTCGTTCGTGATGTCGAAGGTGGTGCTTCCGAACAGCTCGTTGAAGGCGGCTTCGTACGGTTTGTAAATACTCTCGATGGGGACGACGTGAAAGGCGATACCGAGGTTTTCGGCGAGCGCGCGGGCGTCATCGATCGAGCCCTGCGACGAGAACTTCGACGGCATGGCGATTCCGGTGACGTGCTCGGCGCCGAGTGCCTGGACAGCGATTGCAGCGGTGACGGCGGAGTCGATGCCGCCGGAGAGTCCGAGGACGACATCCTTGAAGCCGCACTTGCGGATGTAGTCGCGCAACCCGAGGATGAGGGCCTGGCCGATCTCGGCGTCTTCCTCCATGGCCACGACGGCCTCGCACGGCGTCCCTTCGAGTTGCACGAGCGAGCGATGCTCTTCGAACGCAGGGGCGCAGAAGATCGTCCTCCCTTTGGCATCGATGACGATTGAGGAGCCGTCGAAGAGAAGCTCGTCGTTGCCGCCGACCTGGTTCACATAGACGAGCGGCACGTCGTAACGTGTGGCGATGCGCGAGAAGAGATCGAAGCGCGCGCGCCGCTTCCCGCTGTTGAAGGGCGACGCGGAGATGTTGAGGATCACTTGCGCGCCCTGCCGCGCCAGCTCGTCGATCGGATTGCGGCAGTAGATCTTCGTGCCGAGGACCTCGTCGTCGAACCAGAAATCTTCGCAGATGGCGATGCCCGCGCGGACGCCGGCGATCTCGACGACGCCGACTTTGCGCCCCGGCTCGAAGTAGCGCATCTCATCGAAGACGTCGTAGGTCGGCAGCAGCGATTTGTTCTGCTCGAGGATGATCTTCCCGTTGCGCGCGACGATCGCCGAGTTGTGCAGCGGCTTACCGCACCAGGAGATGTTGCGCGTGATGCAGCCGAAGACGAGGGTCGTGCCGCCGGTCATGGCGGCGAGGGCATCGCGCGTTTCGAGCGCAGCGGCAACGAATGTCTCGCGGTCGAGCAGATCGCGCGGCGGATAGCCGGTCACGGCCAGTTCGGGGACGAGGACGACATCAGCGCCGGCAGCGACGCCCTCGTCGTACGCCTTGCGGATCATCGCGGCGTTCGACTGCAGCGCGCCGACGGTGGGGTTGATCTGGGCGATGTAGGTCTTCATGCTGTTGTCGAAAACAAGACGGACCGTATCTCACTTTCCTGTGTTGAGAAAATCATAAAGACCGGTCACGCGGAGACGCGGGGGCGCGGAGAGTAGCGGAAAGACATCAGAATTTGTCGCATCGCCCGGTTTTTGCAAAGATGGAGAGATTCGAGGTGAACGGATGTCTGACGATTTCGGAACGGTGAGTGTCAAACGCGGCGATCGTACCCGCGAGATCGAAGTGCTGCGCCAGCATTACAACGTCCATCGGGAGACGCTGACGCAGATGGTGCCGGATGCACCGACCGAGCATCTGGCGAACGAGTACAAGCGCCTCATCGCCGACATCGACGCGTCCGTCCGCAAACTCGACGAGCTCGATCGCGTGCCGTCAGGAACAACGCCCGCATTGAACGAGACGCAGCGGATGGGAACGTCTCCCGGCAACCGGCCGCTCGTATCGCAGGAGCCGGCGACGGATCACGGCATCGCCACCTACGATGTTCCGGCTGATCGTCCCTCCGGCAACTCCTCCCGCATCCTCCTCATGCTCCTCATCGCCGTCGCCGTCCTTGGCGTCATCGGATGGCTGATCTGGCGGGCCAGTTCGGACAAGAAGGCCAGTGCTACGCAGGTGATCGAGCAACCGGGTACGACGACGTCGGCCATCGCGGAGAGTCCGGCGCCGGGCAGCCTCACGACGATCCCCGCTGCGTCTGCGTCATCGATCCGCATCACGCCCGAGGTTGCCGATTACGGGACGATTCGGAAGGGAACGCGGGCCGTGCGCCAGTTCGAGATCACGAATACGACGTCGACGCCGCTGTCGTTCACGGTCGCGCGTTCCGCGTGCCGCTGCCTCTACTATGAGTACAACACCAAGACGAAGCTCGCGCCGAAAGCGAAAGAAGCGCTGACGGTCACGGTCGACGGCGCGCGCGCGAAGGCCGGCGCGTTGGACGAGAAGATCGCGGTGACGTCGAAGGACGACCCAAGCGCGAATGGGACGATCGGCGTGAGGGCTTTGATTAAGTAAAAGGAGTGCGGGCGTCTCGCCCGCGGGCAGTCGGGCGTCCCGCCCGAGTGCTGCCTAACGGTGTGAACCGAGAACAAACATGAACGAAAAGAAGACCTCCATTTCCAAAGGCTCGTCGTATGCGGAGATCGGCGAGTATTGGGACACCCACGATCTCAGCGACCATTGGGAACAGACCAAGCCTGCCAAGTTTGAAATCGATTTGCAAAGTTCGGATCAGGAGCAAGTGGCCGACGAGCCTGAGTCGAAGTGAGGTCGTGGTGTCTCGCTTCGTAGGCGGGGGATTCTTCATCGTGCTCCACCGCTCCGCCCGCCCTTTCCGCCCCCGCGGTTCCGCCGATTCAGAATGACAGGTCTCGCTTTGTAGGCGGGGGGATTCTTCATTGTGCTCCACCGCTCCGCCCGCCCTTCCGCCCCCGCCGTTCCGCCGACTCAGAATGACACCGTGTGCGCTCGCGGTTCTGTCTACCACTCCCTACTCACTACCCTCCACACCTCACATCCCGTATCCTTCCCACGCTTGACTCGCGCCAGAACCATCGCCGTCGCCGTGCTAGCCTTTCTCTGCTCGATGTGTGCGTCGGTCCCGCAACATCCCACCGCTGCGATTCCTCCGATCGAACAACTCTCGCTCGATGAAAAGGTCGGGCAGATGTTCGCTGTCATCGGACATGGCGTTTTCATGTCGGAGTCGTCGATGGCGTATGAGCAGTTGCTGCATCACGTCCGAGCCAATCATGTTGGTGCCGTGATGTGGTCGATCTCGAATGTCTACGAGACCGCGCAATTGACGGCGCGTCTGCAGCGTGAATCGCACGTTCCGCTGCTGATCAGTGCCGACCTCGAATCGGGAATGGGGATGCGCTTTCTCGACACGACGTACTGGCCGTGGGCGATGGCCGTCGCCGCCACGGGCGATCCGTCGCTGGCAGAACAGGAAGGTCGCGTCGTGGCGCGGGAAGCGCGGATGGTGGGCATCAACCACATCTACGCGCCGATTGCAGACGTCAACGTCGATGCCGACAACCCGGTCATCAACACGCGCAGTTTCGGCGAAGATCCAGCGGACGTCAGCCGCTACGTGGCGGCGTTCGTGCGCGGCGTGCAGTCGGAGCACGTGCTGGCCACGGCCAAACATTTTCCGGGACATGGCGACACGCATGTCGATTCGCATCGCTCGCTGCCGATTCTCGACGTCGATCGGAAACGATTGGATCACGTTGAGTTGCTGCCGTTTCGCGCGGCCATCGATGCAGGCGTTCGCTCGATCATGATCGGGCATCTCGCGGTTCCTTCGCTCGATGACGAGCTCGTGCCGGTCCGTCCTCCGGGGCCGGGCGAGAATCCGTATGGAACGACGGTCTCCGAGGTGCCACAGAACGGAACGATGCCGGCCACGATCTCGAAAAAGATGGTGACCGGCCTTCTGCGTCATGACCTGAAGTTCGACGGGCTCGTCGTCAGCGACGCCATGGACATGGGCGGGATCACCGAGCATTTCAGCGCCGGAGAGGCGGCGGTGCGTGCCATCGAAGCGGGGCAGGACCAGATCCTGATGTCGCCGAATGTCGACGAGGCAGTAAGCGCCGTGAAGGCAGCGGTCGCAAGCGGGCAGCTCTCGACGGCGCGCATCGACGAGTCGGTGCGCCGCATCCTGGCGGCGAAAGCGTTTGCCGGTGTACCGGGCGGAACGGCGGACGAGATCTTTCGCGGCATCGACAGCAAAGAACATCGCGAGCTGGCGCAGAGCATCGCGCGGCGCGCAATCACACTGGTGCGCGAGCAGACCGGATCGTTACCCGTGAAGAAAGGCGCGCGCGTCGTCATCATCACCGTGAGCGAGTTTCAGGAAGTGGTCTCGCCGCTGCCTGACTTCGAGCGCGAAATGCGCCGCCGGCTGACCGTCCCACCCCAAACGTTCCTCATCGACGCCCGCTCCTCGGCCGAAAGCATCGGACCGATCGCCCTCGCTGCGCAGAACGCCGATGCCGTCATCTTCGCCATGGCCGTGCGGACACGCTCCGGATCGGGAACGATCGCCGTTCCCGAATCGGCGCGCACGCTGCTCGCCGGTCTTGCGCCGCGCGTTCCGACGTACGCCATTTCGTTTGGTACGCCTTATCTGTTGCGCGAGATCGCTTCGACCGGTACATACATTTGTGCATACGGCATCCAGCCGGTCATGCAGGTGGCGGCGGTTCACGCGCTGTTCGGCGAAGCGCCGGTCTCGGGAAAATTGCCCGTGACCATTCCGGGACTCGCGCCCCGAGGAACGGGGATCGCGAAGCAGTGAGAACGTTTGCGCTGCTCATCGAGGAGACGCTGTCACTCGAAGAGCTCCGCAAGCGAGAGTCGCCATCCGGGAATGACATCGTCGATCTCGTCACGTCCTCGACGTTCTTCGCGCCCTCCGTCCGATGAACGCGGGCGGTTTTCGTCAGCGGATCGACCACGACTACGACCCGCACGCCTGCGCGAAGCCACTGAAGCGTTTTCTCTTCAACCTCGGTGTATGAGTCGCCCGGCGATACGACTTCAAAGGCAGCATCGGGCGGCCCTTCGAAGAATCCGATCGAGTCGGCAACGCACTCGGAGCGCACATAGGCAGCGTCCGGCGCGCGAACAGTGTCGGGTTGGCGTGAGATCCGAAACCCTGTCTCAGATGAGTAGATGGCGCCCGTTCGCTGACGCTTCATGTGCACGACAAGACTTCCGACGATTTCGGCAGCGACGCGGCCGTGGCGAGCGCCCGAGGGGCACATCTTGCGCAGCTCTCCTTCGACGAGCTCGTATCGCCACCCGTCGCGCGGGAGCCGGAGAAGCTCGTCTGCTGTCATCGACGTGACGACTGTCATGGCATTAATCGTACGCCCAAGCGTGGCTTTGGCGTCAAGCGATGCAGGATGGCCAGGACTTTCTCACGCGAAGACGCGAAGACGCGAAGCGTTCATAGGTTAGTTCTTCGCGTCTTCGCGACTTCGCGTGAGAAATCAGCGAGCGAACCTGTGACGCAACGGTAAATCCGACGCCCCGCCCCTTGCCTCTGACCGGGAATTTTGGTTGACTGACCGCTCGTTCAGCGCGGTGACTAACCAACCAGCCCATGACCAAATCCAAAGAAGAAGTCGTTCAGGAGTTCCGCGTCCAGTCCATTCAGGAGGCGGCCATCCGCGTGATCTCGCGCAAGGGGATGGCTGCGGCCACGATGCAGGAGATCGCGGAAGAGGCGGGCGTCGCCAAGGGGACGATCTATCTCTACTTCCGCGATCGCGAAGAGCTCGTCGAGAAGACGTTCGAGACGGCGATCGGACAATTGCACGCCCGTCTCGACGCGGCGATGGATGGTAGCGGAAGCTTCGAGGAGCGCTTGCGGGCGCTCGTCACGGCGCAGTTTTCGTTCTTTAGCGAGAACCGCGAGTTCTTTCGGCTCTATCACTCGCTGCGCATGACACAGGGGAGCGCATCGCAGCAGCGGCGGCAGAAACGGAACTGCCAGCCGCAGTTCCGCGCTCGCATCGACCGGTTAGCTGGCCTTTTGAAGCAGGCCATGGATGCGGGCGAGGTACGGCCGCTCGATCCCGCGCGGCTGGCACTTTTCCTCATCGAAGGAAGCATCGCCATCGTCCTCGAGCGATTGACCGACGACGCGCCGCCGGCGGAAAGCGAAGACGTCGAGCTGATCGTCTCGACGATGCTCAACGGCATCGTCATTCCGAAATCGAAACGGAGCACACATTGAAACGTGCAGTCCTGATATTGATCGCGCTTGCGTCTTCCATGACGGCAGGCGCACAGACGAAGCTGACCTTGCCCGAAGCACTCGAACGTGCGCTCAGGGTCAACAACACGGCGGAGCGTGCTCGCATCGACGTGAATGTGGCCGAGGAGACTAAGAAGGGGTTGCTCGCCTCGATCATGCCGCAGATCCAGGCCACCGGCTCGGTCATCCGCAATTCGACCGATGTTTCCTTCGGCAGCGGAGCCGACGCGCGCACGATTCTTCCCGGCAGCGACTGGAACTATCGCGTCGTTCTCTCGCAGCCGGTGTACGCCGGATTGCGCGAGAAGCGGGCGTATGACCAGTCGAAGATCGGGATCGTCAACGCGAAGTTGGGCGTGCATGAGACGGAAGACGCCGTCCTCCTTCGCGTCGCCTCCAACTACCTCGGCGTCACCAACGCCGACGCGAACATCGCTCTCGAGCAGCGCAATATCGAGCTCGCTGAAAAACGCCGCAAGCAGTCGGACGCATTCTTTCAGGCCGGCGAAGTGACGAAGGTCGACGTGCTGCGTGCGGACACGCAGATCAAAGCATCACAGCGATTGCTCGCGAATGCGCAGCAGCAGCGCGAAGCGGCGGTCAGCGGCCTGCGCGCCGATCTCGACCTCACCGGCGACATCGTCGTCACACCGACCGACAACGCGCTCACTTCGATGCCGGACGAGGCAGCACTCGTCGCGCGCGCCGAGTCGTCCCGGCCCGATATCGTCGTGGCGCAGAACAATATCCGCATCGCCCAGCTCGAGATTCAGAAACAGCGCGGCGCACTGCTTCCGGTCGTCACCTTCGACGCCGGCTATATCAATCAGAAGGCGGCGTTTCCGACCAGCCACTACGGCTACGGAGCGTTCCGCTTCACGGTTCCGATCTGGGACTCGTTCCAGGTCAAGCATCGCGTGGCCATCGCCAGGGACCGCGAGCTGCAGGCGCGGCTGCTCCTCGAAGATGCGAAGACCGCGGCGCGCGAAGACGTCCGCAAAGCGATCACCGATCTGCACTCCGCCGATACGACGCTGCAGCTCGCGAAGGAGCAGCTTGCCGCCGCCGAGGCGGAGTATGCACAGGCGTTCGAATTGTATCGGGCGCAGGAATCGACCTCACTCGATCTGGCCTCGTCCGAAATCTCGCTGGCCGACGCGCGCCGTGCCGTCGCTGCCGAAACGTTGAATCACAACCTCGCACAACTCCGCGTCTGGTATGCCGCCGGCGCGATCAAAGACGCTGTTGGATTGGGAGCAACTCCGCAATGACGCGTTCATTCGTCACGATGATTTCGATAGTTACCCTGGCGCTTCTGCCGTTCGGCTGCGACAAGAAAGAAACGGCGACCGCAACGACGACGCAGGCCGCGCCCGCTCTGCCGAGCGATGTGCAGAATGTCGCCGCCGCAGCAACGGCGACATCGACCGCACTTGATGCAGCCACTGCCACACAGGGCGGCGCGACGCCGGCCGTTGCTGCGGAATCGGGTGGGACGATCGTCGCCACAGGTGAGCTGATCTCGCCGGTCCGCTCCGAACTGGCGATCAAACTTCCGGGACGCGTCGGAAAGATGTACGTCGACGAAGGCTCGCGCGTCAGCCGCGGCCAGGCGCTGCTCGAGATCGAGACCGACTACCCGCGGCTCAATCTCGACAAGGCCAATGCCGATATCGCGCGTGCCGTCGCTGCCGAGCAGGATGCGCAACGCGATCTGGCGCGGAAGAAAGAGCTGATCGCGAAAGAGTCGATCCCGCAGGCCACCTACGACCGTTCGCTGGCGATGTATGACCAGGCCCGCGCCGCGAAACAGTCGGCGCAGGCGCAGGCGGCGATTTATCGTCAGCAGATTTCCGACTCCACGCTTCGCTCGCCGATCGACGGCGTGGTTGCCGAGAAGCGCACCGACGTCGGCCAGCGTCTCGGCGATGCCACCGTGGCCTTCGTCGTCGTGCAGACCTCGCCGCTCAAACTTCGCTTCCGCGTTCCGGAGAAAGAGATGTCGCGGGTTCACATCGGACAGAACGTGAAGGCGACGGTCGATGCGTACGCAGGCGATGTGTTTCAGGGAAAGATCGCCGTCGTCGGTGGAGTCGTCGATCCTGCGTCGCGATCGTTCACCGTCGAAACGGAGTTCCCGAACCGCGATGGGAAATTGCGCCCGGGGATGTTCGCCAGAGTGGAGATGGGACAGTAGTGCGGCTTCGCCGCGTTGTCGGTTCTCGGTTGTCGGTTGGGCAGCCGAAGAATCGAAACCGGTGAACGACAACTGACAACTGACAACCGATAACGCTCCGAAGGAGCACTGATATGCATAAACTAGCCGCACTCTGCGTCCGCCGTCCGGTGTTTGCGACGGTCATCGTTCTCTCGCTCGTCGTGGTCGGCATCTTCGCCTACCAGCAGTTGGGCGTCGATCGCTTTCCGAAGATCGACTTCCCGACGATCGTCATCTCGACGCACCTCACCGGCGCGTCGCCGGAAGAGATCGAGACCGACATCACCGACAAGATCGAGGAATCGGTCAACACGATCAGCGGCATCGACCAGCTCATCTCCACGTCGTCGGATGGCGTGTCGCTCGTGACCGTCCAGTTCGGGCTGGAGAAGAACGTCGACGTCGCTGCGCAGGAAGTTCGCGACAAGGTCAACACGGTCCTTCGCGATCTGCCGAAGGATGCTGATCCTCCTATCATCCAGAAGTTCGATCCTGATTCGATTCCGGTCCTTGCCATCGCGCTCTCCGGCCCGGCGCCGATTCGCGACATCACGGAGTTCGCCGACAAGAAACTCCGTCGCCGCCTCGAGTCGATCGACGGCGTCGGCCAGGCCACGATCATCGGTGGACGTCCGCGCCAGATCAACGTTGTCGTCGACTCGGCCAAGCTGACCGCGGTCGGCTTGACGTCGGCGCAACTCGTCAGCGCACTGCAGGCGCAGAACGTTCAGATTCCCGGCGGCAAGGTCGAGCAGGGTTTGCGCGATCTCACGTTGCGCACCTACGGACGCGTGCAGTCGCCGCAGGATTTTTCGTCGATTCCTGTCTCGACGCAGAACGGCTACGTCGTCCGCGTCGGCGACGTCGCCCACATCGAAGACAGCGTGGCCGAGCCGGAGTCAGTGGCCACGGTCGAAGGCAAACCGGCTGTCGTGATGTTCGTTCGCAAACAGTCGGGGACCAACTCAATCGAGGTCGTGAACCGGCTGAAGGAGCGTCTCGGCGAAGTGCGCGAAGGTCTGCCGAAAGGCTGGACGATGTCGATCGTGCGCGATCAGTCGGACTACATCCTGGCCGCTGTCAACGCCGTGAAAGAGCATCTCATCCTCGGATCGCTTTTCGCCGCGCTCATCGTCTGGTTCTTCTTGTCAGGTCCGAAACTCATTGAAGCGCTCGCGCTCGTCGCCGCTACGATGGCCGTTTACTTTCTCCTCTTCGGATTCGAGGACGTCGCGGCGCGCGTGATGGACTTTCATGTCTCGATCCTCGCCTTCCTCATACTGTTCGCGATCGGCTCCTGGCTCGCGGCGCGGTTCAAACTTGGGATGATGCCCCGCATCGGCTTTGCGCTGGCAGCGTTTGCGATCGCGGCGCTCGTGCCCGGCGGCACGCTGATCATCAATCCCATCCGCCTCGCCGGCGGTCTCGTCGGGTTGGGGATGCTGATCTACTTCTTCCGCAAGTCGCGGCCGACGATCATTTCGGCTGTTGCCATTCCCAGCTCGATCATCGCCACGTTCGCGGCGATGCGCTACGAGAACTTCACGCTCAACGTCATCACACTTCTGGCGCTGACGCTGGCTGTCGGAATCGTCATCGACGATGCCGTCGTCGTCCTCGAGAACATTTTCCGCTTCATGGAGGAGAAAAAACAGGCGCCGGCCGAAGCCGCGGTTGAAGGAACGAAAGAGGTCGGCATGGCCGTTCTGGCCACGTCGCTCTCGCTCATCGCCGTCTTCCTTCCGGTCGCGTTCATGGGCGGTATCGTCGGACGGTTCATGAACTCGTTCGGCATCACCATGGCCATCGCCATCGCCGTGTCGCTGCTCGTCTCCTTCACGCTCACGCCGATGATGTCGTCGCGCTGGCTGCGGCGCGAAGATCTGCATCACGAAAACACGTCGCGCGAGCACGGCATGTACGCCACGATCGAAGGAACGTATCTGCGCATGCTCGACTGGTCGATGGCGCATCGGTGGGTCATCGTCACGGTCATGATCGTGATCACGGTCGTCGGGATCCCGTTCTTCGGGATGAAAGTAAACAAGAACTTCCTGCCGTCCGACGACGAGTCGCAGTTCCAGGTGCAGGCGCGTGCGCCGGAAGGATCGAGCCTGCAGACGACGCAGACGATCATGGAGTCGATCGCCACACGCGTCCGCAAGATGCCCGAAGTCGATTTCACGATGGTGACGATCGGGGACGATCCGCAGGTCACGCAGAATCTAGGCACGGTCTACGTCCATCTCAAGCCGGTCGAGAAGCGCGACCGCGATCAATTCGCGGTGATGGCCGACGTGCGCAAGAACATCCTGCCGCAATACCAGCGGCTCAATCTCCGCACGAACGTCTCGCCGGTCAACGCATTCGGCGGCGGCGTCAACGCGGAGATCATGTACTGGGTCGGCGGTCCCGACCTCGGCAAACTCGAGCACTACTCCGACGCGCTGGTCGGGAAGCTGAAGCAGATGCAGGCAAACGGCGTCGTCGATCCCGACACGACGCTCATCACCGGCAAGCCGGAGCTCGGCGTCCGCATCGATCGCGACAAAGCCGCTGACCTCGGCGTTCGCGTGCAGGACATCGCCTCGACGATGAACGTCCTCGTCGGCGGCCTCAAGATCACCGACTACTACGAAGGCGGCGAGCAGTACGAAGTTCACGTGCGCGCCGAGCACGAGTACCGCAAAGATCCTCAAGGTATTGTTCAGGCGCAGGTGCCGTCGTCGTCCGGGCGTCCCGTGCAGCTTCGCGACGTCGTCACGACGAACGCCGGATCGGGACCGTCGTCGATCAACCGGATCTCGCGTCAGCGCCAGATCATGGTCACCGCGAACATGGCGCCCGGTCACTCATCGCAGACGGTCATGGACGCGCTCACCGCAGAGACGAAGAATCTGAAGATGCCGCCCGAGTATCAGTCGGGATTCACAGGCCGCTCGCGCGAGCAGGGGCGCGCATTCGCGAACTTCATGCTGGCGTTCCTCTTGTCGATCATCTTCATGTATCTGATTCTGGCGGCGCAGTTCGAGAGCTGGATCCATCCGATCACGATCCTGCTGGCGTTGCCGCTGACCGTTCCCTTCGCGCTCTTCTCGATCTGGGCGCTCAATCAATCGCTCAACATTTTCTCGATGCTCGGCATCCTCGTGCTCTTCGGCATCGTGAAGAAGAACGGCATTCTGCAGATCGATCACACGAACGGACTTCGCGCGCATGGATTGCCGCGCGCGCAGGCGATCCGCGAAGCGAACCGCGATCGTCTGCGGCCGATCCTGATGACGACGCTGGCGTTCGTGGCCGGCATGATTCCGCTGGTGGTATCGAGCGGAACCGGCGCCGCCACGAACCGCGCCATCGGCTCGGTGATCATCGGCGGCCAGACGCTGGCGTTGTTGCTGACGTTGCTGGCGACGCCGGTCGCGTACTCGCTCTTCGACGACTTGCAGGAGCGGATGCGCGCGCGAAAAGCGGTGACGGAGGAAAAGATCGCGCCGGGAGAGGAACCGTTGGTGGCGCAGTAGATTAGCTCCCAGAGCACCAATTTGGTACGATTCTGGTTATGAGCGCACGAAATACTGCTAACGCCGAGGAACCGACGATTGCACGCACGATCCGCATTCCGGCCGCGCTTCGTACGAAGATCGCGGCGGATGCGGACCGATGCGGGCGCAGTTTTGAGGGACAGGTGATTGCCTTGCTACGCCGGCACTACGGAGAGGATGTCGATATCGCGCCGGGTCCGGCCGGAATTATCGCGCTGGCTGTCGCCAGCCTTGCTGATACGTCACCCTCCGAACGTAAGCTGTTGACGCGAAAACTTGTGGCGCGGGAACTCGGGGCGGATGAGCGGTGAGCCTGCCGTGCTTGACACGGACACGTTGTCGGAGTTGAGCCGAGGTAGTCCTCACGTCACCGAGCAAGCATTGGCATACCTGAGTGATTTCGGACGGCTCACGATCACCGCGGTGACAGTGTTCGAGCGCCTGCGCGGATATCGTGCCGCGCTCCGCGATGCAAAGCCTTACGACGGAAAGTTGCGGGCATTCGAGGCCCTTGTTGCCAACTGCATCGTCCTTCCTTTTGACCAGGAAGCTGCAGGCGTGGCGGCGGATATTTGGTCTTCTTTAGCGCGACGTTATCGTCAGCACCTCGGCGACATCATGATCGCCGCGATTGCTGCGTCACGCCAGCTTCCGCTCGTGACCAGAAACAAGCGGGACTTCGAGCGCCTATCGAAAGCCTCCGGGATCGAGATCTGGCTTCTTGACTGGTCCGGCTCAGGCCGGGGCAGCCGTCGGTAGCGCGTCGAACTCCACTTTCTCGTAAATCGTGCTGACTGCGACGTGGCAGTCGATCGATTGGAGATGGAGAATTGCGTCAGGCCCGCTGATCTCGGACAAAATCCACTGATCAGCATCGCGCCGGTAATGCTCGACTCGGACCTTGTTCTGCGAGACGAGAACATACTCGCGCAACGAATCGATACGCCGGTAGTGCGCGAACTTCTCCCCGCGGTCGTAGGCTTCGGTCGAATCGGAAAGAACCTCGATGATCACCGAAGGATTGAGAAGCGTGTCGACGTGCTCGTCTTCCAACTCGGGCTCGCCGCAAAGCGCGACGATGTCGGGATAGGTGTACATGCCGGTAGGGCTGACCTTGACTCTGAGATCGTTGATGTAGACCTCGCAGCCTGTGCCGCGCAGCCGCGCCCAAATCTCACCATGGAGGTTGCCTGCGATTCGAGCGTGCCGCCGGCTCGCGCCCGACATCGCGATCATCTCGCCGTCGATGTACTCGCTACGGATCTCCGACTTGCGTTCGAGATCAAGGTACTCCTGTGGGGTGAGCAGACTTGGTTGAGCCAACGTCATGGAGTAAGTATGCGCCTCGCCGCTCTCCGGTCAAGCCAGAGGCGGCGGCGTCAATTTTGAGAGTCTGGAACCACGGAGACACTGAGGTCACAGAGTTGGCGCGCGTCACTCCGTGATCTCTCAGTGCCGTGGTGAAACTGCGAGCTACAGCTTCGTTAGCGCGACCTGCACTTCCTGCGCGCCGAGGCGGCGGAGGACGTTGCGGGCGACGTCGGCCTGGAGATCGCTGGACGAAGTGCCTTCGACGCGGAGAACACCTTTCGCGCAACTGACGCGGAGCGTGCAGCCGTCGAGAGCGCGCGTCGATGCCAGACGGCGTTCGGCTTCGCGGCGCATCGACTCGTCGTCAACGGCGGTGCGTGGAACGATGAGGTTCGCCACGCGCGTGAAGCCGAGCTGACGGACGACTGCCGCCGCTTGCTGCGCAGTGGCTGGCTCCGCGGTCCCTTTGAGCACAACGATGCCGCCGACGTTCGTCGCCGAGAGGCCATCGATGCGGAGATTCGCATCCTGTACCGCCTTGACGATCGCCGTATCGGGAATCTGCGGCGTTACGGTCTGGGCCCGGTTCTGCTGTGTCGCAGGCGCTTCGCCGCCGTGCCGCACGACGATGGTTGTGATCCCGGCGACGGCGATGACCGCCGCGATTGCGATGACTACCCTCTGATTCTTTCTCATGATGGGAAAAAGAACTCAAGCGGCGTGCCACTTGACAACGATCTACTGGAGACTTACTGTATTAGATACCTAGTACACAGAGACGGAGCGAAGAAGGTCCTGCCGAGAACGCTATGTTTGTCATAAACCCCACAGATCCAGCACCCATCTGGCGCCAGATTGAAGAAGGCCTTCGGCGCATGGTCACCCTCGGCGCGCTGCAACCGGGCGCGTCCGTGCCGTCCGTCCGCGATCTTGCCAAGGACCTTCGCGTGAACCCCAACACAGTGGCGCGCGCCTACCAGCGCCTTACCGAAGGGGGAGTGCTGGCTGTGAAACGCGGCGAAGGTACCTACGTCGCCGACGTTCCCGTGCAACCGAAAAAGGCGGAGCGCAACGAAGCGCTACGCGACGCTGCCACACGCTACGCCTCCACCGCCATCGCGGTCGGATCCGAAGTCGAGGACGCAGTCGAGGAGCTGGAGTCGGCGTATGACCGCGTCGTCCGCGATCACAGGAGAAATCTATGAGCGACACCACGATGCAGATTCGTGATCTCACCGTTCGCTACGGCAACAAAATCGCGGTCGACGGCGTGACAATGAACGTGACGCGCGGCGCGGTGTACGCGCTCGTCGGCCGCAACGGCGCAGGCAAGTCGTCGCTGGTGCGCTGCCTCCTCGGGCAGCAGAAACCGCAACGCGGATCGGTAACGCTGTTCGGTGAGGACGTGTGGTCGCGCCGCACGGCGCTCATGCAGCGGATCGGCGTCGTCAGCGAAGAAGCCGACGCGCCGCCCGAGATGAGCGTCGCTGCGATCGCACGCTTCTGCTCGCGCCTGTACGACAAATGGGATCAGGATAGCGTCGAGGCGCGCCTGCGCACGTTCGACGTTCCCCTGACGAGCCGCTTCGGCAGCCTTTCGAAAGGCCAGAAGAAACAGGTCTCGCTGGCAATGGCGTTGGCGAGCTCGCCGGAGCTGCTGGTGCTCGACGACCCGACGCTCGGGCTCGACGTCGTTGCACGCAAATCGCTCTTCGAGGAAATCATCGGCGATCTCGCCGACCGCGGAACGACTGTCTTCATCACCACGCACGACTTAATCGGCGTCGAAACATTTGCTGACAGAGTGGGGATGATGGAGAACGGGCGGCTGGTGCTGGACGAAAACGTCGACGCGCTCAAGTCGCGCTTCCGCCGCATCCGCTTTGCGACGCAGCCGGCGGCGATCGACACGTCGATGCTGCGGCCCGCGGCGATGCGCGCGTGGGGCGGCGGCGCGGAGGCGATCGTCAGCAACTACGACGACATCTCCTTCGAACGGATGCGCAGCGTCAGCAGTCTCGGCAGCGCCGAGGTCGAGGCGATGTCGCTGGAAGAAATCTTCATCGCCGTCGCCGGCGGAAACCGAGGAGGCAACGCATGAAGAACGTGCTGGTCATCGCTGCAAGAGAATTCGAGGAGAAGCGCTTCGTCGCGTTCGCGGCGGTGGCGTTTGCGGTTCTGCCGTTCGTCATCGGACTGATTCCGATGATGAATGGGAAGTCGCCCGGATCGGCCATCGTCGTCCTCTCCGTGATTTTCGCGACAGGGTTCACGGCCGGACTCGGTGTCATCACCGGCGCAAGCTTCGTCGGCCGCGACCTCGCGGACGGCCGGATGTCGTTCTACTTCTCACGCCCCGTCGGCGCGATGTCGATCTGGTTTGGAAAATTGATCGCGGGGATCGTGCTGATCGTGGGATGTTTCGGCGTCATCGCCGTGCCGGCGCGATTACTTCGCGAGGCCTGGAAAAATCAGTGGGACCTGCAGTTCGGAAACCTCACAGCAATCGTGGTGGGAACCGCCGTGGGGCTTTTTCTGGTCGCGCATGTGATCGGTACGTTCGCGCGCTCCCGATCGCCGTTGATCATCGCCGACTTTGCCGCGGCGGTGATCTGTGGTGTGGCGATTCATCTCATTGTGCAGCCGCTCATTCTGGGGCTGGCCATTACCTTGGCCAATGGGTTGTTGATTGCCCTGGCGAGCGCGCTGGTCATTGGAATCGTCGGCGGCGGCGCCTGGCAGCTTGAACGGGGACGAACGGATCGCCGCCGCAACCATCTGGCGCTCTCGCAGTTTCTGTGGGGGACGATGGCAGTGGCTCTGACCATCGCTGCAGGGTTCACGGCGTGGGTGGTGTCGGCGAAACCGGCCGATCTCACAGCAAAGGCCAATGCGGCCTACTCCTCCGGCGGTTCCTTCCTGACGCTCTTCGGCGAGGCGCGGAATCGAGGCGACTACGACGCTGCGTTTCTCGTCGACGTTCGTGACGGCGCGCGATGGAGCATCGATCCGCGAAGCAACGGCGACGTGCATTTCACGAGAAATGGAGAGAGTGTCGTCGTTCCGCGCGTCGAGGGCTCCTCACGAAATCTCGTGATCTATCGGCATGGTGTGGCGAAGCCTTTGGAGACCGGCCTGACGATTTCTCCGTCCGACCGCTTCTTCGTCTCCGACGACGGTAATCGCATCGCCACGATCGGTAACGAAGTCATTTCTATCTACGACGTGTCACAAAAGAAATCGCTCCTCTCGGTGCGAGGAGCCGGTGACGTCCATGGTATTTATCGGGGCTGTTTTGTCTCGCCGGATCTCTTTCGTCTCCACGTACAAGGACGGGACGGACTGTCGATCTACGAGCTCGACCTCCGGGCGCGCCGCATGACAGCGACAGGCGCGATCGCATCGAGTCGGTTTGTAGGCTTCTCGCTCGATCCCGCGGGCTCGCGCATGCTGGTCAGAAGGGACGATGCCGACGGACTCACGCTGTGCGACGCACGAACCGGCGCGCCAATCCGATCCGTTGCTGCCAGCAGCCAGACCATTCTGATGCAGCGCTTCCTGCGCGATGGACGGATGATCCTCGTCGAGTCGCGCGGCACGAAGATGATCCTGCATCTCCTGTCGCCCGATGGAGCGCCGCTGCGCGACATCCCGCTGGACATCGCCCTGGATCGTGTCCGCTACCTCGGCGACGATGGCGAGCGGCTGACCTTCTCAACCTGGCAACAGAACGACGGCAGGACGCGATCGATCATCACCGTCAACCTCGTTCGCGGGATCATCGAGCGAACCGAGACGGGTCCCTTCACCTGGACCACAACGGGCTCGTTCTGGGATGACCGCCCGCCACTTCTCCCTTTGCGCGAGGTCTATTTCGGAGATGCCGCGGGCCACATCATCGGATGGAATCCTTCTACGGGCGTGAGACGAGTGGTTGGCTAATCGAGATAACGATGGCCCCGCTCATCGAACTGCGCGGCATCCGAAAAACATACTCGGATGGTCATGAGGCCCTTCGCGGAGTCGACCTTTCGCTCGGCGAAGGGATGTTCGGACTCCTCGGGCCGAACGGCGCGGGGAAGACCACGCTGCTCTCGATCCTCGTGCTCGGCGTGGAGCCGACCGCAGGGACGATGCGCTTCGACGGCGTTGACGCGTCGAGTGGCCGCGCCCGCGCTGCGATCCGCGAGCAGATCGGATTCCTGCCGCAGGATTTTCAGCCGCTCCGCCATCTGACCGGCGTTGAGTACCTCGTGCATTGCGCGCGGCTGCGAGGAATGAGCATGACGAAGCGGGAGATCGTGAGGCGCGCCGGCATGCTGCTCGACGCGGTCGATCTGACGGATGCCGCCGATCGGATGTCCGGCGAATACTCGGGAGGCATGCGGCGGCGTCTCGGCATCGCCCAGGCAATGATTCATGCGCCGCGGTTGCTGGTGATCGACGAGCCGACCGCGGGGCTCGACCCCGAAGAACGGATCCGCTTTCGCAATCTGATCGCCGAGGTGGCGGAGGAGGTGGCGGTGCTGCTGTCGACGCACATCTCGGAAGATATCGAAGCGACGTGCAACCGCATTGGCGTGCTGATGAACGGCGCGCTCGTGTTCGACGGGAGCGTCGATGCGTTGATGGTGCGCGGCGAACACGTCTCCTCGCTCGAAGAAGCGTACGACGCGGAGCTGCAGCGTCACGGAGCGCGCGCGGCGTGAGGCTCCTCTGGTTGTTCGTCGCGCACGAGTGGATCACGCAATGGCGCTCGCTGCGCTTTCGCGCGCTTGCGGGCGTGTATGCGATCGTTGCCTCGATTCCCGGCGTCGCCGCGTTCCTGATCTCCGGCCGGACTCCCCGCGCGATCGGGCCTGCGGCGTACAACACGTTTCTGCTATCCGAGCAGCCCCTGCTCACCGCCTTGCTCGCGGCGGGACTGGCGATTGATGCGCTAAGCCGCGAGCGTGACGAAGGCTCGTTCAGCGTTCTCTCCGTCGCTCCGATCTCGTCGTCCGGTTACGTGTTGCGCCGATGGCTGGCCATCGTGATGATCTGCATTCCTGTCTCGCTCCTGCCGACGATCGTCACCGCGGCGCTGGCCATTCACACGCGCGCGGCGCTGCCTCTGCTGCCGATGTTTTTTGAAGGCTGGCTGCTGTCGGTGCTCCCTTCGCTTCTCGTCAGCTCCGCGCTTGCGCTCGCACTTGGCACCATCACAGGACGCGCCGTGCTGTCGATCATCTTCACGGCTCTTCTTTTCACCATTGGCCTCGACGAGTTGAACGACGTTCTGTTTCGCGTGCATCGCCTGAACTTCGACGGTCCGCGCGCGTTGTTCGCGGGCGGTGATCGTGGGATTCAGGAGCTGATTTGGACGATCCGCGGTTTCTGGCTCCCGAACATGCCCTCGGACGCTGCCTTCCCACTTCGCGAACAGGCCAGGGTGCTTGTGTCGCGCGCCGGCATCACGGCGGCGATGACGATCGTGCTGCTGTCGATCTGCGCGTTCTATCTGCGCCGCACGCGCCGCGATCTGCGGCCGTGGAACATCCCGGAGAAGCATCAGCTTCGCACGCTCTTGCGCACTGCCAATCGAATTCGGGAGGAGTACGCGCCCGACAGCGGCGCGGGCACGCCGGACCGAATCGCGATCGTTGTGGCGTTGTCGCTGGCCGCGCTCCTGCTGGTTCTCATCGTCCGCGAGCAATCGGCCTTCGCGTCGCTGGCCGCGGCACGGTATGCCGCGGAAACGGAACACGCAATCCCGACCAGCACGAGCATCGTCGCCGAATCGATGCGCGTCGATACCGCGATCGATCTCGGTGGCACGCTGCGAAGTCAGGTGACGGCTGTGATTCGCAACACCGGTGTTCGCGCAGAAAAGCACCTTTCCTTTGCTTTGAATCCGAATGTCAATGTGCGGAGCCTGAGGGTTGGTTCCGGCACATGGGCGGGGGATCCTTCGACCGTCCTTCGCCGCCGAGACCTGCCGGTTGAGAGCGTTGCGGATTTGGGGCGGCTTCGGCGGCTCAGGATGACAGCGGTACCGGGCGCGTTCCGCATGCATCGCGTCTGGGAGCGGCTGGATATCGATCTCGATCCGCCGCTTGCCCCGCATCAAACACAAACGCTCTCCTTTGATCTCGATGGCCGGCCGGGCGAAATCGATTTCGCGCTGCAGTCTCCGGGCAACTTTCGCGCTCGGTGGAACCGCTACCGGCTCGCGGAACAGTCGATCTTCATGAGCGATCTTTCACGCTCGACGATTCTTCCCGCCGCGAACGAAGTGCGCATGCGGCTGCGCGCGAGCGACATTGCGCCGGTGCTGCGCTACTCCGCGTGGACGCTAATGGAGGATCGTGACAGCGATGGATTTACTCCGGAGACGATCGCGACCAATACCGCGCTCGATCTTCATCTGCGCCATCCCTATCCGATCGCAGCCGACTCGTGCGGTGTAGTCGCCAGCATGGGCACGATCGTCAGCCGCTGCTCGGTTCCGCTCCCGTCGTATCTGGTCTTTGGCGGGCCGATGACGCCGCGGGCAGCAGGTCCGGCCACTCTCGTCTACATTCCTGCGCACGAGTTGCTGGCGCAGACGCACACGCCATCGCTCGCGTCATCGATTCGGCTGGCCGCGGAGGCGTGGCCGCAACTCGCGCTTCCGCCGCATCTCGTCTTCGTCGAACGTCCGACAGAGCCGGACGATCGCTCGTGGTACAGCGATTTTCAACCATGGCGAACCGTGAGTCAGATCGGATCGAGTGGATCGATGTTCTTCGTTCCCGAGCTGATCTTCTCGACGAAGAAACCACTCAATGCGAATTTTTTCGCCGCGTCGATCATCGCCGGAACCTTGCGCGGCAAGCGACGTGTCCTTCCCGAAGAGTCCGCGTTTTTCACGAGCTTCTACACAGCAGTTGCGATCGGACGGTTGGGGATGCGGAAGTCGAATGCGGTGGAACAGGGCGTTGGCGTCGCGCCGGAGACCGCGCCGCTGCTCTTCGGGTATAACTCCGCCGGATCGCGCATGCCAAAAGTCCTCGCCGCGATCGAATACCGCGTCGGTGCCGGTCACTTCGCCGATGGCATTAACGACTTCGTCAATCGCGGGGGCGATCGCGCGGGCAGCGCGAAGGAGCTGGTCGACGCGATTGGAAACGCTGGTGGGATCGACCTGACCCACGCGTACGATGACTACTTCGCCGGGCGCGCAATCCCGCAGCTCACGCTCGATCACGTCACGTTTCATCATGCCGGACAGCGATGGGAAGTGAGCGGGATCGTGAAGAACCACGGCAGCGGCGAGGCCTTCGTGCCCGTTGCGCTGCGCACATCGCAGGGATCGCTGGTGCAGACTATTCGGGTCGGAAGCGGCGGGAGCACGCCGTTTACATTTGCTGCATCAGGCGAGCCGCATTCCGTGCAACTCGATCCCGACGGCGTGTGCTACCGGCAGGCTGCTATCGGGCTCGTCGAGAATGTCGAGTATCGAGGTGAACCGTGACGCGCATTCGTGGATATGACAAGGAGATGTCTAATGCCGTTCATCGTCGTGTTCATATTGCTCGTGTTGCTAGCAGTATTGGTTTATGCACCACTGTTCGTAGTGGCTATTGCGGTGTTCTTCGGCTTTGGAATCGGCTACGCCATTGGAGAGTCGGCGAAAAAAGACAATGGGGTTGTCGGAGGTGCGATCGGGGCAGTAATAGTTGGGGGAATTTCAATCGTTTGGATGGCCTGCAAGATATTCGGCGCAATAGGGATTGTGCCGGGGATAATTGTGATCGCACTCATCGTTTTGATTATTTACAACATGTAACCGTAAGGGGCGTCCATTCAGTAGCAAGCAATATTGTGAGTAGTCAAACACTAGGAAGGCATTACACCTCTGGTGCTTTCTTTTTGCACCGAGGTGAACCGTGACGCGCATCCGTGGTTGGTGGGATTCCGCGCCGGTCGTGCGGATGCGTCTGTCGCTCCGATTGCTGACGGAACGGCGCGCCGCGCTCTTCATCAGCATCGACGCGCTGTTTCTTTTTGCGGGCTTGACGATTGGATTGAACGGAAGCGGGACCGTGAGGGATTTCTGGCTCCCGCTCTATTTGATGCCCTTGCTCGTCATTGGCGTGCCGATGCTAGCGGAGACGGTAGCGGTCGAGCGGCGCTCGGGAACACTCGACCTCGCGCTGACCTCACCCGGCGGGCGTTTCTACTTCGAGCGCCGGGTAGCGGCGGTGATCGTCGCGGCCATTTTGCAGGGATGGATCGCAATTCTTCTCGTTCGTCTGTTGATGCGCTCCGAGCCGTTTCCGCTCTCCGGTCCGTTTGCGCAGGCCGTCTCCTCGGCGCTGTTTGTCGGCGCCGTCGTCCTCAACTGGTCCGTCCGCGTGCGCACCGCGGGTGCCGTCATCTTCGCGACGTACGCCACGGCGCTGGCGTTCAGTCCCTGGCTCCTCTCGAATCCGATGCATCCACCGACGACCATGGACGGTCCGATGACGGCCGGCGATCTGATCGCCTGGTCGCAAAACAATCTCGTGCTGCTGGCCGGCGCTGCGATTTTCTATCTCTATGCGCGGCAACGGCTGGCACGTCCGGAGGCCATCATCACGTGAAACACCTGACAATCATCTCGCTCGTGTTGTCGATCGTTGCGCTCGCTGCCTGCGAACGGGAGCGCGAGGCGATGCCTCTCGCGGTGCCGGTGCGGACGGAGGTAGCGGCGCGGACGAGTTTCACGCCGGCGTTGACGCTTCTGGGCGTCGTCCGCGCGGCGCAATCGATTCCGCTCGCCGCGCAGCAACGCGGCGCGATTCGCTATCCCTCGCGATTCGCGAATGGCCTTCAAACCGGTGCGCATGTCTCCCGCGGCGAGCTGATCGCAGCGGTCGAGAATCTCGACGTGACTGCCGCGCAGACGGAGGCTCGCCTGGAGATGGAGGCAGCGGCGGCCGACTTCGAGCGCGCGGAGCGCAGCTACAAAGTCGGCGTAATCTCGCAGGCGGAGCACGAGGAGAAACGCGTCCGCGCCACGCTGGCGAAAGAGCGATACAACGCTGCATCGACGCGCCTCTCCACACTGCGTGTCGTCGCGCCGTCCTCCGGAACGCTGGTCGTGACGAAACTCTATCCGGCCGGCTCGGTCGTCGATGCCTCGGCCACACTTGCCGAGATCGCGACTGCCGGAGCGCCGCTGGTGGAGAGTGCCGTCGCAGCATCCGAGCGTCCGCTGTTGCATCCCGGCTTGCCGGTGACGTTCGCAGCCCGCGGCACGCCGGCCTGGAGCGGCGGCGGAAGGATCGAGGAAGTGGCGGCCGTCGTCGGGGAGAGCGGAACCTCGCGCGTTGTCGCATCCATCGCGCAGAGCGCCACGTTTCCTCCGCCCGGCACCGGCGTCGAGATCACCGTGCGGATGGAGCCGCGCGGCTCGGTGCTCACTGTTCCTGAAGATGCGATCGTCGCAGGCACCGAAGGTCCGGCCCTCTTCGTGGCGGCAACTTCCGAAGGATCGTTCAACCGCTTTCGCGTGAAGCGGGTGCCGGTCGTAACAGGCGGTCGTGCGAATGGCCGGATCGAGATCACGTCGGGACTGCATGACGCCGACCGCGTTGTAACCAGCGGCGTCGATGCACTGACTGACGATGCCATCGCCGCCGAGGTGAGCGACAAGGGCGTGCGGTGATCGAACGGATCCTCAGGCGGCCCGTGTCCGTCATCGTCGGCACGCTCGCCTTCGCGGCGCTCGGCTGTTTCGCGCTGCTGAAACTTCCGCTGGCGTTGCTTCCGCAGATCGAGCGTCCATCGTTGATCGTCACGGCGAAGGCGGCCGCGAGCTCGCGCGACGAGTTGTTGCACGAGGTGACGTCGCCGATCGAGCGCCGGCTGGCGCTCGTGCCGGGCGTGACATCGATCGAGAGCGAGACACGCGATGGGGAATCGCGGATCACGATTGGTTCGGCGTGGCAGACCGATCCCGACCGGCTGCGCATCGACGTGACGCGGCGCATCGAAGGGGCCGCGGCAATTCCGCTCGACGATCTTTCGGTGGAGACTGCGACCGATCTCGCGCCGGTGATCGAGGTCGCGGTCATCGGCGCGTCGGGGGCGACGCGCAGCCGCATTGCCGATCGCGTCGTGCTGCCCGAGTTGGCGCGCATCGATGGCGCGGGACGTATCGACATCGTCGGGGCAACACCGTTGCGCGCGGCCGTGCGCCCACGCGCGGCCGATCTCGCCGCTCGTCGCCTGACGGCCGCCGATTTGGAAGCGCGATTGCGAATGGTTGGCCGCTCGCTCACCGCCGGCCGCGTTCGCGAAGGGGCGGCGGTCCGTCCCGTGGTGGTCGCGGAGCCGGTGCGCAGCATCGACGAGCTGCGCCAGATCACGATCAATTCGGTTCCGTTGAGCGAAGTCGCGGACGTCGATCTGCGCGAGATCGGCGACGAGTCAATGTTTCGACTGGGCGTCTCATCCGACTCGAACGCGGCCGCTTCAAGAACGCGCGATTCAAAACCGCTTTCTCAATCGAGCCCCTTCTCCCCATCGCTTCTCAGATGGGGAGAAGGTGGCCGAAGGCCGGATGAGGGGCCTGACAAAAATGCAACCGACGGCGTTCTTCTTCGCGTCTACCGCGCCCCCAACGCAAACGCAGTGGCACTGGCGCGCGGCGTTCGCGATCGCGTCGCGGAGTTGCGTACGCGTGTGCGCGACGTGCAGCTACGCGTGGTCGTCGATCGCAGCGGTGAAGTGTCGCGTGCGCTGGCCGAGCTGGCGGTCGCCGTCCTCTTCGGCATCCTCCTCGGAACCGTGATTTTGCGCTGGATGATCGGCCATTGGAGTCCGACGCTTGCGTTGGCCGTCGTCATTCCGGCTGCGTTGTTGGCGTCGTTCAGCGCGTTCTACGCGGCCGGGATTCCGCTCGACGTGATCTCGCTCTCCGGATTGGCACTGGCGACAGGGCTGCTCGTCGACAACTCGATCGTCGTGCTCGAGTCGATCGAGACCGCGCGCTCCTCCGGTGCGCGCGACGCGGTCCTGTCAGGAACGCGCGAGATCGTTCTCGCGGTCGTGGCCAGCTCGATCACGCTGATGGTCGTCTTCGCGCCGCTGCTGTATCTGCGCGGTTTGGCTCGGGCGATCTTCGGCGAACAGGCCATGGCGGTCGTCGTCTCCGTCGCCGCGTCCCTCGTGCTGTCGCTGACTCTCACGCCAGTTCTGGCGCGACGGCAACTGGTGCGTGCGGAGCCGCGCCATCCAGGTTTGAAGCAATACGCCGCGCTGCTCGACCGCGCGCTCGCGCGGCCGGGCCGTTCGCTCGTTGCCGGCGCTATCCTCATCGTTGCCGGCCTCGCCATCGGCTTGTTGTTGCGGCGAGAGCTCTTCGCGCCTGGCGCGGGGAAGGATGTCGTGATCGAGGTGAGCATGCCGCCCGACCTCGATTCATCGATCGCGAAAAATCGTTTGCAAGACGCCTGGTCCGCGGCCTCTCCTCTCCGCGACTCCGCGTCTCCGCGTGAAACCGTTCCCCCGAGCCCTCGCAGAGAAACGATGTGGCTCACGCAAACGTCCTCCGAGAAACCGCCCACGATCGACATGCAATTCGAATCCGCGCGGGATGCGAATGCCGCTCTCGCTCCGATTCGTGCGCGATTGCGGACGCTCGACGGAGTGAGTGCGACGGCGCGCCTTCGCCCGAGTGCATTCATCGAGGCCATCGGCGGTGATGCCGATCGCGTCGATTTGATTCCTTCAGCAGCGACGGAGATCGAGGCGGACGCGCTCGCGCGCCGCATCACCTCTGCGATGCTGCGCAACGGTTTCCACATTGCCGACGATGCGCGCGGCGCACGCCGCCGCCTCGCGCTCGCGCTCGATTGGGACGAGCGCCTGCTCGCCGCGAACCACACGGACCGGCGCGCCATCGAGAATGATGTTCGCGCCGCACTCGGGAATCTCGACAGCGGCAAAGTCGCCATCGCCTCCGCGGAGCCCGCCATTCGTCTCCTGCCGTCGGCGCCGGAGGATCTCGCAGTAACTCCCGTTCATGTTGGCAGTACGATCTCGCCCGTTGCGGCGGTGGCCGGACTTCGTCTCACGTCGCGCGCGCCCGATCTATTTCGCGACGAAGGACGTCCGGCGCGACGGCTCTCGTTCACCGGAGGCGACGTCAACTCCGCAAGCCGGGCAATCGCGTCGGCCGCGCCGAACGGGTCGGAGCGGATTCGCGTCACCGGCCACGCGCGCGAGTTGAGCGAGGCATTCGCACAGATGCGGTTGGCGCTGCTCCTGGCGGTCCTGCTTCTCTATCTCGCCGTCGCCGCGTTCTATGAGTCGCTCCTGCTTCCGCTGCCGGTGATCGCGGCGCTTCCGTTCGCTGGAGCGGGCGCGCTGGCCGCGCTCTTCATCACCGGTCAAAGCCTCAACCTCATGTCGCTCCTGGGACTGATCTTTCTCGGTGGTGTCGTCGTAAACCACACGGTCGTGCTGCTCGACCGCGTGGAGCGGTTGCGCGCGGAAGGAATCGGTGAGGATGAGGCCATTCGTCGCGGGGCAGCCGACCGCTACCGGCCGGTGATCATGACGACGATCACGGCGATCGTCGGGATGTTGCCGCTGGCGTTGATGGGTGGGCCGGGCGTGGAACTGCGGCGCAGCATCGCGGTCGTCGTCATCGGCGGGCTGTCCACGGCAACGATCGGCACGCTCGTGCTGATCCCGCTCCTGCATCGCGCGCTGGAGCCATTGCGCCGCCGCTCACGAATCCCGCGCGACGCCGCCGCAAGCGAGGCCGCTGATGCCTGACCATTGCCTCGACAATGGCGTCGGCCATGGCACCAACGATGGCACTGAGAATGGCAGCTGCAATGGCACCAGCAATGGCACCAGCAATGGCACCAGCAATGGCACTAGCAATGGCACTAGCAATGGCACTAGCAATGGCACCGGCCATATCCCACAGTTCTCATTCCTGAAAAACTCGGCGCGCCTCTGCATCGAGCGCCGAAGGCGGATGAGGGGGGTGAATGTTCGCGAAAGGCTGACTCACCGGTCGCTTTTCCGTTCTCATGCAATCTCGCTGCGACAGGAAACGCCTCCTCATCCGGCTTCGCCACCTTCTCCCCCACAAAAGCATGGGGGAGAAGGCGCTCGATTGAAAACGCAGTGTGGGGATCCCCGTGGGGCTGTGAGAAATGCGGGCTAAGCGTCGCCTGGACAGTCGCGTCGAGGTTCGCGCCGGCCATCGCGTCGCCCGAGGAGTGGCGGCGCTTGCGGTAGTAGTTCTTGCGGCGGTCTCGGTGCCCCGATTGCGTCTCGATTACGCGTCCGACGCGGCCTTTCCCGAGCTCTACGTGAGCCTGGAGCTGCCGCCGTCCGCGAATCTCGATTCGGCGGAAACGGCGCGGCAATGGGTCGTTCCGATCGAGAGTGCGCTGCGCGGAATCGGCGATACGGCCGGAACGCGCGGGGAAGTGGAGAGCGGATCGGCGACGATCCTGGCGCGTTTCAAACGCGGCACCGACATCGAGCTGAAGGCGGCGCGGCTCGCGTCCGATCTTGCGCCGCTTCGTGCGCGCCTTCCGCAGGATGCGTCGCTCTTCATCTGGCCCGCGCGCAGCGGCACGCGGCCGAACATCATTCTCGCAATCTCCGGCTCCGACGCCGGCGCGATGGCGGAGCGCATGGCCGAAGAGCTGCGCTCCACCGAGGGCGTGCGCGAGGTAAGGGCATACGGAGCTCCGGCCGAAGAAGTGGATGTGCGCGTAACGAGCGGCGCAACGATCACCACAAGCGACGTTCTGCAGGGACTGCTCCCGCATCCACTCGGCGACGCGCGCGCCGGCTCGCGGCGCGTTCCCCTGCTTGCAGCACCGGCGGCCACAGACATCCGTGATGTTCCGGTGAGGACTCCCGCGGTTGTCCGCCTGGAGTCGATCGCGTCGATCCGGCAACGGCGCGCGGAGCCTCAATCGATCGCGCGGCTGGACGGACATCCGGCCGCGATCCTTGCGGTCTACCGCGACGAGGACACGCAGCTTCTGACCTTCGACGGCGCGGTGCGGAGAGTCGTCGGGCGCCGAGGAATGACGCTCTGGAGTGATGCGGACGAGTTGCGCACGTTGCTGATCCGCTTGCTGATCGCGGCCGCCGTCGCGTTCGTGGTCCTCCTGTTCGGCGGCGGCGCGCCGCTCGGGCTCTACATTCCGGCAGCGGTTGCGCTCCTCATCAACGTTTGGAGCGTGGCCTCGATCAGGGTCGACACGCAAACGCTGCTCTTCTCGGCGGTGGCCCTCGCCGCGATTACTCCGTTCGCCGCCGCGCGCCGCGTGTCGGCTCACGTGTGGCCGTTGATCCTCGCACTCTTCTTCGCGCTGCTCCTCCCGATCGCCGCTGTCTTCGGCAGCGGCGCGCTCGCGCCACTTCTCACGCCCGCCGCATACGCCTTCGCCATCGCCTCCGGTAGCGCCGTCGCCGCGACCCTGATCGTCACGCCAGGGAGTGCGGGCGTCTCGCCCGCAGCGGCGAGGCGTCCCGCCTCGCCGTATCAAACGTCGCCTCCCGCCTCGCCGTATCAACCACGCAACCTCGCAAAGAGAAGTTTCAAACGCCTCCTCCGCAATCCCGCCTCCGTGGTCCTGGCGTGTTCGGCCGTTGCGATCTTTTTTCTCTCCTGGTTCGGATCCCGGCTCGATCCGCGGCGCAGCGAGGGAAGCGCTGACCGCAGCAGCGTCTCGATCCGCGTGCAACTCCCCTCAGGAACGACGCTCACGCAGACAGCGCGTGCGGCGCAATCGGTGGAAGATGCGATCCGCGGCCTGCCTGGAGTGAAGCGACTTCGAACCTCGGCATCGGCGGCAAACGCCGTCGTCGTCGTCGACGTCGATCCGCACGATCAGAATGCCGGGCGATTTGAGCTGCTTCTTACCGCACTGCGGAATCGAATGCCGTCTACGGGCGGAACCGTGACGATTCATCAATCGATGGATGGCCAATCATCGAGCGCGTTGGCGGAATCGATCGAACAGCAGCCGTTCGCCGACGACATCGGCAGAATCTATCGCTTCCTGTTGAAGGGGACGGATGCGGATGTGTTGCGCCGCACGGCGGAAGGATTGACCAGCCGCCTTGGGCGCTCGGACGTGCGGCGTGATTCGATTCATAGTCTCTGGCCCGAAGCATCGAGACAGATCGAGCTCGTGCCGGGAAATCGATCGCCACTCACCGCCGCGGCCGTGGCGACGGAGTTGTCGCGGCTGACATTGCCGGCGAGGACGGCGAGTCATCCCAATGGCAGCGTGCTTCGCGTGACCACGCGCGACTCTCCCGCCGATGCCGGCGAGATCCCGCGACGGGATGAGCTTTTCGCGCGGCCGCTTTCAGTCAACGGCGAAACGGTGGTCGTCGACAGCGCGTTCGTTGTGCGGTCGTCATCAATCGAGGGCGCGGTCACCCGGGAGCTCGGCCGCTTTGTGCTGCCGGTGGAAATCTCCGTCCGCGGTGCGACGGCGGAGCAACTAATCACGAAGCGGTCGGAGATCGACCGGGCCGTGTCTCTCTATCCGCTTCCGGCCGGGGTGATTGTGGAGCGGCCGCAACTCGCGTCGTGGAGCTTCTCGATCGCGAAGTTGCGGCTGGTATCGGTGGCGGCGTTTCTTCCGCTCCTCCTCTTCACCGGTTCCGCGATCGTTCTCGGATCACTCGCCCGCGCTGCGGCCGCCCTGGCACCCGGCGTTGTATCGATCGCGTTCGTTGCGCCGATCCTGGCAGCAACGCAGACGCGGCTCGATGAGATGACGCTGCTCGCCGCCGGTGCAGCGCTCTGTTGTGTTGCCGCGCTCACGGTGGCGGCGCTGCTTCGGATCGGCGGCCGTGCCGGCGGAGCGTATCGGTTCGTCCGCAACTTTGCGCGGCCGGCCTTCGTCGCCACGATTGCGGCTGGTGCGTTCCTCGTCATCGCCGCAAGCGCGCGCCTGGCGATCGGCGACGCGTGGCGCGCGCCGCTCCTCGCCGCGTCGGCCGTGCTCATCTCCGGGATTCCCGTCGCAGTGATTCTTCCCGCAACGCTCGACATCCTTCTGCGCGATTTGCGGCGCCGAAGGAGCAGCGGCGCGCGCGCTCTCGCACAACCGATGGTATGGACCGATTCAAAATCACCACTGCAGCTCTCCGTCCGCAACGTTACGAAAGTCTACGCAGGTGGATTCCGCGCGCTGCACCGCATCAGCTTCGATCTCACGCCCGGCGTCGTCGGTCTTCTCGGTCCGAACGGCGCCGGAAAAACGACGCTGCTCCGAATCCTCACCGGCCTTCTCCAGCCAACACGCGGAACGATCACGTTTCGCGGCGTGCCGGTCAGCGCGGAGAACATCACCTCGCTCCGGCGATCGATCGGATTCCTTCCCCAGGAGCTCAACGCCTACGCCGGCCTGACTGCCTCTCAGTTTCTCGATTTCTGGGCGCTCGAGCGCGGTATGGACCGCGTATCAGAACGACGCGCGCAGATCGAAGAGCTGCTCCTGGCCGTCGGACTGGAGGAGCACGCCGATCGCCGCGTGCGCGACTTCTCCGGCGGCATGCGCCAGCGCATCGGCATCGCCCGCGCACTCCTCGGCGATCCGCCGCTGCTGATCGTTGACGAGCCAACGACGGGACTCGACATCGAAGCGCGCCACCGCTTCCGCGATCTGCTCACCGCGCTGGCGAGAAAGCGAATCATCATCCTCTCCAGCCACATCGCCAGCGACGTCGAAACCACCGCGATGCACCTCCTTCTTCTCGCTCGCGGCGAGCTGCGTTGGGAAGGCTCGGTCGAAGCGCTCCTCGCCCGAGCGAGAGGCCGCGTCTTCGAGACGATCGTCGCCGATGCCGACGTGCGCGCGCTCTCGCACGAGTACCGAATCACGACCAGAGTGCGCGTTCCGAACGGAATCCGCATCCGCGGGGTCGCCGCCGAAGGCCAATCTCTTCCCGGCCCCGAGGTGAAGGCCACGCTGGAAGAGGCTTACCTCAGCGAAGTTTCCGTGGGTGCGATACGGAGAGGGAGTTTCGCGTTTGTGTTTGAGTAGGAGCGGTGGACTTGCCGGTGTTGATGCAGCCCTCTATCAGCGGACTGCCGTCATTTGGCGCTCGCAACACTCATGAGTTGTAGAGACGCATTCCAGCCGGGCGGAGGTTGTTGATCGCGGCTGAACCATCGTGCTCCCGCAGCCAGCCACCGAGCGCGAAGTTGTGGGACCGTGTAATCGAAGTCATCCAGCCCGAACTCGGTTCCACAACACGGACAGATGTGATGGTCGATGGGCGGGCGCAGAAGTCCATCGTAGAAACACACAGGGCAGATGTGCTTCATCGGGTGCACTCCCGCTTGAAGTACTCAAGCCCGTTGGTACGCCGATAAAAGTACGTCACGATGTGGTTGTCCGTTGACACGATCCCAAATTCAAACGACGCAGTATCGTAGCGAATTCTGGCACCGTTCCGCCTCAGACATTCCTTTGCAGAGGGGGGAGGCTCTTTTGTGAGGAACTCATCGGCAGCTTCCTCGTACGCAAACTGGTCAATCCAGGGATACTCGTCCCGATGCCTGTCAAAGTGATTCAGGCGCTCTCCGACATGGAATCCATTCGTGCGAAGCGCCACCTGCAAGGAACGATAGCATAAGGAGATGGAATGACGTAAGGCCGCGACGCTCATCCAGCATCGCCTTTTCCCCGCATTTCCGGTAGCTTGAAAATCCATGCGCCGGTATCTCTGGATTTCGCTCGCCCTTGCCGGCACTTTCCTGGCGGGGTTCGGTATCGCCGAGGCGTTGGGGGTTCCGCTGTTGACTGACCCGATGCCTGCGTTGAAGGCAGCGGGGCCGCTGGCGGGTGCGATCGGCGTCGGTCTTCTCATCGCTGATGTCGTGCTGCCGGTGCCGTCGAGCGTGATCATGATCGCGCACGGGGCGCTGTTCGGTGTCTGGATCGGATCGATCCTCTCGCTCATCGGATCGACTGGCTGCTCGCTGGCGGGATTCGCGATGGGAAGAGCGGGGAAGGAGAAGGTGCGGCGCTTCGTCAGTGATGCCGAATACGCGCGCGCGTCGCGGCTGCTCGACCGATGGGGCATGGTGGCGATCGTAGCCACGCGGCCCGTGCCGATCATGGCCGAGGTGATGTCGATCATCGCCGGAACAACGGTGTCGATGAACTGGTGGCAGATCACGATCGCGTCGATCGCCGGTTCGCTGCCGCCCGCGATCGCCTATGCCGTCGCCGGCCACATGGCCACAAAGACGGTCGGCGCGATCTGGGTCTTCTCCGCGCTCATGCTGCTGTCGGCCGCAATGTGGTGGTTCGATCGAGGGCCACAAAAGCAGTAACCGTAATGGCCAAAGGGCACAGGTCGACTCCGTGTCCTCAGTCGCAGCACTACGCCTACGCGGGCCTGACACCAACGCTGTCTCTCGACTTCTGGGCGCTCGGGCGGGGCATGGATCGCGTGTCAGAACGGCGCGCGTAGATCGAAGGGCTGCTCCTCGCCGTTGGACTCGAGGAGCACGCCGATCGCCGCGTGCGCGATTTCTCCGGCGGCACGCGTCAGCGCATCGGCATCGCCCGCGCCCTCCTCGGCGATCGCCGCTGCTCATTGTCGACGAGCCAACGACCGGACTGGACATCGAAGCGCGCCACCGCTTCCGCGATCTGCTCACCGCGCTGGCCAGAAAACGAATCATCATCCTCTCCAGCCATCGCCAGCGACGTCGAAACAACGGCGATGCACCTCCTGCCATGGCCGCGGCGAACTGCACTGGCAAGGCTCCGTCGAAGCCCTCCTCGCCAGAGCCCGCGGGCGAGTCTTCGAAACGATCGTCAGCGACGGCGAGGTCCGCGCGCTTGCGCATGAATACCGAATCACGACAAGAGTGCGTGCCCCGAATGGAATCCGCGTGCGGGGTGTCGCCCCGAAGGCCAACCCCTCCCGTCGATAGCATCGCGAACAACTAAGAACAATCGAGGTTTGCTATTTCGTGAAGACGACGCTGAAAAAGTCCGCATCTAGATTGAGACCGCTGACCAGATCACTCAGAATCTCGTGGACTCGGAACCCTGCGGATGTAAAGCACTCTATGAGACGCACGATCGTGAGGGGAACCATGTCGAGTGTCCCCATCCGCTCACCAGTTCCAGTAAAGTATCCAAAAGTCACCCGCTCATCGGCTATTGCAATAGGTATTCCTTTGATCTCTGTACCGCAATAGATGACGCGTCCCGAGTACCGGAACCACCCACGAAGTATCGACTCCCTTTGGTCCAAAATGTACTCGAAGTTTCGAATATCGACGACGAAGCGGCCATTGCTGCGACAGATGTCGTAAATCTGGCTCGCCGCATCTCGTCGGTCATCCTCGCTCAACAGTAGAGAGAACGAATTTCCGACGAGGAAAACAAGATCGAAACGCTCGGGGCCGAACGCCTTTCTCAAATCGCGCCAATCCACACCAGTCCAAGCAATACGATCGCTAAGCACGCCGGCGCGACACCTCGCCAAGTAGGCAAGGTCGTCATCAACCTCGTTAGCCGTGACGTCGAGCTGGCTGTTTCGTGCCAGCTCGATGACTTCACAACCTGTCCCGCAGCCTAAATCGAGAGCACGGGCGGCCCCGGTCGGTACATTCGCGGTGAGAAAGGGCAGCATCGTAGCGCGCCGCTTCTCGCCGTTGACGAACTCCGGCCAAACAACTGCGAGCGCCTTTCCAAATGCTGACTCGTGGCTTGAAATGGGTACTCCAGTCATTTTCTTGCTCCCTACGCGAGAATATATGACTTCAACTTGTGGCGGTCGTCATCGTCGAGATCACGAAAAAAGGTAGCATCTTCTCCACCACGGACTATTTCCTGCGCATGATCCACGAGTTCATAGAAATAATTGCGCAGTTGTGTCAGGCGATGTCCTTCAACGTTGTCCAACATCACGCGCCATTTCTCCCGACCTGTAGTTGGCGGATCAAAGAACACAGCAGCACGGCCTTCGAACACGCCCAGATCCGGCGTCTCGAGTTCAAGCTTCTTGCTGATCTCAATGGCAGCGGACCACGGGACGCTTAGGAGAGTTACGCCGGCCGCGGTGTGCATGCTTACAAATGACCGCGCCGCCGCGGGATGAGCCGCTCGGTCGTCTTCAAATTCACGCGCGCCATAAAGCACAAACCGAATGTCGCCCCGCTTAGAACGCGAGAGCATTTGATCGTGAAGGTAGTTCGGATACAACTCTTGAAATCGCGACGGCACATGCCGATCGGTTCCTACATATCGTCCGTGAGGAAACTCGCCGAAAGCCGTTCTCGCAAGACGCTGCATCCGATCCTGCGTCATTTCGGTGAAGCCCCCCGCCTCGACGGCTTTAATGAGGCGAACATCGTGAGTTACGCCCTCCAAAACAAACGCGCGCGCCAAGCCGCGAAATACCGTCTCGACGTTTACACTGATCAGAAGCAGCTTCAGAATGTTGTGCAGCCGTAGAAGCCCGACAATTGTGCCAGCGGCCAAGCCACTTAACACTGCGACCATTCCATGAAACACTAGAGGAATGTCGCCGTGCCCGCCTACTAACATAAAGATCGTGACTGTGGTCAGAGCGAATGCGAGAACCTCTCTAGGTAGTCCTTCGAGTCGCTCTCTGAGGCTGTGAACGTCAAAACGCGGAGACGGCCTCGTGCGCGAATAAAGGAACCACGTCGTCCCGGCCGCGACCATCACTATTGCGGACGTAACAGCGGCATGAGGCTGTACTACCTGCGAAATACTTCGATATACCTTAAGAGGAATAGTAGCCATTCCATCGTCGAGCATGAACAGCGCAAGCACAATCTCGTCAAATGACGCAAAGAAACCAACAATCACTGAGGCTATAAATGTTCCGCGCATGCAGGGAACGTAGACCGCGCGGAAAGAACGGACGTGTCCGGCGCCGAGAGTGCGCGCTGCCCAAAGCATCGACGGTGGCATACCGCGGTCTGCCGCCTCGAATAATAGGAACTGCAGAGGCGTAATGATTGCCAAATGCCCCATGAGCAGGGTGAACCACACGTCCACACGCATTGTGTCGAGGAAGGGTGCCAAATTCGAGATTCCAGCGGGTAGGTTGAGAATCACGTTGCGGATGACCGCCCGAACATTGCTCATGCTCAGCGCATAGCAAATGAGAGGGTTCAGCAAGAGAACTGTCATCGCGAGATTCGTTGTGCGACGGTATCCTAGGCTCGTGAAGTGTTTGGAATAATTGTAGGCGCCGTTCAAAAGAGCGCCCGCTACAGAAGCGAACGCTCCGAGCAGTACGGAGCGAGACATTGCCGCCAGCCAGTCGGGAGAGCTGAGGACTGCGCCAAACCAGCGGAACGACGCCCGATGGAGGTCCAAACGACCAACTACTTCCGTTCCCATTAGGCTCCAGAGGAGAAGGTAGATGCTCGGGATCGCGACGAGAGCGATAACGCCCACGGTGATCGCCCACAGCAACACCCTCACCGGCCGCGGGAGGAAGAGTTGAAGCGGCGCGTTCGTACTACTTAGTTCGTACATAGTGCGGAGTCTTCGTTAAAGGCTCGTGACGCCTAAGCCACCATGCGCGCACGATGGCCACCAAACCGGCAAGGATGAACACTGTCGCGAGCAAGTACAGACCGAGAAGTGCGGCTCCTTGTGCGTCACCGAGATCCAGTCGTGAGAGAACACCGTTCGCGACGAATGGGAAATTACCGCCGCCAATCAGGTGAGGGGTCACGAAATATCCCAAGCCCAGGATCGTTGAAAGCGCAAATGCTAGAAGGGTTGCTGGAAGCAGGAGGGGCAGCGTAATAACGAAGAACGCGCGCGCGTCCGTTGCGCCCAGCGTGCGCGACGCTTCGTACAACGGGGGCGATAGGTGCGACGCGGCCTCGGATACTATGAAGTAGACGAAAGGAACGAACACTACCGCCATCACCGTGACGATGCCGGCCCGAGAATCCAAAAGCTCGCCTAGCGGTGACAGGGGTGTTCGATGACTGCCAATTGCTGTTAGAAGCCCAACCCAGGAGTAATTGCGCGCGACGAATCCCGTTAAGAGCGGCACCATCATCGCAAAGGTCAATACGTTAGACGTGCGTTGCGAGGAAAACCGAGCCAAGCACGCGACAGTCGCCCCACCGAATGCCGCCAGCGCCGCGCTAGACATGGATATCTGGGCGGAATCGCCAATCTGAGACTGGTAGGTCGGAAGAACGGGTTGGCCCGGCCTCTCGTGTCGCAGAGACCACGCCCACGTCGCAATTGGCACGACATAGAACAAAAGAGTGACAAGTAGCGGCCCTGATCCACCAATCACGCCCAAACGCCGAAACAACCTCACCGTTTACTCCGCCAGATTGTCCAACGCTGCATTATCTTTTGCTCGTTCGCCGCCCACCAATTGGCGTTAACAACGAAACTCACACGCCAGTTCTCGGGTGCTGTCGGTAGGTTGGGCAGGACGGTCTTTGGTATCGCCGAGAACGCTAACGCGTTCGTAGGTCCATATGCGGTTGCGGCGGCCTGCTTGGCCATTGGTTGGGCTGTCGATGCGAAGTGAATAAACTCCGTGGCCAGCTCGACATTACGCGATCCCCTGGGAATCACCCAATAGTCAAGTTCGTGGGCAGCGCCAATCCATGTATATTGAATCTCTTTGCGCGCCGCGGCGGATGCATAGATTCGCCCGCTCCACGCGCTGCTCATTACAACTCGATTGGTCAAGAGAGCATTTACAGGCTCAGTGCCGTCCTTCCACCAGAGGCGCACGTGAGGTCGCAAAACGTCGAGCTTTCGGAACGCACGATCTACGTCGAGCGGATAGAGTTTGTCGCGAGCTACTCCATCTGCCAGGAGCGCGAATTCTAGCGTCCCGCGAGGATTGTCGTAGAGAGCTCGAGATCCAGGAAAGTGCTGTACATCCCAAAAATCTCGCCACGAGGTAGGGTTGTGAGCGAACGCTTTTGGCTGGTAAGCGAAGACCGTACTCCAGTAAACGTTGGGGACGCCAAATGGCGTGGGGACCGGACCGCCAGCGAGCGGAGCGAACGTCGCCGGAGGAATCGGACGTGTGAGAGGAGAATACAATCCGTCTCTGACGCCTCGGGAATACTGCGCCGCGGTCACTTCGACGACATCCCATGATACGTCACCGCTCCGTACCATTTGTTGAAGTCGCCCGTACTCGGCGCCCCAAGATGTTGAGTTGACCTTTACATTGCTTTTCGCCGCAAATGGGCTAATGAACGCGGCTCGATGGGAGTCCTGGTACGCACCACCTCCGTAACTGACGACGGTGATCTCAGGCAATTGCTTTGCAGCGCCTAGGATGACTAGCGCGAGAAGACCCGCGATTCCAGCGAGAAGGCTTATGCGTTTCATATTTTAGCTCCTATGGTTCCATAGCGTGCATTGAGCAGTTCGCGCGCGACGTCCGCGCGCGGATCGGCGATAACCTCTTCCAGTGTTCCGGCACGAACGACAACGCCCGTGTCCAAAACCACAACATTGTCTGCAAAGGCTTTTATCTCTCGATCGTCATGCGTAACATAGAGGAAGGTGTGCTCGAGGCCCGTCTTGATCTCATGGAGGAGATCGAGGATCTCCGCCTTTCTCGGATTGTCAAGCGAGGTTAAGGGCTCGTCAAGCAATATGATCGCCGGGCGGTAGACGAGTGCGCGTGCGAGCGCGACGCGCTGTCGCATTCCGCCACTCAGTTGGCTAATGCCCATCGACGCGTAAGCCATAAGTCCTGTCCGCTCTAGAATTGTATTTATGGCGACGGTAGCGTGGCGAACCCCAGCGTTATTCTTACTACCGTGCCGAAATGGAAATTCGACGTTCTGGCGGACGGTGAGATGAGGAAACAGCGCGAGATCTTGGAATACAAAGCCAATGTTTCGTTTGTGGGTCGGCACATCGGATGCGTCATGACCGTCAATTCTAATCCTGCCCCCGTTGTTAGGCTGCAGTAAGCCGGCGACGATCTTCAGAAGCGTGGTTTTCCCGCACCCGCTCCTGCCAAGTACGCCGGTAACCTCGCCAGCGGGGACGTTGAATGTTACGCCGCCTAAAACGGGAATGCCGTTGTATGCATGGGCTATGTTGGTGACTTCTAGGGCGTACTGTGCCGACATCGGACCGCCTTTATGTTATTTGCTGGTGCGGAAACCAACGGTAGCTACCTAAGGAGTGACGGAGGTCAGGGTTTCCCTACCCCCTTGCCGCAAAAAGGGAGCGGGCAGCCCGTTTCATGAAAGACTGGAGGGTGCGAGGCAGCGCAAGTTTGGCTTGGTGCGATGGTTAGATTGAAAGGTTACTCCGGCTGGTTTCGCGCTCGGCGACGTTGGCGATCACGCTTCCGGAAATCGATTCGATACGGGCGGGCAGGCGGCGGCGCCAATCGCGGTGCTCAAACGACTCGATGCGGTGCACACGATTGAGCGAGGGTGACCTCGCCGCGATTCCCAGTGATACTTTTTGAACCACAGAAATATGAGAGCACAGCGTAGCTTAGCCGAACCAAAGGAAACCTACCGACTTTGCAACCAACCAGTTTTGTAAGAAATCTTTGGTCGCGCGCAGAAACCGATGGTTAGTAGAACAGAGGTTTCGGTGGTTGAGAGTGTTGTGGAAGAGCCGTCAGAACTGCTGCAACACTCGCAGATCGTTCTCGAACAGCGTCCGAATGTTCGGGATGTCGAATTTGATCATGGCGCAGCGGTCGAGGCCGAGGCCGAAGGCGAAGCCGCTCCATTCTTCGGGGTCGATGCCGACGTTGCGGAGGACTTGCGGGTGGATCATGCCGCAGCCGAGGATTTCCATCCAGCCGGTTTGGGAGCAGGTTCCGCAGCCCTTCCCTTTGCAGAAGACGCACGACATATCGACTTCGGCCGAGGGCTCGGTGAAAGGAAAGAAGCTGGGGCGCATGCGCATCTTGGAGTCGGCGCCGAAGAGGCGTTTGATGAAGTGCTCGAGCGTGGCACGTAGGTGGCCGATGTGGATTCCTTTGTCGACCAGGAATCCCTCGGCCTGATGGAACATCGGCGAGCGGCGCATGGTGATCTCGTCGCGGCGGTAAACGCGGCCGCAGGAGAGCACTTTCACTGGCGGTTTGTGATTCTCCATCGATCGGATCTGCACGTTCGATGTGTGCGTGCGCAGCAGGTAGGGAAGACGGCTTGCGCCTTCGTGATGCGGCGGCGCATCGACGTCAAGGAAGAATGTGTCCTGCGTGTCGCGTGCGGGGTGGTCGGGCGTGAAATTGAGCGCTTCGAAGTTGTACCAGTCGCTCTCGAGCTCGGGGCCGGGGTCGAGCGAATAGCCCATCTCGCTGAAGATCGTCTCCATCTCGCGGCGGACGATCGTGACGGGATGGAGGTGGCCGAGGTTGGGGGTGCGGGCGGGGAGGGTAACGTCGATGATGTCGCGCGATTGCTTGCGCGCCGATTCTTCAGCAACCACGCGCTCCGACTTTTCCTTCAGCTCCGATTCGAGGCGGTCGCGCAGTTTGTTCAGCGCATCGCCGGCGTCTTTCTTCTGCTCCTTCGGCACTTCCTTGAGGCGCGAGAAGAGCGCGGGGATCAGACCGCCTTTGCGGCCGAAGTAGTGGACGCGGAGCTCATCGAGCGCCGCGGCGGTGTTGGCGCCGGCGAGGGCGGAGTCGAATTCGGAGTTGATGCGTGTGATGTCGTCGAGCATGGCCGATTGTACAAACAAGAAAGACTGTCATCCTGAGCCGCCGAAGCCGCGTCTCGACGCTGTACTCACAACCGGCAGGCGTCGCGGCGAAGGACGGTCGAAGGACCCCCTGATTTTGTGCTGCGGTTTTTTCCGCTGCCCACCCGCACAGAATCAGGGGGTCCTTCGACGTCCTACGCCGCCGATGTCCTGCCGGTAGCGAGCGTAGCGAACCTTGCGGCGGCTCCGGCAGTCTCAGGATGACAGCGATGCGCTTGACGCGATAGTTGTTGTTGCTTACGCGGTCGGCTGCTTCGCGGCGGGACGCTTCGCTGCCGTCTCTTTGTCGAGTGCGGTGCGAAGCTGCGCTTTGTTCAGCGCGGCTTTGGCGCTCTCGACGAAGGCGGTGAAGGCGGCGGCGTCGCGGACGGCGATGTCGGCCAGGATCTTCCGGTCGACGAGCGAACCGGAGGCCTTGAGGCCGGCGATGAGCTGCGAGTAGGAGATTCCGTTGAGACGGGCCGCTGCGTTGATGCGTGCGATCCAGAGCTTCCGGAAATCACCTTTGCGGTCTTTGCGGCCGGCGAAGGCGGAGTTGAGTGCTTTCTCAACCTGCTGCTTCGCGATCCGGTGACCGCGCGACTTCATTCCCCAGTAGCCCTTGGCGAGCTTCAGGATCTTGGAGCGGCGGTCTTTACGTTTGGTACCCCGTTTGACTCTCGGCATTGTTTCTCCTCGTTGGTTTCGTTAAAAGCGGGCGGGTCAGGAGTGGTGAAGTACCACGCCTCGCTCGGGTTGAAGCTCTGAGCTGTTAGCTGTTAGCTCTCAGGAACTCTCCTGACAGCTAAGAGCTGGGAGCTACGAGCTCAAAGGTACGGGATCATCCGGTTCACGGTTTTCTCATTCGCCTTCGACACGCTCGTTTCCTTCCCGAGCTCCGCCTTACGGCCGGCGGACTTCTTGGTCAGGATGTGCGAGTGGAAAGCGTGATTCCGCTGAAGCTTGCCCGTTCCGGTCTTCTTGAAACGTTTTGCGGCGCCACGGTGCGTTTTCATCTTCGGCATAGCTTGGTCCCTAACTCACTGCTTGGTATTTGAATTCCTGGTGCGGGGGTCGTTTTGTCGGGGGTCGGGTGTCGTAGAGAATCAAGCGCGCGGGCTGCGGTTTCGCCGTCGCTCGATTCGGTCTTCATTGAGATGCGAGGCAGGCGTCGAAAAATCAGGAGCAGCGAGCCGCTTATCTCCGACCCCCGACTCCCGAAAACCGACTCCCGCAAAACTCACTTCACCGGCGATATCACCATCGTCATGCGGTTCCCCTGAATGTCGGGATGCGCATTTTCGCCGGCGCCGTATTCTTTGATCTCGGTCAGGAGGCGGTCGAGGACTGCGCGGCCGAGCTCCATGTGCGTCATCTCGCGTCCTCGGAAACGGATCGATGCCTTGACCTTGTCGCCGTGCTGCAGGAAACGAATGATGTTGTTCTTCTTGAAATCGAAATCGTGCTCGTCGATGCGGGGGCGGAACTGCACCTCCTTGACGACGATCACCTTCTGCTTCTTCTTGGCCTCGCTCTGCTTCTTCTTCTGCTGGAAGACGTACTTGCCGTAATCCATTACCTTGCAGACGGGCGGATTCGCCGTCGGCGAGATCTCGACGAGGTCGAGGTCCTTTTCACGAGCCATTTCCTGCGCCTGCTGCAGGGGAACGACTCCGACCTGGGACCCATCAGCTCCGATGAGGCGAACCTCAGCGATGCCACGGATCATGTCGTTGATTCTGGATTCAGGTTCTGCGGGTTTCCGGTCGAAACGTGATCCTCGTCGTGGTGGAAAAATGCGAAATCCTCCTGTTAAGCGTTAGCGCGGAAGCGCGAAATCTACGAATAAAACACTACAAAGTCAACGAGCGTGCCGCGATGACCGCCCGTGCTTGAGCCACAAATTCATCGATCGTGAGCGAGACCTGATCGCCGCCGGTCCGCTTCCGCACCGACACCGTTCCTGCCGCCACTTCCTTCTCGCCCACCACCAGCATGTACGGGATTTTCCTGAGCTGCGCGTCGCGGATTTTCGCGCCGAGCTTCTCATTCGATTCGTCTGTCTCGATGCGCAAACCGGCCGCTCGAAGTTTTGCCGACGTCTCCCGCCCGTAGTCGAGAAACTTCTCCGACAACGGCAACACCGATGCCTGAACCGGCGCGAGCCACAACGGGAAGGCTCCGGCAAAATGCTCGATGATGATGCCGATGAACCGCTCGAGCGAGCCGAGTATTGCGCGATGGATCATGACCGGCTGGTGCTCGCCGTTGTCGGCGCCGATGTAACTGAGTTTGAAACGCTCCGGCAGCGCATAGTCGAGCTGGATCGTGCCGAGCTGCCACGGGCGTCCGATGGCGTCGGTGACCTGGAACTCGAGCTTCGGTCCATAGAACGCGCCTTCGCCCGGATTGATGTGGTAGTCGACACCATTTTTCTTCAGCGCGTTCTCGAGTCCACTTTCCGCGTTGTCCCAGATTTCATCGGTACCGAGACGCTTCTCGGGACGGGTGGAGAGAGCGATGCGGACGTCGGTGAAGCCGAAGATGTCGTAGATCTCTTTGATCAGACGGAGCTCGCGGTCGATCTCCTGTTCGATCTGCTCGGGCATGACGAAGAGGTGCGCGTCGTCCTGCGCGAAGGAGCGGACGCGCACGAGGCCGTGCGTGACTCCCGATCGTTCGTAACGGTGCAGCCGCGCGAAGTCGGCGTAGCGGATCGGCAGATCGCGATACGAGCGCCGCTCCATCGCGAAGATCTGCGTGTGACCGGGGCAGTTCATCGGCTTCACGCCGTACTCGCGCTCGTCGACATCGGAGAAGAACATGTTCTCTTTGTAGTTCTCGTAGTGGCCGGAGATTTTGAAGATCTCCGTGTCCCAGATGAGCGGCGTGACCACTTCGCTGTAGCCGTCGCGGGCGTAGAACTTCCGGACGAAGTCGATCAGCTCGTTGTAGATCGCCGCGCCTTTCGGCAGGAAGATCGGCATCGACGGGGCGAAGTGGGAGAAGGTGAAGAGATCGAGCTCCTTGCCGAGCTTGCGATGATCGCGCGCCTTCGCTTCTTCGACGCGCTTCACGTACGCGGCGAGATCGTCCTTGTCCGCCCAGGCGGTGCCGTAGATCCGCTGGAGCATGGCGTTGTGCTCGTCGCCACGCCAATACGCGCCGGCGACGGAGGTGAGCTTGAAGGCGCCGAGGCGGCCGGTGGAGGGGACGTGAGGACCGCGGCAGAGATCGAACCACTCACCCTGGCGATAAACGGAGAGCGGCTCATCGCCGGGGATGGCCTTGATGATCTCGACCTTGTACTTTTCGCCGAGCTTCTCGAAGGTGGCGATCGCCTCGTCGCGAGTCCACTCCTCGCGGCGCACCGGCAGATCGCGTTTCACGATCTCGGACATCTTCTCTTCGATCCGCTGCAGGTCTTCGTCGGTGAACGGACGATCGGTGCCGAAGTCGTAGAAGAAGCCGTTCTCGATGACCGGTCCGATGGTTACCTGCGTGCCGGGGAAGAGCTCCTGCACGGCCATGGCCATGAGATGGGCGGTGGAGTGGCGGATGGTGTCGAGTCCGGCCTCGCTCTTCGGCGTGATGATCTCGATCTTCGCGCCGTCGGGAACGGGCGTGTAGATGTCGACGACTTTGCCATTCACCTTGCCGGCGAGGGCAGCCTTAGCCAGACCTTTGCCGATCGACATGGCGACATCGGCGACGGTCGCGCCGTCCTGAACTTCTTTTTGGGATCCGTCGGGTAGTTGTACGTGCATGGTTTTCTCCGGGGGTGCATGTAGGTCGGACTCTCTAGTCCGACGTCAGAAAAATCGTCGGACAGGAGAGTCCGACCTACATTCACCCCCATAAAATCAAAAGGGCCGATTGCTCGGCCCTGTCGGATTGTCTTGCTGCTTACGAACAGACGATCATCGGCAGGGCGGGTTGAAGCAGCCCGTCGTTCGCGTGTTGCGCCGTGTGGTCGCCCGTATCAACATCCTCAAAGTCCGCGGAGTATAGCTAACCGCCTTGTGGCGCGCCAGTCTAAGCGTGCATGAGAACCGCGCCGACCGCTCTTGCAATCCTTTTCCTCGCCATCACCGTCACCGCGCAGCAGCCACGCATCAACCACGGCACCGTCACCTCCGTCGCCGCCTCCTCCGACCTCGGCGCACAGATCCGCGGATCGAAAACGAAGTACATCGGCTACGCGGTGCCGGAGGTCGAGGGCGAGCGCGTCATGTGCTGCTTCGAGCACTACGGCGAGTTTCGCTCCGGCGGGGTGTGCGGTCTCGATCGCGATGGGAGCTACTTCACGAACGACGACAAGGACGATCCGCATCCGGTTCGCAGCGGCTCGTTCGCGATGTTCTTCCGCGTCGAAAACCACGAGATCACTCGAGTGCGGAGTTACTCGACCGCGTGCGTCCTCGATGCCGGTGGCGGAGCGGTGACGTGGATCGAAGGGGTCGATGCGAGGAAGAGTGTGGCGCTGCTCGCGTCGATGATTGCAGTGCCCGGGCATCACTCCGACAATGTCATGTCGGCTTTGGCCATGCATGCCGATGCTTCCGCCACCGCGGAGCTCGAGCGGATCATGCGCGACACCAGCGCCTCGGATGAGTCCCGAGGACACGCGGTGTTCTGGCTGGGGCAGACGCGTGGCCGCCGCGGTTACGAGGACGTTCTCGCGCTGGCACATTCGGCGTCGGCGTCGCCGCGTCTGCGGGAGAAGGCTGTCTTTGCGCTCTCGCAGTCGAGTGAGCCAGGCGCGCTCGATGAACTGATCAAGATGGCGAAGAGTGATCCTTCCAGCCACGTGCGAGGGCAGGCGCTCTTCTGGCTCTCGCAGAAGGCTGGGAAGAAGGCAGCAGGTGCCATTCGCGAGGCTGTGGACGATGACCCCGACCACGATGTCCGCGAAAAGGCGGTCTTCGCGGTCTCGCAAATGCCGGACGACGAATCGGTGCCGATGCTGATCAATCTGATGAAGACGCACCGCGATGGCGGCGTGCGGAAAAAGGCTGCCTTCTGGCTGGGACAGAAGCACGATCCACGGGCGCTGGCGGCGATCGAGGATGTGCTGAGGAAGTAGGTGCCGACTTCGCACCTTCGCGTGAAACCGGTGTCACGCGAAGCCGCGAAGAACGCGAAGGAGAAACAGGAACTGAGACCTGCGCGTTCTTCCTTCCGTGATCCACGTCGAAGAAGCCTTTCGCCGCCTCGCTGCGGCCCCTTTCCGACGCAAGTTCCGGCTTGCCGGACGCGAGCTTGCCTACGTCGAGACGTGGGGTCTGCCGGCGGTGATGAAGCATGGCGCGAAGTTCATCGACGAACGGCTGGCTCCGGCGTTTCCGCGCAACGATGGGAAGCAGACGCCGTGGCGCAATCATCCGATCTTCGTCGCGCAGCACGCCACGGCGACCTGTTGCCGCGGATGTCTGGAAAAGGTTCATGAGATCGCGAAGGGGCATGCCCTGACACCCGACGAGCGGACGTACGTTCTCGGCGTCCTGGAACGCTGGATCGGCGAGCAGGTAAGATCCGCGGATGCCGACACACATCAAACAACCTTCCGTCATCGAAGCCGCGGGTAACAAGCCGAAGCGGATCGAGGAGTTCATCGGACGCGTCAACTCGAAAAGCAGCGGCGTCAGCGTGGCGCGGATGCAGAGTCCGAGCGGCTGGGTCGAGCCGGGACAGACGCCCGAGTTCGAGGAGTACACGGTCGTGCTGCGCGGCTCGCTCCGGGTGACGACGCGCGACGGCGTCGTCGATGTCGCGGCGGGCGAGGCGATCATCACGCATCCCGGCGAGTGGGTGCAGTACTCGACTCCGGGCGCCGACGGCGCGGAGTACATCGCTGTCTGTCTGCCAGCGTTCTCGATGGATACCGTGCATCGCGATTGAGGAGATGCTGATGACGAAGCTCTTGATCCTCAGCGAGCACGATGTCGAGCGTCTTCTGACGATGCGCGAGTGCATCAGCGTGATGGAAGAGGCGCTGACGGCACTCGCACGCGGCGAAGTGCACAACCCGCTTCGCCACATGATTCGCGGCGACGGAGCAAAGGGCATCCTGGGACTGATGCCGTCGTACCGAGGCGGCGCGCAGCCGTACTACGGGCTCAAGGAAGTATGCGTGTTTCCCGGCAACCCGGCCATCGGACTCGACACCCACCTCGGCGGCGTGCTCCTTCACAGCGGCGAGACCGGACAACTCATGGCGGTGATGAACGCCTCAGCGATCACCGCGATCCGCACTGCGGCAGTCTCTGCGGTGGCCACGAAGCTGCTCGCGCGCGAAGATGCGCGAACGCTGGCGATCATCGGCGCCGGTGTGCAGGCGCGGACGCATCTGGAGGCGATTCCGCTCGTCCGCAACATCGATGATGTGCGCATCGTGAGCCGTTCGATCGCGAAGGCCGAGGCGCTTGCTGAGCGTGGCGCGCGTGTGGTTAGCTCCGTCGAAGAGGCGGTCCGCGGCGCGGACATCGTCGTCACCGCGACAAGCTCGCGCGAGCCGATCCTCAAACGCGAATGGCTGCGCGACGGCGTGCACATCAATGCCGTCGGATCGAGTATCGCCGCTGCGCGCGAGCTCGACGCCGCCACGGTTGCGTCCGCATCCCTTTTCGTCGACCGGCGCGAGTCGACGGTCAACGAATCGGGCGATTACCTCTTCGCGCTGCGCGAGGGAGCGATCTCCGCCGATCACATCCGCGCTGAGATCGGAGAGATTCTGACCGGTCAAGCGAAAGGCCGCACCGCGGAGAGCGAGATCACGCTCTTCAAGTCGCTGGGGCTTGCGGTCGAGGATCTCGCGTCGGCGCAGTTCCTGTTCGAGAAGGCCTCGCGGGAAGAAGCGGGGACCTGGGTTGCTTTTTGAAAGTACTCCTGCCGAGCCGGGGGACGTTTGTGGAGAATGTTGAATCTTAATGTTGAATGTTAAATGTTGAATGTTGAGTGTTGAATGTTGAAGAACCCCATCTGATTACTCACCACTCTCAGCTTTCAGGTTTCAGCATTCAGCATTCAACATTCAACATTCAATTCAACACCCAACATTCAACACTCAACATTCAACACTCAACACTCAACATTCAGATTCTCGGTTGTATGTGAGCCCGTGCTAGGATCAAGCGACCTTGCAGAAAGCCTGCGCCCGGCGTCGGCGACGGTAGGAATACAGGCTTCGGGCGTGCCGTTAGGTCGCCGGCAGGCTTGACAAAGTCCGCAACCCTCGCTTAGAGTGCGCGGGTTTTTCCCCCAGCGGGAGCTTCCTCTCGCTGCACGTGTCTTCAGAAGGATAGGTAGAATGCCAACGATCAACCAACTCGTCAGCGCAGGCCGCGCGAAAGTCGCGTACAAGACCAAGTCGCCCGCGCTGCAGTCGAGCCCGCAGAAGCGTGGCGTTTGCACGCGTGTCTACACCTCGACCCCGAAGAAGCCGAACTCGGCGCTCCGCAAGGTCGCGCGTGTCCGTTTGACGAACGGGATCGAAGTGACCACCTACATCCCCGGCGTCGGCCACAACCTGCAGGAGCACTCGATCGTGCTCATCCGCGGTGGCCGTGTGAAGGATCTCCCGGGCGTTCGTTATCACGTCATTCGCGGCACGCTCGACACCGTCGGTGTTGCCAAGCGGATGCAGAGCCGCTCGAAGTACGGGGCCAAGCGGCCGAAGAAGGGTTAAGCAGATGCCGAGACGCAGAGAAGTTCCGAAACGCGAGATCCTTCCGGATCCGGTCTACAACAGCCAGCTCGTGACCAAGTTCATCAACTCCCTGATGTCGCAGGGGAGGAAGTCGGTCGCTGAGCGCGTCTTCTACAGCGCGCTGAAGAAGGTCGAAGACCGGGCCAAGGACGATCCGATCAAGCTCTTCAAGAAGGCAGTCGACAACGTCAAGCCGGCGCTCGAAGTCAAGAGCCGCCGCGTTGGCGGATCGAACTACCAGGTTCCCATCGAGGTCCGGCCGTCGCGCCGCACCGCTCTGGCCATCCGCTGGCTGATCTCCTACGCGAACAGCCGTGGTGAGAAGACGATGATGGACAAACTGGCCGGCGAGATCATGGATGCCGCAAACAACCGCGGCAACGCCATCAAGAAGAAGGAAGATACGCACAAAATGGCGGAAGCGAACAAGGCGTTCGCTCACTACCGCTGGTAGGTTTCTGGTAGTTTTGCATTGCGAGAATTATTGGTGACGGGTCACCGTTACCGGTTTTCTCAGCCCGAAGTTGGGTAGTTTCAAAACCTCGTTTTTTAACTTTCCGTAGCTCCGTCTCGACCGGATAACACAGAAAAAGTTCTGCGGTTCCGGACCGAGCAACGGGAAATAACAAGTATCGATCCGAGCTGCGCTTCGCGTCTTTATGCGCGAGGCGTAGGTCTGCAATCGGCGTCAGCTTTGCCGTCGGTTTGGCCGCATCCGTTGGAAAAGGTAATTCAGTCATGCCACGTCAGGTAGCACTCGAAAAAACGCGAAACATCGGGATCATGGCTCACATCGACGCGGGTAAAACCACGACGACCGAGCGCATCCTTTATTACACCGGCCGCACCCACAAGATCGGCGAAGTGCACGATGGCACCGCGACGATGGACTGGATGGTTCAGGAGCAGGAGCGCGGCATCACCATCACCTCGGCAGCCACCACCGCCATGTGGGGAGACGTCCGCGTCAACATCATCGATACCCCGGGCCACGTCGACTTCACGGTTGAAGTGGAACGTTCGCTGCGCGTCCTCGACGGCGCAGTCGGTGTTTTCTGCGCGGTCGGCGGCGTCGAGCCGCAGTCGGAGACCGTGTGGCGCCAGGCTGACAAGTACGGCGTTCCCCGCATCGCTTTCATCAACAAGATGGATCGCATCGGCGCGAACTTCGAAGCCGTTGTGAATCAGATCCGCACCAAGCTCGGCAAGAACGCCGTCGCCCTTCAGCTTCCGATCGGAGCCGAGGACAAGTTCCGTGGCGTCATCGACCTCGTGCAGATGAAGGCCCTGATCTTCAACGATGAGTCCCTCGGCGCGAAGTACGAGACGGAAGAGATTCCGGCTGAGTACCGCGCAGAAGCAGAGCACCTTCGCGAGAAGCTCGTCGAGTCGATCGCGGAAACGCACGATGAGCTGCTGGAGAAGTATCTCGCCGGCGAGCCGATCGAGCTTGCCGAGTTGAAGGCTGCCATCCGCGAAGCGACGATCGCTCAGAAGATCACGCCCGTGATGTGCGGCTCGGCATTCAAGAACAAAGGCGTACAGCCGCTGCTCGACTCCGTCGTCGACTACCTCCCTTCGCCGCTGGACATCCCGCCGGTCAAGGGCATCGACCCGGACGACGAATCACTCATCGAGCGTAAGGCTGCCGACTCCGAGCCGTTCGCCGCACTCGTCTTCAAGATCATGACCGACCCGTTCGTCGGTCAGCTCGCGTTCTTCCGCGTCTACTCTGGTCACGTCGAGTCAGGCACCTCGGTGCTCAACACGACGAAGGGCAACTCCGAGCGCATCGGCCGCCTGCTGCAGATGCACGCGAACAAGCGCGAAGAGATCAAAGAAGTGTGGGCCGGTGATATCGGCGCCGCCGTCGGTCTGCGCAGCGTCACGACCGGCGACACGATCTGCGATCGGGACAAGCCAATCGTCCTCGAGACGATGACGTTCCCGGAGCCGGTCATCGCCGTCGCCATCGAGCCGAAAACCAAAGTCGATCAGGAAAAGATGGGCGTCGCGCTTGCGAAGCTCATGCAGGAAGATCCAACGTTCAAGGTCCATACGGACCCGGAAACGAACCAGACCATCATCCGTGGGATGGGCGAGCTGCACCTCGAGATCATCGTCGATCGCATGGTGCGTGAGTTCGGTGTTGCCGCGAATGTCGGCAAGCCGCAGGTCGCGTATCGCGAGGCGATCACGCGCAAGTCGGAAGCCGAAGGGAAGTTCGTCCGGCAGTCGGGTGGTAAGGGTCAGTACGGTCACGTCAAGATGCGCTTCGAGCCGATCCCCGAGGGTGGCTACGAGTTCGTCAACGACATCGTCGGCGGCTCGGTTCCTCGCGAGTTCATCAAGCCGGTCGAGCAGGGCATTAAGGAAGCGCTCGAGCGCGGTATCGTCGCCGGCTATCCGGTAACGGGCGTCCGCGCGATCCTGTACGACGGGTCGTACCACGACGTCGACTCCAGCGAAATGGCCTTCAAGATCGCCGGATCGATGGCCTTCCAGGAAGGTGCACGAAAAGCAGCTCCGATTCTCAAAGAGCCGATCATGGACGTCGAAGTCGTCACGCCGGAAGACTACGCCGGCGACGTCATGGGCGACCTCTCCCGCCGCCGCGGCCGCATTCAGGCGATGGAAGAGCGCGCCGGCGCCAAGGTCATCAAGGCGCACGTGCCTCTCTCCGAAATGTTTGGTTACGCAACACAGGTGCGGTCGATGTCGCAGGGCCGCGCCAGTTACACGATGCAGTTCCTCGCTTACGAGCCGGCTCCGAAGAGCGTGGCAGACGAAGTGATCGCCAAGTCGGCGGGAACGACACAACGAATTTGAACCGCGTAGACCGGACGTCGCAGCCCGGCCAATGCAAGAAACTCGAAACGAACAGCAGGAGGTCTCAGGATGGCTAAAGAGAAATTCGATCGCAGCAAGCCTCACGTCAACGTCGGCACGATTGGTCACGTCGACCACGGCAAAACGACCCTGACGGCGGCAATCACCAAGATCCTGGCTTCGAAGGGAACGGCGACGTTCACCTCCTTCGACATGATCGACAAGGCTCCCGAAGAGCGTGAGCGTGGTATCACCATCGCCACCGCGCACGTCGAGTACTCGACCGAGAAGCGCCACTACGCGCACGTCGATTGCCCGGGTCACGCTGACTACGTCAAGAACATGATCACCGGAGCCGCGCAGATGGACGGCGCGATCCTGGTCGTCTCCGCTGCTGACGGCCCGATGCCGCAGACGCGCGAGCACATCCTGCTGGCCCGCCAGGTCGGCGTTCCGTACATCGTCGTCGCCCTCAACAAGGTCGACATGGTTGACGATCCGGAGCTGCTAGACCTCGTCGAGCTCGAAGTGCGCGAGCTCCTCAGCTCGTACGACTTCCCCGGCGATGAGATTCCCATCATTCGCGTTTCGGCACTCAAGGCTCTCGAGAGCGGCGACGCCAACAGCGAGTGGGGCAAGAAGATCATGGAGCTGATGGACGCGGTCGACAGCTACATCCCGATGCCCGAGCGCGTCATCGACAAGCCGTTCCTGATGCCGGTCGAAGACATCTTTTCGATCTCGGGCCGCGGCACGGTCGTCACTGGCCGTATCGAGCGTGGCATCGTCAAGGTCGGTGAGGAAATCGAGATCGTCGGAATTCGTCCGACCATCAAGAAGGTCGTCACCGGCGTCGAGATGTTCCGCAAGCTGCTCGACCAGGGTCAGGCAGGCGACAACGTCGGCCTTCTGCTCCGCGGTGTGGAGCGCAAGGACGTCGAGCGCGGACAGGTCTGCTCCAAGCCGGGCTCGATCACCCCGCACACGAAGTTCAAGGCTGAGGTTTACATTCTGACGAAGGAAGAAGGCGGCCGTCACACCCCGTTCTTCAACGGCTATCGTCCGCAGTTCTACTTCCGTACCACCGACATCACGGGCACCGCGGCATTGGCCGAGGGCGCGGAGATGGTGATGCCGGGTGACAACACGGCGCTCACGATCCAGCTCATTCACCCGATCGCAATGGAGAAGGGTCTTCGCTTCGCCATTCGTGAAGGCGGCCGTACGGTCGGCGCCGGAACGGTTACGGAAGTCATCGAGTAGTCACTCTGCGTGGGGCGCTCCGGAAGGGGCGCCCCACTTGATCTTTAAGGTACCGAAATCATGATGAACGAAAAGATCCGCATCCGGCTCAAAGCGTATGACTACCGCGTCCTCGACCAGTCGACGTCCGAAATCGTCGACACGGCCAAGCGAACCGGTGCCCGTGTGGCGGGACCGATTCCTCTGCCGACGCAGATTGCGCGTTACACGGTTCTGCGCAGCCCGCACGTCGACAAGAAGTCGCGGGAGCAGTTCGAAATGCGGACGCACAAGCGGCTGCTCGACATTCTCGAGCCGACGACGCAGACGGTCGACGCGCTCATGAAGCTCGAGCTGCCGGCTGGTGTCGATGTGGAGATCAAGGCATTCGGAAAGTAGCTCTTAGCTCATAGCTCTTAGGGAGACCGGGGCGAGGGCAAGAGCGAGCTGGCAGCTCGGCGCTCCTAAGAGCCAAGAGCTAACAGCTAAGAGCTGGAAAGCACACACGAACCCAACAGGTTCCAAGGTGAACGAAATGGCAATCGCAGGAATCATTGGCAAGAAGGTCGGAATGACCCAGGTGTTCGCTGACGACGGAGCACTCGTCCCGGTGACGGTCATCCAGGCCGGACCTTGCCTCGTGGTACAGAAGAAGACGAGCGAGAAGGATGGCTACGATGCCGTCCAGGTCGGTCTCGTCGAGAAGATCTCCAACCGCCGGATCACCAGCGCGGCGCGCGGGCATTTCGAAAAGGCAGGAGTTCCGCCGGTTCGGACGCTCGTCGAGTTCCCGTACGAAGGCGATGCCAACGTCGGAGACCGCGTGCAGGTCGACATCTTCAAGGCGGGCGACTCGATCGACGTCGTCGGCCAGTCGAAGGGCAAAGGCTTCCAGGGCGTGATGAAGCGTCATCACTTCCGCGGCGGCCGGGCCACGCACGGCTCGATGTTCCATCGTGCTCCCGGCTCGATCGGCGCCTCGGCGTTCCCGTCGCGTGTCATGAAAGGCATGCGCATGGGCGGCCGTATGGGCGGCGATCAGGTCACGGTCAAGAATCTCCGCGTCGCCAAAGTGGACGCAGAGAACAACCTGCTCTACATCCGCGGCGCAGTTCCGGGCGGAAAGAACGGCCTCGTCGTCGTTCGCTTCTCCAGGAACGGGAAGCGGGGTGAATAACATGCCGACCATCGACATCAAAGACTGGAACAACAAGAAGGTCGGCTCGGTCGACCTTCCGGAAGCGATCTTCGCGTATCCGTACAAAGAGCATCTCATTCACGAAGCGGTGCGGAACTACCTCGCCTCGCTTCGTCAGGGAACGCACAAGGTCAAGAACCGCTCGGAAGTTAGCGGCTCGGGCAAGAAGCCGTTCCGGCAGAAGGGCACCGGCCGCGCACGTCAGGGCGGCAGCCGTCCGCCGATTCATCGTCATGGTGGAACGGTCTTCGGTCCCACTCCTCGCGATTACTCGTACAAGATGAACGCGAAGGAAAAGAAGAACGCGCTCAAGTCGGCGCTCTCGCAGCGGGTCAAGGAAGGGAAGCTCGTCCTTCTCAATGATCTCGCCGTGGACGAAGCGAAGACGCAGGCTCTCGCTGCGAAGTTCACCGGAATCGGCGTCGAGGGGAAAGCGCTTCTCGTCGATTCGTTCGAGAACGCGAACCTCGCTCTGGCCGCGCGCAATAACCCGAAGCTCACGCTCGTCGATGCGCTGCACGTCACCGTGTACGACGTCGTCAACTCGCGCTTCGTGGTGCTCAGCCAGGATGCGTTGCAACGGCTGACGGAGGCACTCGAGTCATGAGATCGAACCAGATCATCCGCCGCCCGCTCGTCACCGAGAAATCGACGATGATGCGCGAAGCCGGCGACAACATCCTCGCCTTCGAGGTCGACGTGAAGGCGAACAAGATTCAGGTCAAGAGCGCGATCGAAGAGCTCTTCAAAGTAAAAGTCGAAGAAGTGCGGCTTTTCAACGTCCGCGGCAAGATGAAGCGGATGGGCCGTTACGAGGGCAAGCGCCGCGACTGGCGCAAGGCCTATGTGCGGCTCAAAGCGGGAGAAAAGGCGCCCGATTTCATCGAGGGCGTGTAGCTCCCGAACGGCGATAAATAGAGGACACTATGCCTGTCAAGAATTACAAACCGACGTCTGCCGGCATCCGCTTCCAGACTCATCACACGTTTGATGAGATCACGAAGACGAAGCCGGAGAAGTCGCTGACGAAAGGAAAGCCGAAGACTGGCGGCCGCAATTCGGGCGGCCGGATCACTTCGCGCTTCATCGGCGGCGGCCACAAGCAGAAATATCGCGAGATCGACTTCCGCCGCGAGAAGCACGGAGTCCCTGCGAAGGTTTCGGCGATCGAATACGATCCGAACCGCACCGCACGCATCGCGCTGCTCAACTATGCAGATGGTGAGAAGCGCTACATCCTCGCGCCGAGCGGCCTCGAAGTCGGATCGACGATCATGTCCGGTCCCGATGCCGACATTCTCGTCGGCAACTCACTGCCCCTCTCCAAAATCCCCCTCGGCACGACGATTCACAACATCGAGCTGAAGGAAGGAAAGGGCGGACAGATGGCTCGTTCGGCCGGTGCATTTGCGCAGCTCATGGCGCGCGAAGGCGATTGGGCGACGCTTCGTCTTCCTTCGAGCGAGATGCGCAAAGTTCACGTGCGCTGCTACGCCACGATCGGTCAGGTCGGAAACCTCGAGCACGAAAACGTCTCGATCGGTAAAGCCGGCCGCACCCGTCACGCAGGAAAGAAACCGCACAACCGCGGCGTGTCGATGAACCCTGTCGATCACCCGCTCGGCGGCGGCGAAGGCAAGACCTCGGGTGGTCGTCACCCGGTGACGCCGTGGGGCAAGCCGACCAAGGGCCACAAGACTCGTAAGAACAAGCGGACGAACCAGTTCATCGTCAAGCGGAGAACCAAGTAATGGCACGTTCACTCAAGAAGGGTCCGTTCATCGACGGCCACCTGCAGAAGAAGGTCGACACGATGAACCGCGAGCGCGACAAGAAAGTCATCAAGACCTGGTCGCGCCGTTCCACCGTCATTCCGGACATGGTCGGCCACACGATTGCCGTCCACAACGGACGCAAGTTCGTGCCGGTCTACATCTCCGAGAACATGGTCGGCCACAAACTTGGCGAGTTCTCGATGACGCGCACGTTCAAGGGCCACAGCGGCAAGAAAGTCGAAAAGTCGGCGAAGCCCGCCGCCAAATAAGGTGAACCGATGGAAGCAACTGCAACTCTCAGATATCTGAAAATGTCGCCGCAGAAAGTCCGGCTCGTGGCCGATCTGGTGCGGGGCAAGAAGGTCGACGAAGCGCTCTCGATCCTTCGCTTCACGAAGAAAACGTGTGCGAAGGACCTGGAGAAGCTGGTTCGCTCGGCGGTTGCCAACGCCGAGGTGAAGGAAGCAAACCTCGACACCGATGAGCTGGTGGTCTCGAAGATTTACGTCAACGAGGGACCGCGCGAGAAGCGTATCCAGCCGGCGCCGATGGGACGCGCCTATCGCATCCAGAAGCGGCAGGCGCACGTAACCGTGCACGTGTCGGACGATGTCAAAGCGGTCAACGAGCGGAGCGGCGGCAAAGGCCGCGCCCGCGCAAAGTAACGGAGGCTATCTTGGGTCAGAAGGTCAACCCGTACGGATTTCGGCTTGGTTTCAACAAGACGTGGCACTCCCGCTGGTTTGCGGGGAAGGCTTACGCCGAGACACTTCATCGTGATCTGAAGCTTCGCGATGATCTGAAGAAGCGGCTGTCCCATGCCGGAGTGTCGGAGATCGACATCGAGCGCACGGCGAACAAGATGCGTATCAACATCTACACCTCGCGTCCCGGCATCATCATCGGACGCAAGGGCGCCGAGGTCGACAAACTGCGCGACGAGCTGCAGAAGATGGTCAACGGCGAGGTGTACATCAACATCCAGGAGATCCAGCGTCCGGAGCTCGACGCACAGTTGGTGGCAGAGAACATTGCCACGCAGCTCGAGCGCCGCATCGCATTCCGGCGCGCCATGAAGAAGGCCATGGAGTCGGCCTTCCGCTTCGGCGCGAAGGGGATCAAGGTCCGCGTGGGCGGGCGTCTGAACGGCGCCGAGATCGCCCGCACGGAGTGGTACCAGGACGGCCGGCTTCCGCTGCACACGCTGAAGGCGGATATCGACTACGGCCTGGCGCTGGCCAGAACGACGTACGGCATCATCGGCGTCAAGGTGTGGATTTTCAAAGGCGAAATGGCGAAAGCCAAGTCGCGGAAGCGCCCGCAGTAATACCGACGCACATCGAGGGCAGGGCGAACCCCGGCACTCGCAGGAGAACAACGCATCATGATGATGCCGAAGAAAGTTAAGTTCAGAAAACAGCAGCGCGGACGCCGTCGTGGTATCGCGACGCGTGGCGCGAAGGTCTCGTTCGGAGATTTCGGATTGCAGGCGATGGAAGCGGGCTGGGTTACGGCGCGCCAGATCGAGGCGGCCCGTATCGCGATGACCCGTCACGTCAAGCGCGGCGGAAAGATCTGGATCCGGATTTTCCCGGACAAGCCGATCACCAAGAAGCCGCTCGAGACTCGTATGGGTAAGGGCAAGGGTGCACCGGAAGAATGGGTGTGTGTCGTCAAGCCGGCCCGCATTCTTTACGAGATGGAAGGCGTGACGCGGGAGATCGCTGAAGAGGCGCTTCGCCTTGCTGCGCACAAGCTTCCGATCAAGACGCGCTTCGTCACGCGCCTGCAGACAGAGGTGGGCGAATGAAAACGAAAGAACTTCGCGATAAGAGTCACGACGAGCTTTCGACGCGCGAGCGCGATCTGAGCGAGCAGCTTTACAAGCTCCGCTTTCAGCGCGCCACGGGCCGGATGGAAGCGCCGTCGAAGGTGAAACAGGTGCGCCGCGAGATCGCCCGCATCAAAACCCTCCAGGGTGAAAAGGCGAGGGGCTAAGACATGTCAGCAACTGAAGAAACCAAAGCCAGCAAGAACGAGCGCACCAAGACCGGCGTCGTCGTGTCGAACAAGATGCAGAAGACCGTCGTCGTCGCCGTGGAGAACCTCGTCAAGCACGGGATGTATCAGAAGTACGTCAAGCACACGAGCAAGTTCCTCGCGCACAACGAGAGCAACGACATCAATGTCGGCGACCGCGTGGTGATCGAGGAGTCGCGTCCGCTGTCCAAGCGCAAGCGTTGGACCGTGCGCGAAGTCGTCGCGAAGGCGTAGCACGAAAAAGGATGAAGGATGAAGGATGAGGGATGACGACCGGATGATGCTTCGCATTCATCCTTCATCCTTCCGCCTTCGTCCTTAGGGGAGTCAGTCATGATTCAGATGGGAACAGTCTTACAGGTCGCCGACAACACCGGTGCGAAGAAGATCGCCTGCATCAAGATGCTGGGCGGATCGACTGCCGGCCAGTACGCGCGCCTCGGCGACGTGATCACGGCGTCGGTCAAGGAAGCTTCGCCCGATGGCACCGTCAAGAAGGGCGCCGTCGTCAAGGCGGTCGTGGTCCGCACGGTCAAAGAAAGCCGTCGCCGCGATGGCTCCTACATCAAATTCGATGACAACGCGGCCGTTCTCATCAACGACGCACGCGAGCCGGTTGGTACACGCGTCTTCGGCCCGGTCGCTCGTGAGCTCCGCGAACGGAAGTTCATGAAGATCATTTCACTGGCACCAGAGGTTATCTAGAAAATGGCTGTCGGGTGTCGGCTGTCGGCTCTCGGCTAAACCCCGAAACCCGACATCCGACACGCGACACCCGGAGCAAAACAATGTACGGAAATCCGACGAAGCAAAAAGAAATCATTCGCGTCAAACCGCACGTGAAGAAGAACGATCTCGTCCTCATCCTCTCGGGGAAGGACCGCGGCAAACAGGGCAAAGTGCTGCGCGTGAACGCGACGAAGGGAACCGCCATCGTCGAGCGCGTCAACATGATGAAGAAGCACACAAAGCCCAATCCGCAGAAGAACGTTTCGGGCGGAGTTCTTGAGCGCGAAGCACCGATCAAACTGTCGAATCTGCAGGTGGTCTGCCCGAGTTGTGGCAAGCCCGCCCGCACCGGGACGCATCGCACGGCCGAAGGCGCTGCGCGGTACTGCCGGAAGTGCAATACCGAAATGTAAAGCGGCTGTCGGCTGTCAGGTGTCGGCTCTCGGGAAGATCGCAATCCCAACAGCCGACAGCCGACAGCCGAGAGCCAACGACGGGGCCGTACAACGCCGGCCCGGAAGGAACCAGGAAAGACCATGGCAGCGCGACTGAAAGAGAAATACCAGACCGAAGTCAGAAAGAAGATTCAGGACCAGTTCGGGATCAAGAACCCGATGGCGGTTCCGAAGATCGAGAAGGTCGTCCTCAACATGGGGATGGGCGAAGCGATCTCCAACGCCAAGATCCTCGACAGCGCCGTCGATGAGCTCGGCCAGATCACGGGCCAGAAGCCGATCATCACCAAGGCCAAGAAGTCGATCGCCAGCTTCAAGCTGCGCGAGGGACAGGCCATCGGTGCGATGGTCACGCTGCGCGGCGAGAAGATGTACGAGTTTCTCGATCGTCTGATCTCCACCGCGCTGCCCCGCGTCCGCGACTTCCGCGGCGTTCCGTCGAAATCGTTCGACGGCCGCGGCAACTACACGCTCGGCGTCCGCGACCATCTGATCTTCCCCGAGATCGACATCACCAAGGTCGACAAGTCCAAGGGGATGAACATCACCATCGTCACGAACGCGAAGGACGACGACCAGGCTCGTTTCCTCCTTCGCGAGCTCGGTTTGCCCTTCACCAAATAAGAGGAACACATGGCAAAAATCTCGATGATCGTCAAGGCGGAGCGGAAGCCGAAGTTCAAGTCCCGCAAAGTCAATCGCTGCAAACAGTGCGGACGTCCGCGCGGCTTTCTCCGGAAGTTTCAGCTCTGCCGCATCTGCTTCCGGCTGCTTTCGCTCGGCGGCTACATCCCGGGCATCACGAAGGCGAGCTGGTAGTTCTCCGGCTCTCGAACTGAATAGGAAACACAGGAGTCACGAATGTCGATGACAGACCCAATCGCGGACATGCTCACGCGGATTCGCAACGGAATCCAGTCGCATCACGAACGCGTCGAGCTTCCCGCATCGAAGCTGAAGGTGGAGATCGCCCGCATCCTCAAGACTGAGGGCTTTATCCGTAACTACAACCTCGCCCAGAAGGACGAGCCGCAGGGGACGCTCCGCATCGAGCTGAAGTACGCCCCGAACGGCGAGCCGGTCATTCACGGCATCGAGCGCATCTCGCGCCCGGGACGCCGCGTCTACCGCAACAAGCAGGAGATCCCGAGCGTGCTCGGCGGCCTCGGCCTGGCCATCGTCTCGACCTCCAAAGGCGTGCTCTCCGGACAGGAAGCCGTCAAGAGCGGTGTCGGCGGCGAAGTTCTCTGCCAGGTCTGGTAGCGAGCATTAAGGAGACTCTCAATGTCACGAATTGGACGAAAAGAAATCCCGGTGCCGAAGGGCGTCGAAGTGAAACACGACGGCAACGTCGTGACGGTGAAGGGACCGAAAGGAACCTTGACCACTGCCGTCGTGCCGGGCATCGGCGTGACGATCGAGAACAACGTGGTGCAGTTCACGCGCTCGAACGATGAAGGAAGGATGCGCGGCTTTCACGGTCTCATGCGCGCGCTCGTGGCCAACAACGTCCGCGGCGTGACCGATGGGTTCAAGCGCGAGCTCGACATCGTCGGCGTCGGATATCGTGCCGAGGTCAAAGGGAAGGAAGTCGTCTTCCAGCTCGGCTACTCGCATCCGGTACGCTTCGCCATTCCGGAAGGAATCGAGATCGCCGTCGAGCCGAAGAGCGGCCACATCACGATTACGGGAATCGATAAGCAGAAAGTCGGTCAGACCGCTTCTGAGATTCGCGCCCTTCGCGAGCCCGATCCCTACAAGGGCAAAGGCATCAAGTATTCAGACGAAATCATTCGCCGCAAGGCGGGTAAGGCAGCAGGAAAGTAAGAGGAGCGATGAACGATGAATGATGAACGTTGAACACCTTCAGGTTGGGTTCACCGTTCATCCTTCATCGTTCATCCTTCAGAAAAGCCGGGTACCAAGCCTCGGCGAAAAGGGAAAAATCATGGATCGCGCAAAACTGAGAGTGGCATCACGAGGACGGATCCGGCAGCGGATTCGGAACAAGGTCAGCGGGACGGAGCAGCGTCCGCGCCTGGCTGTCTTCAAGAGCCTCAAGCACATCTACGTTCAGGTGATCGACGACGCCAGCGGCCGTACGCTGCTGTCGGCATCGACTCACGAGAAAGACGCCGGCGCCAAGGGCGCCAACGCCGCTTCGTGCAAGGCCGTGGGTGCACTGATCGCGAAGAAGGCGAAAGACAAAGGAATCACGCGCGTGGTGTTTGACCGCGGCGGCTATCTGTACCACGGCAACATCAAAGCGCTCGCGGATGCCGCGCGCGAAAACGGTCTGGAATTCTAGGAGGCAACGTGCAGCGTCCGATGCAGCGTTCAGGTCAGGGCTCTCAGCGTGGCGACCGCCGCGATGAGCGCAGTGAAAGTGGGATGATCGACAAGGTCGTCCACATCAATCGCGTCACCAAGGTCGTCAAGGGCGGCAAGAACTTCAGCTTCTCCGCGCTCGTCGTCGTCGGCGACGGCAAAGGCCGCGTCGGCTTTGGCTCGGGCAAGGCGAAGGAAGTGCCGGCCGCAATCAAGAAGGGGATCGAGATCGCCAAGAAGAACATGATCGCGATCTCCATGGCGGGCACCACGATTCCGCACGCCGTTCTCGGTCACTACGGCGCCGGAAAAGTCATGCTCAAGCCGGCCTCCGAAGGTACCGGTGTCATCGCCGGTGGTCCGGTCCGCGCCATTCTCGAATCGGCAGGAATCCAGAACATCCTGACGAAGTCACTCGGCACCGCCAACCCGCACAACGTCGTCAAGGCAACATTTGACGCCCTTGCGCAGCTCCGCAGCGAGGCGCAGTACAACACGCTTCGCGGTGTGGAGGAGGGAGCGGAAGCATGAGCGCCGCCAAGAGCAAGAAGAAGATGATTTCGATCAAGCAGGTCCGCAGCGGCATCGGCTGCCCGCGCTACATGCGCGAGACGCTCCGCGCGCTTGGACTGGGCAAGATGCATCGTGTGGCATCGCGCGTCGACTCGCCGGAAACACGCGGCATGATCGCCCGCATCCCGCATCTCGTGCAGGTCGTGGAGTCGTAGAACGAAAGAGGTTTCCGCTGCCGGTCCGACCGGCATCCGACACCCGGAGAAAAACATGGAACTCAGTAGCCTCAAACCAAAAAAGAGCTCGCGCCACTCGAAGAAGCGCGTTGGCCGCGGCCCGGGATCGGGCAACGGCAAGACCGCGGGACGCGGTGAGAAGGGGCAGAAGTCGCGTGCCGGCTTCTCGCGCATGCGCGGTTTCGAAGGCGGCCAGATGCCGTTGCATCGCCGTCTGCCAAAGCGCGGCTTCACCAACATCTTCAAGAAGGTGCACGCGGTCGTGAACCTTTCGGACCTCGAGCGTTTCGACAACGGCACCACGATCGATGAGGGCGCCCTTCGCCAGGCCGGCCTCGTCAAAGGCCGCAACGACGGCGTCAAAGTCCTCGGTCACGGCAAGCTCTCCAAGAAGCTGACTGTGCACGCGACGAAGTTCTCTGAAACCGCTCGTAAACAGATTGAAGCGGCAGGCGGCACCTGCCAGGAGATTCAGTAACTTGAACTTCCTCGAGACACTCCGCAACATCTGGGCAATCGAAGATCTGCGCAAACGCGTGATGTTCACGTTTGCGCTGCTTGCCGTCTACCGCCTCGGATCGCACATCCCGACGCCCGGTGTCGACCCGGTCGCGCTCGCGGAGTATTTCAAGACGGTGGGCGGGGCCTTGGGATTCCTGGATCTCTTCTCCGGCGGCGCTCTGCGCCGTCTGTCGGTCTTCGCCCTCGGCATCATGCCGTACATCTCGGCGTCGATCATCCTGCAGCTCCTCACCGTCGTCTGGCCTTACCTCGAGAAACTGTCGAAGGAAGGCGAGATGGGCCGCCGCAAGATCAACCAGTACACGCGCTACGGCACCGTCGTGCTGTCGATCGTGCAGTCGCTCGGCGTGGCCTTCTGGCTCAAGTCGCAGAGCTCACCGGGTGGTGCGCCACTCGTTCCGTCGGCGGTACAGGACTCGTTGTGGGGCATCGGCTTCCCGCTCATGACGGTTCTGACGCTCACCACCGGCACCGCTTTCGTCATGTGGCTCGGTGAGCAGATCTCCGAACGCGGCATCGGCAACGGCATCTCGCTGATCATCTTCGCCGGCATCGTCGTCGGATTGCCGCACGCGGTCATCGGCATCGTTCAGGACGTTCTCAACGGGCAGCGCAATCTCTTCGCCATGCTGGCTTTGATCGTCTTCATGGCCGCGGTCGTCGCGTTCGTTATCTTCATGGAGCGCGCGCAGCGGCGAATCCCCGTGCAGTACGCCAAGCGTGTCGTCGGCCGCAAGGTCTACGGCGGCTCAAACACGTATCTCCCGCTTCGCGTGAACACCGCCGGCGTCATCCCGGTCATCTTCGCGTCGTCGATTCTCGTCATCCCGCAGACACTTGCGTCGATGATCAAGACGCCGTGGGCGCAGGCGATCGGCGCGCAGATGAAAGTCGGGGAGCCGCTCTACTACCTCCTGCAGGTCATCGGCATCATGTTCTTCGGGTACTTCTACACGTCGATCGTCTTCAATCCGGTCGATACCGCCGACAACATGCGCAAGTACGGCGGCTTCATCCCCGGCATCCGCCCGGGCAAGAAGACCTCCGACTACATCGACCGCGTCCTGACGCGCATCACGTTCGTCGGCTCGCTCTATCTGGCCGCGGTTTGCATCCTGCCGGAGTTTCTCATCGCCGGTGTGCACGTGAACCAGTTGCCGTTCGGAATCGGTGCGGCGCTCGATCGCGCGCTGCCGCTGTGGTTCACGGAAGGCATGGGCTTCAACTTCTACTTCGGCGGCACCTCGCTGCTGATCGTGGTCGGTGTGGCCATGGACACGATCCAGCAGGTCGAGTCACAACTCGTCATGCGTCATTACGACGGCTTCATGAAACGCGGACGTATCCGCGGACGGCGCGGGTAAAGGGCCGGCACGCGTGAAGCTGATTTTCATCGGTCCGCCGGGAAGCGGAAAGGGAACGCAGGCGAAGCGGCTTGCCGCGCAGCACGGCGTCCCTCACATCTCGACGGGCGACATGCTCCGGGAGGCGATCGCCGATGGCACCGCCCTCGGGCAGCAGGCCGCGCCGATCATGGCTTCTGGCGCGCTGGTGTCGGACGACCTGATGATCGGGGTCATCAACGACCGTCTGGCGAAGACCGACGCGCAGCGTGGATTCATCCTGGACGGCTTTCCGCGGACGGTCGTGCAGGCAGAAAAACTCGACACTATTGTCGGGAGCAGCAAGGGAAATGGCGCTGGGAATGAGGCCGATGGCCTCCGGGTTCTGCAACTACTGGTCCCAGACGAGGCCATCGTGAAGCGGATCTCGCTGCGCAGATCGTGTCCCGTATGCGGCGCGATCTACCATCTCGAATCCGCTCCTCCGGCAGTCGACTCGGTCTGTGATCGGGAAGGTGCCGGGCTGATCGCTCGTCCGGACGACAACGAGACCGCGGTTCGCAAGCGGCTGGAAGCGTTTCATCGTCAGACGCTTCCTGTAGCCACGTTTTACAAGACGAAACAGATGTTGCGCGAAGTCGACGGGGTTGGTCCCGTCGATGAGGTCTTTGAACGTATAGAGAAGTCCCTCTCCTGATCATGCTCGATCGTATGAAAGGTCCGATTCTCAAGAACCGCGAGGAAATCGCGGTGATGGATCGTGCCAATCGCATCGTTCTCGACATCCTCGAGATCATGCGCTCGATGATCAAGCCGGGTGCGACGACCGCGCAGTTGAATGCGGTCGCCGAAGAAGAGCTGGCAAAGCGCGGCGCAAAATCGCCGTTCAAAGGCTACGCTCCGATGGGATTGCCGCCCTATCCTGCGGTCGTCTGCTCGTCGGTCAATGACGTGATCGTTCACGGCATCCCGAATCGCGCACGGCTGGAGGAAGGCGACATCGTCGGACTCGACTTCGGCTCGATCTTCGAAGGTTTCGTCGGCGACGGCGCGATCACGGTTCCTGTCGGCAAGGTGACGCCGCGGGCGCAAGAGCTGATCGACACGACGCGGGAGTGCCTCGACCTGGCCATCGATGAGATGCGGCCAGGCAGACACATCGGCGATATCGGCGCGGCGGTTCAGGAGCATGCGGAGCAGCACGGCTTTCACGTGATCCGGAACTTCGTCGGACATGGAATCGGCAGGCGGATGCATGAGGATCCGCAGGTTTACAACTACGGCCGCCGTGGCCGTGGTCTGGAGTTGAGGGCGGGGATGGTTTTGGCGGTCGAGCCGATGCTTTGCGAGATCGGATCGAAACTGCGCTCGCGGATCGAGCGCGCCGGCAGGGATGGAGTGATCGAGGATGTGCGGACCGATGCGGACCGCTGGACTGCAAGAACGATCGACGGCACGCTCGCCGCGCATTTCGAACATTCGATTGCGATTACGGCGGATGGGCCGGTGGTGTTGGGTAAGTAGAGACGTAGCTCTGAGCTGTTAGCTGTTAGCTCTTAGGAGATCGGTAACAGGGTCCTTAAGAGCTGACAGCTAAGAGCTAAGAGCTCTCAACGGAGGAACATGTCGAAGGAAGAAGCGATTGAAGTGACCGGGACCGTCCTGGAGACATTGCCGAACGCGATGTTTCAGGTCGAGCTGGAGAACAAGCACAAGGTGCTTGCGCACATCTCCGGCAAAATGCGTAAACACTTCATCCGTATCCTTCCGGGAGACAAGGTCCTCGTGGAACTGTCACCGTACGACCTGACAAGAGGCCGTATCACGTATCGATATAAGTGAGCTGATCATGAAAGTTCGTTCATCGGTTAAGAAGATTTGTGTGAAGTGCAAGATCGTCCGCCGTCAGGGCGTCATTCGCATCATTTGCGAGATTCCGAAACATAAGCAGCGGCAGGGATAGGAGACGAGTGGCCAGCGGTCAGTGATCAGTGATCAGGACGAGCGATTCTTCCTGATCACTAATCACTGACCACTGACAACTGGAGAAAAGCATGGCACGTATCGCAGGTGTGGACCTTCCACTGAACAAGCGGGTCGAAGTCGGCCTGACGTATATCTACGGCATCGGCCGCTCGCGCTCGGTCGATATCCTCGAGAAGGCGACGGTCAGCAAAGACACGCGCGTCAAAGATCTCTCCGAGGATGACGTGCGCAAGATCCGCCAGGTCATTACCGATGAAGGGAAGGTCGAAGGCGATCTCCGCAAAGACATCGGGCTCGACATCAAGCGCCTGATGGAGATCAACTGCTATCGCGGCATGCGTCACCGCCGCGGCCTGCCCGTTCGCGGACAGCGCACGCATACGAATGCCCGTACCCGCAAAGGTCCGCGCAAGGGCGCCATCGCCGGTAAGAAGAAGGCTACGAAGAAGTAAGGACGTTGTCGGTTGTCGGTTAGAGGTTGTCGAAACCCTGACCGTGACAACCGAGAACTGACAACCGACAACCGGATCACGCAGCTCTAAGAAATCAGAGGAACATCAATGGCAACTGCCCGAGCCCCCAAAGCTGGAGCCCGCCGCGCGGGAACGAAGAAGAAAGAGCGGAAGAGCATTCCGCATGGCGTGGCGGCAATCAACGCCTCGTTTAACAACACGATCGTGGCGATCTCCGATCCGATGGGGAACACGCTCTCCTGGTCGAGCGCCGGCCGCATCGGCTTCAAAGGCTCGCGTAAAGGGACGCCATTCGCGGCCCAGGTCGCAGCCCAGAATGCCGCCCAGCTCGCGCAGGAGCACGGCGTCCGTTCGGTCGACGTGAGGGTCAAAGGCCCGGGAGCCGGACGCGAGTCCGCCATCCGTGCACTGGCAGCGTCCGGACTCGACATCAAGTCGATCAAAGACGTCACGCCGATCCCGCACAACGGCTGCCGTCCGCCAAAGCGTCGCAGAGTTTGATTTCCAGCTCTTCGCTCTTAGCTGTTGGCTCTTAGGGGAACGAAAAAACTCCTGAGAGCTACCAGCTAAGAGCTGAGAGCTTGTTTTTCCGGCATAGTGCCGGTCCGCAGTTCCGTACGGCGTGCAGCAGCCGCCGTACACGCGGCGTCTCATGGTGGGACGGGCGCGATACTTCAGGAGGTCTAGTGGCACGTTACTCAGATCCCGTTTGCCGGCTCTGCCGTCGAGAGGGAATGAAGCTGTTTCTCAAAGGCGACCGTTGTTTCAAGGATAAGTGCTCGATCGAGCGCCGCAATTACGCGCCGGGTCAGCATGGCCGCCGCCGTTCCAAGGTTCTCGGCTACGGAATCCAGCTTCGCGAAAAGCAGAAGGTCAAGCGCATTTACGGCTTGCTTGAAAAGCAGTTCCGCCTTTACTTCAAGCGCGCCGCCGGCAAGACCGGCATCACCGGCGACAATCTTCTCCGCCAGCTCGAGCTCCGGCTCGACAACGTCGTCTACTCCCTCGGATTCGCCGCATCGCGCGCCCAGGCTCGCCAGCTCGTGCGCCACGGCCATATCGAAGTGAACGGCAAGAAAATCAACATCCCTTCCTACCAGGGTCGCAAAGGGGATGTCATCCAGGTTCGCGAGAAGAGCCGCAAGAATGACCAGATCCGCCAGGCTGTCGAAACGGCCAGCGGGCGCGGCATTCCGTCGTGGCTCGAGCTCAATCCCGATCAGTTCCTCGGCCGTGTGAATGATCTTCCGAAGCGCGAAGACATCCGCCTGCCGATCCAGGAACAGCTCATCGTCGAACTCTACTCGAAGTAAGAATCAGCTCTTAGCTCTTAGCTCTGAGCTCTTAGGAAGCGGTTTTCTAAGAGCTCAGAGCTGGGAGCTGGGAGCTAACAGCGAGGAGGCCGCTCACATGTTGTGGTCAGATTTCCAGAAACCGAAAAAGCTCGATTACGATGCCGAAACACTTACGCCGAACTTCGGCCGCTTCACGGCCCAGCCGTTCGAGCGCGGCTTCGGCACCACGATCGGCAATGCGCTCCGACGCGTGCTGCTCTCATCCATTGAAGGCGCTGCCATCACGGCCGTCCGTGTCGAAGGCGTGCTTCACGAGTTCTCATCGCTCACCGGCGTCGTCGAAGATATGACCGACGTCGTGCTCAACCTCAAACAGGTGCCGTTCCGTATGCACGGCGAAGGTCCGAAGACTCTCTATCTCGAAAAGAAGGGGCCGGGCGTCGTCACCGCCGCCGACTTCGAAGCCGACTCCGACATCGAGATCCTCGATCCGACGGCGCACATCGCTACGCTTTCGAAGGAAGGCTCGCTCAAGCTCGAAGCGCGTCTCAAGCGCGGCCGCGGCTACCAGGTCGCCGACCGCAATGCCGATGGCGATCTGCCGCTCGGTTACATCCCCATCGACTCGATCCATTCGCCGGTCCGCCGCGTGAACTATCACGTCGAAGGCGCGCGCGTCGGCCAGATGACCGACTACGACAAGCTCGTCATCGAAGTCTGGACGAACGGCGCCGTCTCGCCGCAGGAAGCCGTCGGCCTCGCCGCCGACCTCCTCGGCGATCACCTCCGCATCTTCAGCCAGTTCGAAGCGCGTGGTGAAGAGGCCGAAGACGTGGCAGCGCCGGAAGTCGATCCGCGCATGGCCGAGATGCTCACCAAGCCGATCGAAGAGCTCGACCTCTCTGTCCGTTCCGCCAACTGCCTGAAGAACGCCAATATCCGTACGCTTGGCGATCTGGTGCAGCGCACCGAGCGGGAGATGCTGTCGACCAAGAACTTCGGCCGCAAGTCGCTCGACGAGATCAAAGACGTCCTGGCATCGCTCGGTCTGTCGTTTGGCATGACCCGTGCGCCGCGTGGCGCAGAGATGCGCGATTAGTCATTCGGCGTCGAGAAAAGTGAGGGGAATGCAATGAGACACGGAATGGTCAACCGCAAGCTGGGACGCACAAGCGCGCATCGCAATGCGCTCTTCCGCAACCAGCTCGCATCGCTCATCGACCGCGAGCGCATCATCACCACGCTGCCGAAGGCGAAAGAGCTCAAGCCGCAGATCGAGCGCCTCGTGACGCTGGCGCGCATCGACAGCGTTCACACGCGCCGTCAGGCCGCGAAGATCGTTGCCGAGGATGCGAACGTGCAGAAGTTGTTCGGCACGCTCGCGCCGCGCTTCGCGAATCGTCCGGGCGGCTACACCCGCATTATCAAGCTCGGACCTCGCCGCGGCGACGCCGCCGAGATGTGCATCCTCGAGTTCGTCGACTTCAAGCTCGAGACCGAGGTTGCTGAAGAGGCGCCGGCCAAAGGCGCGAAGAAAGCCGCCGCTCCGAAGAAGGAGCCGAAAGCAAAGGCGAAAGCCGATGCCGATGATGAGGAAGTAGAACCGAAGGCGAAGAAGCCGGCCAAGAAGGCAGCAGCCAAGCCAAAGGCCGAAAAGCCGAAGGCGAAAGAAAAAGCCCCAGCCAAGAAAACCGCCGCGAAGAAAAAGAGCGGCAAGTAGTCCTGAAGGCCCGCCTCGGCGGGCCTTCGCATTTTCCGGAGAATTGGTGGAGAATGGCCCGTCCATTTCAGACGGAGGAGAATCCCTATGGCGATCAACCTGAGGGTTGTCGATCTCTACCACGAGGATAACGTCACCAGCTTCCAGCAGGCCGCCGATTCCGGCCTCTGGGGCATCATCCACAAGGCGACGACGGGCGCGACCGGTCAGGACGACGAGTATGAAGACCGCCGGCAACAGGTGCTCGACGCCGGCATGCTCTGGGGCGCGTATCACTGGGGAACGAACGCGGACGTCGAGGACCAGGTCGACAACTTCCTCTCCACCGCCGAGCCGGACGACACGACGCTCGTCGCCCTCGACTTCGAGGAGACGGCCAACAACCAGATGACGATCGATCAGGCCCGCCAGTTCCTGACGCTGGTCGCCGAGCAGATCGGCCGCAAACCGGTCCTCTATTGCGGCGGCCTGTTCAAGACCGACATGGGCAACACTGCCGACCCCTTCTTCGGTTCTCACCGCCTCTGGCTCGCGCAATACAGCGCAACGCCCAAGCCGCAAGCAAGCTGGGACTCGATCTGGCTATGGCAATACACCGACTCAAAGGCCGGCCTCGAACCCAACCAGGTCCCCGGCATCCCCGGCGACGCGTCCGGCAACCTCGATTGCAATTCGTACGGGTTTACGAAGGAGCAACTGACGGAGGAGTGGGCGGGGTGATTGGGGCGACGGATGCCATCGCGAACGTGCTCATTCGTTCCAGACACCGATAAGAAGTCCCGAGACAGGGCCACATTTTGTCTAGCCTAACGCGGCCCTGCACTTGGCCTTCAAGCCCCTTGCATAACCCTTCGAGGTTCTCGAACTTGCTTGGATCCGCTTGCGACGGAACATCATGACGTGGCGACCGGTCGTGTCAACGGTGGCGGTTTTCGGCCTCTACGCGCTCGTAGCGACTGTCACGATTTCTCTCTTGGAGCTCGGCAGTGGCGTTGTTCCGGTTCAAGCACTCTACCTGTACGCTCCTACGCTGACCCTTGCGGCACTCACAACCGCTCTCGTGCTCGTGCCAAGCCGGGCCTCCGTTCGGTCGAAACGTGTGCGTGCCGTCATTGGGATCGTGATCGTCGTCATCATTACCGGGCGATTCTTTCGGTTTGCCTACGAGCAGGGCTTCGTCGCAGCAGAACGGTACGCGGGACAGATTGCCGCTGAAGTAGCCGCCGTCCACGAACGGACCGGCATGTGGCCGGCGACGACCTCCGAGTTACCTACGAAGCTCACAGCGCCCCGGTCCCTCTTTCCATCCGTTTGCGACCGCTCGGTCTGCTCGAATGTCGCTGGCTTCTTCATCAACTACGAGCTTCGTTCCGGCCGCCCGCGACTGACAGTCAGCCGCCGGGAGCACGGCGCGATCTGGAACTTCGAGACGAACCGGTGGACGTCGCCGAGCTAACGCATTGCTCACGCGGAGAGGTATCCCTGCCGCTCGTAACTGCTCACTTCGTGGGCGGGGGATTTCTCGTCGTGCTTCACCGCTCCCCCGCCCGCCGCCCCCGCGGTTTCGCCGACTCGAAATGACATCGCCCGAAATCCGCGTGCGGCTCCACGCCTACGAAGTTGGTCTGGCGCGGGGGCGCGGAACGATCGTCGCCGGTAGAGCGTCGGCAATGAAGGTCGTCACTGGCATCGTCCTACTTCGCCGCGAAGTTCGGCGACGCGTATCGGGAGTATCAGTTGCGCGTCCCGCGCTGGTTCTAACGCCGACTCGGCACTCTCATCGCCGCGCGGATGGAAGCGGTGATCGATTCGATCGTCGAACCAGTGCCGCCAAAAATCGCGAGCACCTTAGGAATCCGGAGTTCACGCTCCGCGCTCGGCTGCACGATGACGTCATCGGAGCTCAGGTAGAGCAACTTTCCCTCGGCATCCAGGGGTGGGGCATAGGCAAAGACGAGAAGCTTGTCACCGGCTCGCGGCGCATAGGCATTCGGTCCCAGGTCTCGACAGTATTCGTGGTCGCCAATGGCAAAGCGGGCGTAGGGGATTCGGATGTAGAGCACATCGTGCAGTGCACTATACGAAGTCCCGATCTTGATTTTGTCGAGATGATCGAGCTCGACGAGCGAAGCGGGCGTGTAGAAAAAACCCGGCGTCACCCGTCTGATCGTTCCCGAAACGATGACGCGCGCACTTATGATCGCGTCGTGCGCGTTACTTCGATTGACGAATTCTTCAGGGTCGTCATCCACAGACAGCCAGCCATGCTGGCAAAGTGTTACGGAGTCCCACACTCCGAACGGAGGCGTTTGCGAACTCGGCGGAACGACTCGGGAACGCAAGCTCGTTTGGTCGATGCCCCAGCCCTCCGGCACGATCGCTGACGGCGATCCATCCGGGTTCATGACCGCCGATGCGGCAATGAACAACGGTCTGGAATCGAATCGGCTCCAGAGGACGGAGGGTGGGTCGTCGGCGAGAAGGTGGAGAGGAAAGAGAAGCGCCGCGGCGAGGAGGAAGAAGCGCGCGGTCAAATTCGAAGGCATGTGTATTGGACGCACAAGCCGAGGAGGGCGTTCCCATAACTTAAACCACGATCGGTTCCGCGCCACGTGTTTCCTGGTTCTGGGTTTCGTTTCCTGGAGTCAGCCGCCGGATCGGCCACCGAGGCGGGACGCCTCGATGACCGCGGGCGAGACGCCCGCCCTCCCCAGGCAGTAAGGAGTGCGGTCGTCTCGACCGCGGGCACTTGGGCGTCCTCGCCCGGGTGCTGTCAGGGCGGAGGTCGAAATTCGTCGCCGTCCTTGCTTGCGTAAACGGCCTCCAAGTTTCTGCCGCGCAAACTCCTGGCCCGACCGATTCACGTGCAGAGACGAAAGCACAACGTTCTGTCATTCCGAGCCGGCGGAACCGCGGGGACGGAAGGGTGGCGGGAGCGGTGAAGCACGGTCGAGGAATCCCCTGCCGATATAGAGATCGCGCTTCGTAGGCGGGGGATTTCTCATCGTGCTCCACCGCTCACCCCGCCCGGCCGCCCCCGCGGTTCCGCCGATTCGAAATGACAGCAACTCGGCCGGTTGTAATCCGGCCTATAACCGCATCCGGCGCAACGTCGTCGTGAGATCTCCCTCTTGAAACGGCACCGCGAGCGATGCATCGCGCGCCTTCACGAGTGCGGCGCCTTCGGCCGGCAGACCGTACGTGCCGTCGATGATGACGGCGTCGATCGGTTCGTCGCGCTTCAGCTCGAGCTCGATCGTTGCCTCGGGGGCGCGGACGCTGACGCGGTGCCATCCCGGTGCGTAACCGCCGATGATTCGTGTCGCCGGCGGCGGCGTGATTCCGTTGACACGCATCGACGTGAAGGACTGTGCGCGGAAGATGAGCGAGATTCTTGGAGCGTTGCGAACGGAGCGGAGTTGCAATGTGAGATGACGTCCGCCGGTGTGCTCGTCGCGGATGATGTGCAATTCCGCGGGCGCGAGTCCGAGGTTCGGTGCGGGCGCGATTAGAGCCTTTGCCGGCTCCTTCATCCACTCGGCGATCGGCTTTGGTGCGGGATCGAAATCCGCTGCTTGCGAAATCGCGGGAGTCAAGGCCTCGGCTTCCCAGTGTGGCGCGGTCCCGTCGTCGGTGTAGGTGAGGTTGAGGTGGCGCGGCGACGCGGCGGTATGTGCTGGGACGAGATTGGCGATGATGACGCAGGCAATGATCGCCGCAGCGAACATCCCGAGCAGCGGGCGCTTCAAGGACGGGATGCTGGCGAGCAGCGCCGCGAGCGTCGTCGCCACGAGCGCGATCAGCATCGCGATGAACGGCAGGATCCCCGTGCCGAGTGCGACGTAGAGCGCGAGGCCGAGGGGAAAGATCACGATTGCGGCGACGGCGGCGCAGGCGATCGCTGATGTTGCGTCGGACATTTTGAGAGTGACGCGAAGCAGCGCGCAGGCGGCGAACGCGATCGCCGGCACGAGCGTCAGATAGCTGCCGCCGGGCAGCACGATAGTCAGCGCAATGGCGATGGCCGTCCAGCAGGTTGCGTAACCGAGGAAGAGACCGTCGACGCCGGCGTACTTGATGAGACGCTGCGCGACGATGATCGAGACGACGCCGCCGATCAGCCATGCCGTGGCGATCGCGGCGCCGGGATAGGCGACCCAAACGGTGCCGCCCGCGCGCAAACCGGCAAGCCAGTTTCCCGCGATGCCAGCGAGCAGCGCAGCGATCAGCGTTGCGAAGAACGAAAGCACGCCGATCGTGATCGCTCCCGCTTTCGTCCGGCCGTCGCGCGTCATCAGGAACGACGCGATGATCAACGTTACGAACGCGACGATGGCCACGACGAGCGAGTAACGCTGCGGCCACCAGACGACGAAGAGCGAGAGCACGTCGAACCAGACCGCATTGCCGCGGCTCGTCTGACGCAGATCGGCGGCCGCGAACGCGCGAGTCATCGCCAGCACGTGGTCGCCGTGATGTTGCAGCGTCGACAGCGTGACGTTCTCGATGTTGTCGAGCGGCGTGTGGTACTGCACCGGACGTCCGATGTTTGCGAATCCGATTCCCGCAAGACCGGCACGCTTGAACACCGTGAGGTCGGTGTCGTTCGGCAACATCTCGTAGATGTCGTAGTAGAGCGAGCTCGTGGCGGGCCGCGGGAGTGAACTGGCAATCGTGCGCGCGATCCACTCGTTCTTCCGGCTGGTCTCGAAGAGGAAGCTCGGCCCATCCGTTCCGCGTGCTTCGACGTTGATGACGGCGGCCGAGCCCTTCAGCAATCCCGCATCGCCGACAAACCCTTCCGCGCCGAGCAACGCAACTTCTTCTGCGTCGGTGACGAGGTAGACGATCGGATTGCGGAAGCGTTCATTGCGCAAGGCGCGCGCGATCTCGACGAGCGCCGCAAATCCCTGCCCATCGTCGGAAGCGCCCGGCCCGGCGGGGACGGAATCGTAGTGCGCCGCGAGGATGAGCGCGTCGGGCCGCGCGTCGCCGGGAGTGCGGGCGATGATGTTCGCGACCGGCGCGCAAGTGACGTACGCGCTGCAGGCGAACGCGCGCTGGATGGTGACGTCGTATCCGAGGGCGCTGAACTGCGCGGCCAGACGATCGCGAACGGCATCGTGCGCCGCGGTGCCGCTTGGATGCGGCTCCGTGCCGAGGACTGCGCGCTCGCCATCGATCGCGCGCGCCGCGGAGAACGAGCTCGCAGGCGCGGATGCGGGGAGTGGCGCGGGACCGCGCATCCTCAGAATCAGAACGCCGAGGATGATCGCGAGCGTCGCGAAGAGGAGTGTCACCGCGCCGCCGCGTTTCACGAAGGTGGATTGTAACTGCAACCTGCGGCGAGATGGGACGTAGGTAGTCGATTAGTAGATGAGTGGATTCGTAGATCCGTGGATTACGAAGGCCGCCGATTTAGCTCTTCCTAATCCACCAATCACTGATCCACTCGACCTAAGACAAAGGACACGACATCATGCTCAAGCGCATCCTTTTCACTGCCCTCCTCACGATCGCTGCCGCCCAGGCCGGTGCCTCGACGTTGGATGAGAACTTTGATCGCACGTTCGATGTGCGTCCCGGCGCCGTCTTCGCGCTAACGAACACGAACGGCGGCATCACCGTTCGTTCCTGGGATCAGCCGAAGATTCGCATTCATGCGGTCAAGCACGTCGAGAGCCGCGACGCTGATGCCGCGCGCAGCGCGATGAAGGCGGTGGCGTTCGCGCTGTCGCAACCGAACGGCGGACTGCGCATCGACACCAAGTATCCGAAGACGGCCGACGGCATCTTCGAGTGGATCGCCGGCACGAGCGTGAACATCTCGGTCACGTACGAGGTCATGGTCCCGCGCACGATGGATCTGCAGATCGAGGATACGAACGGCGCGATCGAGGCGAGCGACGTCCGCGGATCGCACAAGATCGAAACGACGAATGGCCACATCAGGCTGACGCGTTGCGCCGGCGATCTGAATGCAGAGACGACGAATGGCGCGATCGAGGCGGAGCTGACGGCGGTCAATGCCGGACGCGGTGTTCGCCTGGAGACGACGAACGGCGGAATCCGCGCCCGTCTGCCGCGCACGCTCGCCGCGCGCATCGATGCAGCGAACACGAACGGCTCGATCTCCTCAGAATTGCCGATCACGATGGTCGGCTCGCACGACAAGCACGCGCTGCGCGGCACACTGAACGGCGGCGGCGCCGAACTGCGCCTGCGTACGACGAACGGATCGATTCACATCGAGGGGCGATGACATAATTCGTTTATGCCTACACCACTTCCGCCGATCACCGCAGTAACGACGATCGACCAGGTTGTCGACGCCATCCAGGGCGTGATCGCCTGGTCGATCGCCAACGAGAGCCGTCTCGGGTATTTCGCCGCGTTATACAAACGGATAACCATCGCCATCCGGGCTGCGATCGCGCAGAACCTTTTCCAGAACGGTCCGCGGATGGAGCTCTTCGATGTGACGTTCGCCAGCCGCTACTTCGCGGCGCTGAACGGCTATTTCCATCCCGGTGAGTTCCCGCCGCCCTCGCACTGCTGGCGCGTGGCATTCGACGGCGCATCGCATCCGGATCCGATCATCGTCCAGCACATGCTGGCCGGCGTGAATGCGCACATCGATCTCGATCTCGGCATCGCCGTCGAGCAGGTGGCGCCCGGTTCAGCACTCGCGACGATCAAGACCGACTTCGACACGGTCAACTCGGTTCTGGCCAGCCAGGTCACCGGTGTCGTCGATGAGATTGATGACCTCTCGCCGGTTCTTTCCGACATTTACGACGTGCTCAAGAACGATGAGATCGATCTGATCGGCGACGCGCTGCTGCTGTTTCGTGATGGCGCGTGGGAATTCGCGACGCTGCTGGATGTGGAGCCGGGCTTTGCGCACGCTCCGACGATCATGATCAGGGATCTGGAAGTGGCGAAGTTCGGGACACTGATCTTCTATCCGCCAACGCTCCTCGCTTCGATGATCGCCGTCATCGCAGCGAAGGAGTCGCGCGACATCGTGCACAACATTGAAGTGCTCGACGCGATCGCGTCGACGCCGGCGCCGTTCAAACTGACAACGTAGATTCTTACGTGTGCACGCCCGGCGCTTCGTGGCCGCTGTCGCTGACGTACTCGATGTACGAGCCTCCGAACACACGCGGCGGCGCGCCGCGCTCTTCGGGCAGCTCGAGCACGCGGTTGGAGAGGCCGCGCAGGAACATGCGGTCGTGCGAGACGAAGAGCATCGTTCCTTCGAAGTCGTGAAGCGCTTCGACGAGCATCTCTTTCGTCGCCAGATCGAGATGGTTCGTCGGCTCGTCGAGCACGAGGAAGTTCGGCGGATCGAGAAGCATGCGCGCCAGGACGAGACGTGAGCGTTCGCCGCCGGAAAGCGATCGGATCTTCTTCTCTACCTCGTCGCCGGAAAACTGGAACGCGCCGAGAAGACTGCGCAACGTGCCGATCGATTCGAGCGGAAAGTCCTTCTGGATCTGCTCCCATACGGTGAGGTTCGGATCGAGGACGTCGAAAGCCTGCTGCGAGAAGTAGCCCATCTTCAGCGACGCGCCGAGCTTGACGTCGCCGGAGTCGGGCTCGATCGATCCGGAGACCATCTTCAGCAGCGTCGACTTTCCCGCACCGTTCTTTCCCATGACGCACCAACGCTCGCCTCGCCGGATGAGGAAGTCGAAGTCTTCGTAGATTGATCGCTTGCCGTACCCTTTCGACACATCCTTCAGCGTGACGACGTCGTCGCCGGAGCGGGCCGGTTTGCGGAAGTCGAACTTCATCGTCTTCCGCTTTTTCGGCGGCTCGAGCTTTTCGATCTTGTCGAGCGCTTTCACGCGGCTTTGCACCTGCGCGGCCTTTGCGGCGTGCGCGGCGAAGCGGTCGATGAAGCGCTGCTCCTTCGCCAGCATCGACTGCTGACGCGCGTACGCGGCCTCGCGATTGGTCTCGCGGATGGAGCGCTCGCGCTCGTAGAACTCGTAGTTGCCGGAGTACGTGACGAGGTCGCCCTCGTCGATCTCGACGATCTTCGTGACGACGCGGTTCATAAACTCGCGGTCGTGCGACGTCATCAGCAGTGAGCCTTCATAGCGTTTGAGAAAGTCTTCGAGCCAGATGATCGACTCGATGTCGAGATGGTTGGTCGGCTCGTCCATCAGCAGGACATCGGGCCGGCCGAGGAGGACTTTGGCCATGGCCACGCGCATCTTCCAGCCGCCGCTGAGCGCGCCAACATCGCCGTCGATGCGGTCGTCTTCGAAGCCGAGTCCGTGCAGGACTTCGCGAGCGCGCGCTTCGAGCTCGTAGCCGCCGAGGTGGGAGTAGTCCTCCTGGACGTGACCGAAGCGGTCGAGGATCGCATCCATTTCATCGAGACGATCGGGATCGGACATCGCGTTCTGTAGCGCTTCGAGCTCGTGATGAAGATCGCCGAGCCGTCCGCTGCCGGCGATCGCTTCGTCGAGCACGGAGCGGCCGGACATCTCTTCGATGTCCTGGCGGAAGTAGCCGATGGTGATTTTCTTCGGGACGGAAACGTCGCCGTCGTCGGCCGATTCTTCGCCGACGATCATGCGAAAGAGTGTGGTTTTTCCGGAGCCGTTCGGCCCGACGAGGCCAGCGCGCTCGCCGGGATTGAGCTGGAAGGAGGCGTCGACGAAGACGAGCTGCCGCCCGTACTGTTTGGAGATTTTGGAGAGGCTGATCATGAGCGCTGAGACAACGTAGGACGCAGGGGTGGCATTTCGCGCTGCAATCTGACCAGACCCACGCCGTCGTTCGCTCGATTCAGATCCTCAGGCCGCGGTGAGAACGATTGCAGCTTCGCGCGCCGATCGCATCGCGCACAGTGCTGACGTTCCCGTCGAGATCGATGTGGTAGCGGAAGATCGGTGCGTCGAGATCGAGTGGTGTGGATGCGCGCGGCATGACCTCGCGTATGGGCGGCAAACGAAGTTCCAACGCGTCGATGCGAGGCGGTTCGATCGTCAATGCAGCGCTGAGGACCGCGGCGCGTAGCGAAGTGTTGGAAGTCATCGGCAGATTGGACAACCGCCGGCGCCGGAAACCATTCCATCGTCGCATAGGTGAGAATAGTGCCGGGACACGATAATGGCAGGTTGGACGGAATCGAAGCGCGCGGAGCTAACCGGGCGTCTTCTGGCGTTACTGATCATGCTGCCGGTGTTGGCGTGGATCGCCTACTTCTGGGAGCGAACGACGGGCCTCACGTTCGTGGTGAGCAAGCATGTGGAGATCGGTACGCTCGCCAACGCGCAGCACCTCGCCAGCACGCTCCACCACGCCGTCGGGGCCACTGTGATCTGCGTGCCGCTGGCGATCGTTCTCTACGTTCTTCGCCGCCGTCCCGAGGCGTGAGTTTCGTGAACGCGAAGAGTTCCGTGACTGTGAAGAGTTCCGTGAACGCGAGCGGAGGGTCGTTTACGCGGACCGGGACTCGCTGTGGCGAGGGCTCAATGCGTGCGCAGCGGAATCAATTGCCGTAGCCTCGGCTCGCGAAGGTAGATCCCGAGCCAGACGAGGATCCCGAGAACGATCTGCACCCAGAAGGGATCGCCGACGCGCCAATGCGTGCAGATTGCTCCTCCGGCGAATCCGGTCAGGAGAATGGCGCCGAGAATCGACGTGCGCGGAATCAGATACACCGCGACGCACGTGATCTCGAGGATTGCCAGCGGCATCAGCATCGATGCAGACAACCCGAGGTGCGCAAACCCTTGCTCGACTTCCGGGCCGCCCTTGAGTTTGAGCATCGCGCTGAGAAGGAAAACGAGTGAGGGGAGAATCGAAAGCACCCATCCGCTCAGCGTTGATTTCGTCGTGGTTGTCATCGCCGGTGATTATCACCCGGAAACACTTATCGAACGGCGTGGCGGCGATCGTCGAATGTGATGGTGCGGCCTGCGAGACGGCGCTCCCCAAGGCTCAACTTCTCATACGCGACGAGGAACGATCCGGTGCCGAGGGCGATGACAGATGGATCGCGCTCATCGTCGGATGATGTGGCGATCGAGAGTGGCGTGACCGTTCCGTCGGGCGCGATGGATGCGCCGAGGATGTCGTGATTCCCGCCAATCGTCATGGTGGAGCGCCAGACAATGAGATAGCGCTGACCGTCGGTCGCGATGTCGGGCCGAGTCAGCCCGGCATCGGGGCCGAAATTTCCTACAACGTGCGGCTGGTCGAATGCGTGCGCCACGTTCGTCGCAGAATCAGGTGTCATACGAGCCACGGCGACCTGACCGCCTTTGGATTGCTCGCCGGAAAACCATCCGACGAGAACGTCACGGCCGTTGCTGGCCACAGCGGGGCTGGCGTCATTGAGGAAGGGAAAAACCGGACTCGCGGATGCCGTGTAGAGCGCGACGAATTGAAGCGTGTAGTTGTACTGATACTTTCTGCATTGTTGGTAGCAAAAACCTCTGAATGGTCCGCCCTGAACTGTGCAGCCCGGATCGGACGAGCACGTAAAACTTCCAACGACATTCTGACTACCGGCGATCTGCGGTGCGCCCTTCGCGATCGCCATATCGCTGGCGGTCGGTCCGGGGATGATGAAATCGCTGCGCGAGCCGTCCGGCCGCATTTCCCACAACAGACCGCGCGCAGTCATCCATGTGGATTTTTCGGATCGGACGATGACCGGCGAACGAATGGCTTCGGCCAGAAACCGGGGAGGCGACGGATTCAGATCCGAGTCGAGTTGACAGAACACCGCGTTCCACGTTGAAGGCGCCGGGACGGTGATTGAGTAGAAGGGAGCTTCCAACCAGGCCAGCGTGAAGCCGTTTCCGTCGGGTGCGGCGGCGATCGACGGAAAACTCGCGTCGGCCTCATAGGTCGCAAACAGCGGAATCTCGCGGACAGCGCCGGTGAAATGCGCGGTGCCGTCGAGCCGCACGACATGGATTCGATTGCCGCCGCCGGCGCCCGCCATCATCCAGGCAACCGCCACTCCCTTGTTGTCGCGGGCCATTGCCACTGCCGGAGCATTTGTCGGGAGCGAGAATCCGCGGGAAGGCAACGGATCGGTCGCAACCTCGGGATCAATCGCCGGTTGACCGAAGGCAAGCGCAGCGCGGAAGAGAATCGCGAAAGCGATGCTGGTTCGCATACCGCTACTTACGGACCAAACTCCCAAATCGTCCGCAATCGTACGAACTGTTTGATGTCTGTGATTGAAATGGAGGAAGGATTCGCAAGCGAATGCTGTCTATCCAGCACGATCGCGCCGCGTCGAAACATTCTGCCCCGGAGGGCGTCCTACACTCATGACCACCGTTTCCCGCTCTGCCGTTCTCCGTTTCTTCTTTGTTTTCGCGTTGATTCTTTTCGCAACCGCCGCTCTTTACGCGCAGTCGGAACGGCCCGTGCGCCAAGGCCCGGGAACCGGCAAACCGGATGATGAGATGGTGCCGTGGAAGTTCGCTGATAAAGGTGCCGCGATCGAGAAAGCGCCGCTGACGCTTTACTGGCTTCCGGCCACGCAGAAAGAGATGGAGCGTTCCGAGCTTCTCAGCTCGCGTCCGTTGATTCAGGACAGCCTTCGCTGTGTGGCATTCGCGATTGTCGATCCCGAGAACGCCGCGACGATCAAGCTTCTCGGCGCGACGGGAAATCTCCCCGCCGCACTTCTGGTGAACAATCAGGGCACGGTCACTCGACGCGTCGAGCAGGTCCGCGGCGCGCTTCCCCGCACCGCGGTTGAGCGGATGGTTCACGACGAGCTCGCCGCGCGCGATGAGGCCATGTATCACGCGATGAGCGAAGGGCGAAAACGAGCGACCGCCGGCGAGAAAGAGGCCGCGATCGCGCTCTACAGATCGGTCTGGAACGATCGCTGCTTTTTCCCGATGGCCGGCACCGAGGCGCAACGCGCGCTGAAGACACTCGGCGTTGAAGTGCACGATGTCCCGGCGCCCATTGCGGTCGATCCGCAATTGAAGCAGCCGTCGCTAACGGTTAAACCAGCGGCACCCCCACATGGTGGAGGCGAGCATCACTAACAAGCGCGCACGGCTGTCGTTTCGAATCGGCGAAACCGCCGGGGCTATGTGAGGAGCGCGGGAGCAGGATGACGAATCTCCTGCCTTTCGATGACTCGTGCGAAGACTGGCAGCAGCACAGTTGAAACGCCCCCTCATCCGCTTTCGGCACCTTCTCCCCCACTGAAAAAGCGTGGGGGAGAAGGGCGCTCGATTGAAAGGTTGAGAGCCTTTTCGCGACCCACACGCGCTAGGAACGAGCCCGATGACAACGCTCTACGCCATCATCTGAATCAACTGACGATCAGCTCGCGCTCTTGTACGCCGCCGCGTAGCGCTTCGACGCTGCCGGATCCGAGCTGACCTTGCGGATCGCGCTTTCGAACGTCGCCTGCGTCAGTCCCTGATCGGCGAGGAGCTTGTCGGCGTTGGCGGGCTGCTTGTTGATCAGTGCACCGAGCTGACCTAACTGCTCGGGCGTCATCGACGTACCGTTGGCCGTCGCCACGACTGTGCTGCCTGCCGTGCTCGAAGTGGTCGTCGCAGTCTGGTTCGTTCTGTTGCAGCCGCCTGCGGAGAGCGCCGCACAAACTGCGATTGTGAGAAGTGTCGTTTTCATCGTCTTAATCCTTTCCATGGCCTTTACCGCCTTTCTCTTTCTTCTGTCCAGGAGGGCCTTCCCCTCCGGGACCACGACCATGTCCGTGGCCTTCGTTCTGCTGCGGCTGCGGAACGAATACCGGTGCGGGAGCGGGAGCCGCGGACGCCATTGGCGGCGGCGCGACGAAGACTGGTTGCGGTTGAACCACGCGTCCGCGCCCATTTCCGCGGCCGTTGTTCTGCCGAGCCTGCTTTTCGGCCTCTTTCTGCGCTTTTCTGACTTCATTCCGTGCGTGGCGTTCTGCGCTCACCGCCTGTCCCGGCGGGATATGCGCGGTCTGCGCGGGCGCTACGTACGGATTCTGCGCGTACGCCGGCTGCGGGACGACACGCTGACGACCGCCGCGCTGCTGCGCATACGACGGCTGGATGACGGGTGCCGTGTACGCCTGCTGCGGTGCATAGACAGGCTGCTGCGCATAGGCTTGCTGCTGCGCATATCCTGGTTGTGCGATGTACGCCTGCTGCGTGTAACCGCCGCTGTTCACGGCTTGTTCGAAACGCGCGCGAACCGTTCGTGGGATGTACTGGTCGGTCAGAACGTAGTCCGGCGAGTACGCATACGACGGCGCGGCATACAACGGCAATCGGGGATGAATAGCATTGAAGAGTTGCATGCCGATCACACCATTGCCGATCTGCACGTCGAGGAACGGTATGAAGCCGGGCTGTTCGACGAAAACCACCGGTGCATAGCGCACCGTATCGATGAACTGCTCGGGCGGCAGATAGCCACGATTGAGCGTGCCGCAGAAGTGTCCCAGATCGTTCGCACGGACACCGCGGAGATCGCTAACGGTGGCGACGGCGAGCGGCATCTCGATCAGATAGCGCATCGTGCGCTCGTCGTAACGTGGTCGCGTCCGGTAGTAGCTGGCGTCGTCATACCGCGAGGCGTAGCTCACGGTAGTTCGGGATGTGGTGTACGCGTCGAAGCGCGGGATGTAGTCGTCGCGCAGCACCCACGCCGGCGTCGTCTCGATGCGGCGCACGGTCACACCGTAACGAGGCAGCCGCTGATGAATCACCGTGATCAGAGCCGCGCCGGTGACGCCTTGCGAGATCTCGCTGTCGACGAACGGAGAAAAGTCTGGCTGCCGCAGCGCGTACGGCGCGTAGCGCACGGTCTCGATGAACAGGTCGGGCGGAACGTCAGCGGCATTCAACTGCGTGACGAAGTGTCCCAACTGCATATCCGAGACTTGTCCGCTGCGCGCGCAGGCATCGACCGCCAGCGGCATTGCGGCGAGCGAGCGATAGTAGGTGTTGTCGAATGCATACAACCGCGCCGGAAGAAGCGCGAAGAGGGTCAGCATCAGCAGTGGCGTGAGTTTCTTCATCGGTTCACCATCCGAAGCCCATCACTGCAAAGGCGAGGCCTTATCATTGATTACATGAGTCACGAAAACGATGCTGGCGGAGTCAACCGTAGACACTTTCTCGAGTTCGCAGCGCTGGGCTCGGCAATCGCACTCGCAAAGCCGCTGCTTGCGGTTGCGCAAGCGAGCGGAGCAACGCCGAACGTGAAGCCTGAGCTCGAAGAAATCGCGATCAGCGAACTGCAGGATGGGATGAGCAGCGGCCGCTGGACCGCGCGCTCGATCGCGGAGGGCTATCTCGAACGGATCGCGTCGATCGACAAGCATGGGCCGGCGATCAACAGCATCATCGAGATCAATCCCGATGCACTATCGATCGCCGATGCGATGGATCGCGAGCGCAAGGACGGCCATGTGCGCGGTCCGTTGCATGGCATTCCGATCGTGATCAAAGACAACATCGACACCGCCGACAGGATGAAGACGTCGGCCGGATCGCTCGCGCTCGCCGACAACATCGCCGCGCGCGACGCCTTCATCGTCTCCCGCCTTCGCGAAGCCGGCGCCGTCATCCTCGGCAAAACGAATCTGAGCGAGTGGGCGAACTTCCGCTCGACGCACTCCACGAGCGGCTGGAGCGGCCGCGGCGGATTGACGCTCAATCCGTACGTCCTCAATCGCAATGCGTGCGGATCGAGCTCAGGGACGGGATCAGCGGTCGCTGCGAACCTCGCCGCGATCGGAGTCGGAACAGAGACCGACGGCTCGGTCGTCTGCCCGTCATCGGCATCAGGCCTCGTCGGCATCAAGCCAACGCTTGGTCTCATCAGCCGCGCCGGCATCATTCCGATCGCGCACAGTCAGGACACTTCAGGCCCGATGACGCGTACCGTCCGCGACGCCGCGATTCTGCTGGGCATTCTCACCGGCGCCGACGAGCGCGATCCGATTACCGTGGCGAGCAAGAAGAAGGGTCACTCCGACTACGCGCCGTTTCTCGATGCCAACGGTTTGAAGGGCGCGCGCATTGGCGTGGCCAGGCAGTACTTCGGATTCAACGACGCCACCGATCGAGTGATGAAAGATGCGATCGCGCTGATCAAGAGTCTCGGCGCGACGATCGTCGATCCCGCCAACATCGCCACGAACGGGAAGTTCGACGCCACCGAGAACGACGTCCTGCAGTACGAGTTCAAGCACGGCATCAACAAGTACCTGGCGAACGCGCCGACAGCGGTGAAGTCGCGCACGCTCGCGGATCTCATCAAGTTCAACGAAGAGCATCGCGCGGAAGAGATGCCGTACTTCGGGCAGGAGATCTTCGAGCAGTCGGAGAAGCGCGGCCCGCTGACGGAGAAGAAGTACCGCGATGCGCTGGCGAAGAATCACCGTCTGGCGCGAACGGAAGGGATCGACGCGACGCTGGCGAAGCACAAGATCGACGCGATCATCGCCCCGACCGGCGGGCCGGTGTGGACGACGGATCTCGTCAATGGCGATCACTTCACCGGCGGCTATTCATCCGCATCCGCGGTCGCCGGCTATCCGCACATCACAGTGCCTGCAGGGATGGCGTTCGGCCTACCGGTCGGTCTGTCGTTCTTCGGAGGAGCGTGGAGCGAACCGTCGCTGATCAAGTACGCGTACGCATTCGAGCAGGCTTCGAAGGCGCGTCAGCGGCCGAAGTTCATGGCGACGGTCTAGCTTCTATCTGCGTACATCTGTGTCATCTGTGGATAAAAACTGATCCGCAGATTTCGCAGATGTACGCAGATGCATCAAGGCACTGGGCAGATTCCGTGAATCATCTGCCACGCGAAGGTGATTGCGATCAGGACGATGAACGTAGCGTAGAAGGGAAGGAGCCGGCGTCTCATGTCAGTTCAACACCTTCGATCGTCGTCACGAATTCCGCGCCGAAAAACTTTGCTGGCGTGAAGCTACCGGGACGCTTCGGCGATGCCAGCAATCGCTCAACGGCCGCCAGCGCGCTCAGCACGGTGAACGCGTAGCCCTCGGGCGTCGTCATCGTCATCGTGACTTCGTTCGTACTGTTTGCGACGCGGCCCCAAAGGTAGGTTCTTCCGGCCGCACGCTCTTCCGCGCCTGGACCGGTACGGCGGCTTGCGAACCACTGCAGCGATCGCTTGATCGGCGTGAATGCGAGCAGCGGAAGCAGCGATCGCACGCGACGCAGAAGCCTGATCGATTTCGGCGACGCGGCGGTGTAGACGCGGATGTTGGGGATGCCGGTCGTGTAAAACGCGGTCGACACGTCGCCCCACGGAATCGTCATCGCCATGCGCGGGCCGCAGGAGAACGGGATCTCGCGCGCGTCGTAGACCGGCGGAACGCGCACGATTTTGCCGTCGCGCCGAATTGCTCCCTGTTCGCCGGCCGACTCGATCATCGTCTTCAACGTTCCTCGGCTCACTTGTGCCTTGGGCGAATAGAACGCCAGCTCCAACTCCGATGCCTCGGGCAGACGCGCCGCGAGCATCGCCGCCAGGCAATCGGTGGGGACGACGTCGAAGCCGACGCCGGGGATGAGGGTGACACCGCAACGCACGGCGTCATCATTGCGGGCCATGATCGCTTCGAAGACAGCGATCTCGCCGGTGATGTCGAGATAGTGCGCGCCGGCGTCGAGGCAGGCCTGCACCATCGGCGCGCTCGTGTGGACGAACGGCCCGGCGCAGTGGAGGACGGCATCGACGCCGTCGAGTTTCGGCGCGTCGAGCGGAAACGCGCGCGCCTCGATCCCGAGCGCGCGCGCGAGCGGCTCGATCTTCTCCGCGCTGCGTCCCGCAAGGATCGGCCGTAGTCCGCGGCGCACCGCTTCGCGCGCAATCAGCTCGCCGGTGTAACCATTCGCTCCGTAGATGAGAAAGGTCACGCGGCATTATTGCGCTTTCAGAAGGGGTCAGGTCGAAAGTGAAAGTGACGGAAAACGGCTCCTGGCTATGCGACAGCCAAATTTTTGTCACTTTCACTTTCGACCTGACCCCTCTTTTTTGATCGCATCTCGCGCGCAACTTCCTGCACATCGTAATTGCCGGTTGTCATTTCGAATCGGCGGAACCGCGGGGGAGGAAGGGAGGGTGGAGCGGTGGAGCACGATGAGAAATCCCCTTCAACGTCTATTCTGCAGGGGATTCCTCGCCGCGCTCCACCGCTCCCGCCCACCCTTCCTCCCCGCGGTTCCGCCGGCTCGGAATGACATTCGCGTTCTTCGAAGTGCATCTGAGAATCCCTTCCACGCTATGCTCGATCGCGATGCGAGTCGGTGACGAGATCACAGTCGTGCCATTCGAGCTCGTTGCCGGCGGCGCGGCGCTGGCGAAGGTGGACGGCTTCCCGATTTTCATCGCCAGTGTTTACCCGGGCGATGTCGCCGTCGTGCGTCTCGTCGAAGTGAAGAAAGGCTTTGGCCGCGCGGAGCTCGTCCGGCTCATCGAGCCGAGCACATTTCGCCGCGCCAATCCCTGTCCGGTCGCGGACGAATGCGGCGGCTGCGACTGGACATCGTTGCGGCTCGACAAGCAGCTCGAAGCGAAGCAGCGGGTTCTCACCGAGTCGCTGCGAAGAATTGGCAAGATCGATCCGGCGACGTTACCGGCGATCACCGTGCATCCGTCACCGCTGAACTATCGCCTGCGCAGCCGCCTGCATCGCGATGGCGGCAGGATCGGTTTTTTCGCCGCGCGCACGAACGACGTCGTGCAGCTCCCAGCCGAGTGCGAAGTCGTCGGCGTGGAGACGGCGCGTGCGCTTTCGTCGCACGAAAACGTAACTGATGGTGATGCTGCGGAGTTTCAGATCTGGGAAGTCGACGGGAAGCTGATCACCGATGGTGAGATGACGATCGATGGCTTTCATGTCACCACCGATGTCTTCTTTCAAGTGAACCGGCATCTTCTCGGAACCTTGCGGCGGCTCGTGTCGGAGATCGCCTCGCACTCGGCGATGAAGCGGACTGCCGTCGACCTCTACTCCGGCGTCGGATTCTTCAGCGTGCCGCTGGCGGGTATCTTCGAGACCGTCACCGCGATCGAAGGATCGGATGCTGCGCACGCATGCGCGGCGCGCAACGTCCCATCGAACGTAGCGCTCGTTCACGCGCCGGTGGAGTGGTGGGCAGAGCGGATGCCGTGCACCGATTTCGTCTTCCTCGATCCGCCACGCAGCGGTGCGAAGCGCAATGTCATCGACGCCGTCGCCTCCCGCACCGGTTCGATGGTTTGCTTCCTGGCGTGCGATCCGGTAACGTTTGCGCGGGACGCGAGCCGGCTGATCGCGTCTGGTTGGCGGCTCGCGTCGCTCGACCTTCTCGACCTTTTCCCCAATACGCATCACGTGGAAACGCTCGCTTCGTTCGAGCGTGCGCAGTGACGCTCCCGCCGCACTTCCGCTGATCGCCTACGCCGCCGGTCTCACCCTCGGGCATTCGTACGCCGAGGCTGCGGGGCTGGCTTCGGTGGCGATGCTGCTTTTGGCGATCCGCAGGACGCGTGTGGCCGTGGCCTGTCTGGCGCTGGCCGGGGGTGTTTGCGCGGCAGTTCACGCGCGAACGGCGATTGCGATCGACGATGCCGCGCTCGGGACGCTCATCACCGATCGATTCGTCACGGTCGTTGCGCCGATCGATCACGACTGGTCGGCGCGAGGTGATGCGCACATTCTTCGCTGCGATCGATTCGTGGCCGATGGTGTCCGCATCGATCAGCCGCTCACGATCTACGCGCGGTTCACGCCGGCGGAGATTGCGATGGAGCGCACGGTTCGCGCGGAAGGTTTTCTCCGCCGCAACGATCGCGGCGGACTGGGGCTGACGGTCAAGTCGCCGATTCTGATGCGGTATGAAGGCACGCTCAACCCGCTGACGCCTGCGGCTTGGAATCGCGCTCTGGCGAATCGCGTGCGGCCGTTCGCGGGCGCGCATCCCACCCAAGTCGCGCTGGTCGAAGCGCTGGCCCTCGGGCGAAGCGAGCGGCTCAGCGACGATGTGCGAGACAGCTACAAGCGTGGCGGGACGTATCACCTGCTGGTCTTCTCCGGACTGCAGATCGCATTCGCGGCGGCGTTGATCGCGCTGGCGCTGCGCTGGTTGCGCGCGCCGCGGACGGCGGACTGGTCGCTGCTGATTTTCTCGGTAATCGCGCCACTCTTCATCGGACCGACGGCGTCTGTGTCGCGCGCCACGATCGGCATCGGGTTGTACGCGCTCTCGCGCATTCTTCACCGTCCGACGACGCTGGAGAATCTCTGGTGCGTGGCCGCGCTGGTGCGGCTGATCATCGCCCCGCACGATCTTGCCGAGCCGGCGTTTCAGCTGACCTATGCAGGAGCTGGTGCGCTTCTTTTCGCAGGCAAAGCGATGGCGGCGGGACGCGCGCGTTGGATCGCATACGCAGGAGCGGCGGAGATGTCGATCACGCCCCTGACGCTGTTTCATTTTCATCAGTACGCACTCGGCGGATCGGTGATGACGATGCTGCTGACGCCGGTCGTCTTCGCGATGCTGGTCGTGTCGATGATGATCTGCGCGATTCCGTGCACGCCGCTCTTCTGGCTGCTCGGCGCGCTTCACTCCATCTGCACGTTCATCAATGGTCTGGCGGCGCCGGTGTGGGGATTCTTCGCGGCGCCGCCGCTGGCTTCATTGATCGCCGGCTACGCGTTGGCCGTGTTGTCGATCGCTTTCTTGCGCGGACGCTTGCGGAGTGGAGTGATTCTCGCGGCGATGATGATTCCGATCATCGCAGCGCTCGTCGTCGGACGGAGCGACGTTGCCGCGCCCCGGCTGACAATGCTCGACGTCGGTCAGGGCGACGCGTTGCTGTTGCGATCGCCGCGTCACGTCGTTTTGATCGACGCAGGCGGTCGTCTGGCCGACTCGCACTTCGGAGAATCGGAGTTGCTGCCGATGCTCGTCGACCGCGGCGTGCGGCGCATCGACATCGCAATATTGACGCACGTTCATCCCGATCATTGCGGCGGCCTGCCCGCGGTGCTGGCGAATCTCGATGTCGGCAGCGTCTGGATCTCGCCGCGCCGTTTCCGCGGCGACTGCGCGCAGCGCGTCCTCGCGGTCTGCTCCGCGCGCGCCATTCCGATCCACTTGGTGCGCGACGGCGATACCCGCGTTGTCGGAGCGATGTCGCTTCGGGCGTTCGTCGCTGATCGCACATTCAAGCACTCCGCGGAGAACAACAGCTCGGTCGTACTGCGTGCCGTGATCGGACGCTGGAGCGTGCTTCTGACCGGCGACGTCGAGCGTGATGCGGAAGAGATGCTGGCGTCGCGCGACATTCAGGCGGACATCCTCAAAGTCGCGCATCACGGCAGCCGGACGTCGACAACGCCGCCGCTCCTCGATGCGGTCAGGCCGCGGATTGCGCTGATCTCCTGCGGTCTGCACAACACGTTCGGCCATCCGCATCCGTCGGTTGTCGAGTCGCTGCGCGCGCGCGGCGTGCGGATCTGGCGCACCGACAGGAACGGATCGATCGACCTCGATTTCCTCGACCGCCGCCTGGAGATCCACGGACAATTTGACACTCCACGATGAGCGTCCTACAGTGAATTTCCCGCATGTCATCGACACTGCTTCGCCTCGGTCTCTGGATCATTCTGCTCGTCGTCGCTCTCTACGTGCTGCAACAGACGTACGAGGAGGCGCCGTTCGTCGACTTCTTCGCGCCGGCGATGTTGCAGAAGGCCCTCGTGCTGGGCGGACTTCTCCTTGTGGCCGGAGTTGTGGCTCGCGTGATGGAGAAAGGCGCGAAGGTAGTGACGAAGAATCGCTGCGTGACCTGCAAGGCGCCCATTGAGCACGGGGCCATCTATTGCCGCAGGCATCTCCATGGTGTTCTGAGCCGCGAAGACGACCGGACGCACATGACGCGCGTGCGAAAGTGACGTCCGCGAACGTGACGAGGATTCCCATCGTCGTCGCCGGTCCGACGGGCGTAGGGAAGTCGGACTTGGCGTTGCGCCTGGCCGAGAGCATCGGCGGAGAAATCGTCAATTACGACTCGGTGCAGATCTATCGCGGGTTCGACATCGGCAGTGCCAAGCCCGACGCATCGGCACGATCGCGCGTTCCGCATCATCTGTTCGACGTCGTCGATGCCGATGCGGAGTTCAACGCCGCGGACTACGCGGCGCTCGCGCATGCGGCGTGCGAGGAGATCGCCGCGCGCGGCAAGCGCGCCATCCTGGTGGGCGGGACCTTCTTCTATTTGCGCGCGCTGTTGCACGGGCTGCCGGAAATGCCGGGACGCGACGCGCGCATTCGCGAGCGCCTTCGGAGCATCGCGGCGCGTCCGCGCGGTGGCGCGCGATTGCATCGCTGGCTCGCCGCTGTCGACCCGGAGAGTGGAAAGAAAATCGCCGCCGCCGACCGTCATCGTGTCGAGCGGGCTCTCGAAGTGTGGCTGGTCAGCGGCCGGCCGATCTCGGAATGGGAACGGCCGGGGAGCAGCGCGGCGGAGGGAATGGCGGCCATCAAGCTCGGTCTGCGGTTGGAGCGCAGCCATCTGGTCAAGCGCCTCGACGCGCGTGTCGAGGCGATGTATGCCGCCGGTCTGGTGGACGAGACGCGGGCGCTCCTCGCGCGCTATCCGCGAAACGCGCGCCCCTTTGGCACAATCGGATACGCTGAGGCGGCGGCAGTCGTGACGGGGGAGATGACTCTGGATGCCGCCATCGCCGAAACACGGCGCAGAACGCGCGCGTATGCCAAACGGCAGATGACATGGCTGCGGTCGGAGCGCAATGTGCAATGGATCGATGTGACGTCGCCCGGCGAGACATTCGCCGCGGCGATGCGGATACTGGAAATGAGTGAGGGTTGAGCAATTGAAGACGAGGACGATTCTCCTTTTGATTACCGTGGCGGTCGTGTTGGCGCGTTGCGCGACGGCGCCCCCGGCGGTGGCGCCATCCGCGCCGCAGGCCAATGATCGCTTCCTCATCGATCCGCGAACCGGCTACGAAATGCAGCCGGCTCCTGCGAACGCCCGGCGCTTCGACGAAGCATGGCGCGCCATTCTCAGCGGCGACTACACGACCGCGCGCAAACGTCTCGAGGTCATTCGGACGAAGGAGACGAACTACGCGCCCACGCAACTCGCCGAAGCCGCGATCGCGATGCGTCAAGGAAAGACGGACGTGGCGCGGCCGATCGTCGAGCGCATTCGTGCGAATCATCCGCACTACACCGCCGCGGATGTCTATGCCGCGGAGATTGCCATCGCCGAAAAACGAACGCGCGAGGCATACGACATTTACCGAGACATCGCCACGCGGCCTGCTGCGCCGCCGATCGTCGCGGAGCGCGTGGCCGAACTTCGTACGACACTCTTCGATCAACTTTACAACGCTGCCGTTGCGGCGCCGGACGAAGACTCGGTACGTCTTCTTCGCGATGCTCTTTCGATCAACCCCGCGGGAAGCGCGGCGCGCGTGCTGCTGGTGCAGAAGCTCGTCGCGCAGCACAAGTACGATGAAGCGCGGGTCATGCTCGATCCGCTGCTCACCGGCGCGGACGCTGATCGCTCCGAGGTTCAGGAAGCGCTGGCGGAGATCGACATCAATCGCGGACGTTATGAGGCTGCGATCGCGCGCTACGAGCGTCTGGCGAAACGCGACCGGCGATTCGCGGCCCGTCTCGACGAGATCAAACAGAACTATCAGGAATCGAACATGCCGGCGCAGTTCCGCCGCGCCATCGAGAGCGAATCCATCACGCGCGGCGATCTCGCGGTGCTCCTGTACTGGAAGGTGGCGTCGGTGCGGTTCGCGTCGAACCTTGCTGCGCCTCCGATCGCCATCGATCTGAGCGAGACACCCGGCCGCGACGAGATCGTCCGCGCCATCGCCCTCGGCATCTATCAGGTCGACCCGGTCACGCGCCGCGTCAGTCCATTCACTCCGGTCAACGCCGGTAGTCTGGCCCGCGTCGCGGCGCGCGTGCTGGCGCTCCGCGGTGCCACTTGTTCGCGCGGAGTGGGGAACGATCCACAGAAAGTGCTCGCCGCCTGCGCGATCGTCGATCCAGTCCTCGGCGCCGGCGCGGAAACGCCGGTGAGCGGGCGGGTCGCGGCGAGCGTGATGGAGCAGGTGGATCGCGCGCTGTCGCGGTAGCAAAGTACCTCGGTACCAAGATACCAAGGCAACGGCGCGAAGACAAAAACGACTGTCATCCTGAGCCGCCGAAGCCGCCGCAAGATTCGAAACGCTTGCTCCCGGCAGACATCGGCGGCGAAGGACGGTCGAAGGACCCCCTGATTCTTGCGCGGTTTCAAGGGCGCAGAGCTGGCATACCGGCAGGGACCCTCATGATCCCTGCAACCGTTGGCGCAGTGGAAGGGGAAGCGCTACAGCGCATCGGTGAAGCTTCGGCGAATGTTGCCCACATGTGATTCTGCACAATCGGGATGGTCTCGCCGCCAGCCGTGATCATGTAGATGTTCCGCGGTGTCAACACGACGATCGGCAATGAGAGTTTGATCGCCATGCGTTCATCATCCGAAGAGGCGAGGGGTCGTTCGGAGGGATGCGTGTGAATGACGGCCGCGGTGCGGTCCGGACGGATCCCGTGAAACTGCTGCCGATAAAGATGCCCGTCCATCGGCCATGCGATGCACCGGTAGTGTCCATCCTCATCGCGTACGATAAATGCCGCGCGCTCGGTCTTCCAGTGACCAAAGCCTCCCTGGCGAAGGAGGTCGGCGAAGTACGCTCGAAGGGTTGCGTCGTTGAGAACGTCGCCGGCGTCGAGTCTGATGCTTTTCGTCTGATTCGAAACGTTTATCAGCAGGTAAAGGAGCACCCAGAGACAGCGCTGCCACATGGCAAATCTCCCAGACGCGCTGCTTGTTTAGAATGCGGCAGTCCTTGCGGCGATTGGCTGCTGCGCAGCACGTCTTCCGGCAAGGTGTTTCCGCTGCGCAGAGAAGTCGTAACCGGCCGGCAGGTTTTTGGTAGGGTGACGCTTGCAGATGCGATTCGATGAATTCGTTTTCGACGGCGAGACGCGTCAGGTCTCGCGGAACGATGAGCCGATTCGCCTCGCGCCGAAAGCGTTCGATCTTCTTCAGCTACTGATCGAGGAGCGACCGCGGGCCGTTCGAAAAAAAGAGCTGATGGATCGTCTCTGGCCGGATGTCATCGTCGAAGAAGCGAATCTGAAGAATCTGGTTGCCGAGATTCGTGCCGCCCTCGGCGCACAAGCGATTCGGACTGTGCAGCGATACGGCTACGCGTTTTCTGCCTCCGATCCCGGCGAGGCAAAGAGCGCCGCGCGATTGATTCACGACGATCGGATTTATCGATTGCGATCGGGAGAGAACCTGATCGGGCGCGACGGCGATTGTTCCGTCCTGCTCGATTTCACAGGCGTCTCGCGGCACCACGCAATGATTCGAATCATCGATGGACGTTTCGTGCTGGAGGACCTCGGTAGCAGAAACGGGACGTGGAGGAACGATGTGCGAGTGAACGGTTTCGCCGACTTGTGCGATGGCGACCGCATACGTTTCGGCGCCGTCTCGTTGGCGTTTCGTACGACGTCGCGCGCAAAGAGCACGACCACGCTGGGCTAAGGCGTGAGCTCGCGCTTCCAGTTCAGGATCACGTTGAGCTGTCGCGTTCCGTGAAAGTCCTCAATGTTTTGCGCGACCAGAAAGCCGCCGTTGATCACGTCGTATCCGGAGACCGCAGGAATGGTAAACAGCAATTCGCGCTTGGCGGGCTGCACATCATTGCCATTCATTGAAATCGGAACGGTGAAAAAGTTGTCGCCTTGCCGGTAGTAGACGGCTTTGCCATCCGATGACCATCGCGGCGAATGCGCGCCGTCAACAGAGATCTGCCAATGGCCACCACCGCCGGCCGATGCACAGACATACGCTTCAAAGTGCCCCGTTTCGTCCGATGTATAGGTCACCCACCGTCCGTCAGGCGAAAACGATGCCTCAGTTTCATTGAATTGGGTGCGCAACAGAGAACGAGGCTTGCGATCACCTGTGAGCGGCTGGAGCCAAATATCGAATCCCGTTGCCGGGGTCTTATCGCGATACAAGAGAAGCTTTCCATCCGAGGAGCAGGACAGCGGCGGTCCTGACTGCACGAGCACCTCCGAGTCTCCGGCACCGTCGGCGTTCCGGATCATGGTACGGACCGGAGGGCCGGCTCCGTACAGCAACCGGGATCCGTCCGGCGTCCAGACCGGCGATCCCTCCTCTCCTCGCTCGAACGTGAAGCGGGTGGCGGCACCGCTGCCGACGTCGTAGAGCCAGATATTGTCGTTCGCTGCGCTAACGCCCAATGCGATTCTGCGTCCGTCGGGCGATCGCTTGATCTCGCCGGCACTCTGCGCGAGATTCGCGACCGGCTTGGTATGTCCCATCGCGTCGACGGAGAGGATCGCCGTGCGGCCATAAGCGATTCCGCCAGGAATGTAGACGAGATCGCCCGAGCTGCTGACGTCGAAGTGGGCCGCACCGCTGGAAGGCATCGTCAACACGCCATCGATGACTTTCCTCCTCGGGCCGGTCACTGTAAACGACCGCAGATCGAAAGGGACGGCGTAAAGGTTGCCGGCACGTCCAAAGAGCAGAGTGCCGGAAACATAGCGTGCGTACGCTCCACCTTCCAGCACGACTTTCCATGTGCCGGTATCCAGCGACAGGACTGCGATTCTGGCATCGTCGAACGAGGTGATGGCGTCCGTCCGGATCGTGAACAGAAGGTGCTTCCCGTCCGGAAGGATTTGCGGCCAGCGATGACTGTTCTCGCCACCAGCAATGTCGGGCTCCGTCACTTTCTGTGCGGCTCCTCCATTCGACGAAATCTTCCAAAGACCGGCGGCAGAGCTGGGACAAAAATAAATCGTTCCATCGGGTGCCCACGTCGCGCCTCGACCGACTCCGAGAAGCGCGATAGAGAGCGGCCGCGCCACTCCTCCGGCCACCGGCGCCTTCATCAACGATCCGAGACGTGTGAAGCCGATCCACTGGCCGTCAGGAGAAAAAAACGGCCCTCCCCCCGGACCTTCAAGAACGATGGTCTCGAATGAGTCGAGTTGGCGGAGATAGATATGACTGACTCCATTGCGCTCAGCGGCATACGCGATCCGTTTCCCATCGGGCGAAATGGCCACGCTCGGGCGGCCGGAGCTCGCTCCGATACTCACGGGCGACGCCTCATTCCCGGCCGCTTCATTGCCGGTCTGCGCCAGCGGAATCGAAAGCCGCACAACGGAATTCCGTTGCTCGTGGCTGCTCAGCTTCCAGATTGCCGCGATCGCGATGAATGTCGCGGCCGCAACGATCGCGACTGCCATCGTGGTTCTTCTGCCCGCAACCACGGATGCCGGTTTGTTTTCGCGAATAAAACGCAATTGCTCCGCAACGTCATGTGCCGACTCCCACCGTTCGTCCGGCTGCTTGCTGATGCATTTGTTGATCACATGTTCCAGTGCTGGCGGAGTATCAGGCCGAGGCTCATGAATCGGTTGCGGCTCGCGCTCCAGAATCGACGCCATCACGCTCGCCTTGTTCGAGCCCGAGAATGCCGGTTTTCCGGTGACCATCTCGTACAGAATCAACCCGAAGGCGAAGATGTCGCTACGCGCGTCCGCTTCTTTTCCCGCCAGCACCTCGGGCGCCATGTACTGGATCGTGCCGAGGATCGTTCCTGCCGCCGTTGTCAACCGAGCGGTCGACTCGACAGGTGACGATTCGATGTGCATCCTGGCCAGTCCGAAATCAAGCAGCTTCACGCCCGACTGGGTGACCATGACGTTCGATGGTTTGAGATCTCGATGAACGATGCCGGCGCGATGCGCGCGGCTCAGAGCATCGCCGAGATCGGCTCCATACTGCAGGAGCTGATCGAGTGGCAGCGCGCCGCGCTCGATCCGGTCCGCGAGCGTTTGGCCCTCGCAATACTCCATCACGAGATACTCGACGCCGTTCTCGCGCCCCACGTCGAGTAGTGTGCAGATGTGCGGGTGATTCAGCGCGGAAATCGTTTTCGCTTCCTGCTCGAAGCGGGCCCGCAGTCTCGGATCTGTGGCGAAGTCTGCCGGCAGTACCTTGATCGCAACGCTGCGTGGCAGCCGGGTATCGCGCGCGCGATAGACCTCGCCCATTCCGCCCGCCCCGACGCTCTCGACGATCTCGTAGGGTCCGAGCCTGGTACCGGTTTGCAGTCGCACGGAGAGTGAAGAATAGCTCTAAGGACCTCGGGCATCAATCGCGCAGCCACTCCACTAAAACAACGTCAGCCGCGGCAGCGCGAACTTCTCGCGCACCAGCCGCCGCAGGTTCGCTTCCTCTGTTCGTGCTCGCGTCTTCGTATCGAGCTTCGATGAATCGCCCAGCGCGGCGGCGATCTCGGCGCGGATGACTTCGATCTCGGACGGGGCGGCGATGACGATGGCGTCGATCAACTCGCGCTCGAGATCGATGAGGCGCTCCTCGATCTTCGGCACGCTCTTCTCGGCGATCAATGCACGGACGCGGTCGGCGAACGGCGCGGCGATCACGGAGGACTCGAGTTGCGCCGCCAGCGCGTCGAGCATCGCCCCGGGACCCGCTTCCGGCGTCGTCTCGCCCGCGCCGACATAGAGATTCTGCCGTTCCGACCACAATTCCTTGATCGCGTGCCGGCAGTAGTGAAGGCTGGAGATCGTTTTCTTCCGGCCGCTCGATTCGTTCCGCTCGAAGACGGTGTCGATCGCCTCGATCACGATCGGCAGCGGGATTCCGTCCTCGTACCACTTCTTCATCAGCGCCCAATCCTTCGCGTTGAGGATGAAGGGTGTGCCGCGTCGCAGCGCAAAGTGCGCTTCGATTTCCTGAAAGTATGTTTCGGGAGGGGCGTCGGCGGTCACGAGGGAAACGTACCACGCGATTGCGGTCATGCGATCGCGTGACTGCAGACCGCAAATCTCAAAACCCAGTTACAATGCCCCTCCCGATTCGTCACACGTTGCGACACTATGGAACCCATCGCCCCTCGCGCTGAGGTCACGGTCTACTCGCCTCTGTTCTCGCCCTTCCGGCAGCAGTTGCAGGGCAGCGCCGTTTCGATCGGCCGCGCCTCCGACTGCTCGATTCCGATCAAGGACCGCTATCTCTCGCGCAAACACGCCGAGATCATCGCGGAGCGCGGCGCATGGATCCTCAAGGATTGCGGCAGCGCGAATGGCACCTACCTGAACGGATCGCGCATGGAGCGCGACCATCCCCTCCGCACCGGCGACCGCATCCGTCTCGGCGACACTGAGATCGTCTTCGAGACCGCCGAACACAACACCGACCGGATGCTCGCTGTCGCCGACACCTCGCCGAACATGACGATCTCGATTCCCGTGAATGAGATCGAACAGCCGGGCGAGCAGCCGGGCGGGAAAGCGGATACCGGCGATCTTGCCAAACTCAAGACGCTCAATCTTCTGGCGCGCGAGCTGATCGAAGATCGTCCCACCGAAGAACTCTTCGGCTTCATCGTCGACCGCGTGCTCGAACATACCCAGGCCTCGCGCGCCGCACTCGGCCTGCTCGGGCCGGACGGCAAGTCGTTCGTCAACGTCGAAGTGCGGCGGCAGGATCGGACCGACTCTTCGGAGTTGCGCATCAGCCACACCGTCCTCAGCGAAGTGGTCGAAGAGAAAAAGGCGCTCGCGTTCATGGACGTCAGCGTCGACGAGAAACTGAGCCGGGCGCAGTCGATCATCATGCAGGGCATCCGCTCGATTCTTTGCGCGCCGCTGATGATCGGCGACGCGGTCGTCGGCGTGCTGTACGTCGACTATCTCTTCACGCAGCGCAAGATCGAGGAAGACGATGTCCGCCTGGTCGCGCAGATCGCACGCTTCGCGGCGATCAAGCTGGAGACGACGCGCCTGCGCGAGGAAGCGATTCAGAAACGGATCATGGACGAGGAGCTGAAGACCGCGTCGGTGATTCAGCGCGGACTCCTTCCGCCCGCTCCCGCGGGGATCGACGGCTACACGTTCTCGGGCGCCAACCGGCCATGCAGAACCGTGAGCGGCGATTACTTCGACTTCGTGCAGCGGCCCAACGGGCGGATGTACTTCGTCATCGCCGACGTCAGCGGCAAGGGAATCACCGCCGGGTTGATGATGGCCGGCCTGCAGGCGTCGTTCCGCATCTTCTGCAAGAACGATCCGACGCCGGCCGAGCTGGTCTCGCAGCTCAACGACGCGCTGAAAGACACGCTGCCGCAATCGAAATTCGTGACGCTGTTTCTCGGCCGCCTCGATCTGGCCACGGGCGTGATCGAGTACGCAAACGCCGGTCATACGCCGCCGCTCTGGCTGCGCAAGGATGCGGTCGAGGAGCTTGGGGACACCGACCTCGTGCTCGGCATCGTGACGCGCGCCGAGTTCCGCGCTCACAAACTCCAGCTCGCGCCCGGCGACGCGCTCGTCCTCTTCACCGACGGAGTCACGGAGGCGGAGGACGAAGACGGCTCCGATCTCGGCAGTCTCGATCACGTCACCACCCGCCTGGCGCCGATGCACGGCGAGGATGCGGAAGCGCTCACCGCCGCGATCGAGTCGGTTGTGCTCGATCACATGGGCGACGCGCCGCTGGCGGATGATGTGACGCTGGTGGTGGTGAGTAGGAACCAGTAGTGGGTGTGGGAGTGGGAGAAAAACCCCTTTGATCGGTTGGCCGGTGCAGCGGAGAGTTAGCTCGCTTTTCCCGCAACTTTGAATCCCTCATACCTCTTAAAAAACCTGGTGCTCCTTTGACTCGAGCGCCTTCTCCCTCCGGGCTTTTTCGGGGGGAGAAGGTGCCGAAGGCGGATGAGGGAGGAGAAGGCTCGATAAACGATGTTCTGTTCGCGAGAAAGGCCGCTTTTATACAGCCTCGCCGCTCGATTGGAAGGGTAGCCCTGGTTGAGCCCAGGACTGTTTGATAACTCAAAATTCCGTCGTCTCGCCGCGCTCGTATTCGGCCAGGGCCTCAGCGGCGAAGCGATCGAGACGACCGGCAGCCACATCGCTCTCGAGCTCGCGGTCCCAAGCTTGCCAGTCGTGCTCCGCGAACCAGACGCGGAACGTCGCAAGCTCCTCCGAGGTGAGCTTCTCCACTTCACGTTTGATGGATTCGACCTTTGACATATCTCCGACTCCCGACTCCCGACGCCCGATACGCGACTTCCTCACACCGGCGTATACCTTCGCAAAAACTCTCCGAACACCGGATCGATCTCGCTGGCGGCGACGGAGAAGATGCGGTCGGCGTGGTAGTTGCCGGGGATGTCGATGACGTGAAGCTCCTTCGGCTCGTTCGCTGCTTCGTAGAGCGCTAGCGAGTGGTCGTGGCCGATCAGCCAGTCGTTCTTGACGTGAATGAGGCAGATCGGTGCGTGAACGTCGCGAACGTCGTCGAGCGCGCGGAGTTTGGGACTGCTGCGGAAATGCCAGTCGAAGCGCGGCCGCTTCAGCGCTTGCGACAGCGCAATGTGACGATGCAGCGTGAACGGATTGAACCGCGGCATGATCTTCGCGAAATCGGCGACGGCAGAGATCAGCAACAATGATGCGATCGGAAGGTCGTGACGCGCCGCGGTAGAGATGGCGACCGACGCGCCATACGAAAGCGCCACGATCGTGATCGATTCGATCGGCAGCCGGCGAAGCAGATCCTCGGCGACCGCAGCCGTGTCGTAATGCTCGAACAGGTTGAAGCCGTACGTGCCGCCGCTGTCGCCGTGTCCCCGCGGATCGAGGATGGCGGTGCGGTAACCGAAATCGCTCAGATGCGCGGCCAGCCGCAGCATCGACGGATGCCGCCGGTCGCGCCAGAAACCGGGAACGACGAGCACCAGCGAGGGGGAGGCCGCGTCGTAGAGATCGTAGGCGATCGAGGTCGTGTCGAACGACGAAACGGACGCAGCGACGGGCGTGCGGAGTTGGTGAATCGGTGCGGGGGCGCTTGACATAGTGAGGTGCCTTCCTAGACTATAGCCGCTCGCTGGGCGGTTCGCGCCCGCGTCCTCCCCGGTTTTTGCTGTACTCCACGAAGATTCAAAGGGTAGGGATTCGTTTTGTTGCCCGCGCCGTTGCGGGAAGGTTGGGGACTCATCAGGGTGTCCTTTTCGACTGCTTCGGTCGTCGGTCTGGCATCGTCATTGCGAGTCCGGCAGTACCCGTTTTGCCGAATCACAGTTGCGAAGATTCCACGTCGCGAGATTGATCAATCGATTGCCAAGGGGGTGAGCAGGCACTTTTCATCGGATCAAACCCCAAAATTTCAAAACAACGCAGCACAACAATAACGAGAGGAAAAACAAAACATGAGCAAGAAAATCGTAATTCTCGTCACCGTTCTCGCCCTGAGCGTCTTCGGCTTCGCCTGCAAGAGCGAAGTGAACAACAACAACACCGACACGGCCGCCGCCGCGGTTGACACCTCGTCGACCACCGCCACCACCGACACCACGGTGACGACGGGCACGATGGCTACCGACTCGACCGGCACGACCGGCTCCACGTCCACCTCGGCCATGCCGGGCGGCACGATGACCGATACGTCCAGCACGGCCACGACGATGACGACGGCTACGTCGACGTCCGGCACGACTTCGACGACCACCTCGGGCACGGCGAAGACCACCACCTCGGGCAAGAAGCACTAACTTCGTTTTTCCGCTGTTCCAGACGCCCCGTGCGCAATCGCGGGGCGTCTTTTTTGCTGCTCGCGCCGGGCAACTACCGGGCTCCTTTTCTTCCCTCTCGCTTCTGATCTCGATTACGATTCGCGGCACAAACACGCGTTTCAGGTTTCGACAATCGAAGTGATGCGAAGGAGGTGAGCCAGGCACTCCCAGAACAACGACATCAGCAATTTCCAATGTCGTCGCATACTTAGAAACATCATCATAATCTGAGAGGAAAAATACACATGAAAAAGACCATTATTCTTCTGACTGTCCTCGCGCTTTCGCTCTTCGGCTTCGCCTGCAAGAGCGAAGTGAACAACAACAACGTGACCGATACCGCCGCCGTCGCCACGGACACCTCGTCCACGATGAGCAGCAGCACCAGCTCCACGATCTCGACCACCGACACGTCGGCCACCGGCACCACGGGCACGATGTCGACCACCGACACGATGTCGACGACCGGTACCACCGGCACGGCGGCAACGGGCACGACCGGCACGACGTCGACGGCCTCCACGGGCACGAGCGGCACGACCGAGACGAAGTCGACCACCACGAAGAAGCACTAAGTTTTTTTTGGAGCAACACACTTCGACGCCCCGCCACCCGGCGGGGCGTTTTTCGTTACGCCGGGTTTCGTCTCAATGACCTAACTTAAGCGACTGGAGATGCTCTGAGTCGGAGCGCTGCAAACGAATACTGTCATCTTGAGCGGGCAAACGGCGCAAGCGCCACTGTCGATGATCTGACACAAATCTCAATCGACCGTCCTTCTCCCCACGCGCTTCTCAGCGTGGGGAGAAGGTGCCGAAGGCGGATGAGGGGCCGATGCAGAGTACGCAGCTCTGGTTCAGGGTGGCATTAGAAGACAGCCGTAGCCGCTACGCGAAACTCAAATCGCTCGCGCCGCGCGATCTGCGGAGGACGTCGAAGGATCTCCAAATACGAGGCATGTGGCATGTGCGGCGTAACTTGAGATCCTTCGCCGTCCTGCGCCGCCAGATCACGCAGCGCGAAGGGATCGATTTCGCGGGCGGCTCCGGCTGTCTTCTAATGACACGCGGAAGGTCAGTCCGAGTTTCCAGGCAACCCCCCTCATCCGCCTTCGGCTGTGCAACCTGGAACATAGGTAACAGTTTAGACCGGGAACATAGGTAACACATGACCGAGGGGCCGTTGGGTTTGATTCTCGATCCCCTCTCTCTCTTTCTAGTGGT
>JAXDGL010000016.1:0-56845 GCA_034665065.1 Thermoanaerobaculia bacterium | reverse complement strand
CGAAGCCGCCATTCGTACTCGTGCGTTCGCGCGGAATGGTGTGGCGGCGAAGGACGTCGAAGGACCCCCCGCCCACGTGCAGGAAGGGAGGGGGTCCTTCGACCGTCCTGCGGCACTTCGTGTCCTTGGGCGGCTCAGGATGACAGGCTTGATAGTCTTCGCGCCACGCGCAGAAACCGATGTTAGTAGTACAGAGACGCTCTGCGATCTCTGCGCCTCCGTGGTAAAGCGCCTTTCAAGCTATTGCACGTTCGCGTTCGCGCGTATGAACTCGTCCACATCCTTCTTCAGCCGCGCCTGCGCTTTGCGGTCGATGTAGACCATGTGGCCGGTCTCAAAGTAATCCATCGACACGTTTTTGCGCAGGTCGGGATCAAGCTGCATGCGTGCGAACGTATAGCGCGTGGCGGCGAAGGGTGTGGCCAGGTCGTAGTAGCCGTTGGCGACGAAGACTTTCATGAACGGATTCTGGGAGATCGCGCCGCGCAGCGTTTCGGCGACGTCGACATAGCGGTTTGAGGCGCGGTCGTACGACCACGGCCGCACTTTGCCGGTGAGGATCTCGTACGGCAGATCGGTATCGAATTTCAGCTCGCGGCGGACGTAGTCGTTCACGACCGCGGTGTACTCGCCGAAGATCGCTGCATACGACGGATCGAACTCCGTCGACTCGCCGGCGGCGTCCTTGTCGATGCCGATGAAGCGGCCGTCGAGACGGCCGACACTGCGTCGCTTGTCGCGCAGCAGCTCTTTGGTGAAGCGATCGATGCGGATGCGGAGGTTTGCGCGGTCGATGTACTCAGGCGACAGGCCGGTCAGCCGCGCCAGTTTGGCAGTGACGTCTTTGCGTTCCTGATCGCTGATCCGCTCGCTTTGCATCAGTGCGTGTGTGTAGTCGCCGAGGGCGAACTGTTCGGACTCAGCGACGGCGTGCTCCAGCGTGCCGTTCTGCAAATCTGCGGGAAGCTTCTTGTGGTACCAGGCGATGGCGGTGTAGGTCGGGAGGAACAACTCGTACGCCAGGTCGTTGCCGCTGTCGAACGACGCCGTTTCGAAGTTCAGGATCGATGAGATGAGCACGATGCCGTTGAGGTAGAAGCCCTGCTGCCCGAGCCAGCCGGAAAGTCCTGCCGCGCGCGTGGTGCCGTAGCTTTCGCCAGCCAGGAACTTCGGAGACGCCCAGCGGCTGTAGCGCGTCGTCCAGAGCCGGATGAATTCGCCGACGGACTGGATATCGGAATCGACGCCGTGAAACTTTCCCGCATCTGCGAACGGAATGGCACGGCTGTAGCCCGTCGTCACCGGATCGATGAACACGAGATCGGTGACGTCGAGGATGCTTCCCTCGTTGTCGACCGTGCGATACGGCGGCCTCGCGGCGTTGCCCATGTCGTCGGCATAGACGACGCGCTTCGGTCCGAACGCGCCCATGTGCAGCCAGACGGACGACGATCCCGGTCCGCCGTTGAACGTATAGGTCACCGGGCGGCGCGCAGGATCGGCTCCGTCTTTCGTGTACGAGGTGAAGAAGAAGCTGGCGCGCGCCTTTCCTTCTTCATCTTTCATGATCATCGTGCCGGCGCGGGCCGTGTAGCTGATCGTCTGCCCGCCGATCGTCACGGTGTGTTGCGTCGTCGAGATCTTGTCCTTGGCATCGGCGGGAGGTTTCGCGTTTTTTGCTTCCTCTCCGCTCCGCGCGCCTTCCCCTCGATCCGATCGCTCCTCGGCGTCGGGCGGCGCCGCGCTTTCGCGCCGCGAGCCGGGAGGCGCGGGCTGCCGGCCCGGAGCTGCTTCCGGCGATTGCGCGAAGAGCGAGAAGGCAACGAGCGAGAGGGCCGCAAAACAAAGCGCGTTTTTCATGTCCGCGAATTGTATGGCAACGCCCAGTCCGCTATCGTTATCCAATGATCAAGAAAGTGACTCCCGTCCTGATCGTCGACCGCATCGAGCCCCTTCTCCCGTTGTGGGACGCCCTCGGATTCGCGCGCGCCGCCGAGGTGCCGCACGGCGAGGGGCTCGGATTCGTGATTCTGACGCGCGACAGCGTCGAGGTGATGTATCAGACGTTCGACAGTGTGCGTAGTGATGAAGCGAAGGTACTTGAAGGGCCGCGTGCGATTGGTGCAGCTGCGGTGTTCATCGAGGTCGATGACATCGAGGCGCTGGCGGGGCTGCTTCCTGACGGCACTGCGGTAGTCGTCTTGCGCAGGACGACGTTCTACGGATCGACGGAGATCGTGATTCGAGACGGCGCGGGCAACGTGATCACGTTCGCGCAGTTTGCGGCGTCGTAAGACGGAAGGAGCGACTCGTGACCACACCGGTTCCCCCGGAAGTCGAGTGCGAGCAGGAGCACGCTGCGCTGAAGGTCAGCGACGTCGCCGCCGCGGCGGAGTTCTACACGACGAAGCTCGGATTCAAGGTCGCCTTCATGTTCGGCGATCCGCCCAACATCGCGGGCTTGAACCTCGGCAACGTGCAGATGTTTCTCGAACAGGGGACGCCGAATCCCAAAGGGTGCTCGGTGTATTTCGTCGTCGGCGACGCCGACGCGCTCTTCGAATTCCGCGTGCCAGCGGCGTCGAGGTCGTTCTGCCGCCCGAGGATCGATTCTATGGATTGCGCGACTACAGGGTTCGCGATCTTCACGGCTACGAGCTCTCGTTCGGTCATCACCTGCACAACGCCGGCCCTCCGATCGAGATCGAGCGCGTCGACGTTCCCGTGAGGCTGGAGAAGCGCCTCGCCGCTCTGCTTAACGATCTTGCCGAACACAATCACGTAAGCCTCACCAGCTTGTTCGAGGAAACGTTTCTGCACACGCTCGACGGCGTCGGCCCGCACACGAAGAGCACACTGCGATACATCGACACCCTGAAAAAGAAGCACGGTATTGATTACGACAGCCACGGGAGCTATCGGTTTGTCGAGAAGTCGTGATGAGTGCGCGCCTCTTCGCCGTAGCCGCACTCATCATCGGGCTGGCGTACGTGGTCGTCACTCCGCCGTTCGCGGTACCCGATGAGCAGAGCCATTTCTGGCGAGCGATGGCGATCGCGCATGGTCATTTCGTGGCGACGCACGGTCTTGATACCACTCTCGTAGCGAAGTCGACTCAGACGTTCGCGTGGGTGATGGCGCGAACAGAACCGCGGGAGTCGCTCCGCGAAAAGCTGCGTATCGCGCTGCCTTTCGATGGGCGGAACGCCGGCCCGGTCCGATTCGGTGCCTGGTACACGCCGTTGCCGTACGCCGCAGCGTCGGTGGTCGCGGCGCTGCCCTTGCGGCCGGTGATCGTTTTCTACGGCGGGCGTGTGGCCAACCTGCTGGCGGCCGTCTTCCTGATCGCGCTGGCGATCCGCGTGGCACCGCAGCATGGCGCCGTCATTGCCGCCGTGGGACTTTTGCCGATGACGCTCTACGAACTTGGGTCGTGGTCGGCGGACGCTGCGACGATTGCTCTGGCGTGGCTGTTCCTCGCCCTGCTGCTCGAGCCGCCGCGGCGTGTCGGGTTCGTAGCCGTGGCAGGCCTCGCGGTGGGACTCTGCAAGCCCGCGTACTTTCTGATCGCGTTGCTGGCGTTCGTTTCAAAATTTCGCTGGCGCGATCGGGTCGCAATCCTCAGTGCCACCGCGGCCGGCACACTGCTGTCGGTCATCGCGGCTCGCCTCGGAGCCTACAACGCTCGTGAAGGGTTGCCGGTCGATGCGGCCGCTCAGATTCGCTGCATTGCGGCCGCTCCCTTCCATTTCGCGAGTGTGGCTCTTCACGATCTATCGTCGAACGGCCGCTTCTACATCGAAGAAATGATCGGCCGTTTTGGCGCGAACGAGCTGAAGTTGTCGCCGTTCGTCATTACCATCGAGATCATCCTGCTGGTCGTGGTTGCTCTCACAACCGGTGTGGCGTTGCGAGCGCGCACGCGCGTGACCGCAGTGATGATCGCTGCTGTCACGGCTGGGGGCGTCCTGCTTTCCCAGTATCTGATCTGGTCCATCGTCTGCGGTGACACCATCGAAGGAGTGCAGGGCCGCTACTTTCTCGAGATACTGCCGCTCGTCATGGTGCCCTTCGCACTTCCTCGCACGCGCTGGCGCCACGCAGGCAGTGCCATTCTCATCGTTGCTTTGGTCTGCAACGGCATGGCTCTGACGACACTTGTCCTCCGGTATTGGTGATCAAAAAAACGGGCGGACCTTTCGGACCGCCCGTTCATGGATTGCGTTGATTGAAACTTAGTACATCCCGCCCATGCCGCCCATGCCCGGGTTGCCACCGCCACCGGCCGGAGCTTTCTCGTCTTCTTTGATCTCGAAGACGATCGCTTCGGTGCGCTGGCGGAGAGAGAGATGTGTGCTACTTTGCGGAGATCTCCTCGAACCCGAAAGGAAACCCTCTATGAAGAGTCTTCTTCTAGCGATCGCTGCGCTCGTGACGTTCTCCGCAGCTGCCGCTACGGATGCTACGTACAGCGCGCTCCGCTCCGCGCGGCCGGATGGCCGCACGATCGCGCTCCACAATTTCACCTTCGATCGTGACGTCTATCATGTGACGCTCGACGGCACGTTGCATCTGCTCGCGCCGGTCGCGGGCGCCACGGTCGGTGCCGTGTTTACCGGCCACGGCACGTATGAGCTCACGCCGGCCAGCGAAGCGGAGCGCCATTCGCTTGCCATCAACACTAGCGATTCAACGCTGAAAACGTTTCGCGATGACTTCGAAGCAATGACGATCTTCGATGCAGCTCTGATCAACGGTCTGATGAAATCCGCCTCAGCAACCGGCGTCCCTGACGCAACGGCTACGCGGGCGTTCGACAAGTTCCTGCACTTCGAGCAGAAGGAACTGAAGAGCAACATCCACATTCGCGTACTTCAATCGCTTCTGAACGGAGAAACGACGCCGCTCTTCCTGGCCGTTCCGGACGGCAAGAGATTCTCGCGCGTTGCTCTGATCGTCGACGGACGTGGCTACCTCGACGGCGAAGAGACCGCGTTGGTCTCTGCGGACGACCAACGCGGTGGCGTGTGGTATTCGAGCCACCTGCGCGGCGAAAAGGCGCATCCGGTTGTCATGCCCGCTCATGCCTCGCACTACATGGTGGAGTCGTCCTTGCCCGGCCACGATGAGATCAGGGGTACGACCACGATTGATGGAACGGTGACCAACGCGAGTGTTCGGGTTCTCCCAGTCGAGCTCGACCCGCGGTTGCGGATCGCAGAGGCGACGGTTTCCGACGCAAAGGGGACATCGGGGACTTCTCTGGGATTCATTCAGGAGAACGAGAAAGAGGATGGCAACGCGGCTATTGTTTTTCCCGCGGCGCTCAAGCAGGGAGAAACGTTCACAATCCGCATTCGGTACAGCGGCTTCAACGTTCTGAAAGACGCAGGCGACGGCAATTACTACGTCCAGGCACGAACGAACTGGTATCCCAACCTCGGCACGTTTACCCAGCTCGCCACGTATGACCTCACGTACCACTATCCGAAGTCTCTGCAACTCGTTTCCGTTGGAGAGCAGGTCGAGGACAAAACGGTGGGCGATACGCGGACTACGTCCTTCCGCATGACGGAGCCCGCGCGCGTCGCCGGATTCAACTTCGGGACGTTCCGGAAGATCTCCAAGACCGACAAAAGCAGTGGACTCACAGTCGATGTCTATACGAATCCGGGTACGCCGAACATCATCAAGGAGATCAATCAGGCACTCCAATCGGGGCGGGGCGACAGCGGCATGCTGCCGGGCGGTCTCGTGACGAGCGGAGAGCCTGACATGGAAGGTGGGCCGCATCAGGTCTACCTTGACACGGCCAGTCTGGCTGATTCGGCCATGGCGGACGCCGTCAATGCTTCGCGGGTGGCCTCTGCCTACTTCGGGGCCTCGCAGCTCAAGAAGGTTTCGATCTCGCAGCAATCACAATGGGACTTCGGACAATCGTGGCCTGGTCTGGTCTATCTACCGTACCTGGCGGTACTGAGCGGCACCACGCGCGCGCAACTCGGGCTGGCTGGTGCCAGCGACTTCATCGAGCAGGTCGGACCGCATGAGATGTCCCATCAGTGGTGGGGCCACACGGTTGGACCAGCGACCTACCATGACACGTGGCTCAGTGAAGGGTTCGCCGATTTCAGCGCAGCGCTGGTTCTGCAGTTTACGGGTGGACCGCGCAAGTACAACGAGTTCTGGGAGTCGTCCAGAAAGTACATTCTCACGAAGCAGCCGCGTACCTTCATTACGAACCGAGAGGCGGGTCCCATCAGTCAGGGACCGCGGCTCAGCACATGGCGCAATCCCTACGCGTATCAGGCGCTCGTCTACAACAAGGGAGCGTATGTCCTTCACATGCTGCGTATGACGATGCAGGACCGCACGAACAGGCAGAATCCTGACGCGGATTTCATTGCCATGATGACGGACTTCGTCAGAACGTACTCCGGCCGGAACGCGACGACGGAAGACTTCCGCTCCATCGTGCAGAAGCACATGACGCCCAATCTCGATGCCATGGGTAACGGGAAACCGGACTGGTTCTTCGATCAGTGGATTTATGGAACCGAGATTCCACGATACACGGCGAAGTTCGATATCAAAACCGGTTCCGACGGCAAGTTCCACATCACCGGATCCATCGTTCAGGATGATGTAGGTGAGGGATTTCGAGCGCAAGTCCCGATCTACGCGGAATTCGACAAAGGCCAGATCTTCAAGATTGCCCAGATCCCGATGATTGGCACTACGACGAGAAACCTCGACTTCGAGATCAAGATGCCGAAGAAGCCGAACCGGCTGGCCATCAATCTCATGCACGACGTTCTGGCGCAGTGAGCCGAAGGGCGGAACGCAAAACGGGCGGACCTTGCGGCCCGCCCGTTCATGGATTGCGTTGATTGAAACTTAGTACATGCCGCCCATACCGCCCATTCCCGGGTTGCCGCCGCCGGCCGGAGCTTTCTCGTCTTCCTTGATCTCGGAGATGAGCGCTTCGGTGGTGAGCATGAGGCTGGCGATCGAGGAGGCGTTCTGGAGCGCCTGCTTCGTCACCTTGGCTGGATCGATGATGCCGGCTTCGATCATGTCGACGACGGCGTCGGTGCGGGCGTCATAGCCCCAGTTGCCGCCTTTGATCTTGATCTCGTTCAGCAGGACCGAGCCTTCTTTGCCAGCGTTGAAGACGATCTGGCGGAACGGCTCTTCGAGCGCGCGGCGGATGACATTCACTCCAACCTTCACGTCGCCCTCGGCCTTGACCGCTTCGACGGCTGCAATCGCTCGAAGGAGAGCGACGCCCCCACCTGGAACGATGCCTTCCTCTACAGCGGCCTTGGTCGCATGCATTGCGTCTTCGACGCGGGCTTTCTTTTCTTTCATCTCGGTTTCGGTGGCGGCGCCGACTTTGATGACGGCAACACCGCCCACGAGTTTGGCCAGGCGCTCCTGGAGTTTCTCGCGGTCGTAGTCCGAGGTCGTATCTTCGATGAGGCCACGAATCTGCTTCACACGGCCGGCGATCACGTCCTTGCGGGACTTGTCATCGGTGTCGGTGACGAGCGTGGTGTTGTCCTTATCGATCGTGACGCGCTTGGCGTCGCCGAGGTCTTCCCACTTGACGTTCTCGAGCTTCACGCCGATGTCTTCGGAGATCAGCTTGCCGCCGGTGAGGATGGCGATGTCTTCGAGCATCGCTTTGCGGCGGTCGCCAAAGCCTGGGGCCTTGACGGCGGCGACGTTGAGCGTGCCACGAAGCTTGTTGACGACGAGCGTGGCCAGAGCCTCGCCTTCGACGTCTTCGGCGATGATGAGGAGCGGCTTGCCCTGACGAGCGGTCTGCTCGAGGATCGGCAGGAGGTCCTTCATCGAGGAAACCTTCTTCTCGTAGATGAGAATCTTGGCGTTCTCGAGGACGGTCTCCATGCGCTCCGGATCGGTCACGAAGTACGGCGAGAGATAGCCGCGGTCGAACTGCATGCCTTCGACGACTTCGAGGACGGTGTCGAGGCCGCGTGCCTCTTCGACGGTGATGACGCCGTCTTTGCCGACCTTGTCCATCGCCTGGGCGATGATGGTGCCGATCTCGTCGTCGCTGTTCGCGGAGATCGTTCCGATGTGGGCGATGTCCTTGCCCTCAACCGGCTTGGCCAGCTTGTCGATTGACTCGACGGCGGCTTTGACGGCGAGCTCGATGCCGCGCTTGATGTCCATCGGGTTCGCGCCGGCGGTCACGTTCTTGATGCCTTCGCGATAGATGGCCTGGGCCAGAACCGTCGCGGTGGTGGTACCGTCGCCAGCCATGTCGGAGGTCTTGGAAGCGACCTCGCGGACCATCTGGGCTCCGGCGTTCTCCATCTCGTCCTTCAGCTCGATCTCCTTGGCGACGGTGACGCCGTCCTTGGTGATCGTGGGGGAACCGAACTTCTTCTCGATGACGACGTTGCGGCCGCGGGGGCCCAGGGTCACTTTGACCGCGTCGGCGAGCTTGTTGACGCCGCGAAGAATCGCCTGACGGGCATCTTCACTGTACGTAATGCGCTTTGCCATGGGGTTTTCTCCTTGCTTTCTTGTTGCTTTTAGTCGACTACTGCGAGGACTTCGTCTTCGCGGAGGATGGTGTACTCGACGTCATCGATCTTGATATCGGTGCCGGAGTATTTGCCGATGAGGACCGTGTCGCCCTTCTTGACGTCGAGCTTCATGCGCTTCCCGTCCTCGGAAAACTTGCCGTCGCCGACTGCGATCACTTCCGCCTGCTGCGGCTTCTCTTTGGCGGTGTCCGGGATGATGATTCCGCCGCGCACCTGCTCTCCGGTTTCCTTGCGCGTGACGACGATCCGGTCGTACAACGGACGTAGTTTCATAGACATCTGTGACTCTCCTTTCGCTTTGAATCGTGGATGGATTCGCGGCAGAACGCCGCGAAATTTCTCGCCTGTTCAGGGCTGCGTGTTTGGCACTCAAGCCTCGTGAGTGCTAACAATATGTTCGGCGGTTTATTCTGTCAAGAGGTGGCGCCGGTGGACGCCCTTACGGGTGGGAAGGGCGATGACGGGAGGGAGGCTGCACGTCGTCGTTGACGATGATCCCGGCCGCTGGTGGACCGGAGGCGGCCGTGGCGTTGTCCGTGCCTGTGATGACGATGTTGAAGATCTCGTCTGGCTCAAAAGCCGTGTCGCCGATGACTACGATAGTGAAGGTTTTCGAGAGCTCGCCTGGCTGGAAAACAAGCTCGCCGCTGGAGGCGACGTAGTCCGATCCTGCCGTCGCGGTTCCGTCCTGCGTCTGCCAGCGAACGCGGCTGATGGTGGTGGAAACGAACGACAACGTGGCAGTAAACGTGGCGTTGCGGGTCCCGCTGTTTCCTTCGGGGATGGGGACATTGCCGATCTGTACGACCGGTACCGGAGGTCCCGACTGATCGTTGTCCACGATGGTCCCGACGCCGAATGAAGTGCCGATCACTGCATTCACGGAGTCCGAGAGCAGTACATCAAAGGTCTCGTTCCCTTCGAAGAGCGTATCGCCGAGGACGGAGATGGTGATGTTCTTCTGTGTTTCGCCGGCTCGAAATGTGAGGGTACCGGACGCCGGGACGAAGTCGGTCCCGGGAGTGGCGGAGATGGCCACAGTCTGATAGTTGACCGTTGCCGTGAGCGTCGCATTTGCTGGCTGCAGCCTCACCGTGAAGACGGCCGGCGTCGTGCCGTCATTGCCCTCAGTCACACTCACGTCGTCGATCGTGATCGTGCCGGCGACCGGGTATGAGGACGTATTGTTGTCCGGTCTCGGGTCGCTGGTGCTCGCCGACACCGACACACTATTCGCGACCTGCGCCGACGTATTCAGCGCGAGCACGAACTCGGCGCTCGTCGTCTTTCCATCCAGGCCTGCGAGGATGGCCAGCGTGCAGTTGATGGCTCCCGTTCCACCGGCTGCTGGAGTGCTGCAGGTGAAGTGCGGCCCGTTGGTCTGCGTCCAACTTGCGAATGTGCTTCCCGATGGGATGGCGTCGTTGAGCACGACGTTCTCTGCGTCGTTCGGGCCGGCATTGCGAACCGTGATGGTGAAAGTCGCGGCGCTTCCCGACGTGGCGACCGATACGTCCGCCGATGGCGATGTGTTCGTGATCGCGGTTGTACGGCTCTGAGAATTGTTCGAAGTGTTTGGATCAGTCTCATCGCCGGAGATACTGGCCGTATTGGTCAGCGTCGTTTCGGCGCTAACGCCATTGTTGACGCGGAATGTGAACGTGAAGACAGGCTGGTCACCATTGCTGCGCACATCGAACGCCGGCGCCGTACAAACGATGTTGCCGGTGGTTCCGACCGCGGGCGTCGTGCATTGAAACTCGCCGAGCGGGTCGGATACATTGACTGCCAGGAAGGTCGAATTCGCAGGAACGGCATTGGTCAGCTTCGGATGATGCGCAGTAGACGGGCCCTTGTTGGCGATGCTCACTTGAAAGCTTGCCGTCGCACCGGCGCTGGCGGCGAGCGCCCGGTCCATCGATTCGATCGACAGGTCAGAGGAGGCCGACGACGCGCCCGCGATTCCTGTGGAGACGCTACTAGTGTTGTCCGACGGACTGGGATCGGGCGTAGCGGAGGAGATCGTGGCCGTGTTCGTAATCAAGCCGCTCGGCGCGCTGGCGGATGTCTTCACGGATAGCGTGAAGCTGACGGTCCCTTCGACCTCCATCGTCGTCGCTGAACACGAAACCGTCCCGCCTGAGCCAGCGGCCGGCGTGCTGCAGGTGAAGGGGCCATCCGATACGTTCAGCGATATGAATGTGGTGCCGGATGGCAGCGGATCGGCCATCGTCACGTTTTGCGCAGCAGAGGGTCCGTTGTTGAAAACAAAAATCGAATAGACGATGGTCTCGCCTGCGGACGCGGACTCGGTGCCGCTCTTCGAGATGACGAGATCGGCGCTTTGCGCGTCTGCCTGCAACGCTGTGAGAGCAACGGCGGTGAAGGCGAGAACGGCAAGATAGTTGCGCATGGGAGTCACGATTATGTTGCCGGCTCCGGTTTGACTGTGCGAAACATCACGCCGGCCGGCTGTTCTTCTACAGCGGGCTCCAGCGCGGCGAACTCATCTTCGATCGTTGTGTCCGCACCGCCGGGTGCTTCGCCCTCCGGCTTCTTGCGCAGCTTATCCATGTAGACATAGAAGACCGGAGTTACGAAGAGAGTGAGCGTCTGCGAGAAAAGCAGACCGCCGACAACGGCCAGTCCGAGAGGCCGGCGCGACTCGGCGCCCGCGCCGAAACCCAGGGCGATGGGGATCGTTCCCATCAGCGCAGCCATCGTCGTCATCATGATCGGCCGGAAACGGACGACGCACGCTTCGTAAATCGCGTCGACGGGACCTTTGCCCAGCTTCTGTGCCTCGATCGCGAAGTCGACCATCATGATGCCGTTCTTCTTCACCAGACCGACGAGCATGATGATGCCGACGAAGGCATAGATCGATAGATCGACGTGGAAGACCAGCAGCGTCAGGAGTGCACCAAATCCTGCGAATGGAAGCGCCGAGAGAATCGTCAGCGGATGGATGAAACTCTCGTAGAGGATGCCAAGCACGAGGTAGATGACGGCGATGGCGACGAGCAGCAACATGCCGAGACCCTGCAGTGACGATTGAAAGGCTTGTGCCGTTCCCTGGAACGACGTCGAGACATTCGATGGCAGCACGCTCTTCGCAGCGTTGTTGATCTCATTCACGGCAGCACCGAGTGAAGTACCTGGTTTCAGGTTGAACGAGAGCGTTACGGACGGCGACTGACCGGAATGGTTCACCGCCAGCGGGCCGACAGATGGAATCATCTTCGCGACCGCGTCGAGCGGTACGAGCTCGCCCGACGATGAGCGGACATACAACAGCGACAATGACTGCGGGTTCTTCATGAACTGCGGATCGAGCTCCATGATCACCTGGTAGGTGTTGTTCGGCGCGTAGATCTGCGATACCTGCCGCGTGGCATACGACGAATAGAGTGCGTCTTCGACCTGGTTCGGTGTGAGGCCGAGCGTAGCCGCGCGGTCGCGGTCGATCTTCACGGAGACGGTCGGATTGCGCAGGAAGAGATCGGTATTGACGTCGACGAATCCCGGCAGTGTGCGCATCTTCTCCATCATCTTCTGCGAGGCATCGTAGAGCGTGGCCGTATCGGCCGATTGCAGTGTGAATTGATACTGCGAGTTGGACTGACGGCCGCCGAGACGGATGGGCGGCGGGTTCTGGAGCGAGACGCGGTAGCCGGGAATGGCATTCAGCTTCGGGCGGAGATCGTTCATCACGTCGTCGATCGACGCCTTGCGCTGACCCTTGGGGAGGAGGCGCAGGGAAATGACGCTGCTGTTGTTGGCCCCGCCGCGGCCGACGAACGAAAAAAACGTCGCCACGCGCGGATCCTTCGCCACGATGTCCATGGCCATCTTCTGATGCCTCATCAGCTCGGGAAACGATGTTCCCTGCGCGGCTTCGAGGCTGATGCGCACTTCATTCTGGTCTTCGTTCGGGATGAACCCTTTCGGTACGGTCATGAAGAGCCAGACCGTGGCCGCCAGGATGACCAGCGAAAAGATCAACGTCAACGCGCGCTGCCGGAGTGCGATGCGCAGGCCCCGTTCGTAAAGCGCGAGCATGCCGTCGAAGATCCGCTCGGTCGCTTGATAGAGCTTGCCGTGTTTCTCGTCCTTGTGTGGACGAAGGAACTTCGCGCTCAGCAGCGGCGTGAGCGTGAGCGAGACAAAACCGGAGACGAGAATGGCCGCGCCGATCGTCACCGCGAATTCGTGGAAGAGCCGTCCCAGGATGCCGCCCATGAAGAGAATGGGGATGAACACGGCGGCCAGCGAGATCGTCATCGAGATGATCGTGAAGCCAATCTCTTTCGATCCGTTCAGCGCCGCTTCCATCGGCGACTCGCCCATCTCCATGTGCCGGACGATGTTCTCCAGCATGACGATGGCGTCGTCGACGACGAACCCCACCGAGAGCGTGAGCGCCATCAACGAGAGATTGTCGAGCGAGTAGTCGAAGAGGTACATGACGCCGAACGTGCCGACGATCGAGAGCGGCAGCGCCAGGCTGGGAATGATCGTGGCGGAGACGTTTCGCAGAAAGAGGAAGATGACCAGGATGACGAGGAACAGCGTCAGGAGCAGCGTGAACTTCACGTCGTCGACCGAGGCGCGGATGGAGTCGGCGCGGTCGCGATGAACCTGCAGATCGACCGACGCCGGCAACTGGCTGCGGAACGACGGCAGCAGCGCACGCACGCGGTCGGAGACTTCGACGGCATTGGTACCCGGCTGCTTTTGCACTGCGAGAATGAAACCGGGCTTGCCGCGGAACCAGGCCATGGTCTGATTGTTCTCGACGTCGTCAAGTACTTTGCCGAGCTCGCCGAGCCGGACAGGATGGCCGTTGCGGTACGCGACGATGACCTTGGCGTAGTCGGCCGCCTTGAAGAGCTGCCCATTCGCCTCGACGGTGTAGTTCGTGTAGGGGCCGGTCAGGACGCCGGCGGGAAGGTTCACGTTGTTGGCGCGGATTGCCGCGGCCACCTCGTCGATGCCAACGCCGCGCGTGGCGAGCTGGCGCGGATCGAGCTGAGCGCGCACCGCGTACTTTTGCGCGCCGTATACCTGAACCTGGGCCACGCCCTCGATCGCGGAGATGCGCAACGCCATCATCGTTTCGGCGTAGTCGTCGAGCTGATACAGCGGCATGTTGTCCGAGGTGATGGCGAGGTAGAGGACGGGCGTGTCGGCGGGATTGACCTTGTTGTACGACGGCGGCGCCGGCATGTTGGGCGGCAACTGGCGCGCGGCGGCCGCGATGGCGGCCTGCACATCCTGCGCGGCGGCGTCGAGGTTGCGATTGAGATTGAACTGCAGCGTGATTCCCATCGACCCGAGTGACGATGACGACACCATCGAGTCGAGGCCTGCAATCGTCGAGAACTGACGCTCGAGCGGCGTGGCCACCGCGGATGCCATCGTCTCCGGACTTGCCCCCGGCAGCGACGCGCCGACTTGAATCGTCGGGAAGTCGACGTTCGGCAGATCGCTCACGGCCAGTTGCCGGTAGGCCATGATTCCGAAGAGAACGATGGCGAGCATGACCAGCGTCGTCATGACCGGGCGGCGGATGAAGAGGGCGGCGATATTCATAGTGGTTCGCGCTCGGGTTGTCGGTTGATGCCGGCTACGTTCACAGCGACTTCTTCACATCCACTTTGCTTTTCGGCGTCAATCGGATCTGGCCGTCGGTGACGACAGTATCTCCGGGATTCACGCCGCTGCCGATCACGGCCTGCATTTCGAGTTGCTGGACGACGGTGACAGGACGCATCTGCACGCCATCACCGCTGGTGACGACATAAACATACTGGCCCTTCTGGCCGTTCTGAATCGCCTGGAGCGGGACAACCGTGGCATTGGCGCGATTCGCCAGCGTCATCGCCACATTGACGAACTCGCCGGGCCAGAGCACGCGTCCTTCATTGGCGAACGTCGCCTTGAGCGTGATCGTGCCGGTCTGCGCGTCGACGAAGTTGTCGACGAAGGTCAGCTTGCCATTTTGTACCGGCGCACCGCCTTGTTGCGGCGATGCGGAGACAGGCACATTGCCGAGGCCGCGCGCGCGCACGCTGCCGAGTTGCGACTCCGGAACGGAGAACGTGACGTAAACGGGCGTGATCTGGTTGATGGTGACGAGCGGCGTCGTGTCATTTGCTTTGACCAGATTGCCGGTCTGGACCTGCAGACTTCCGGTGCGGCCATCCATCGGCGAGCGAATCTCGCAGTACGAAAGCTGGAGGCGCGCTGTTTCTACCGCGGCACGGTCGGCAGCAGCCACAGCTCGCGCGGCCTCAGCACCCGAGGCGAACTTGTCGTACTCCTCGCGCGTGACGTAGTCCTTCTTCACGAGCTCCGCGTAGCGTTTCGCTTCCGATTCGGCGTTGCGAAGCTGCGCTTCATCGCGAGCCAGATTCGCTTGCGCCTGGGCGAGGGTTGCTTGAAACGGCCGTTGATCGATGGTGAAAAGAAGCTGTCCTTTGCGGACGTCGTCGCCTTCGTGAAACCAGACACGCTGGAGCTGACCACCCGCGAGCGCGCGAACGGCCACGCTGGCGATCGGCTGCACGCTTCCGATCGCACGGACTTGCAGCGGTACGTCCTTTTGTTCGGCCACGGCGGTGGTTACCGGGACGCGCTCTTCGGGCGGTTTCTCTTTCTTCTCGCTGCAACCTGCGAGGAGGACGAGAACCGCTCCAGTCATTCCGATCGCATGGAGGAATCCAATTCCCTTCGGCGCAACGCGGCGCGGGCGAATCGGGAACATCGAGCTCTTCATCGTGATTATTTTCCTTCTGCCGCGGCTGCCGTTGTCAGCGTGCCGGTGTCGTGTGCGAGTTGTGCCAAGGAAAGGAACCAGTCCGTACGGGCCTGAACTTCCTCCGCTCTTGCATTTTCGAGTGCAGCCTCGGCGGTGAGGAGGTCGAGGATGTTGCCGATGCCGGCGCGATAGCGGCCCAATGCGACATCGACTGATTCCTGCGCATCGCGCAGAAGATCGCGGCTGGTCTTCAATCGCTGCATCGCCGTCTGCAGATCGTAGTAGCTCGTCCAGACCTGGAGACCGATCTGCTCTTCGAGACCGCGCGCGTTTTCGGCAGCGAGATCCGTTTCGAGTTTCGCCGCGCGGACGTCGTACGTGTTGCGAAATCCCGTGAATAGAGGAAACCGAAAGGAAATGCCGGCGGAGTATGGAGTCGTGTGTTGCCGCAACCCATTCGTGAATACTGGCGCAACGCTTGCGCCGAGTCCAAGCGACGGCAGTCCTTGCGCCCGGACCAGGGTGACGCGGGCGCGCGCTCGTTCGACCGCGGCGCGCGCGGCGGCGAGGTCGGGCCGGCCGGCGGACGCGCGCGCGATCAGCGACTCGACCGCCTCGCTGACCTGCTGCGCCGGCACGTCGCTGGGAAGTTCGCCGACTGCGAACGGCGTCGTTGCCGGCAACCCCATCACCGTCGCGATCGTTCCCTGGAGCCGGTGAAGATTGCCGTCGATCGTCTCGTAGGTCAACTGCGCTTGCGACAACGCGGTACGCGCCTGGAGAACGTCGGCGATCGTCGCGACGCCGGCACGATGTCGGGCATCCGCGGAGTCGAGGCTGGTCTGCCGTTCCTTGATCGTCGCCGCCTGTGCGGTGAGGAGCGCTTTCGCCGCGAGGTAGTCGTAGTAGGACTGCTCGACGCGGAGAATGACATCCTGGATGGCTTGATTGTGCGCGTAGTCCGCTGCGATGAGCGTCTGCCGCGCTGCCTCCGTTGCCGCATTGCGGCCGCCGAAATCGAACAGGAGGTAATCGAGCGACAGCGCGGGACCGGTGAGTGACGTGACGGTTCCAGTGGTGCTGCGAGATCGCGTCAGGGAGGCGCCGAGATCGACGGTCGGAAGATACGCGGCGCGTGCGCTGCCGAGGTTTGCCTCCGCAATGCGGGCATCGAGCCATGTCGTGCGGGTGAGTGGATTGTTCGACAGCGCGATGTCGACGATCTGCGCCAACTCCAGCGCCGCAGTGGTGGGCGGAAGAACGAGATCGCCCGGACGAGCCACGGAAGGAGGTATGGCCGTTGCGGGCGGCGTCCACTGCGCAGAGGGCGTTGTGGGCGTCCCGACGCCGTGAGCGGCAGGATCAGTGATCGCCGCGAGATCGCGCAGGCTCGTGCAGCCGGAGGCGAGAAAAAGGACGCTGAGCGTGATGAGAGTCTTATCGAGCATTCAGGAAACTGATTCCAACAGATGCAGAGATTGTTACGGTTACAAAGCTGTAGCGTTGAATGGGTTGTGGTTGGGAAGGGGCGAGTGTTCGGCAGAGCTGTCGATTCGTCGATGAGTAGATCCGGAAGGACTCACAGCCAGAACGGCGCCACCCTTGCGGATGGCGCCGTCGTGAAAAAGGCAGAAAGGGTTAGCGTCTTTGCAGGATCGCGCCCGCGACGGCGAGGACGATGCTGAGCAGAAGCAGAGCGAGCGGTGAAATCATCGGGACTTGAGCGGCGGGGATCACGGTGATCGTCGACGAGGCCGTGTTGTTGGCTGGATTGGCGTCCGTGGTGGCGCTGGAGACGGTGGCAGTGTTCGTGATCGGTCCCGGCGTCGGCGGAAGCGTGACGGTGATCGTGAACGTGACCGATGCGCCGCCATTCAACACTGCGGCAGTGCAGGTGATCGTCGTCGTGCCGCTGCACGCGCCGGCGGGCGTGGAACCAGTCAACGTTGTGCCTGCTGGCAGGACGTCGGTGACGGTCACGTTCGTTGCTGGCGTGGCGCTGCTGTTCGTCACTACCAGCGTCCAGGTCAGTGGCTGTCCCGTGCCGTATGCAGGTGGCTGAGGAGTCTTGGTGATGCCGAGGTCGACCAACGAAACGCCGGTGGTGGCGGTGGCGCTGTTGTTGCCGCTGTTCGGATCGGTTGTCGTCGTGGACGCCGTAGCGATGTTGCTCATCGGACCGGAAGGTGTCGCAAGCGTCGTATGCACGACGAGGGTGAAGTTGGCGGATGCGCCGGCGGCGAGTGTGGCGATGGTGCAGGAGAACGTGCCGCCGGACCCGACGGGCGGAGGCGTACAACTGAACGCAGGGCCGCTGTTTTGTGTGTACGACACGAACGTTGTCGTGGCAGGCAACGGGTCCGTCAGAGTCGCGGTCTGCGCGTCGCTCGGACCGTTGTTCGTGATGACGATCGTGTAGCTGACGTCTTGGTTCTGCACCGCGGTGGTCGGTCCGCTCTTGGTCACCGCGACGTCCGCGCTGGAGCTGAGCGTAGTCGTCGATGGCGATGCGTTATTGCCGCCGTTGGTGTCGCTCGCTGTAGTCGAGACATTCGCGGTATTGATGACAGATCCCACGGCGCTCCCCGCTGTCTTGATGACCAGCGTGAAGTTCGCGCTCGCTCCGCTCGCAAGGGTTGTCCAGTTGCAGGTCACCGTACCGTTTGATCCGAACGAAGGGCTGCTGCAGATCGCCGCCGGACCGTTGTTTTGTGCGAGCGACACGAATGTCGTGCCCGATGGCAACGAGTCAGTGAGCTGCGCGCTCGCTGCACCAGGCCCGTTATTCGTGACGGTAATTGAGTACGAAATATTGTTGCCTGCGGTGGCGGTCCCAGGTCCGGCCTTGGTCACACTCATGTCGGCGAGCCCCGTCACGGTTGCCGAGCTCGAGGCGCTGTTGTTGCTGGTGTTGGAGTCGAAACTGTCGGTGCTGGTGGTGGCGGTATTCGTGAGGGTTCCGCCGTCAGGAAAGTTCGTATTCACATTGAGAACGAGATCGTAACTATCGGTGCCACCAGATGGGTAACTGCCGGCTGCACAGCTAACCATACCTGTCGAGCCAGCGGTGGGCGCAGAGCAAGTTGGAATTGACAGGCCAGCGGTGTTGCCGCCGGTGTGAGTCAGGGAAACGAATGTTGTTCCGGCCGGCAGCGAATCCTGAAACCCGCCATTGGCTGCGGCATCGGGCCCGGCGTTCGCGAACGTCAGGTTGTAGGTGATGTTCTGCCCCGCAGTGATCGTTGCCGGTCCGGATTTCGTGATCGAGAGATCGACGCTGGAGACGGTGAGAAATGTGGTGGATTGATTGTTGTCCGGGTTGTTGTCGTTCGTCGTGGAAGTAACGGTCGCCTTGTTGTTGAACGTAGTGCCCGCTGCCGTGCCAGCCGGTATGTGTCCCACAAGCGTGAACGTCGCCGAGGAGCCGGCGGTCAATGAAGCGATGGAGCAGGTGACGGCGGGGCCAACATTCGAGCAAGTGAACGCCGGGCCGCTGTTCCTGATAATCGAAACGAAGGTCATCGTTCCGGGAAGCGTGTCGTCGAGGTTGAAGCTGGCCGCGTCAACGGGTCCGCCGTTCGTAACGGTGATGTCATAGGACACGTCGGTATTTGGTCCTGCGACGTTCGGACCGTTCTTGAGGACGCCGATGTCCGCGTTGTTAGCTGGCACGATCGTAGAGACCGAAGCACTATTGCTCTCTTCGTTTGGATCGTCATTGGAGGGCGGTGGCCCTTGGTTGGGTCCGGTATTTGCCGGTGTTTCGGCTTTCGCGACGTTCGTAAAAATTGTTCCCTGAGGAGTGGCAGGGGCGATGTGCCAAGTTACTGTGAAATTTGCGCTCGCGCCGGCCGCAAGAGTGGGTGCCGTGCAGAAAAGCGATCCATTGGTTCCAACGCCTGGCTCGGCGCAACTGAAGGCCGGATCGCGTACCGAAGAAACGTAGGTCATCTCTGTAGGCGTCGCCCGATCTTCGAACGAGAGGGTGGTTGCGGCATCAGGACCCTGGTTGGTGACCACCACGTTGTAGACCACATCACTACCGGCAGGGGCAGTGTCGGGGCCCGTTTTCGTGACGAGAAGATCTGCGGTTCCATGCACGATTGCCGAGGATGACGCGCTATTGTTCGATTCGTCCGGATCGAAATCAGGGTTTGGAGGCGGGAGTCCAGGGCCTGCCACCTGCGGCGTTCTCGCCGTCGCGGTATTCGTGATCGTGGTGCCGAATGTGCCATTAGCAGGAACCTGGACCGTCAGTGTGAACGAAGCGGTGCCGTTGACTGCCAGCGTCGCCGCCGTACAGAAGATCGCACCGTTTGAGCCGACGGCCGGGGTAGAACAGGTAAAGCCTGGAGCGCTTACCAGGGAGATAAACGTCAAGCCGGGGGGAATCTGGTCCTCGATCGAAAGGGTGCTCGCGGCGCTCGGTCCACTGTTAAAGACCGACAGAGTGTAATCAATGGTACTGCCCACGAGCGCTCTCGTTGGCCCGCTCTTGCTCATTGAAAGGTTTGAGCTAGGGTTTTGCGCGAACGCTGACGCAGTTGACATGACAACGAGGGTGAGGGCGATGATTAGACGGACCGATTGCCGGGACGGCATGGAAGGACCTCCTTGGAGCACCATGAGGTGAGCTGCCGCGATGGAAGGCGACTCAAAAGAGTCTACGCTAAATCAATCGCGAAAGCTCTGCATACTCGCGTCCCTGAGACTCCGCCACGGCCTTGTAGGTAATCATTCCTTCATAAACATTGACGCCTTCCGCAAGCCCCGCATCCATAATGGCTTTCTTAAAGCCAAGCGAGGCCAGTTTGCGCGTATAGGGCAGTGTTGCGTTCGTCAGTGCAATCGTCGATGTTCGCGGTACAGCGCCCGGCATGTTGGCAACGCAGTAGTGAATGACGCCGTCGACTTCGTACACAGGATCCGAGTGCGTCGTCGCGTGTGCAGTCTCGACGCATCCGCCCTGATCGATGGCTACATCGACGATCACCGAGCCCTTCTTCATCTCGCTGACCATGGCCCGCGTGACGAGCTTCGGTGCCGACGCGCCGGGTATGAGGACGCCGCCAATGAGGAGATCGGCATGGCGGCAAGCGTCGGTGAGATGTGCCCGGTTCGACGCCAGCGTCTGAACCCTGCCCATAAAAATGTCGTCGAGCTGACGAAGACGATCGAGATTCGTGTCGAGAATCGTCACGCGCGCGCCGAGTCCGACAGCCATCTTCGCGGCATTCGTTCCGACCACGCCTCCGCCGATGATGACGACGTCGCTCGGCAACGTTCCCGGCACGCCGCCAAGAAGAACGCCGCGCCCGTTGTTCGGCTTGTGCAGGTAATACGCGCCGACGTGCACGGACATGCGGCCGGCGACCTCGGACATCGGCGTGAGTAGCGGCAGCGTGCGCTTGCGGTCGTCGGTGATCGTCTCGTAGGCGATGCCGGTGATTTTTTTCTTCAGCAATGCGGCGGTGAGATCCGGGACCGGCGCGAGATGGAGATAGGTGAAGAGCAACTGGCCGTCTTTGAGCCGGGCCAGATCGGCGTCGACCGGCTCCTTGACTTTGACGATCATGTCGGCCTGTTCGTACACCGCATCCGCAGTGGCGAGGATCGTGGCGCCGGCGGCGGAGTACTCATCGTCGCCGAACCCGCTGCCGTTTCCTGCGCCCGATTGCACGTACACCTTGTGACCGTCGGAGGTCAGATCCTGCGCCCCTGAGGGCGTCATTCCTACGCGATACTCGTTGTTCTTGATCTCAGTCGGTACACCGATGCGCATGAGCGTTGTTCTCCGTTAGATGTGATTCGCACGCGAAAGACTCTCGCGCGGCAGGGCGGGTATTCTAGCCCCGAACGGCGATACGCAAGTGATGCGCCTGTCAGTGTCCGCGGCGGCCCGAAAAACGGCCGGTCTGACCCTTCGTCGCCGGTTTCCAGCCGATATCGAACAGCTCGTTGAGTGTCAGATCGACGCTGTCCGCAGGAAGATCACTGCTGATGTTCGGCTCCATGAGCAGGTTCGGCGACGCCGAGGTGTCGAAGTGGTACATCGAGGAGCCGGCTGTGTAGACGGCGGGAACGTAGAGCCTGGGATGCCCGCTGCCATCAGCGCCAGCGACGGTCGCTGCATCGAGAAACAGCAAGGCCGACACGTTCGATGCGAGTGCCGCGCGGATCGCGGCTCCGTCAGCCTGCGTAATCCCAACGGAGGGAATCGTGATCGTGGCATCGGCGCCGTCGAATGGACCGAAGCCACCCGGCCCGTTGTTGGCGACGATGACGGCGATTGCTCCCGCAAGCTGGGCATTCTTCGTCTTGATCGTCAAACCGCAAGTTCCTCGGTCGATCAACGCAATCCTGCCCGTGATCGCGGCGCCATTCGTGATCGCTGCGCATCCGTCGGCTGGAGTCGTTGCCGCCACGGTTCCATTCAAGCCGGCGACGGTGAGATGTGGGCCGAAGCTGGCGGCGCTGATCGGATACGACTTCGCCAATGTCGCCGGCGCGAGGATGTTCATGCTCGGTTTGGGATCGAGGAACTTCAAGGCCGCGGCCGTGGTCGAGGCGCCATCCCATACGACTTTCTGGTCGTTGATCGACGAGGCGAGGCGTTGCGCGTCCGTCATCTGGCTCCAGTGGATGCCGGTGGTCGCGTCGAGCATGTGCTGCTCGAAAACGCCGGGAAAGTTGCCGTTCATGATGCCCGTGGTTCCGTTCGTTATGCCGGCGAATCCGAGACCGTGACCAAGCTCGTGAAGGAGGACGACCAGCAGGTCTTCCTGCCCACCGTGTTTCCCATCGAAGCCGTAGTACCAGCCACGACCGCCGAGACAGATGGGGAGGTCGATCTGACTATTGAACTTCGCGCGGATGTGAGCCGAACCTTCCGAGAGATCTTTGCCTGCGATGGCATTGGCAAGAGCAATGGGATACCAGACGTCCTGCTGGGGCGCGTTGTCGAAGTTGCGCACGATTTTCGTGGCGCCCGCCGAGCCGAGGACGGCGGAGGTGCTCGTGCAATCGAGGCTGGCGAAGCTGGCATCGACGCGAATGTCAACTCGGGAATCGATCAGCGCACCCCAGATGTCGGCGGCGCGCTGAAAGACGTTCAGGCGTTGCTGCCCGAGCGTCGTTCCAGGATTGCCACCGACAGGCGCTGCGGCGGTGGCATCGTTGAAGCCAGCTCCCGCGGCGTCGCTGTTTTGAATGATGAACCGCGCGTTGGCGAACAGACTAGTTGCCGCCAGAAAAACGACGGCGCAGACGGCGATGTTTTTCATTTTGTCGTGTGACTGCGCCATTTCTAGTGTCCGCGGCGGCCGGCCATGCGGCCAGTCTGGCTAATCACTGCAGGCTTCCAGCCGATGTCGAACAGCTGGTTGAGGGTGAGATCGACTCCGGTCACGGGAAGGTCGGAGCTGATGTTTGGCTCCATCAAGAGATTCGGCGATGCCGACGTATCGAAGTGATACATCGAGGAGCCTTCGATAAGGGACGTTGGAACATACAGCTTCGGATGGCCGCTGGTGTCTGCACCCGCGAGCCGCGAAGTGTCGGCGAAAAGTATTGCAGTGACGGTGGTCGGGATCGCTGCGCGAATCGCAGCCCCGTCGCTCATGCTGACGCCGACGCTGGGAATCGTGATCGTGGCGTCAGTGCCTCCCATTCCCGGAATGGTGTCGATCACATTGTCGGCGACGATCACTGCGGTTGCCCCTGCCAACTGCGCATTCTTTACTTTGATAACGAAGGTGCAAGGTGTTCCGGCCGGCCCTCGGTCGACAAGAGCGATCCTGCCGGTGATCGCGCCAGGATTCGTGATCGTAGTACATCCGTCATTAGGGATAGCGGCAGCGACAGAACCGTTGACTCCCGCAACGCTGATCTTGGGTCCGAACTGCGCGGTGTTGATCTGATAGCTTTTGACCAGCGATGTGGGTGCAGTGATCTTGAGAGTGGGAGTGCCGCCAAGAAACTTCAAGGCTGCCGTGGTCGTCGACGCTCCGTCCCAGACCACTTTCTGATCATTGATCGCCGAAGTAATGCGCTGCACGCTCGTCATCTCACTCCAGCGAGCGTTGGCCGTCAGGTCGAGCATGTGCTGTTCGAAAACGCTGGGCAACGGAGGTGACGTGAAAAACGCGCCACTGGTGCCGCTGGTGACACCGGCGAAGCCGAGGCCATGTCCGAGCTCATGCAAGAGCACGACGAGCAGGTCTTCTTTCGAGCCATGAACGCCGTCGAGCCCGTAGTACCAGCCGATGCCGCCAAGACAGGCAGGCGTGTCAAGTTGGCTGTTGAACTGCGCACGGATGTGAGCCTTACCGGCCGGAGAGGCAAGATCTTTCCCCGCGATGGCGCTCGCCAAAGCGATCGGATACCAGACATTTTGTTGTGGTGCGTTTTCGAAGTTGCGCTGGAAAGTTACGGCGCTGGCCTGTCCCAGGACCGCGGATGTCGCGGAGCAATCGAGGCTGGCGAAACTGGCGTCTACCGGAATGTCGACCTTCGACTCGATCAGGGAGCCCCAGATGTCCGCGGCGCGCTGAAATACGATGAGACGCTGCTGGCCGATCGTCGTTCCACTGTTGCCGCCGACCGGCGCTGCAGGAGCCGGATCGTTGAAGCCGACGCCGGCAGCATTCGTGTTGCGGATGACGAGGTGCGCATTCGCCAATGCGCTCGTGCTCACGAGGAACAGTGAAACCGCGAGAAGTTTTTTCACGATCACTTCCCCTGTGGCGCTACGGCGGATGGCGTGGCCTTCGCGTTGGACAGGAACGCGCGCGCTTTCGTTTCCGTGTTCACACAGGCGTGTGTGCGCGTACCGTCGGACTCGATGCGGACCATGATCACTTCGTGGTTCGGCGCATCGATCGTCACCATCCCTTTCGCATCCGTGACGCTCTGCGTGTCATTCGGGGCGGGAAAGAGTGCGGCCAACGGCACGGGCGCAGTTGCGGCCAACGCCGCGGCCTGCGGTTTCGCCGCCGTCTTCTTGACCGGCTTCGACGCAGAGAATGCTCCAAACGAGACGAACGAAATGATGACCGCTACCAGAGCAATGCGTTTCATTGGTGGCTCCTGGAAAATGGGTTGACCTGGACTGTTTGGTTGCGCCGATTCTATCAACATAAAAAACGCGGCGCCCGAAGACGCCGCGTTTACCCGGGGATGTTTCGGAAACTTAATGACCGCGGCGTCCCGCAAGGCGGCCGTGGACGACAGGGTTCGCGAAGGCTGTGGGGTTGAGCTGTTTCGCCGCGGCGAGGGCATCGACGAGACCGTAGCCGAACGTCGTGTCCTGTCCAGAGACGCCGAGGTCTTTCGCGGTCTGTTCGAGCGCCGTCGCAACGTTCGTAGCGGTGGAGTTTGGCGAGACTGCCCACACCAGCGCCGCCGCACCAACCGCGTGAGGCGTCGCCATTGACGTGCCGGCTTCGAGTTTGAATTGCTCGAACCCGTTGCCCATCGTGATGGTGACATTTGGAGTAGCGAGGAGCGCCTGGCCGTCTGCCTGAGTGATCCCCAGGAACGGTGCGGTGGCCGGAATCGTCGCTGCGGTCTTGGCCGTCGTGCCCAATGCGGCATTGATCGCTCCGTCGGCGTTGTTGTAAACGATGATTCCGATCGCGCCTGCTTTCGCAGCATTCGCGGCTTTATCAATAAACGTCAGCGTTCCGCGCTGTACCAATGCGATCTTCCCTTTCACCGATGCCGGAAAGTCGGCCGGATTACCGAGACCGCAGGAAACAAACGTGCTGCTGATGCCGGTCGTGTTTGGCGGACATGCGGAAAACGTCAAGGGAACGAGTTTGGTGGAGTCGGTAGCGTCCGCGTAGTCGGCGCGCGTCGCGGCGATTTTGCGGCCGTCATTGGTAGCAACCGCCGGGGATACCCACGTCGAAAGTACGTTAAAGCCGGGCGCGACGAGCTTCAGGTCCGCGCCCCGTTGCGAAAACGTCGTGATCTTATTCGTCTCATCAACCGCACCGACGGAGACGACCGTCGGATACGCAGCCGGATATGCCAACCCATCGCTTCCCTCGTAGCTGTTGCCCGATGCGGCGAACACGAGGATGCCCGCGGCTTTCGCGGCGTCGAACTCGGTCTGTTCGCTTACAGATGATTCGTCCGATCCAAGCGAGAGATTGACGATCCAGTTCCCGCCGATCTCTTTCTTCTTCTGGATAACCCACTCCACAGCCTGGATGATGTCGCTCGTCCGGCCGCTGCCGCAGGTGTCGAGCACCTTCAGCGAATAGACGTCGACATCCGACGCGATTCCAACCACGCCGGCTCCGTCATTCGCTGCCGCGATCGTTCCCGCGATGTGCGTACCGTGGCCGTTGTCATCAAGAGGATCGCCGTTACGCCCGACGAAGTTGAAGCCGCTCTTGAAAACGCCCGATAGCTCCGAGTAGTTGTAGTCGATGCCCGTGTCGATGATGGCCACGTGAATCGCCGGGCCATTCGCCAACGATTTCCCGCGCGTGACGGCCCACACCGGCTGCGCGTTGATCGACGTCAGACCGTACGGCGTGGTCTGCGCTCCGGCCGTAACCGTGTCTGCAAACTTGTGGCGCTCGTAGTCAGGCTCGACCGAAATCACGTTGCCCGAGGCTTTCAGCGACGCGATCTCATCGCTGGTGAGATTGGCCGCGAAGCCGTGAATGCCCGGAAGGTCGCGCACATCGCGCTCGTCCGCGGAAACATTCGGATCGAAGCTCGTGGCAAGCGATTTGACCGAGAGACGGCCGCTCTGTTTCATCATGACGATGACGGCCTGCGTCGGCGCCGAGGTGGCGGCGAACGCGGTGAACGGAACGATGAATAGAAGGACGCTGAGTGCTGCGCGTTTCATCCGACGATTGACCTCGCTTAGTTATTTGATATTGGACTTGTCCCGCTGAAAAGGTATCAGAAGAAGAGGTTATTCCGTCCCGTCGATGGTAGCACCGCACCGCTATAGCGCGCTTTTTGCTACCCTCCGTCGCCATGACAGAGTGGAAAACAAACCTCATCAACGACAACGCCGGAATCGACGAGCTCCTCCGCGACACGAAAACCATCGCCGTCCTCGGCATCAAGCCGGAGTCGCACGCTGGGCAGGCGGGCTTCTACGTTCCCGCGCACATGTCCCAGGCCGGCTACGACATCATCCCCGTTCCCGTTTACTACCCCGAGGTCACCGAGATCCTCGGCAAGCCAGTTGTTCGGACGCTTGCGGCGATCGGACGCCCGATCGATATGGTGAATGTCTTTCGCAAGCCATCCGACATTCCTCCGCATGTCGACGACATCATCGCAGCGAAGCCGAAGAGCGTATGGTTCCAGCTCGGAATCCGGAACGATGCCGCTGCGCAGAAGCTCGCCGAAGCGGGGATCAAGGTCGTACAGGATCGCTGTCTGATGGTGGAAGAAGCGCGGCAACGAAGATAGTGTTTCCCCGCGTCCTCCGCGTCTCCGCGTGAAACGATTTTATGCACGCGAGATAAAAAGTGCCCACCCAAAACCGCATCGACCTCCCTCCCTACACCTTCTGGGAGACGCGCGCCGGCAACGGCACGCCCGTCGTTCTTCTCCACGGACTCGGCGGTTCGTCGGATTGGTGGCGGCACAACATCGAAGTGCTCGCCGAGCGCTATCTGGTGTCGGCGGTCGATCTCGTAGGATTCGGGCGGAATCGTCTGTTCGCGAAGCGCAGCAACCTTCCGCTGCGATTCGATGACATCGCCGGTCTGCTGGCGCGCTGGATCGAGTCGTCGTTCGACGGACCGGTTCACCTCGTCGGAAACTCGATGGGCGGACACATCGCTATCCACCTCGCGGCGAGCCGTCCCGATCTTGTCCGTTCGCTGGTGCTCGTCGATGCCACCGGCATCCCGTTCGAGATCGCTCCCGGCGCGCACGTCGAGAGTTTGTCGATGCCGCACGGCTGGCGCACGTTTCTGCTCATCCTGGCGCGCGATCTCTTTCGCGCCGGCCCGACGGCGATTACCCTTGCGTTCGCGCGGCTGTTGCGCGACGACGCGCGCCCGCTGCTGCGCCAGTTGACGATGCCGGTGCTGCTGATCTGGGGCGAGCACGATCCGCTCGTGCCGCTGACGTATGCACGACAGATGATCGAGGTGGTATCGCACGCGAAGCTGCGGGTGATTCCACGCGCCGGACATATCCCGATGTGGGAAAACCCGCGCGCGTTCAACGAAGCGCTGCTGTTGTTTCTAAACGAGATCGAAGCGGAGGGGGAAATCGCAGAGCCGGCGTTCTCCTGGGGCTTGTCGGGATGGACGAACGGGATCGCGCATCGCGCGGCGGGTCGGCGGCGCGATGTCGTTCTGGTCCATGGACTGGGGATGTCGAGCGCGTACTTTGGCCGCTTCGCGCGCGCGCTTCATGCCCGCGGCGCGCATCCCATCGCGCCCGATTTTCCCGGTTTCGGCGAGAGCATCAACGCGCCGTCGTCCGGCCCCGAAGATCATGCACGGTTGTTGAGTGAGTGGGCGGATGCGTTGTCAATTCGCGGCGCAAGCTGGATCGGCCATTCGATCGGCAGCAACGCCGTCGTTCACCTCGCGCGCCTCCGTCCCGACATCGTGCGGCGCATCGTCTGCGTCGGACCGCTTTGGTCGCCGCACCATCCGTCGCGGCTGCTCGGCTGGCTATTCGTCGACGCGATTCGCGAGCCGCTGACGCTCTTTCCGTATGTGCTGCGAGCCTACTGGCGATGCGGGATTGCGCGCTGGTTCGCGACGTTTCGCAAGTACGCGTCCGACCTTCGAAGCGCACCGCCCGAGGAGGTGATGATCGCAGGAGAGCGCGATCCCCTCGTCGATCGGCAGGCGATCACGCGGCTCACACTCGTCGCCGGAGCGCACGCCTGTCTGTTTTCGAATCCCGAAGGGACGGCGGAGGAGTGTGGGATCGATCGTTAGATACCACTGCGCGAGGTGCTATCGCAGCCGAATCGCCGTAGAATTCAACGAGAGGCAAACATGGACTGGCATCAGTACATCAGCGTTGACCCGAACATTTGCCACGGTCAGGCCTGCATCGCCGGGACGCGCATTCCTGTCTCTGTCGTGCTCGACAACCTTGCCGCAGGGGTGTCGCAGAAAGAGATTCTCGAGTGCTACCCGCGCCTATCCCACGATTCCGTCCAGGCGTGCATTGCCTATGCGGCGGATGTCGTTCGTGAAGAGGTTTTGGCACTTCCGGCCTAACTCCGAGCATGCGCTTCACGGTCGACGAGAATCTTCCTGAAGAATTGGCCCAACTCTTTCGTGATGCTGGCTGGGACGCGACGACCGTAGTTGAGCAACAACTGGGCGGTTCATTAGATCCATTCGTCAGAGATGTTTGTGATTCCGAGGATCGCATTATGGTGACGTTCGATCGCGGCTCTTCGAACATCAAAGCGTATGTTCCGGAGTTGCACCCGGGCTACATCGTTTTTCGGCTTCGGAGTCAGGACAAGGCACACGTGCTTAGAGTTTCAACACGGGTAATTGCGGCACTCCATGAGCACGAGTTGATTCACGAGCTCTGGATTGTGGAAGAGAATCGAATTCGTGTTCGCTCGTGAGGAAGTCGTATGCGCACTGATTCGCGATGAGCTCTTACCCTGGCTTTGCTTCGAGCTCCTAGTCACACCTAGCCTGGCGGATCCACTGGCGCGTTGCCACGAAACACTTTCCAGCCTGCGATCCGATGCACAAGCCCTTCGACCGGTCCGCCGACGACCAGGACCAGAAGAGCGAGTGCGAGGCCGATGAGCGCCGCCACCCACTGTCCGACGCCGCAGGCGATTCCGAGCGAGGCCACGAGCCAGATCGATGCCGCGGTCGTCAGTCCGTGAACGACATCCTCGTGCGTGCTGCTCTTGAGGATCGCGCCGCCGCCGAGAAATCCAACGCCGGCGATGATGCCTTGAACGGCGCGGCTCACTGCATCGACATGCTCGACGCTGCCCGGTCCGGTGCGAACGACGATCAGCATGACCAGCGCCGCGCCAAGTGAGACTAGTGCGTGCGTCCGCATCCCTGCCGGCTTCCGCCGGACCTCGCGATCGATGCCGATACAGCCGCCGATGAAAACGGCAGCAGAGAGGCGAATGAGGATCTCGATCAGTTGGTCGGTCGGGAGAAGCATGGGATGTTAATTGTTTCACAAGGAATCTCGAGCCGTGTCATCCTGATTGATCTGGAAAAGCATTGCGTGAAACCGTAGCCCTGAAGAGAGTATCGGAGGAGAATTTGCGCTCGAGTTTTCTCGCCACCGTCGTTCTGTCGTTCGCTTCGCTCGCCGCAGCGACTGCCCCGCCGCCCGGCGCGAATGCGGTCGTGGCGGGGATGTACAAAGATTTCGGCTGGGAAGCGAAACCCGGCCATGCCGAGAAACCGGGCTTGATCGAGCAGCCCCGCGCAGTGCTCAGCCGCTATTTCGACGGCACACTCACCGCGCTCATCCTCGCGGACCGGAAATGCGTCGAGCGGACGAAAGAGGTTTGCCGCCTCGACTTCTCGCCGATCTGGGACTCGCAGGACCCGTCTGCGACCAAAGTCAACGTCCTCGGATCGAACGATCCCGCCGTCGTGAAGGTGACCTTTACCGATCCTGAAAGCGGCAGGTCAACGACGCTGATTTACCGCATGGCGAAAACCAAGGACGGATGGCGTATCCACGACATCGAGTACACGTCGCACGAGTCGCTTCTCACGATCCTCCGCAGAGATCAGTGATCAGGGAAAGCGAGATCAGTGATCAGGGGAAGCAGTGATCAGGGAAGGCAGAGATCAGGGGAAGCAGAGATCAGTGATCAGGGGAAGCAGAGATCAGTGATCAGGGAAAACAGAGATCAGTGATCAGACGTGATGCTGCCTTGTCTCTGATCACTGCTTTCCTGATCACTGATCTCTGCTTCCCCTGATCACTGCTTTCCTGATCACTGATCACTGATCACTGCTTTTCCTGATCACTGCTTCCATCACCCTTCGAACGCGATCCGTCCCGCCCACTTCTCCGCCGGCAGCTCCAGCTTTTTGCTGAACAATCGCTTGATCAGTTTCAGCACGCCGGTGCGCCAGAGGATATATCCCGGATATCCGGTGATCACGGAGAACTCGCCGTGCTTGAGATGCCGGATGCCCTGCTGGATCAGCCACGGCATGCGCGCGAAGAGGATCAGGATTCCGTGCGACGGCTGCGGCTCGTTGTACGCGCGCACCTTCGTCAGCCAGCGATCGAACGTCTTGCGCGACGGCTTCCACACCATGAGGATGTAGAGCATCACATTCGCCCACGTCGGACGCAGCGCCGTGTAGTTCTCGTTGATCTGCTCCACATCGAACCCCTCGGCGATCATCTGCTGCTCGAGCGTCGTATTCGGGATGACGCGCAGCGAGAAGATGTTGAGCGTGAACGGCCGCGCCAGGCGATACACCAGCTCCAGCGTATCGATCACGTCCTGCCGCGTCTCCACCGGATTGTCGACGATGATGTCGTATGACGGATTGATCTGGTACGGCGCGAACTCCGCCAGCACCGCCGCAGCCTGTTCGATGCGCACGATCGGCGTGGGCCGTTTGTAAAACTTCAGGATGCGCTCGCTGCCGCTCTGGATTCCCATGCGGATGCGGTTCATCCCCGCCCACGTCAGGATCTCCACCTTGTCGCGCTGCACGTAGGTCGGAATGATCCCGTAGATGCAGAACTCGATGCCTACTTCCTCGCGCCAGCGCGTGGCGAACTCGGTCAGCTCGCGCAGCGAAATGGCGAGGAAGCTGTCGTCGTAAAAGAGAACGGTCTTGAGATAGGGATGTACCTTCAGCGCCGCCTGCACTTCGCCGATGATGTAGTCGACGCCGCTGTGACGGATCTTGCGGTACTCCGGATCGTTGGCGATGAACACAGTGTTGCCGCAGTACGTGCAGTGCAGCGGACAGCCGATCGACCAGACCGCCGGATAGGCGAGTCCGTTGTTCGCGAGATAGTCGCCGCGCGTGACGGGACGGAATCCTTTGTCCGGCTCGTAGATCCCTTCGTCGCCGCCGTACTTCGGATACGGCATCGACGCCAGCTCCGCGGATGACATCAACGGCCGGAAGGGATTGCGCTGGATCTCGCCGGTGACGCGATCCTTGAACCAAAAGCTGCTGACCTTTTTAAAGTCGCTGCCGTTCTCGAAGTGATAAAGCCACTCCGCGAACGCCAGCTCGCCTTCACCCGTACAGATTGCGTCGACATCGGCCGTGATCGCATCCTCAGGGTAAATAATCGGATGGATCCCGCCCCACATCGTGTACGCCTTCGGATTGATTTCGCGAACGCGCGTAGCCAGCTCTTTGGTGAGATCGGAATAGCCGGTCATCGATGAGAAGGCGACGACATCCGCCTGCGCCAGCTCCTGCGCAATCTCTTCCACTTCAGGCGCCCCGAACGCCCGCCCTTCGCCGACCTTCCGCACGAACGACTTCCACATCGAGCGATAGCGCTGCGTCCCGACGTAGAACGTCCGCGTGTCGGGATTGATCTTCTCCGCATACGCCGCAAACTTCCGGAACCCGGTCGCGGTGATGCCGTCTTCGAGCGATACGAGATGGATTTTCATCAGGTGACGTGGCGGGAAGCGTAGCAGGGTGGAGGGTTATTCCGAAGGCGGCCGCGGCACGGATCGAAAGGCGCGCCACGTGCTGAAGGCTGACATGAGTACCTGGCGCGGTCGACAGCCATGCTGAGTCCCGCTGCCACCGCAACGATAGTGAGTGAACCGAATCGTGTCAGTAAGGATTTGGTTTGCGCACCTGACACATCTAGTCCCCCGGCCTCTGGCTGCTCAGTCGAGGGTTGGACGCGGTAACAAGAACCGGCTATGGCTTGCCGAACAATCGAAGCTGATTTGCCGATTCGTCTCGACGTTTCTTCCGAGTTGCCAGCTTGGCGGGTCTCGCCTTCGGCGGTCTTTGCAGGTGGGAACGAATCCTGATCCGCGCGCGGCCGGCTGGTCGCGGCACGTTGTGAACTTGCTCGAAGTCGCAGCGACTTTGCCGCCTCGTCTGCCGTGACGCGTAACACTTGGCAACCTCAAGCAGGCAACGCAGAAAGAGTGACGCCTCGCTACTGTGGGTGATCAGCCAATTGAGGATATCGTGTTCTGCGACCATTATGACCTCCCTGAGAGTGCACAAGTTTAAGGTCAGTAGCGAAGATGACACTTAATTCACCGCACGCCGACAAGGGATTGACAGGTTTTCCGCAGCGAGGTTTGTCCTCCACGCCACACAGAGCTCCTCGGCTAGTAGAATCTGTGGAAATCTGAAGATTCTTCTTGACATCAATACAGGAGCCCCGCGTTCCGTGTCATCCTGAGCCGCCGAAGGACGGTCGAAGGATCTCAAAATGCGGGAATCTTATTGGTCTAGCGCGAGCGAATGTTTTTGAAGACGATCGCTCGCGCTAGGCGAACACGATCGGCGAATTCTGAGATCCTTCGACCGTCCTTCGGCGGCTCAGGATGACACGAGCCCTTCGATTGCACGTTTGTGCCCGTAAGCCGTGATTGGGTCAAGCCGCTGTTTTGCGGCTTCGCAGGCGTATGGAAAGCGTCGCGCCGCTCGGCGTCTCTTGGGAGTGCGAGTGTGTTCGCTCAGCGCGAGCGAATGGCATTCATTTTGATCGCTCGCGCTAGGTCAACACGATCGGCGAACTTTGAGATCCTTCGACCGTCCTTCGGCGGCTCAGGATGACACGGTGGATAACATCGACCACTCGGCGCTGAGGTCGGACCATGAGGGGTTCATGCGCTTCACTAACTCGATCTTGCGCTTTCGGTTCCAACCCTTCAATTGTTTTTCGCGCGCAATTGCTCCCGCTACGTCTGTGGTCTGTTCGAAGTACACCAACCGATTACAGTGATAGCGCGACGTGAAGAGTGAGCCGACGCCATTCCTGTGCTCCCAGACGCGGCGTGCAAGATTGTTGGTGACGCCGATATAGAGCGTCATCGAGGTATTCGACATGATGTAGGTGAAGTAAAAGCGGCGCTCACCGTACGGCGTCCAGCCCGATCTCATCCAGCCATTGTCCCTCGGACCGTGCAAGCGTGCCTCTGCCTGAGCTCTGAGGTGGCAGAATGCTCTCAGTGTGGGAGAGCCTTTGTAGCGATGATTCTACAAATGGTATCCACACAGCCACGAAAAGGGAGGAGACTCATGAGCACTCTGGAGGCCAACAAAGAAATCGTCAGGCGCTATGTCGCGGCGTTCAATCGTGGCGATTTTGCGGAGTTGCGCGAGATTTTTGCTCCTGACGCGGTTGTGCAGGGCGTGCTTGGATGGGGCGGGCTCGATGTCGTCGAGCCGATCTGGCGCGAGCTTCATGCGGCGTTCGCCATCGAGATGACGATCGACGCTCTTGCTGCAGAAGGGGACACGGTCGCGGCGCGCTATACGGAGCGCGGAACATTCGTCGCTCCGTTTCGCGGCAACGAGCCGACCGGCAAATCGTTCGAGGTCGTGGCGATGGAGTGGTTCGAGATCCGTGATGGACGCATCGTCCGCCGCTGGGGCGCGCGCGATCACGCATCGCAGGCGCGGCAGATGGGGATGCCGGTCGGGTAAAGACCTAAAGCTATGTCGCCGCGCGCGACCTCAACGCAACGCTGTCATTCCGAACCCGCCGGAGCGCGCGAAGCGGCGTAGGACGGAGAGGAACCCCCTACTTGAAGCACGCGATGCGCCCTGTTGGCGGGGGATTCCTCTCCGTGCTTCGCCGGTTCGGAATGACAAACGCCCTACTTCTTCATCCTCCCGATCCAATCGTTGATCCGCTGCTCCAGCACGTCCATCGGCAGCGCGCCGGCCCCCAACACTTCGTCGTGGAACGCGCGGATGTCGAACTTTTCACCGAGCTCTTTGCGCGCTTTCTCGCGGAGCTCGGTGATCTTCAGCGATCCGATCTTGTAGCCGAGGGCCTGGCCGGGCCAGACGATATAGCGGTCGGTCTCGTTCTGGACTTCGACTTCGTCCTCGGAGGTGTGATCGTGAAAGAACCGGACGACCTGCTCGCGTGTCCAGCGCTTCGAGTGCAGTCCGGTGTCGACCACGAGGCGGATCGCGCGCAGCATCTCGTCCTGAAGACGGCCGTAGTCGTTGTAGGGATTCGAGTAGAAGCCGACTTCCTTTCCGAGTTTTTCGGAGTAGAGCGCCCAACCTTCGACGTAGGCCGTGTAGCTCGTGCCGAAGCGGCGGAACTCGGGGAGGCCGGTCAGCTCCTGCGTGATCGCGATCTGCATGTGATGACCGGGAACGCCTTCGTGATATGCGGTCGACTCCATGCTGATGGTCTTGCGCGATTGTGCTTCGCCGGTGTTGACCTCGACGCGTCCGGGGCGCGATCCGTCGGGCGAGCCGGGCTCGTATTGCGCGCCCGAGGCTTCTTTCTCGCGGAACTCTTCGACCGGTACGACGATCACTTTCGCTTTCGGCAGGCGTCCGAAGAGTTGCGGCAGCTTCGCGTACATCTGATCGATGTAGCCGCGATAGAGCTCGAGGATGTGCGCGCGCGTTTTTCCTTTGAGATCTGGATTGCTGTCGAGCGATGCGCGGAACGATTTCAGATCGGCGAAGCCCTGCGACTTGGCGATGGTCAGCATCTCGCCTTCGATGCGCGCCACTTCGCGCAGTCCGATCTCATGAATCTCGGCGGCGGAGAGTTTCGTGGTCGTGCTCTGGCGCACGCGTGTGGCGTATCGCTTCGCGCCGTCGGGGAGCGACCACATGCCGACGTCTTTGCGGCCGTGCGGCGCGTAGTGATCGCGAACGAAGGCGGTGAACTTCGCGTAGGCCGGGAGCACGGACGTACGAATGGCATCGACGATCTCGCTCTTCAAACGAGTGCGCTCGCTCTCCGGCACCGCATCGGGGAACTTCGACAGCGGCTCGGCGAATGGCGTTTTGTCCGGCTCCTTTGTCGCGATTCCATCGGCCTGTTTGACGACCTTCTCAAGCAGAAACTTCGGCGGCATCAGCTTGTCGCGCATTCCTTTGCGCATGTTGGCGATCGTGTCGTCGATCTGCTTCGGGAAGCTGCGCAGCCGTTTGGCGTAGTCGTCGTAGTCCTTCGTCGTCGCGAACGGCAGCAGCGATGGCAACTGCGCGGCGTTGAGATGGATGCCGCTGATCTGCGTGACCGGCATCTCCCACTCCTGGTTGCCGATGTCTTCGACGCTGTCGCGAAGGTTGTGCATCAGCAGCGCTTCGTTGACCGACTCCTGTTCAGAGAAGCCGGCCGTATCGATTGCTTCCAATCGCCTCAGAAACTTCTTCGTCGCCGCCAGATCCTTCTTCACCGCAGCCTCGGATACATCCGAAACCTGATCGTTGTAGCGGCGGTCGCCGAGGATGGAGGCGAACTCCGGGCTGGTGCGGAGCGTGTACTCCCACTGTTCTTTCAACAGATCAGCGAGCGCTTTGCGGCGTTTGTCGAGATCGGCGCCGCTCAGTTCAGCGGACGACGCCGTGGAAGCGACGAGGACGGCGGCCAGAAGGAGGAGGAGTGTCTTCTGCATACGGAAAGCTTACAACTGCCCCGCACTGTAAATCCGATTTGGTGGGTGAGGACAGACGAAGGCGTCACGGTTGTCATTCCGAAACGGCGGAACCGCGGGGGGTGACAGAGCGGTGGGAGCGGTGGAGCACGGAGAGGAATCCCCTGACGATCGGAATGTACGCGCTTCGAAGGCGGGGGATTTCTCATCGCGCTACACCGCTCACACCCAACCGGCCACCCCCGCGGTTCCGCCGATTCGAAATGACAGCAAGGCACCGCGCGCGGTCGTCATTTTCTTTTGACCGCGTTATCGCGATCCGCGCCGTTTGGCGCGATGCGTTGCCGGCGCGGTCCAGGGATCTTCGGGCCAGGGATGTTTGGGATAGCGTCCACGCAGCTCTTTCCGTACCTCCTGATACGCGCCGTTCCAGAAGCTGCGGAGGTCGCGCGTGATCTGCACGGGACGTCCGCCGGGCGAGAGCAACTCGAATGTGATCGGAGTCTTTTGCGGACCGATGCGCGGCGATTCAGCGAGGCCGAAGAGCTCCTGCAATTTCGCGGGTGCGTGCACGGAGCCGTCGTCGCGATAATCGAGTCGCGCGCTGCGGCCGCTCGGCAAGGCGAACGTCAGCGGAGCGAGATCATCGAGCTTTTTTCGAAGAGCAAACGGGATCTCGATACGCACGTCATCGAGTCGATCCTTCCCGGCAACAGCTGCGGCGATTGCGCCCGTCCAATCGACATCAAGTCCTGCGAATGCAACGCGCCGCGCGAGCAACGGATCAGGTTTCGCCTGCTCCGCCAGAATCCGCTCGGCCTCGGCGGCCTCCGGCGCGACGTTCTGCTCGTGCAACAGAATCGCGCCGTACCAGCTTCGCTCGATCGCGCGAACACGGTTCCCGTCGAACTGATGGATGATTTCGCGGCGCGCCGGCACGAGCCACTCGCGCTCGATAACGCGCGCCACTCGCACGAGATCGCCGGTGATGTCGAGGATGACGAGAAACTCACCGCTGCCGTCGTCCATCTCGCGCGCCAGCGTCGCACCGGTGCCGGACGACAACAACAACCGCGGCGATTTCGCTTCGCGTCGTTGCGCCACACGATCGGGATAGGCGGCCAGGAGCGCGCGGCGCAACGTGACGTCATCGACGTTACGGCGATAACGGTTACCAAGAATCGATCGAGCCATCGATGCCAGCTCGCGCTCCTCGTTGGGACCTCCGCCGACGACCTTCGTCACGATCGCGAGGGCCTCATCCGAGCCATGCGCATCGAGCAGAATGCGGCCAAGCCGCGGATGAAGAGGGAGCGCGCGAAGCGTCGCGCCGTCATTTGTCAATTGGCCGCTATGAACCGCACCGATTGCCGTTAGCAACGACAGTCCTGCTTCGATCCGCTCCTCATCCGGCCGCTCGAACCATGCGAACGTTCGCGGGTCGCCGCCCCAGGCGATGATGTCGAGCAGCGAGGGCGCGAGATCGACGCGGCGGATGTCGGGCTCGCGATGCGCGCGAAGAATGTCGCGCGCGTCCCACAACCGGATTGCGCGTCCCGCCTGCGTGCGGCCAGCACGGCCGGCGCGCTGTTCCGCGGAGTCGGCGGCGATGCGCTCGACGACGAGATGATCGACCGCCGTGTCGGGATCGAAGCGCAACACCTTGTGAACGCCGGAGTCGATTACGTCCGTGACGCCTTCGACCGTCAGTGACGTCTCGGCGATGTTCGTCGCCAGAATGACTTTTCGCGTCGATGCCGGCGCAAGCGCGCGCTCCTGCGCGTCGACGTCGAGCGATCCATGCAGCGGCAGGACGAGCGCCGCGGCGTCCGCCAGCTCGCGCTGCGTCCGCTCGATCTCGCGCATGCCGGGAAGAAAGCAGAGGATGTCGCCGCCGGGGTTGCGCAACTGCTCGCGCACGGCATCGGCAATCGTTACGCCGGTGCGGTATTGCACGCCGACTGGAAATCGTCGCGCTCCTGCCTCGAACACGCGCGCGCTTCCGAGAAAGCGTGCGACATCATCCGCGGCAATCGTCGCCGACATCACAACGACTGCAAGATCGTCGCGGGCCAGCATCGCCTGCCTTGCCATCGCCAGCGCGACGTCGGCATGAATGCTCCGCTCGTGGAATTCGTCGAGCACGATGATGTCGAAATCGCTGAGAAGCGGATCACTTTGCATCCGCGCCGTCAGGATTCCTTCTGTCGCCACGAGGAGCCGCGTGCGATCGGAAAAGCGCCGCTCGAAACGGATCTGCCAGCCGATCTCGTTGCCGATCGTCCAGCCGCGTTCGGTAGCGATGCGCCGCGCCAGCGCTCGTGCGGCCACGCGCCGCGGTTGCAACAGGATCGTTCGTCCGATCGCCGTCAGCGCCGGCGGAATGCGCGTCGTTTTTCCCGATCCGGGCGGCGCGACGATGACCGCGCTGCGATGTTCGCGGACATGCGCGACGATCGCAGCGACGTCACCGTCGATCGGGAGCGGTGTTTGCACCATCAACCGCATTATGGCGACCAAACGCAACGACGACGACATCGACTACACACCCGAAGGCGCATCACCACCGCACGAGAAGAGTGACCCAACTGACGCCGGCTACGACGAAGCCGCGCACAAAGGCGGCGCGTACGGACTCAAAGAAGGAGAGGGCGGCGTGTTCGGCACGAGCGGCGGCGGCAGCTACGCCGGCGGGATGCACAAAGAAGAGCGCGACGCGGTCGGAAGCGATACTCCGGACAAAGGCTGAGTGCCTTTCTCCGCGGTCTTCGCGTCTCCGCGTGAAACGGTTTTTCGAGATTATGATGCCGCCCGATGAGTCTCGATGATCCTTTCGACCAGGTTGCAGAGTTTCACCGCCGTTTCGGACATCCCGTTGCCGACCGTCCGCAGCTTTTGAAATCGCCGCGCGCGGACGGCCGCGTGGCGTGGATGCGCGAGGAAATCGACGAGTTCGTCGAGGCCACCGACGTGGTCGATCAGGCCGACGCCATGATCGACCTCATCTACTTCGCCCTCGGCACCCTTGTCGAGATGGGCGTCCGTCCCGGTCCGCTCTTCGACATTGTCCATGGAGCGAACATGGCCAAGCTCTGGCCTGACGGTGCGCCGCGCGTGCGAGACGACGGAAAGACGATCAAGCCGCCGACGTGGCGCGATCCGGCCGAAGCGTTGCGTGCGGAGATCGAGCGGCAGAAGGGCTCGGCGACCTAAACACAGTGTTGGAGTTGTTCTGGTGGTTGGAAAGCGGTGGCTGCGCCACGCGTACTCCAAAGCGCTTCGCGCAAAACATGGGCAGAATTTCGCGCGAAGAACTGAACGAACACGCTGTTACGAAAAAGCGCGAAGCACTTCTTCGTGCACGAGGCCGTTCGTCGAGAGGCCGCTGCCGCCGTCGGCGCGCGCTTCGCCGCGAAGATTTGTGAACCGTCCGCCCGCTTCTTCGACGATCACCTTCACCGCGGCCATGTCCCAGTGCGCGACCTCCGGCTCGATGGCGATCTCCGCTGCTCCTTCCGCGACGAGCATGTGCGACCAGAAATCGCCGAAGCCGCGGGTGCGCGCGCAGCGGCGGCCGAGTGCGAGGAACGTCTCGCCGAGCGAGGCCTTCTCGAATCCGAGGACATCGTCGTAGCAGAGTTGCGCCTGTTCGATCGTCGCGATTGCGGAAACGTGCATCGCCCTGGCGTGGTTGGATGCGACTCCGTCGCGGCAGAACGCGCCGTCGCCGCGCGATGCCCACCATCGACGTCCCATCGCTGGCGCGGAGATGACGCCGATCTGCTCATCGAGCGCGATGAGCGTGGCGAACACGGGAATCCCGCGGATGTAATTCTTCGTGGCGTCGATCGGATCGATGATCCAGCGCCGCGTTGCGTTTCCCCGCGCGCCGAATTCTTCGCCGAGGATGCCGTCGCCGGGCCGCTCGCGCTCCAGCCGTTCGCGAATCAACCGTTCCACCGCCTCATCCGCCTCGGAGACCGGCGTGCGGTCGATCTTCGTCCGCACTGAGAGCGTCACCGACTGAAAGTGATGCATCGTGATCGCGTCTGCCGCATCGGCGAGTGAGAGTGCGAGAGTGAGATCGTCGTTCATGGCGCGGGTGAATCGTAGCTCGTTCTGTTGTTAACGAAGAGAGAACGAAAGAGACGGTTCACGCGGAGACGCGGAGAACGCGGGGAAAATCAAAACAAGCTCCGCGTCTCCGCGTCTCCGCGTGAACCGGTTCTCCCTGTTTAGCGGGCGTTCCCTACTCCGTCCTTAGGATCGAATCTCCTGTCCCGTTGTCGGTCGACGACGTGAAGATCGTCACCGCGCCGTCGCCGCTGACGACCTGGAAGTCGGCTTCCACTCCGCGTAAATCGCCGAACGTGCTGCGTGCGGCGCCGAGGACGTCCGCGGTGAGGCCGTTGATCTGGATGAACTGCGATGGGGCGAGGTTGTAGTCTTTCGAGGCTGTCGCGGAGCCTTGTACTTTCGATCCTGCGGGGAACGTGAAGCGGATCGTGACGCGGACGGTTGCACTCTTTCCGCTCGTTTCGACCATGCCGAAATTCGTGCGGAAGGTCGCTGGGCGCGCCGCGACGACGGTAGTCAACGCCGCATCCTCCAGCGATGCAATGGCGCGGAGCGAACCGAGTTTGAGCGCTGCCGAGGTGGCCATCGCAGGAACTGCTGTTCCATACGTGGCGGGATTGCTGCCGACCGTTGCGTACGTGCGGCTGGTGATCGCGAACGTTCCCGCTGCGGGAGTGAAAAGCAGGTAACCCGAAGTCGAGCTTTGTGCGAAACGCGTTCCGATCACATCGGCGATGTTGTCCGACTGATGGGAACCGAGGGTGATTTGCTGATCGGCGGTGCTGCCTGCTGAGGAGACGAATCGAAGCGTGCCGCTGGCGGTGGCCGTGCCGCTGTTCATGATGGCAAGGTCGGTGCGGAAGAACGTGTTGTTCGCGCCGCGGAGCACGCCGGCGACCGGAATCACGATCGGATCGCTTTGCGAGTATCCGAACTGACGGCTCCAATCGACCACGCTCCAGTTGTCGCCGCTCAGGTTGTCGACCGGCGTGGCAAAGGAGAGAAAACGTCCCGGTGACGAGTCGGCGCTGGTCATGATCGCGGAGACCGCGCCATTCGGGACGACGTTGTTCACCTGCGCCAGCACGAACGGTCCGATCGTATCGGAGCGCGTTCCCAGGCTCGCGCCGTTGGCGTCGTAGAACTCGGTCAGGATCGAGGTCGTGGCGCCGGAGGTCTCCTGATAGAAAAGGTTCGTGTGCGCGTTTGCATCCTGTCGCAGTCCGCTGAGCACGAGACGGTCGCCGGGAGCGACGGCCCGGTCCGATCGGAATGTCGGAATCGCTGTTCCGTACGTTCCCGACGGGCTGCTGGAGTTGAAAATGTTCGTATTCAGTCCGAGCTTGTCGGCATCGCGCGAACGGATCTGCAGACTTCCGACCGTTCCCTCATTGCCGAACACGTTTTTCACCACGTCGGCGATGGCCACGCTGACGCTGGTGCCAAGCGACGGCACCGCGGCCGTCTTCGCCGACGCCGTTCCGCTGCTCACCGGCGTGAAGAAGAGCCGCAAGTCGTCGACTCTGCGGTTGCCGGTCGGATTGAGTACCGCGATGTCGGAGATGAATACGCCGACGGTGCTGTTGACATGACCGACGCCGGGAACGAAGAGCGCGACCTCGCCGGCCGTAAGCGCGGACGGCGCGCCGTTGGAAACCGTGAGCTTCACCGTGTCGACGACGACGACGGTACTGACCGACGGCGCGGGTGTCGTGTCGTTCGGCCGGGCAGTCTTCGCCGCTCCGCCGCTGAGGAACACGAGCGAGATGTTGCCCGCGAGCGAGCCAAGAAGCGAATCGGAATCAGGACGTTTCGTGCGGTCGATGCGGAAGGTGAAGGATTGCGTCGTGTGCGCCGGAATGCTCACCACCTCGCTCGGCGGAATGATCCACGGCACGTCGGAAACGAGAACACCGGTGAGCGTTCCGTTGCCGTTGTTCGTGAAGCTGACCGATCCCGTCGGCGACGCGCCGGCGACGTCGGCGACATCGACGCGATTGTTTCCCGGCAGCGCGCTGACCGGCTGCGTGGGAAGTGCCGTGGTGAGCAACTTGATCGGAATTTGCAGCCCTTGTGCGACGCCGGTTCCAAATGGTGTTGACGCACCTTCGAGCACACCAATGCTCTGTTGCGCGAGGCCCGTCACGGTCACCACCTGACTCTGGCCCGGAGCCAACGCGAACTGCCCTGGTGTCTGCGTGAAGAAGTTCTTGTCCTGATCGAGAAACACTGACGTCGATGCGCCGCCCGAGTTGGTCAATGTGTACGACGTCGTTGCGCCGGCGGTGCCTTGCGCCTGAATCATCGCCGAGGGGAGCGAGCTGACGACGACCGACGGCGTTGTGATGACGTTGACGGTCACGGACGCCGTCGTCGTCTGTGCGCCGGCCATCGCAGTCAATGTGTACGTCCTGGTGGTGGATGGCGACACAGAAACGGCGCCCGATAACGGCTGCGTGCCGACACCCTGATCGATGAGCACAGAGCTGGCGTTACTCGTCTGCCAGGAGAGCGTGGCCTGCTGCCCGGTCCGGATCGTCGATGGCGCGACCGCAAAGGAGTTGACGATCGGCGCGCTGCCGATGACCACGGTCACCGGATCAGAGAAGACGCTCTGACTCCCTGTGCCGACGTTCGAGACGCCGAGTCGATACTGGTAGGTGCCGGGCGCGAGATTCGTGTCGACGAATTGCTTTGGATTGCTCGTGCAGGAGCCGATGCTCTTCACAAGCGAATACTGCCCCCCGGCGCTGGCGCGGGAAATGTTGACGTTAAATGCACGTGAATCGCTGTAGGAAAACGTGATCGTCGCACTGGACGCGCCGCCGACGCCTGATGGAGTGGCGGGCTTGGCCGGCAGCGTCGTGAACGAGTCGACCGCGAAATAGAAACTCGTCGTGGTGCAGGGGTCGCCCTTCACCTGCACGAAAAACGCGAAGGCCGTGTTTACCGGAGTGAGCGCCGTCGTGTATTGCGTTGCGGTCGTGCTGTCGATGACAAAATACTTTTGCGCGTCATACGCGCAATAGTTCGTATCCATCTCCCGGACGATCTCGTAGGCCGTATTCGCGGTGGCACCAGCGGGCGCGTCCCAGGCAAACGTGAACGAGGTCGGCGAAAAGGACACCGACCGAAAATTCGGAATGGGCTTGATCGTCGGACACTGCGCGTCCGCGAAGCGGGCGGCGAAGAGTAAAAACGACGCAACCAGAACAACGCGGACGCGATGATTCATCTGGTCCTCCGAGCGCCGATGATCGTAGCCGATTCCCCGCATCAGAGCGAGCAACCGTTTCCCGAGCGCGTGTGGCTATCAGAGAAAAGAGATCAGAGACGAGAGATCAGAGACAAGAGATCAGAGACAAGAGATCAGGGAAAATATGGCGCCGATGGTAAACATCCGCGCCGTTGATCTCTGATCTCTTGCCTCTGACCGTGTGGCAGACTGTTACGGGAATCTATTTCTGACATGAGACGAGCTCGATATCTCTTCATTCTCGTCAGCGCGCTGGCGCTCATGACCTCCGCGCGGTCTGACGACAAGGTCTTTCGCTGGGGTGGCGACGCCGAGGGTGGGGCGCCGTTCGTGGAGGCGGACCCGAACGATCCCTCGAATCTGCGCGGGTTCGATGTGGAAGTCGCCGGCCTGATCGCGAAGGGACTCGGGCGCAGACCGGAGTTCGTGCAGGTCTCGTTCAGCGATATCGATCAGTCGGTGCAGCGCGGCGACTTCGAGATCGGGATGAGCGGCGTCGAAGACACACCTGCGCGTCGGCGAATGCTGGCGGCGACGATTCCGTACTTCGAATTCCATGAAGTGCTCACGGTGCGTGAGGAGGATCGCGGGAAGTTCTCAACCCTTTCAGCCCTTCGCGGCCGTCGCGTCGGCACCCTCGGCGGCACCATCGCGTACGAGAAGCTGCTCGAAGCGCAGAAAACGGACGGCATCATCGCTGTCTCGTACGACGACGACGTTCATCCGTACGCCGACCTCCGTGCCGGACGTCTCGATGCGGTGCTGCTCGACAACATCATCGCCGCGCGGTCGATGCGCCGCGTGCAGGGACTCTTCACCGAGCCGCAGCCGGTGGCGACCAGTCATTACATCGGCGTACTTGCCACTAACAACACGGCGTTGCGCGATCGGATCGACGGCATTCTCCGCGCTCGCATGCGCGACGGAACGCTGGAGCGCATCTATCGCAAGTGGAAGATCTGGGACGACTATCAGCCGGCGTTCTTTGCGAAGACGCTGGCGGCGAGCGAGAGCGCGAAGGTTCCTGCGGAGGACGCGAAGAAAGAAGCCGCTGGTCCCTCGCCCGATCTCGGGATCGTGCTGAAGTACATCCCGGCATTGCTTCGCGCATCGCTGATCACGATCGCGTTGTCGTGCGCGGCGATGGCGCTGGCCGTCTTCGCCGGCGTCTTCATCGCCAGTGGCCGCGTCTACGGAAACGCGTTCGTGCGTGGACTGCTCACGATGTACGTCGAAGTCGTCCGCGGCACGCCGGTTCTGCTGCAGCTCTTCGTCCTCTACTACGGCCTCTCCGCCGTCATCCGGCTCCCCGCATTTCTCGCCGCCCTCCTCGGCCTCGGGCTCAACTACGCCGCCTACGAAAGCGAGATTTATCGCGGCGCGCTCGAAGCGGTTCCGCGCGGTCAGCTCGAAGCGGCGCGAACGCTCGGCTTGACGGAGTCGCAGGTTTTGCGGCTCGTGCGCGGGCCGCAGGCGTTTCGGATCGCGCTCGCGCCGATGACGAACGATTTTGTCGCGCTGCTGAAAGACTCGTCGCTCGTCTCGGTCATCACGGTGATCGAGCTGACGAAGCAGACGTCCATCTTCGCCGCGAACATCGGAAGCTGGGTGATTCCGGGCATCCTTTGCGCCGCGCTCTATCTCGTGTTGTCGCTGCCGCTGTCGCGTTTGGCGGGACGGCTGGAGAATCGTTGGAAGGCGGACACGGAATGAGCGGCGTGCTGACGATCACGAATCTCCGCCTCCGCCGCGGAGAGCGCGAGATTCTTCGGGGCGTGAATGCATCCGTCGCGGAGGGAGAGCTCGTCGCGCTGATGGGACTCTCGGGCGGCGGCAAGACAACGGTGCTGCGCTGTGTCGCTGCCCTGGAGACGTTCGAGGATGGAGCGATTGATGTCGGCGGCGTGATGCTTCGTCCCGGTCCGGCTCCTTCGCGGACGACGATCCGTGACTTGCGAACGCGCGTCGGAATGGTGTTCCAGCTCCACTACCTCTTCGAGCATTTGACTGTGATGGGCAACGTCACGCTGGCACCGACACAGGTGGCGCACATGCCGCGCGCCGATGGCGAACAGCGTGCCATGGAGCTTCTCGAATCCCTCGGCGTTGCCCATCGCCGCAATGCGCTGCCTCGCGAGCTTTCCGGAGGCGAAGCGCAACGCGTCGCCATCGCCCGCGCCATGGCCATGGAGCCGCCGCTGCTGCTGATGGACGAGCCGACCGCGTCGCTCGATCCTGCACGTCGCGGCGAGCTTGGTGAAACACTCGTCCAACTGACGGGATCCGGCCGGACGCTCGTCGTCACAACGCACGATGACGATTTCGCCCGCGACTTCGCATCGCGCGTGATCATCCTCGCTGAAGGTGAGGTGGTGGAGGAGGGGAACCCGCGCGAGGTGCTGACGAATCCGCAGCACGCGGCCACGAAGCGGTTGCTGCAATCGGCGAGGAGTGAGGCGTCGACTCCTTCAGCGCAGCGTTAGTAACGAGTATTCACGAGCGCCCTGCTGTCATTTCGAATCGGCGGAACCGCGGGGTGGCTGGGTGGGTGTGAGCGGTGTAGCGCGATGAGAAATCCCCCGCCTACGTAAGCGCTCACGTCACATCGGCAGGGGATTCCTCGCCGCGCTCCACCGCTCCCACCGCCCTTTCACTCCCGCGGTTTCGCCGGCTTGGAATGACAGCGAGTAGCACTTTTCGTCTGTCACGTGAAAATCGCTCGGTGTGTGGGCGAACGCAGAATCCGTTCATTACAGGCTGAAATTTATGAAAAACAAAGAGAAGAAAAGGCGCTTACAGAAGACGAAATGGACGAAATCGCGATCAGTCAAGCCTACGACGACGATGCATGGGAGGAAGAAATCGTGGTGACGCCGATTTCGCGTCCGCGGGTAATCCGTGACGCGAATTCTCCTGCAAAGCATCCGGCCACACGTCCTCCCCACCGATAACTGCCTCTCGCTTTGTGACCCCGATCACACGGACCGGCTGGTTCTCGGGCAAAGTAGCGGGCTTGTCCGTTGAGAACGCAGCGAACCGGCATCTCACGCGAAGTGAGATTGAGCAATACGTCACGCGATCGGGTGATGTCGACGCGATTATCGCGATCGCCGAGCATCTCTGGGCCTGCTTCGAGTGCCGCGACCGCGCCGTCGCCCTCGTCGATCCGGGTAACGAGCGCTCCGTGCCCAGCAAACCTGAGGTCTCGATCGACGCCCAGCGCGCTGTCCCCTGGCGGTTGATTGTGATCTGCGTCGCAATCGCGGTGGCCGTTTCCGCGATTATCGTGTTCGTTCTTCAGCATTGAATGCCGCGCGATTTTCAGACCACGGCGTCAAGCGCGAGATCGATCACGATCGGGCGATGGTCGCTCAACGCTTCCACTGCCGATGTGTGCACACCTTCACTGACGTCACCGACCGGAGCCATTGGCGGGTCAAACCGCTTTCGGCCTATGTTTTCCTCAGGAACCGGTCGAACATGTTTCGAGTGATGTGGTGCAGGTACACATTTCCGAGGATCGGATGCCCTTGGTGATCCGTTCCCGGTTGCCAGTTTGTTGGAGCGAGTGCACTGCTTCGCCAGAAGCCGGCGTCGCAGTCCCATTCGTTCAGGATATTGACCCATGAGACCGTGGACGCGGTGAAGACCGATCCTTCTTCGGAGTAGATGCCCATTGTGGCCGCGTAACGGCCGGTGACGCCGCCCGGAGGATCGGTATCCTCCCGAGAGAAAGCCCACCATGAGCCCAGGGCTCGATTGCATGCCCATACGCAGGGGTCGGTATCCGCCACGCCGAGAACAACAAAGTTCGGCGGTGTTCCGTCCGTGAAGGTCGGGGTATCGTCCGGGTTTAGCAGCGCCCCCGCTCCTTCATACCCGATCAGACACTCGATGATTGGGCCTGCTGCGTTCGACACATTTCCGACTCCAATGACGTTGCCATTTTGCAGGCCGGTTCTCGCAAAGATCCAGTGGTCAGCGTTGAGGACCTTGAACCCGGGACTCGGGGGATCGGCTGGGGTGAACGGTCCACCCACTTCGAAGCGAATGCCGGCGTTGCGGGTTCCGGCGCCGATGAGCTGATTGTCGAGTGCTGCAGGCGGCGAGTCTGCCTGCCCGAGGACCCACCAGGAATCGGGACCATTGATGTCGCACAGCGGAGTTGGACCCTTATCGCAGCAAAACGAAGTGGGAATCTCGGTGTTTGGGTCAGGGTCACCGTATGTCACGCGCCAGCAGCAACTATTGCCGCTCAGAAAAGCAATATTGCCGCCGTTGTTCCGGTACGCGATCAGGTTATTGTAGGTCTTTGCGCCGAGGTACTCGTCGTGGCCGCGAAAGACAACTACTGGGTATTGAGACAGCAGCGTGAGATCGTCATCGATCTCGATATCGATATCCGTCACGAAATCAACCGCGTATCCTTGCTTCTGGAGCCATAGGACGAACGGATAATCGTATGTGATCGATTTGTCGCCCCACGAGAATTGCCAGACCGGCCGGCGGAGCGTGATCTGATACGTAGTCGAGTCGGGCGGCGATCCGGGCGCCGTGGCCGGATTCTCGTAGAATTCGTTGTTGAAGGGCGCAATGGCGCCGTTGCGGCCGAGCACGTACGGGTGCAAGGCCAGGTTGTAGGCGTGGATCGTGTTTATGTTGAACTTATAAAGAATCGTTCCTGGCTGAGGGGACGGATTCTTCACCACGAACTCGACCCAGTTGGTCATTAGTGGGGTCGTCGATGAGCCATTGAGATAGGCTGCAATCTCGGCGATGTAGATGCCGCTTGTCCAGTCTCCGACCGGCACGCTGACGTTCGCGGGCCAGCCCCAATCCTCGACTCCGCTGCCGCTCCGATTGTGCGGCTGCAGCATAGAGAAATTGATGGGGACCCGTCCGAGATCGAGCAGGGGTCCGGATTGCCACATCGCTGTACCGCCAGCGTCAACCCCATAATCGGCGAGCCTGTAAATACGGACACCGACCGAGTTCGCGGACGAGGAGACGTGCAGTTGAAGCGTCTCATTCGGAAAGACGCTGTAGGAATCCGGATAGCCAAACGCGCAGAGAGGGATGGTCCCGACAGGAACTCTACCAGTTGAGCGTCGCCGGGCGAGAGCGGGTTCAAGCACGCGATCCTCCTTCTGCGACGCGCAGGTCTACAGCGCCGCACTGCCGGAATACCTGAATTCAGACCCGAAATGAATATAGCGCCATCGGAGTCAAGAAGCCAGGGGAAAACCGCCTAGTGTTTGAAGAAGAGCGCGATGCCCATGGCCAGACCGATCGCGATGACGGCGTTGCGGACGAATGTGCGTCCTAGCCGTCGCGCGACGCGCGCGCCGAGGTAACCCCCGGCGATCGCGGCGGTGGCCATGATGAATCCATCCTTCCATAGCACCGCGCCGGAGAAAGCGAAATAGAGCGCTGCCACGCCGTTGATGCAGATCGCCAGCAGGTTCTTGAGGCCATTCATCTCGTGCATGTCGGTCAGGCCCATCAGACCGAGCGCGGCCAGGATCAGGATGCCGATGCCGCCGCCGAAGTAGCCGCCGTAGATCCCGACGAGAAACTGGAAGATGAACACGAACGTGATCCAGCCGGCGGTCGGTTTCTCGTGCGCGCGCGCGACGAGCCCAAGCCGGCGCGTGATCACTTCCTGTACTGCCAGTAACAAGGTCGCGCCAAGAATCAGGAACGGCACGAGACGAGTAAACGTCGCCATCGATGTGTGCAGCAGCAACACTGCGCCGACGCCGCCGCCGAGAAACGCGGGGATGGTCAGCAGGAGCAACCATCGGCGGATGTCCGCCATCTCCCGGCGAAAGCCGACCATCGCCGCGAACGATCCCGGCCAGAGCGCGAAGCTGTTCGTGGCGTTGGCCATGACCGGATTCACTCCGATCCAGACAAGCGCGGGAAAGGAGATGAGCGTTCCGCCGCCGGCGATCGAGTTGATGGCGCCAGCAGCAAAGGCAGCGAGGATGATGACGAGGTTGTGCATGGAAATCAGAGATCAGGAAAGGCAGTGATCAGAGATCAGGGAAAGCAGTGATCAGAGATCGGGAGAATCAGAGATCAGGAGAATCAGAGATCGGGTGAATCAGAGATCAGGGAAAGCAGTGATCAGAGATCAGGAGAAACAAGAGATCAGGGAACGGATAGCATTCCACAAGCTTGGCGACTCTGTTGTCCGTTCTCCTGATCACTGATCACCGATCACTGATCACTGCTTTTCCCGCGATCTCGTCCCGCAGGACATCACGCAGCGATTCGGCGATTCGCGTGATGAGGGCCTCATCCGGTCCTTCGACCATCACGCGCACTTTGTTCTCCGTACCGGAGTAGCGGACGAGGATGCGCCCTTTGCCATCGAGTTGTCCCAGCGCCTCGGCAAGCGCGGCCTGGTATTTCGGCAGCGATTCCAACGATGGTTTCGACGCGACCGGCTGATTCAGAAGAAGCTGCGGCATCGGCGTGAACGTACGCAGTTGCGAGAATGGTTTCCCGGCTTGCGCCAGAAGCTCGCCGAAGACGAGCGCGGTGTGCGTGCCGTCGCCGGTGGTGTGAACGGAAAGGTCGATGATGTGGCCTGACTGCTCGCCGCCGAGGATGGCACCGCGCTCGATCATCATCTCGAGGACGTACTTGTCGCCGACATTGGCCCGGCAAAGCTCGATGCCGTCGTCGCGTAGCTGCCGCTCGAAACCGAAGTTCGACATCACGGTCGTGACGACGCACCGATTCCTCAGCGCGCCGTTGCGGTTCAATCGTTGCGCCCAGAGGTAGATGATCTCGTCGCCATCGCGAATCTTGCCGGCGTCATCGACGAAGATGGCGCGGTCGGCGTCGCCATCAAACGCCACGCCGAAATCCGCTCCCGCTTCGACCACCGCTTTCGCCAACCCCTCGGGATGCATCGCGCCGCAATGGTCATTGATGTTGCGCCCGTCGGGGCGATCGTTGATGACCAGTACTTCCGCGCCGGCGCGCCGGAACACTTCGGGAGCGATTCGAAACGCCGCGCCGTTTCCCGTGTCGAGCACGACTTTGCGTCCGCGCAGGGCATCGGGTGCAACGCCGTCATCGAGGAAGCGCTCGTAGCGCTCGATCAACTCGTGGTCATCGCGAACATCGAGCTCCGGGATCGTCACCTCATCGCGGCGAATGGCACGCAGCTCGTCCTCGATCTGCTCTTCGTCGGAGTCGGGAATCTTCATCCCGTCGTGTCCGAAGATTTTGACGCCGTTGTCTTCATAGGGATTGTGCGATGCGGAGATGGAGATGCCGGCCGCGGCATCGGACGTGCGGCAGAGATAGGCAACGGCAGGCGTCGGAACGATGCCGATGAAGGTGGCTTTGCCGCCGCCATGCGCGATTCCCGCCACGAGCGCGCTGGCGATCCCGGGACCCGATTCGCGGGTATCCATACCGAGGAGTATGGAAGGGCAGGGACGAGGGACGAGGGACGAGGGAGAAGCCCCTCGTCCGCTTGCATCTTCCTCGCCGCCAACCGCTCGGGTGGGTGCTTCTCCCTCGTCCCTCGTCCCTCGTCCCTGCCTGAGCCTGTGTGCCAGCGCCTCGCCGAGAGCAAACATCGTCGGTCCGTCGAATGGGTACTGATGTGCTTTACCGCGGATGCCATCGGTGCCGAATAGAGTCCTCATTGCTCCCTTTTGTTTCTGCGCTTGTGATCAGCCGGAGTCTTCGCCGGTGGTTTCGTCTCTGCGGGTTTCTCGCCTGTACTCTCATCGCCGGCCGTTTCCGTAGTCGCCGTCACCGGCGCGACGGGCCCGATCTCGGCATTGACCGGCACGGTTGCCTGCGTCGCGAGTGGTTCGATGATGCGGATCAGCGATGAGTCGCTGACGACGGCCACGTTCTGTACGAACGTCTCCGAGCGGCCCGTCATGATAATCCGTTCCGTCGCCACCTCGGTCACATTGCGGATCTGCGACGCCGGGCCGGAGACGAGGGCGTGATCAGGGACGAGCGTCGGATCGCCGGCGATATATCCCGGAGGCACTTGCCCGACGAGGAATGGACGGATGGGAACGACCGTCTGACGAAGCGCTTCGACATGGAAGCGGACTTTCGTCGGCTCCATCGACACGACGTCGATCTGCGGCGGAACGCTCATCGCTTGCGGGCTGAGCGTGATGACGGCATCGCCCGGCGTCACCCAGCTCACATCGAGAGTGACTTCGAGGTTCTGCGACGAAAGCGACCGAAGATCGGAGACGCGTCCGCGCAGGCGAACGCTGACCGTATCGGGGACAGGCGTAGTGATGACGAGATCGCGCGGCATGCGCACAAGCGAGACGGGCGCCGCGAAAGCGCGTTCGGAGACGGGCTCGCGCCGCGGCGCCGAGACAACGAACCACAGCGTGAACGCGAGGAAGAGGGAGAGCAACCGCAGGGAGAGGTTGTGGCTCAAATTGCGCCTCCGGCGCGTTGTCGGTTGTCGGTTTTTGCGCCTGCGGCGCGTTGTCTGTTGTCGGTTGATTGCGGCTTCGCCGCGTTGTCTTTGTTCCTCGCGGTCGCCGTGGAGTTACTCCTGCTACTCACGCTGCGCGCACATCGAGCGCCTTCTCCCCCGCGCCTTTCAGCGGGGGAGAAGGTGGCCGAAGGCCGGATGAGGGGGGGCTTCAGCGTCCTGGCATCCCTACACAAACAGCAGGAAACCATGGAGTGAGTGCTGCTTGAAGTCTTGTTGATCCTATCCAACACCCCCTCATCCGCCTTCGGCACCTTCTCCCCCACAAAAGACGTGGGGGAGAAGGCGCTCGATTGACAGGATCGGCGAGTATTGAAGGAACTCGATCGGCGCAAGTTTGCGTGTTTCCTAGCGCGCGGCGCAGCCGCGCAATCAACCGGCAACCGACCACGCGCCGCAGGCGCAATCGCTCTCATCGCGTCCTCACTGCGCGCAGGCGCTCCTGCATCAGTTGCAGGAGTTGATCGGCATCGAGATGTTCGCGCAGTGCGCCTTCGCTTGCCGCGGCGATCGATCCGTTCTCTTCTGAAATAACGATGACGAGCGCGTCGCTGTCTTCGGAGAGGCCGAGTGCGGCGCGATGGCGCGTGCCGTGCGCGAGTTTGGGATCGGCCGATGTGGTCAGCGGCAGAAACGCGCCGGCGGCGACGATGCGGTTGCCCCGTACGATCGCCGCTCCATCGTGAAGCGGTCCGCCCGGCGTGAAGATGCTGATGAGGATCTCGGCCGACACCAGGCTGTCGATCGTCTTCGCCGACTCCGCGTACATCCGCAGACTCTGCGCGCGCTCGATCGCGATCAACGCGCCGATCCGGTTCGCGGAAAGTACCTTCGCCGCGCTGAGGATGGCGTCGAAGGGGACAGGCGAGGCACCGCTGGACACGAGCGACAAGAGGGGATTCGACGCCATGCGAGCCAGCGCGCGTCGGATCTCCGCCTGGAAGAGAACGATGACGGCGAAGGGAAGGTAGAAAAGGATCTGTCGGGAGATCGCTTCGAGAGCCGGAAGGTCGAACGCGCGCGCGACGAAGAAGGTGCTGCCGAGGAGGACGAGGCCGATCGAGACCTGCATGGCGCGCGTCCCGCGAATGAGCGCGAGGATGTAGTAGATGACAAACGCGACGATGGCGATGTCGATGGCGTCACGCCAGGAGAATTGGAGCGCGAGGATGCGTTCGTACCAATTCACGTTGCTGCGCCTCCGGCGCGTTGGGTGATTGCGCCTGCGGCGCGTTGTCGGTTGTCGTGAATTGCGCCTACGGCGCGTTGTCGGTTGTCGGTTGATTGCGCCTGCGGCGCGTTGGCAAGTTCGCGTGTCTGGGTTTCTGACAACGCGCCGCAGGCGCAATCAACTTGCGGCTTCGCCGCGTTGTCAGGTTCGCGCGATTGGGTTTCTGACAACGCGCCGGAGGCGCAACCAACCGACAACCGACAACGCGTGCGAGGCGCAGCCGAGCACGCAACAATTGAGCACGCAATCATCGCGCTGCCTCGATCGCCATCCACACCTTGAGGAAGTCGACGGTCTCGCGCACGTCGTGAACGCGCACGATCGCCGCGCCGGCCTGTTGCGCTGTGGCGACGGCCGCGAGCGATCCGACGGCGCGCTCCGGTCCCGATGCGCGGCCGGTGAGATGTCCAATGAACGCTTTGCGCGAGGCGCCGATCACCAGCGGCCCGAGCGACGTCAGCTCATCCGCGCGCGCAAGCAGGGCGAGGTTCTGGTCGAACGTCTTGGCGAAGCCGATGCCGGGATCGATCAGAATCTTCGATCGATCGACGCCTGCGGCAACGGCATCGTCGATCATGGCGATCAATTCGTGCGCGACGTCCGCAACGACATCGTCGTAGATCGCCAGCTCCTGCATCGTCGAAGGCTCGCCGCGCATGTGCATGAGAATGACCGGCACGCCGCTGGCTGCAACGAACGCCGGCATTCTGGCGGAGTAACGCATCCCGCTCACGTCGTTGACGATGTCCGCTCCGGCGCGCACGGCCTCCTCGGCGACTGCCGCTTTCCGCGTGTCGATCGAGATCGTGACGCCGCTCCGTTGCCGGATCTGCTCGATGACCGGTACCACGCGGTCGATCTCCATTTGTACCGAGAGAGGCTCTGCGCCAGGCCTCGTCGACTCGCCGCCGATGTCGATGATCGATGCGCCATCCGCTTCCATCTGCAACGCGGCATGCAGCGCTTTGGTGTGATCGAAGTGAACGCCGCCATCCGAGAACGAATCGGGCGTGACGTTGAGGATGCCCATGACGAGCGGGTGAGGCGAATGTTGAATGTTGAATGTTGAATGTTGAATGGACATTGTGGCCACCTTCAATTCAACGCCTGACGGTCAACGCCAACCATTCGATAGTGCGCGTCTGCGCTTGCGGACTCTCGCCGCACGTTGCCGAATGTTGATCGTTGAGCTGGCCACGGTCGTCTCTCATTCAACACTCAACATTTAACACTCAACATTCAACATTCCGTTCTTTTGAAGAAGGCGGCCCTACGAATCTCGTTCTCGTCGGATCCGCGCTCCCAACGGATTCAGCCGCTCCTCGATCCGCTCGTAGCCGCGGTCGATCTGATGGATGTTGTGGATCACGCTCTCGCCCTTCGCGCAAAGCGCAGCGAGGAGGAGCGCCATGCCGGCGCGGATGTCGGGGCTGGAGATTTCGGCGCCGCTCAGACGATTGCCGCCGACGATGATGGCGCGGTGCGGATCGCAAAGAATGATGCGCGCGCCCATCTGGATCAACTTGTCGGTGAAGAAGAGGCGCGACTCGAACATCTTTTCGAAGATCATCACCGTTCCCTCCGCCTGTGTGGCGATGACAATCATGATGGAGAGGAGATCGGCGGGGAACAGCGGCCACGGACCGTCGTCGATCTTCGGCACGGCCGCGCCGATGTCGTAGCGGACGCGCAACGCCTGATCCTTCGGCACGCGGATGTCCTTCCCTTCGATCTTGATGTCGATGCCGACTTTCTCGAGCATGTAGCGGACGGCGTACATGTGCTCGGGCACAGCATCTTCGATGACGAGCTCGCTGCGCGTCACGGCTGCGAGTCCGATGTACGAGCCGACTTCGATGTGATCGCTGGGGATGTGAAAGTCACCGCCGTGCAGCGAATCGACGCCTTTGATCCGCAACGAGTTCGTGGCGATCCCTTCGATCTGTGCGCCGAGGAGGTTGAGAAAACGGCAGAGGTCCTGAACGTGCGGTTCCGCCGCCGCGTTATAAATCAGCGTCTGCCCCTCGGCGAGAACCGCGGCCATGATGGCGTTCTCCGTCGCCGTCACCGACGCTTCGTCGAGAAACATGTTCGAGCCTTTCAGAGCGCGAACGGACATCCGATACTCCTGCGCGGAGACTTCGATCTGCGCGCCGAGCGCTTCGAGAGCCAGAAGATGCGTGTCGACGCGCCGCCGTCCGATGGCGTCGCCGCCCGGCTTGGCGATGTTGGCCGCGCCGCAGCGAGCCAGCAGCGGTCCGGCCAGCAGAATCGATGCGCGAATCTTGCGCGAGAGATCCGGATCGGGACTCGACGAGCACTCGCCCTTGGTGTGGATGCGGACGACGTTCGGCTCGATGCGCTCGATGACGGAGCCGAGGCCTTCCATGATCTGAAGCATCACCCGGACATCCTGAATGTCGGGTAGATTGCGAAGGATGATGACGTCGTCCGTCAACAGACATGCCGCCAGGATCGGCAGCGCCGCGTTCTTGTTCCCACCCGGCCGGATGCGTCCTTCCAACCGGCGGCCACCCTCGACAACGAATCGTTCCATCATGTGGAGGCGAATTGTATGCGGTGTCGTGGTCTCGAGGTTTGCTTGGATTCGGGGGTGCGACTCGAGTGGTTGAGGTCTTCGCAGGTCCCTAGAAATGTTGAATGTTCAATGTTGAATGGTGAATGTTGAATGAAGTCAGGAACCTCAGTTCCACGTCCGGCATCCAACCGTCGCACATTCGGCATTTGCCAGAGCAGATGACGAGACTCGGCAGGCTATGCACTCAGTCTTCATTCAACACTCAACATTCAACACTCAACATTCGGTCCTTCCGACACGTCCGAACCATCAAACCGCCCCCCAAGAACAAACCCCTGCTACCATGATCCATCGTGATCGTCGCCCCCCTTTCCTCCGGCAGCGCAGGCAACTCGTACTACGTCGAAAGCGACGGTACCTCCATCCTGGTCGATGCCGGCCTCGGCCCGCGCGAGACCCGCAGACGGATGGAGCAGGTGGGCAGAAATATCGAGGATCTCCGCGGCATCATCATCACGCACGAGCATTACGATCACATCCGCGGCGCCGGCTCGATCGCGCGCAAGTACGGCATCCCGATTTATCTGACGCAGGGAACGCTCGACGCCAGCCGCATCGACCGCGAGAAGACGAAGACGATCGTCTTTCCGAACGACTCCGTCTTCACGATCGGCGAGTTGAATATTCACGCGCAACGGACCTTGCACGACGCTGCCGATCCTGCGTGTTTCGTGATCGAAGCCCGCGACGGTACCCGCGTCGGTGTCGCCAGTGACCTCGGCCACGCCGATGCGCCGGTCATCCGTCATCTTTCCGATTGCGACGGCCTCTTTTTCGAAGCGAACCACGATCTCGACATGCTGCGGATGGGAAGCTATCCGTGGTCGCTCAAGCGCCGGATCATGTCGCGCTTCGGACACCTGTCGAATGACGATTCGATGACTGCAGTGCAGCGGATGATCGGCGCCGATCTGAAGAATCTCTGCCTCATCCACCTCTCGCAGAAGAACAATCACGAGTCGATCGTGCGCGATATGGCCACGCGCCTGCTGACGAGACTCGGAGTGACGTCGCAACTGGAGCTGTCGATAGCGAAACAGTTTGAAGCGACGGGCGTGTACGAGATCTCGCGCCGCCGCCCCGCACGTCCGCGTTTGCCGGCGCTGAACACGCAGCTCGCGTTGTTCTGATTTTTCGGAAAGCGGTGGCTGCGCCACGCGCAGTCCAAAGCGCTTCGCGCAAAACGGTAGGCAGCATTTCGCGCGAAGCGCTATGGAGTGCGGTGGCGCCAGCCACCGCTTTCGCCATACCGATGATCGACACGAAACTCCGGATATCGAGAAGCC
>JAXDGL010000015.1:0-92970 GCA_034665065.1 Thermoanaerobaculia bacterium | reverse complement strand
AAACAGTGGCGCGAGCATGATGAACGCACCGCGCGGAATGCCGGGGACTGCGAAGGCCAGGAACACTGCGGCGAATGCGATCGTGGCCATTGACGTCGCGTGCAACGGGACGCCGTAGAACCAGCCGACGAAGAGCGCGCCCACGGTCCATGAGAGCGGCGCTGCGATCTTGAATGTGGAGACGGCCAGCGGCAGAACGAATCCGCTGACGCGCTTGGGGAGAGCGAGACGCTCGGCGCTTTCGACGAGCGCCGGCAGCGAAGCGATCGATGAGCTGGAACTGAAGGCGATGAGTTGCGCGGGAAGCGCCGCGCGTGCAAAACGGCCGATCGGAATTCGCGCCACGATCGCAATCACGGGATAGAGCATCAGCGTGACGATGAGGTTCCCGATGCTGTACGCAATGATGTACACGCCGATCGCGCCCGCCAACTCCACTCCGGCATGAACCGCCAGCGGCAGCACGAGCGCAAACACACCGATCGGTGCGAGCAGGACGATCCATCGCACCAGCGTGAGCATCGCGTCGCCGAGAGCCTGAAAAAATCCAAGCAGCGTCGCGCGCGCCGTCGGTGGACCGCTTGCGATTGCAAGCGCGAACACGATCGTGAAGAGTACGAGCGGCATCATCGCGCCCTGCGCCGCGGCCGCGATCACGTTCGAGGGCAGCAATGACACCAGCCATGCCTGGAAGGTCTGCGTCTGTCCGCCCGCCGCCAGCTCGCCTGCGGCCTGCGCCGCGCCAGCCGGTAACGCGATCGCACCGAGCCGTTGCGGCAGCAACTGAAACAACGCCAGCGCCAACGGCATGACGACCAGCGCAGTACCGGCGAGAAGCAGCACGAAGACTACCAGCGTCCGTCCGCCGATGCGCCCGATCGAGCGCAAGTCTGCCGCCGAGGCGACACCGGTGATGAGCAGCGAGACCACCAATGGGATCACGGTCATGCGGATGGCGTTGACCCAAAGCGCGCCGGCGGGCGCGATGAAATCGACGGCGTGAAGAAGCGTGGCGTTTCCCGACGCCGCGATAGCGAGGCCGCAAATCACGGCGGCTGCGAGGGCGATGAGGACGCGGGTTGGTTCTTTCATCGGAGCCATTCTGTCATCCTGAGTCGCCGGAGCCGCGACTCAACGCTGCGCTCGCACCGGCAGGCGTCGCGGCGGAGGACGATCGAAGGACCCCCTCATCGCTTGCGAGGTCTTCAAACGCGGTTGTCCACGCGGCACAGAATGAGGGGGTCCTTCGACCGTCCTTCGCCGCCGATTACGCCCACGCGAGAGCGTTGCGAATCTTGCGGCGGCTCGGCGGCTCAGGATGACAGCTTTTTCTGCGCCGCTCTGATGCTCGTTCACATCATCAAATCGCCGCCGTTGATGTCGAACGATGCTCCGGTGATGTAGCCCGCCGCTTCCGATGCGGCGAAGCAGATCAGGTCTGCGACCTCGAGCGCGGTTCCGAGCCGCGGCACCGGGTAACTTGCGGCGAGGCGTTCCAGAAGGTCGGGCGTCGCATTTTCATGCGTCAGTTCCGTGTCGATCATGCCGGGACACACCGCATTCACGGTGATGCCGTACTGCCCGAGCTCTTTGGCGCTGGCGCGGGTGAGGCCGAGAAGTCCGGCCTTCGACGCCGTGTAGTGAGCGCCGCCGAGGGTGCTCACCGTGCGGCCGGCGGACGAAGAGATATTGACGATACGGCCGTAGCGTTGCGCCTTCATCGCCGGCATCACTGCTTTGGTGAAGAGAAACGGCGCGGTGAGATTTACCTCCAGTGCCTGGCGCCACTCCTCGGCGGAAAGATCGGGAAAGCGCGTGGAGCGGGCGTAGGCGGCGTTGTTGACGAGGATGTCGATGCGTCCAAACCGCTCGATCGTCAGCCTGACAATTTCCTCAGGCACACCCGGCGACGCGACGTCGCCCGGCGCCGCGAGCGCGCGATCGCCAAGCGATTGCGCGAGGTCCGCGGCGCGCGCTGCATCCCGAACATTGACGGCCACGCGGGCGCCTCGCTCGATCAGCCGCGCGGCCGCCGCTCGCCCGAGTCCGCGAGCAGCTCCCGTGACAATCGCAACGCGCCCTTCGAAGTCGTTCATGTCGTTCAGTCCTTGCAGGGCGTCGCGAACGCTGCTCCGATCGCGAGGAGATCACACCGGACGCTTCCGCGTATCTTGCCATGCGGAGCGCGTGCGAGAGTGAGGCGAATCTCAATAACTGCGCCGCACAAAGCGAGTGACTTTCCCGCGAGGAGAGAGTATCGTCTGCGACCGTCGAATCGTCCTCGACCACCCGTAGAACAATGCCAGGGCCTGCCGACCAACTCCGTTTCGCTGACCGTATCCCGTCCCTCCTCCCGCGATCCGATCGCTCTTTTTTGAGGGCAATGGGCATTCCCGCCCGCGGTTTCCGCGTTGTGGCGGGCACATTTGCGAACGGTGATCAAAATCCAGTGAGTAATCGAATCCGCGGATCGGAGAACGAGCAACGTTGCTCGATCGACGGCCGCGATAAATCCAATCCAGTCGATGTTGCATCGACAACAAGGAGTGTCATGAGCAAGCTTCGCAATGCACTTGTCGTCGCAGTCTTCGCTGCTGTCGCGCTTTCGGTCACGATGCCCGCCTCCGCAGCTTCCAGCATCAAAGTCATGAACAAGAGCAAGTGGGAGATTCACCACATGTTCCTTTCGCCGACGAGCGAGAAGGATGAGTGGGGACCGGACCAGCTCGGCGAGGCAGTGATCAAGACCGGCGGCACCTTCACGCTGACGGACATCGCGTGCAACAAGTACGACATCAAGATCGTCGATGAAGACGGCGATGAGTGCGTCGTGTCCGCCGTCGCGCTTTGCGATGACAGCGCAACCTGGACCATCACGGACGAGCGTCTGTTGAAGTGCGAAAAGAAGTCTGAGTAAGGAAGCAACCGGGAGGTGCGCAGTCCGCACCTCCTTAATTTTCGAGATCCGGGGCAGTGCTCTGGGAAGGGAAACAACGAATGAATAGAACCAAATGGACGCTGTATTGCCTGGGCCTTCTGATGATCCTGGCCGTCGCTTGCAAAGAGACGCCGACGAGCATCACCTCGGTGAAGATGGGCAAGGACAAAGACGCCGCCACAGAGACGAGCACCTATGCAACGGGCGACACGCTCTATGCGGTGGCCGACATCTCCAGCCCCGGCAAGCTCAAAGTCACGGGACGCCTTCTCGTCGACGAAGTCGAAGGTCAGGCAAAGGGTCCGATTCCGGGCCTCGAGACGACGATCGATCTCGCCAGCTCGGGAAAAGGAAACTTCAACTTCACGCCTCCGACGGCGGGCTGGCCGAAAGGCAAGTACACGTTTGAAGTCGTGATCACCGACGACGCGGGCGCGAAGAAAGACACGAAGTCCGCGAACTTCACGGTCTCCTAGTCAGCACGAATCAGAAACGGAGGAGGGCGGGCGACGAGCCCGCCCTCCTTTTTTCTACTTCTTCTCTTTGTAGATCGTGTCTACTGCAAGTCCCGCGGCGAGCAGGAGAGCGCCCGTATCCGGCCGGCTGGCGGCGCCTGCGGAGAGCGCGATCACGTACGTGTCGGCGTTCGTGAACAACTCCTTCCCAAGGCCCGCCCACTTCTTCGTGATCGTTCCAAGCTCCTCACCGGTCGCGGCAAGAATCTGGAAGTTCCAGCCCTTCCAGTCGCCCTTCACGGAACCGATCTCGCCACCTTGTGCGTCGAGGATCCGGAACGAAGGACCGATCGACATCAGCTTGGCTTCGAGATGGCCGATGGTTCGGTCGCCCATCACGACGGCAACTTTCGCGCGCAGGAACGTGAAGCCGCGTTGAATCGACAGCAGCGGTGTGGTGCTCTCGCCCTCGTACACGTTCACGGCCGTGGGCAGCATGTGTTTGTCTGCCACGAGCCGCATCCACTTCGCCCAGCCTGGCGGTTCCTCTTTGGCGACGCCGATCGGCGCTGAGGTATCGGCGTCGAGCAGGTCATAGGTGGCAGTCAGTTTGGCGAACGCAACGCGTTCTTTGACGACATAGGTTTTTCGTTCCAGCAGCATGAGACTCTCCCTCAAAAATCGATTCGTACTTCGACCGATGAGCGTACCACGCCGCTTGAGAGCACGGCGTCAGAATGGGTCAGGTCTGAAGTTGGAAGTGACGGAGCAGGGATCCGCGAAAGAATCGGTCTTCCGTCACTTCCAACTTCGGACCTGACCCATTCGCAACTTGCCGGCAGGATTCGTCAATCGGCACGTGTATTTCTTCGTGGTCTTGCGAGGAACGATTCCCTATACTCGCTCGCCTGCGGAACCTGGTCCCCGCCGCTCTCTCTCCATCCCAATCGGTCCCGGCAACAAACGAAAAGGAGTTGCTCGATGTTGAAACGAATCGCTGCTGTTGGTGTTCTCGTCGTACTCGTCGGAACGGCTGCCATCGCTCGTGATGACGATCGCTATGGTGCCATCGCCTACTCACGCCGCACCGGTCATTACGGCTACAGCGACCGCGCCGTCACACGCGCCGGAGCGGAGCGCCGTGCAATGGAGTTGTGCGAACGGCGCGATTGCAAGGTCGAAGTGTGGTTCCGCAATAGCTGCGGTGCCCTGGCCACATCGCAGGATGGCCAGATCTACGGTTGGGCCCACGATACGAGCCTGCGTGAAGCCAAAGAAAATGCCGTCGAGCATTGCCGGACCGAGGGTGGCCGCCGTTGCCGGATCCTGATCTCCGCGTGCACGCGGTAGTCCACCGGAACCTGCGTTCCGTTTGGGCTCCAAAAGAATCTTTGTTGTTGCAACGCGGTTCGAAGCGACTTATGATAACTATATCCTCCGTGCGGGACGGTCCCCGGCGGCGGCAATCCAACGAAAAAAGAAGAGAGAACATCTATGAAGAAAATGTCTGTCAAAGTACTGCTCCTGGCCGTCGTCCTCACCAGCCTTGCATCCGTCTCCGCCTTCGCAGAGGAGTACAAGTTCAAGGTCACCAACAACACCAAGAGCGTCATCAAGAAGATTCTCGTTTCCGAAGACGGAGCCAAGTATGGCTTCTTCGACATCGGCGCAGGCATCAAGTCGGGCCAGACCGTCGAGTTGGTTTGGGACAAGTCGACCAACAACGAAGCGTGCAAGCAGCACGTGAAGGCCGTCTACGCGGACGGAGCCGAGTCCGAGCCAGCAATGTTCGACTTCTGTGAGTCGGATGTCGCGCTCGAATTCAACGACTAATCAAAACGCATTCGAAGCAACCGAAGAGGAGCTGCCGCAAGGTGGCTCCTCTTTTTTTGTACCTGTCGCCTCACGCTCGCCGGTCGATCGCGTGGCGCGCCATCATGCGCCGTCATGCTCGATCAGATCGGGCCGCATCGCATCGTGCGCGCTCGCCGAGTTCGATCCGCATCATGCTGGCCATGCTCTCCGCGATCGAGCCGCTGAAGGCGTTCGGAACCGCGGATCAATTCTCTTTCTTTGTTTTCGGCTTCGCCTGCGAGGGGAGCTGGATGAATGAACCATCGGCATAAATCAAATCGTCTTCGAGGCGATCGCTGTAACGCATCTGGGTGGTTTCTCCAGGCTTGGTCGGAGCGATTCGACGGCTGTCCCACTCGAAGTTCGAATCCGCGCCGCTGCTGACGATCCGATAGTGATGCCGATCCGCCGAGACAATGTACGCGTAGGAGTTTCCCCACATGTCCTTTTCGGGGAATTTGGTCAGGTAGGCATACTCGCCATTGAAATGTTCAGCGCTCCGCCAACGGACGTCGTTAATCCATCGTCGAACGCCGTCGGAGCGAGACGATCGGACTGGATGTCGATGCGGAAAAAATAGTCGTCTAGCGCAATGAGCCCGAACGCATCGACGATGCGCAGCTCCGGCGCGCTGATCCGGCCATCGGTAAGCGTTGAAATACCATTCCAGTCCGAGCCATCGCCGTCGAGAACGATTCGATTTACACCGGGAACCGGAGCTACTGCGCGATGCCGCCCCGCGAAATTGGGAAAGAAGAGATCCCGGCCGTCGCGATGGTGAAGAACGGCATCGCTCAGATCTCCCACCGCAAGTGCGATTCCGATGCGCATCGGGGTCGCCGACAACGAGGCCGCAAGACTCGAAGGATGGATATGGGTCTCGATCAGTAAGTCGCCCGTAGGCGAGACTCCGGCATTCCAGCCGCCGGAATCTTCGGTTGACGGTGCTGAGAATGTGGAGAGCGCCGGAGCGACACAGGTCGTGGATCGGACGCCGGTGACGACCGCGGTGCTGCCGGTGACCGCCACCGCGGTGGTAACGATTTTCTCAACGCCCTGAAGCTCGCCCGCTGCTGTAAGCACCGAACAACCCGTTGCCCGGTTGTTGTCCGTGTCAAAGAGAATCCGCACTTCGAACGTCGCTGCCGCGGAGTTGGAAGCAAATGCCGTGAAGAGCGCCAGGGCGAGGAGTTGCGGTGTTCGACGTGACATGAGGATCTCCTCGGCGATTCTTCAAAATCGTGAAACGGACGGAACGAGTCCGCGGCAGCCTTGTTGGACCTTCCAACAATGTAGCATGCGCACGTCACACACCCGCGCCGCCCGGCCGAAATGTCACGGGCGCCGTTGCTGATCGCTACGTCGCAACTCTTCGCTCACTCTCCGCCGCGTTTTCCTTCCAGCTCGGCCCATCGTGCGTAGAGACGATCGACGGAGTCCTGTGCAGATTCCAGTTCGGCGAATCGCTGCTGAAGGAGAGTGGCGTTGGTCGCGATCGCCGGATCGTCGCTCGCGACTCTCGCGGCGTCGAGGCGCTCTTCGGCGGTGTGGACGGCCGCTTCCATCGCATCCCATTCGCGTTGCTCGGCGTAGGTCAGCTTCTTTGCTTTCGGCTTCGCCGACTTCGCTTCACGAGCCGGAGCAGCGACGCGCGGACGGTTTTCCTGCCACTGCGTGTAGTCGGCGAAGTACTCTGCGCCGCCCTTCCCATCCAACGCCAGGATCTGCGTGGAGACGCGATCGATGAGGTAGCGGTCGTGCGTTACGAGAACCAGCGCGCCGGGAAACTCGAGCAGCGACTCTTCCAGCACTTCGAGCGTGGAGATGTCGAGATCGTTTGTCGGCTCGTCCAGAACGAGCAGATCGGCCGGCTGGAGCATCAATCGTGCGAGAACGATGCGTGCTTTCTCGCCGCCGGAGAGTTTGGAGACCGAGGTCTCGAGTTGCTCGGGGCGGAAGAGGAAGCGCTTTGCCCATGACGCGACGTGCAGCGTGCGATCGCGATAGACGACCTGATCACCCTCGGGTGCCAGCGCGCGTTTCAATGTCAGCGTCGGATCGAGGCTCTCCCGGTTCTGTTCAAAGTAGACGACGCGGAGTTTCTCCGCCTTCTCGATCGTGCCGGCGTCGGGCTCGAGCTCGCCCGTGATCGTGCGCAGGAGCGTTGTCTTACCCGAGCCGTTCGGACCGAGGATGCCGAGGCGCGCGCCGGGAGTGAGGAGGATGTCGAGATCGTCGACGAGGAGCTTGTCGCCCATCGACTTTCGCAGCCCTTTCACGAGCCAGAGACGTTTGGTTCTTCGCTCCGACGCGGTGAAGTCGATCTTCGCGCTGCTCGTGGCGCTGCGCGATCGCGAGTCGGCCAGCTCGCCGATCAGGCCTTCCGCGTTCTGGATGCGCGACTTCGATTTTGTCGTGCGCGCTTTCGGACCGCGGCGCAGCCATTCCACTTCGCGCCGCACGAGGTTCGCCAGCGTCTCCTGATACGCGGCTTCGTTGCGCAGGAGCTCATCGCGGCGTTCCAGAAAATCGGAGTAGTGACCGTTGACCTGGAGCAATCCATCGGCGTACTGGCGATTCAACTCCAGCATTCGTCGCGCGGTGTTCTCGAGAAAGTAGCGGTCGTGGCTGACGACGACGAACGCTTTCGGCTCGCTCTTCAATAAACCTTCCAGCCAGAGAATGGCGTCGACGTCGAGATGGTTCGTCGGCTCGTCGAGCAGCATCACATCAGGCTCGCGCGCGAGCTCGCGTGCGATGGCCAGACGCTTGCGCCAGCCGCCGCTGAGCGTGGCCGTGTCCTGCGTGCGGTCCATGAAACCGGATTTGCCGAGGGCGATGGCGATGCGGGATTGTTTGTCGTAGTCGTCGAGGATGTGATCGTTCTCCAGTCCTTCGAGGAGTACTTGTTCAATCGTCCGGCCGTGCGCGAAGACCGGATCCTGCGGGACGTAGCCGATGCGCACGCCTTTGCGAACGGCGCGGTTGCCCGAGTCGGCTTCCTCAACGCCGGCGACGATCTTCATCAGAGTCGACTTGCCGGAGCCGTTCGGGCCGACGAGGCCGACGTGGTCGCCTTCGAAGAGTGAGAAAGAGAGGTCGTTGAAGAGCGGGCGTGAGGTGTAGGACTTCGTGAGTCGTTCGCAGGTGAGGAGGACTGGAGGCATTCGTGTGGTTATCAAAATATGGGGAGTCGGTATTTCGGGGGTGGTGTGCCGGACTCGATCTTGCCGCGCTCGTGTTGAGTGATCCGCCTGAAGATCGAGTCACGCTCGTGCGCGCAACCGTGCGGAAGTTTTCTGCTACCCTCACGCCGTTTCCCGCACCGAGTGGCCCCGTAGCTCAGGTGGATAGAGCAGCGGTTTCCTAAACCGTTTGTCGGGCGTTCGAGTCGCCCCGGGGCCACCAACATTCCCGCTTCTCCTCGCTCCTTTTTGGCGTCGATCTCGCACTGAGTGATTCGTAATTTGAAGCGAATTTCCCGGGGAGGGTGCGATTGAATCCGTCAACGAATCTGCTCACGCGAGTTCTTCTCGTGATGAGTCTTCTCTTCGCTGTTTCGCTGTCCGCACAAACCGATCCGAATCAACAAGTCAACAGGAAGTGTCATTGGTGGCAGTTCGGCCACTGCGATCAAACCGACTACGTCGAGGGGTTGCCGCCGGAAGCGCCACGAAAGGGAACCGTCATCACCGTCGATGTCGCGACCAACAATCTCTATCTCTTCAAAGACGGCCAGCTCGTTACGAAATCTCCGGCCGCGACCGGCAGCGAGAAACTCCTGAAGCATGGCAGCCGCGTCTGGCTCTTTCGCACGCCACAAGGTCATCTCAAGGTGCTGCGAAAGATCGCGGATCCCATCTGGAAAAAACCGGATTGGGCGTATGTCGAAGCAGGAGAGACTGTGCCTCCTCCCAACTCGCCAAAGCGCAACATCAAAGGACACCTCGGCAAGTTCGCACTCGACCTCGGCGACGGCATCCTGATCCACGGAACGTCGGAGCCCGACTCGATCGGACGAAAAGCGTCGCACGGATGCATTCGACTGCCGGAAAATGCACTGGAGTTCGTCTATCAGAAGGCTGCGGTGGGAACGGATGTCTTCATCTTCGAAAGCGTGCCGCAGGAGGCATCGAAGCGTGTGGAGCGGCACAGCGATCTTGATTAGAGGGATTCAAAAAAAACATTTCACGCGGAGACGCGGAGGGGCGGAGAAAACCCTCAGCGATCTCCGCGTCTCCGCGTGATACTTCTTAGTCGTCGAGAACACGCGCCTACTTTTTCATCCGCGCATACAGCGTCGACGGGCTGATCTGCAGTTGGCGCGCGGCTTTGCGAACGTTGCCGCCGGCGGCTTCGACGGCGGCGGTGACGTAGTCGGCCACGACATCGTCGAGCGCGCGGATCTCCCAATCGGCGGTAGGTAGTCCTCCGCTTTTCGTCTCGATCGTTGCGGTGTCCGATTCGAGGAAGAGATCCTCGCTGCGGATCTCTTTTGCCGTCATCGTCAGCATGGCGCGCTCGAGCACGTTGCGAAGCTCGCGGACATTGCCTGGCCACGGATAGCTCTCCAGCTTTTTCAGCGCCCGTGGACTGACGGCTGGAGCAGGACGTCCCATCTCTTTCGAGAGCGGCCGGAGAATGACGTCGACGAGCAGAGGAATGTCCTCGAGGCGCTCGCGAAGCGGCGGCATGCGCACGCGCACGACATTGAGGCGGTAAAAGAGATCGCCGCGAAAACGTCCGGCAGTGACGTCTTTGCCGAGGTCGCGGTTGGTGGCGGCGATGAGCCGGAAGTTCGCGGTGAGATCGCGGATCCCACCCACGCGCCGGAAGCGCTTCTCTTCAATCGCCTTTAGAAGCCGGGCCTGCACTGTGATGTCCATGTCTCCGATCTCATCGAGAAACAACGTTCCGTCGGATGCGATCTCGAAGAGTCCGGGCTTGGTGTTCATGGCGTTGGTGAATGCACCGCGCTCGTGGCCGAAGAGCTCGGACTCGAGGAGCTCTTTCGACAGGCCGGCACAATTCAGATCGACGAACGGCGCGCGCGCGCGGGGAGAACGGTTGTGGATGAGCCGCGCGAAAACGCCCTTCCCCGTTCCGGAGTCTCCTTCGATGAGCACCGGCGAGGGAGCGCGCGCGATCTGCGTCAGGAGCTGATTCAGATTCTCAACCGCGGGCGAGATGCCCGGAAGACGCTCCACGTCATTGGAGTCGCCGCGCCGCAACGCGATGATCTCGCGGCGCGTGGCGGCAATGCGCGAGACTTGCGCCAGCGTCAGTTGCAGCGTGCTGTCATCGAACGGCTTCTGCAGAAAGGTCTCGGCGCCGAGTTTCATCGACTCGACGACCCGGTCGATCGTCCCGACGCCGGACATCATGATCACCGAGACGGCCTCGGAATACATCTTTAAGTCATGCAATAGCTCGACGCCGTCAGTATCAGGAAGGTGCATATCCAGAAGGACGACGTCGGGCGAGAAGTCCGCAAAAATCCCGCGGGCTTCGCGTCCGGTCAGGGCGGTCTTGACGTCCCAATCGTCGGACAGTAGGGCGGCAAGCCCGGCGACGATACTCGGGTCGTCATCAACAATCAGGAGGCGCTGGCGGAGGGTGGAGTCGCTCATGTTCGAAAATCATACACCCGTATGGTTCCCAAACGGCGTTAAAAGGACTAAACAAATCTAACTACTTGATAATAAACGATTTGTAAGATGGTATCGGCCTTGGAGTATGTCCAGGCCATGAACATCCTGCACGCAATCACGCTAGCGGCTCTTCTTCATGGATCTCCGGCCCCCGCCGTCACCTGTCACAGCGGAACGGTTTCCTACAAGTTCGTTGGCACTCCGGGAGCGACGTTCGTCTACTCGGGAGCGCGTTACTCGATTCCTGCGAGCGGATGGATCGAACTGCTCAGCGGCGACAAGGTCTACCTCGCGGCGAACGGCCGCACCCTGCCGCTCGATGTGTGGCCGGTCGACGCATTCGGAACACGCACGGTACCTCTGCAGGCCATCTCGGAATCGAGCCCAGACGCGCCATCCAATCCAGTCAAATACGCCACGACCAGTAACACCATCAACTAAGCGACCCAACATTAAAAGGAGAATCCCATGGCACAGATCAAACACTTCGTAGTCGAGACCACCTCAGACCTCCGCGGCGGACGACAGTCCTGGCGCGTGCTCAGCATGCTCTGGTCCGCAGCACTCGTCATCACGGTCGTCGCCGCGACGATTCGCTTTTGAGGCGGCCATGGTCAACGATCCCCGACGTATCACTCTTCTGGCCCGCGCCGCCGCGTCTTCCGCACGCCCATGGAACGTCTCGGGGCAAGCGCCGAACCGCATGATCTTCGTCGACGCGTTCTCGATGCTTGCCTTCGCGCTCGATCAGAGCAACCAGGATGTCGAGCGCGTGCTCATCGACGGAACGGCGACGGCGGTGGAGTATCTGGAACTGCTAGCCTCGTTGCCGCCCTCGTTCCTCGGCGACGTCCTCTACATGCGCGGCATGGGTCACTCGTTCCTCAGCACAGTGGGGCGTGGCGGCGACCGGATTCTTTATACATTGACTGCGGTTGATCTCGAGTTCTATCTGCAGACGAATCAATTGCTGGCCGCATGAGCACGAAGTCCCAGCATCACGCGGCCGCGGCGTCGTGCTACCTTTACCACAGTGCAACTCTGGACAGCATTTCAGCATACGGGGTGGGTGGGGAAAGCAGTCCTCGGCGTACTCCTTCTCTTCTCGGTCGGATCATGGTCGGTAATCTTCGTGATTGCCGTTCGCTTTCGCAGGTCCGTTGCCGCATCGCGCCGTTTCATGTTCGCCTTTCGGCGCGCTAAGAAACTCGCCGACGTTCAGGCGGTCACCTCGCAGGAGTCGCAGTCGTCGCTGGTCGGGCTGTTCAAAGCAGGCTACGCGGAGATCGAAGCGCAGATCGCGCATGGAAATGCATCGACGATCCGATCTCTTGAAAGCGTGGAGCGATCGCTGTTGCGCGCCTCGCGCATCGAAGCTTCGCGCCTCTCCCGCTATCTCGCCTTCCTTGCCACCACCGCAGCGGCGTCACCGTTCATCGGGCTCTTCGGGACGGTGTGGGGAATCATGGATTCCTTTGCCACGATCGCCACGATGCAGACCTCGTCGATCACGGCGGTCGCTCCCGGCATCAGCGAGGCGCTCATCAACACCGCAGCCGGACTCTTCGCCGCGATCCCCGCGCTTCTCGCCTACAACCACTTCGTGCAGCGAATGAGGCAGTCACGCGGCGAGATGGAGGATTTCACACTGGAATTCCTGAATCTGACGGAGAGAAACTTTATGTAGGGAGAGGAAAACGTAGGTCGGACTCTCTAGTCCGACTGCTCGTTGATGTCGGACTGGAGAGTCCGACCTACGTTTCGGTTACCTAACTTTTCACACACGCGTCTAACCAACAATGTCCTTTCGATTCGATCACGGCGACGACTACGGCGACATGGCGGAGATCAACGTAACGCCGCTCGTCGACGTCATGCTCGTGCTGCTGATCATCTTCATGGTTACCGCGCCGATGCTGACGCAGGGACTGACCGTTGCGTTGCCTGCCGCCGAAGGAAAGAGCTTCGAACTGGCCTCGAACAATCCGGCGAAGATTCAAGTGATGGCGAGCGGCGCGGTCTATCTCGACGGCATCGCTGCAGGCTCCACGAACCTCGATCTCACGCTCGGGCCGATGTTGCGCGCGCGGCGCGTCAAACGCGCCTTGCTCGAGGCGGACAAAGCGGTGCCGTACGGACGGGTGGTAGCGGTGCTCGACATCATGAATCGCGCCGGCGTCGAGCAGCTCGGCATGGTCACGCAGCCGAAGGAGACGAATGCAAGACCGCGTCGGTGAGCTGCTCGCCGAGCGCGCGCGCGTGGGCGGAGGCGCCGCAGGAGGTGTGGCGCTTTCGGTACTGCTGCACGGATCGATTGCCGCTGCCGTGATCTACGCGGCGATGCACGCATCGGCGCCGCAAGAGGTTTCGACGCTGAACATCCATTTCGCGCAAGCTCCGGCGATGCCGCAACAAGTCGTGGCTCCTGCTCCCACTCCCCCAAACCCAACCCCCGCTCCCCAAAAACTCAAGATCCCTGAACCGGTTGCGGAAGCGCCGAAGCCGGTCGCGAAAGCTGAACCAAAGAGCGTTCCTCTCTCCTCATTCGGGCGCTCGACAAAAAAAGGATCCCAGAATCCGCCCGCTCCGACTCCCACTCCCCATTCCCCACTCCCCACTCCCCAGTCGCAAAGCGGCGTTGATATCCCGGTGGGGACGGCGGGAGTCACGGGACTGGACGCCGACTTCCCCTACACGATCTACATCGAGCGGATGAAATCGCTGATCGCTCAGCGATGGTTTCGTCCGCAGAGCGGCGGCGGAACGATCGCCACCATTTCGTTCACGATCGACCGCGACGGCACGATCCGCGATGCGAAAAACGAAATCTCCAGCGGCAACGGCACGTTCGACCGGGCAGCACTCCGTGCCGTTCTCGAGGCCTCGCCACTTCCTCCTCTCCCATTCGGCTACAACGGCACGTACCTTGGAGTGCATCTGACCTTCCGATGAAACCGACAAATTCTCTCCTCTCGCTGATCCTTCTGCTCGCCGCACTTCCGCTGGCGGCCCAGACGCAAATCCGCCCGGAGATCGATGCCACGAAAGCTCTGCAAGTCGCGCGCATCGCCGTTCCCCGTCCGCAGACGACGCTGCCTCTGGAGACGATCAACGCGCCGTTCTTTGCGCCGCTGACGCGCGATCTCGCTTACTCGGGCGTTTTCGCCATCGCACCGATTCCGCCTAATATCCCGGCCGGCTCTGATCTCGCGAAGGCGGCAGGTGCGCAGTTCGTGCTCGCTCTCAAGATCGATCAGGTAGGCGACGAGTACATCGTTGACGCCCGGCTTCTCGATTCGACCGGCGCGCAACAGTCGGGAACGCGTTATCGCGGCGGGGCCGGTGCGCTCTCCCGAATCGCGCACACCCTCGCCAACGATCTCGTGCGCGCGGTCAACGGCAAGCCCGGCATCTTCCGCTCGCTCATCGGCTTCGCATCGAACCGCACCGGCGACTTCGAGATCTGGCTGATGGATTGGGACGGCGCCAATCAGCGTCAGATCACGCGGCACAAAGCACTTTCGATCCTCCCGAGCTGGTCCGCCGACAATCAGCGTATGGTTTACACCTCGTTTTTCCGCGGCACGAGCGACATGTACATCATCAGCCGTCTCGGCGGAGCCCGCAGCCGCGTTGCCACCGGACTCAATCTCAACACCTCGGCCACCTTCTCGCCGATCAGCAACGACATCGCCTTCGTCGGTTCCGTCGCCGGCAATCCCGACATTTATCTCGTCAAAGATGACGGATCGAATCTGCGCCGGCTCACGCACGACTCATCGATCGAATCGACGCCGGAGTGGAGTCCGAACGGACGGCAGATCTCGTTCACTTCGGGACGGAGCGGATCGCCGCAGATCTACACGATGGACGCCGAAGGCTCGAACGTGCAGCGCATTTCGTTCGAAGGCGAGTGGAACGACGACGCCACCTGGTCGCCCGACGGCTCGCAGCTCGCGTACACCTCGCGCGTCAACGGCCGGTTTCAGATTCGCGTCGCCGATCTGGCCACGCACCAGAGCCGCATCCTGGCCGGCGAAGGATCGAACGAGCAGCCGGCTTGGTCGCCGGACGGCAAATGGGTCGCGTTCCAATCGAACCGCAGCGGGACGTGGCAGATCTACCGGATGCGCGTCGACGGAACGGACCTGTTGCAACTCACGTTCGACGGCGAGAACAAGGATCCCGATTGGTCGAAGAAGGGTGAGTGATTCGTGAGAAGAGATCGGAGACAAGAGATCAGAGATCAGGAAAAGCCCTCCTGTTCTCTCATGTTCTGTTCTCTGATCTCCAGGAGGCGATCAGGGACCAGGAGATCAGAGATCGCCCCGCCTTCCTGATCTCTGATCTCTGTCTCTCCCTGATCTCTGCTTTCTAATAGAATCCACAAAGGGGTAAAGAACAAATGAACAAAGCACTCAAAGCATTCGCTGTAACTTTCGCTCTCCTCGCGCTCGTGATCGTACCGGCCTGCCGCCCGAGGAAGCCGGTGGTCGTCGCGCCGAAGGTCGACACATCCATGACCGTGCCGCCGGTCCCGCTCACCGTCACGACAGCGACAGCGCAGCCGGTCACCGACACGACCGACTTCGTCAGCCCGAAGACGGACACGATCGCAGTCGATACGCTGCCCAGCGACATCGAAGAGCTCAACAAGGTCGCGCAGTCGCGCGGCTATCTGCATGACGCCTTCTTCGAGTACAACGACTCGTCACTCTCGGCCGATGCGCAGTCGGCGCTGACGAGCTCCGCGAACTGGCTCAAGAAGAATCCCGGATACAACCTTCTGATCGAAGGACACTGCGACGAGCGTGGCACCGAGCAGTACAACCTCGCGCTCGGCGACCGGCGCGCCAATCAGGCCAAGGAGTATCTCGTCACCCTCGGCGTCGACTCCGGCCGCATCCGCACCGTCAGCTACGGTGAAGAGCGCCCGTTCGATGCCGGTCACGATGAATCGGCCTGGTCGAAGAATCGCCGCGACCATCTCGTCCTGGTAGGAAAATAACGAATGCGATCGTTCATCCGCCTCACGCTCCTCGCGGCGGCAACGCTGTCGTCCGCCGCGTGCGTCACCAGCTCCGACGTCGAGAAGCTGCAGAGCCAGATCTCCGATCTTCAGGAGCAGCTCGTCCAGGTCAAGCGCACGTCATCGAGCAAAGAGGAAGTGCAGAACGTCAACAAGACGATCGCCGACCAGACGCAGATGCTCCTGAAGTCGAACGCCATACTCGTGGCGAAAGTCGATCAGATCGAGGACAAGATCCAGAACGCGCAAGGTGCGGTCGAGCAGACAAACAACCGCCTCGACCGGATTTCCCAAACGCTCACGCAGACGCAGCATGACGTCGATGAGCTCAAAGGGAGTGTCGCGCGGGCGGCGGCAGCAGCAACCCCGAATCCGCTCCCCGCTTCGGGCGGCGAGATGACGGTGCAGCCACCGGCGATGCCTGCCGAAGACCCCGTGCAGGTATACCAATCGGCCTTCCGCGACTACCAACGCGGCAACTACGATCTGGCGATCGCCGGCTTCCGCGACTTCGTCTCCAGGAACCCGAATTCCGAGCTTTCGGGCAACGCCGCCTACTGGATCGGCGAGAGCCTTTATTCGCAGAAGAAATATCGCGAGGCGATTCAGCAGTTTGACACCGTCGTTACGAGATATCCGAAGTCGGACAAGGTAGCCGGAGCGCTGCTGAAGAAAGGCTACGGTTATATCGCGCTCGGTGAGAAATCGCAGGGCATCGTGCAGCTTCAGTACGTCGTGCACGAGCACGCCACCTCACCGGAGGCAGCCCTGGCACGGCAGAAACTGAAGTCCCTGGGCGTCGATTCGAAGTAGAATACGCGGCTCTGAACCGCACAAAACTTACGTAGGAGCAACATTCATGGCGAACACCCGATCGGCCGAGAAACAGCAGCGACAGGCCGAAAAAGCAAATGAGCGCAACCGCGCCGGCAAATCCCGTCTGCGCTCGGCGCTCAAAAAAGCCCGCACGGCAGTCGATTCCGGCAACGCTGACGCAGCCGTCCTTTCCACCGGATTCTCCGAGATCGACAAGGCCGCACGCCGCGGCGTGATCAAAGGCAACACCGCCGACCGCTACAAATCGCGGCTGGCCAAAGCCTCCAAGCGCGCCACGAAGTAAATCGCGCGAACGATCCGGCATCTCGAACGGCGCACTCCGGTGCGCCGTTTTCTTTTATCCTTGCAGAATGCCGATGGCGAAGCAGCACTACGATCCCCATCCCGGCATCGCCATGGTCCGCAACTGGATCGACACGCTGAAGGCGAAAACCGGACGCGATCTCGACGAGTGGACGGCACTGATCCATGCGAAGGGACCAAAAGACAACAAGTCCTGCCGCGAATGGCTGAAGAAAGAGTTTGGTCTCGGGACCAACTCCGCCGCATGGCTCGTCGATCACGCCGAAGGAAAGGATGATCTCGAGGAAGGCGATCCGAAGGTCTACGTCGCCCGCGCGGGCGAATATGTCGGCGCGATGTTCTCCGGATCGAAGGCTGCTCTTCGTCCGCTTTACGACCGGCTCTACAAATTGATCCGATCGATCGCCAGCGATGTGAAGATCTCGCCGGGAAAAACGATCGTCTCGATCTATCGCAACCACGTCGTCGCGCAGATCAAGCCAACTACGCGCACGCGAATCGATTTCGGCTTGGCGCTGAAAGACACACCAGCGAAGGGCCGGCTCATCGACACCGGCGGCCTGGCAAAGAAAGACCGCATCACCCACCGCATCGAGATCACATCACTCGATGACGTCGACGACTTCGTGGAGAAGTGGCTGCGGCGCGCGTACGAAATGGATGCGTAATTTAGCGAATCACAGCACCGACACCCGGTCGAACCCCTTCTCGTGCGAATGCTCGTCCATCACGCCGATCGAGATCAACGAGCGTCCCGGCTCGAGCACCACATTGACGCGGAATGTAAGTGTTTTGTCTCCAGCCTCGTTGAGCACCGCGGCTGGCCAGCGGATTTCTTTCAACTGGTGGTTGACTCTCGACGAGTTGCCGAGCGAATCGCCGGTGGCGATGAACACCGTGAACGCACCGGAGACGTTGTCGCCATCCCGCACGAGCTTCAGCTTGCGGATAGGAATGAGGACGTCGACCGTAACGAGGCGCTTCTCTCCGTTTAATACTGGCGGCGCGGTGTTTAGCGAAATCCCGAGCGCATTATCGGTCGGTCTGACGAGATGGTTGGCCACGACGCGGCTCTCCATCTCATCCGCCGGCGTTCCTGACCCGGCGCTGCCGCGCAGCACGCGCACGGAGTAACCCTTGCGAACCTTCACCGCGACGTCGTCTTTGCCGGCGATCGGCGCCATCGGACGAACGCCGGCCGAATAAAACGACTCCAGATCGGATGCGATGCGATCGAGCGCATCGGCCGGGGATCGTCCGACAAACGCGATCCCGCCGGTCTCGTCGGCCAGAAGGCGATAGCCGGCCACGCGGCCCGCCTCATTGGAAAAAGCTGCGAGCGAATCGGCCGACTGTTCCATCTCGCTCCCACCTCCGGAATCTTTGGAGACTTCGGAAGTAATCGTGTAGACGGCCAGTCCGCGCCGCCACGAACGGGTGCCGATGTTGGCAAAGAGAGGGGTCAGATCAAAGTTGGACGACTCCCCCATCGGTGAGCTGAACTGCGCGCCCGTCTGCATCGCCGGGCCCCGCTGGCCGCGCACCGAAGACGTACGGATTGTTTCCACGAATTGGAATACCCCGTCGCCCGGCTTCCGCGGCAGGCTGCCGCCCGCGACGATAAGGACATTTCTCGTGCGCGGCGTGAAGAGGCTGATCGTCGATGAGATGACATCGAGCGACTGCTCGGCATCGCGATAACTCGCAGCCGCATAGGCACGCGCAGCGTCCATCAGTGCGTCGAATGTATAGAGCGTGTGTTGGTTGACATCCGCCTGCTGGATGTCGGTGGCGATCTCGCGGATTCGTTTCTCCGCCGCCGCCTGCGAGTTCGTCAGCGGCGATGACGACTCGCCGCACACGCGTTCGAGCGCCTGATCGATCGCAGCGGGATTGTTCGTCCACGTGGTCATCGCGCGCAATGACCGGCCACCGGCAAGGATCACGACCAGATCGCCCGGGCGAAGCGTACGCGCCAGAAATCCGCGCAACGCGTCGGCGGCCTGGCGCCGCCCGCCGGCCGACAATGAAACGACGTCGAACAGCACAGCGATGCGTCGCATCTCCCCCGCCGGCGCACCGCTCGCTCCTCGTTCGATGAACCTCGCCATCTCGACGGGCACACCGCCGATCGAGAGCTGCACATCATCCTTCGACAGCGACGGCACGTGATGACCCTTCGAGTCCGTGACCACGAGCGACAACATCGCCACCGGCCCGTTCTTCGGCATCTGTGGTGTCGGAGTCTGCGACGCTGGCTCTTGCGCGCGCGCAACGGACAGTGAAGAAAGGAGAAAGACGGAAACCACAGCAACCAAACGTTTCATGACTTCTCCTTCTTGCCATACACCTCATCGTGCATGGCATCCGACGCCGCCAACGCCTCCGAGTCTACGCCTCTTGGCGCGAATGGGGGTCCACCCACGATTCGAACCCCTTCAGCACCTCGGCATCGGCGACCACCGGCCGGCGCGTCTCCCGATCGACCCACACGTGCGACGAGCTTCCGGTCGCGTGCAAGCGCTCGCCCGACCCGTCCAGCAATTCATACGCGAAGCGCATCCTGCGGCTCGCCAGATCCGCAACCGACGTGCGGATCACCACCTCATCGTCGTATCGGAACGGCGCGCGATAGCGGCACACGATCTCCGTGACGACGAGAATCAGTCCGCGCTCTTCGATCTGACGGTACGGGAATCCCGCCTCGCGGCATAGATCCGTCCGTCCGATTTCGAACCAAACGACATAATTCGCGTGATGAGCGATAGCCATCTGGTCGGTTTCCTTGTACCGTACACGGGTGCGGCTTTCGGTCGTGCGCATGGTGGCGCGCGATTCTAACCCGGCAGATCTTTTGCTGTTCGAACTCAACCGTGCGGCGAAAAACGAAGAACCTGTTGCTTCATGAGTTGGCCAACTCGCTGCTGATCGGTGGCGCGGCGATCCTCGCTCTCGACCTCGGGCGCCGTCTCTTCCGCCGCTCCCAACTTTTCTGTCCCGAGCGAGAGCCTCTCATCAGTTGGGATCCGCAGGACTACGGAATTCCTCGTGAGCGCACCGAGGTGCTGCGCTTCGAGACCGGCGACGGCGAAGAGTTGTACGGTTGGTATTGCCGGTCGAAGAATCCAATTGCGTCTGCGCTCTATTGCCACGGCAATACCGGCAATCTGACCAATCCCGCGCACGCCATGCCCTATTTGCTGGACGCGGGCATCAACATTCTTCTCTTCGACTATCGCGGCTACGGACGCAGCACGGGAACTCCGTCGTTCTCCGGCATCGTCGATGACGGCGTCACCGCGGCTCGTCTGCACGACAGAATCCGCCCAAAGAACCTCCCCTCGATTCTGTATGGGTACTCACTCGGCGGCGCAATCGCAGCGCAGGTAATCCGCCGCCATCCGTTCGACGGACTGATTCTGCAGTCGACGTTCACGAATCTGCCGGATCTCGCGCGCGTCGCGTTTCCGCGCGTCCCCATTCATCTCGTCAGCGGGCGTCTTTTCGATACTGTCGATTTCGTCCGTCACGTAAAGGTACCCACGCTATTCATCCAGGGCACCGCGGACGAAGTCTGCCCCGCGTGGATGGCGCAAAAACTCTACGACGCGTGCGCCGCGGGCACGAAGAAACTGGTTCTCGTCGAAGGCGGCTTGCACAAAGATCTTTTCGAGCGCGAAGATTCGCAGGAATTGGTCTGGGCGATCAACCGCTTCGCGACGGACCTGCCGCGCACACCGCACACCGCGCAGGATGCGCCGAAACCCGCCGAGGATTTGCTCGACCGCGCGCTACGCTACGTACGCCGGCATCGCCGCCACTTGATCCAGCAGCCGCTGTGATAGGTTCACCCTCCATGCTTGCTGTCGTGAAATCAGCTCCTCTTGATGGACCCGAAGGCACGTCTGTCCGCGAATGCCCGGTCCCGAAACCCGGCCCTGACGAAGTCCTCATCCGCGTCGCCGCGGCCGCGGTCTGCGGCACCGACAAACACATCTACCACTGGGATCCGTCGATCCGCGACAAGGTCACGCCGCCGCGAATCTACGGCCACGAGTTCTGCGGATTCGTCGAAGAGATCGGCGAGCGAGCGCAGCGCGGGTACGAAGGACATCTCGAGATCGGCGACTACGTTTCGGCAGAGATGCACGTCGTCTGTGGCGAATGTCCGCGATGCCGCACCGGCAATGGGCATATCTGCGACCGGACGCGCATCTTCGGTCTGCACGAAGATGGCGCGTTCGCGGAGTTCGTGAAAGTGCCAGCCGCGAACATCGTCAAGCTCGGGCCCTACGTTCCGCTTCGCGTCGGCGCGTTTCTCGACGCGCTCGGCAACGCGGTCCATGCGACGCAGATCTGCGACCTCGCCGGCAAGTCGGTGGCGATCACCGGCTTTGGTCCGATCGGCGCGATGGCTGCCGCGATCGCGGAGCACAGCGGCGCGAGCACCGTCATCGTGACCGACGTCAGCGATCACGCGCTCGAGACTGCGCGACGATGGGCGGCCAGCCATAATTTCAAGAACCTGCACGCGTTCAATGTTCGTTCGATGGCCGCAGAAGAAGTGAAAGCTGCCGTCGACAGCGTCACCGACGGCGACGGTGTCGACCTCGTCCTCGAAATGTCCGGCGCGCCGTCCGCGATCAATCTCGCCCTCGACATCGTTCGCATGGGCGGCATGCTCTCCCTCCTCGGTCTTCCCGCCGGGCACGCCGTCACGATCAACGACTACACGCGCAACGTGATCTTCAAAGGCGTGACGCTGCAAGGCATCATCGGACGGCGCATGTATGGAACATGGCAGCGGATGCTCGCGCTCCTCAAGTCCGGACTCGACGTCGAGTGGGTCGTACAGGCAACGTTCGACTCTCTTAACGACTTTCACGAAGGCGTTGCCCGTTTCGACCGGCACGAAGCGCTGAAAGTGGTTTTCTTCCCCGAGGGAGAGAGTGCGGCGAGCGCGCGGCTGGGAAAACACTGAGGTCGCGGCATGCGCGGCGCTGCGGTTGTGTTTCGCTGATCGATGAAACGAATTGCCATCCTCACCGGCGGCGGCGACGTGCCGGGACTCAACGCCGCGATCAAGTCGTTCGTCTGGCGTCTCCTCGAGAACGAAGAGTGCGAGATCTTCGGCTTGCGACGCGGCTGGGCGTCGCTGGTCAACATCATCCCCGAACCCGACGCCGACAACTCTGCCTGGATCACGCCCCTCGGCAGAATGAACACGCGCGCCATCGACCGCTTCGGCGGGACGATGCTGCACACGTCGCGCATCAATCCGTCGATCAGCAAAGCGGAACATGTCCCGGCGCACCTGGAGACAAGCAAAGGCACTCCCGATGAGCGCGGCCGCTTCGACCTGACGAGCGCGGCGCTGCGCACGATCGACTTCCTCAAGCTCGATGGTCTGGTGGCCCTCGGTGGCGACGGCACGCTGACGTTCGCGCGCCGCCTTCATCGCGAAGGCGTTCCTCTCGTCGCCATCCCCAAGACGATGGACAACGACGTCTTCGGCACCGATTACTGTCTCGGCTTTTCAACCGCAGTGACGCGCTCGGTGATGTTTATCAACGATCTCCGCACCGGCGCCGGCTCGCACGAGCGATTCCTCGTGGTCGAGCTCTTCGGCCGCTATTCGGGCGAGACCTGCCTGCTCGCTTCGTATCTCGCCGGCGTCGACCGCGCCGTGATCGCCGAAGTGCCGTTCGATTGCGAGAAGTTGTACCAGTTGCTCGACGGTGACCGGAACGACAATCCCAGCAACTACGCGGTCGTGGCCGTGAGCGAAGGAGCGCGCATTATCGGCGGCGGAACGATCGAGAGCGGCGAAGCGGATGCGTACGGCAACCGCAAACTCGGCGGCATCGGCGGCATCATCAGCGACTATCTCGAGGAGCGAACGCGCGACAAAGTGATCTACCAGCGCCTCGCGTATCTGATGCGCTCCGGCGCTCCCGATTCACTCGACCAGCTCGTCGCCAACAACTACGGCAGCCTGGCCGCGGATCTCATGCGCCGCGGCGAGACAGGCAAAATGGTAGCCGTCGTCGATGGACGTTACACCGCCGTACCGATCGAAGTCGGCAGCAGCGGCCGCAAACGCGTCGACGTCGATCGCTTCTACGACGTCGCCAACTACCGTCCGAAAGTCGCCGACGTGATGGGCATGCCGATGTTCCTGCACTGATTCTCAGAACGGTTTGCGCAGGGTCAGGAAATCAAAGTCCGCATCTCTCGATCTAGAGCCGCGAAGAGCGCTTCCTTGTCATCGAGATCGATCCCTGCGCCCATCGGTCGCGCCTTCCACTCCAGCCGTACAGGGCTCGGCTTCGCCCTCTTTCGTTCTGCGATGGCATCAGCAAGAAGCTCAGAAGCAAGATCTCCTAACGACTTGCCCTCATTCTTGCGAAGACTCTTGAGGCCGTCCAGCACCGACTCATCGATATTGAGAGTGATTCGGGACATCGATCGATGCTAGAGAGCAACACGTTTGATGTCAATCCAAACGGCTCTCGTTGAACGCGCTAGAATCGATCGCATGGACGAACCCTCTCCGAACTTCGCCAGCAATGGCTCGAAGAGTTCGAAGCGGCGGCGCGGCGTCCGCTCGAACAGCGGATGAAGTACGCGTTCATCCGCACGTACAAACCTGTCCTCGATGACGCCCCGCTTCGCGCATTCGACACGATGGCCGACTACCGCGCCTGGTGCGAAGCCAACCTCCCGGAGTGGTTGGGATACGGGAGATAGATTCTGAACCAGTAAGTCGAAGATACTCGGAATCGCCAATATACAAACTTGTATGAATACGGTTTTGTATTTGGTAAGCCAATTCCATCGCGAAGGCGCGGCTGTCATTTCGAATCGGCGGAACCGCGGGGACGGACGGGCGGGTGGAGCGGTGGAGCACGATGAGAAATCCCCTGCTTTCCTAATGATGTGTGTCCTATCAGCGGGGGATTCCTCGACCGCGCTACACCGCTCCCGCCACCCGCCCAACCCCGCGGTTCCGCCGGCTCGGAATGACAGACGATTGCAGTCTTTTCATGACAACCCCTTTCAGGAGCACCAAGAGGTCGAAGGCTTTGGGCGTCAACGCGATCAGTTCCTCGCCGTTGCGGAGCGTGCAATCCGCGGGGTCGAGACGGTAAGTCCCGAACTGATAGGCCTTTGCGTCCATGTAGAAAACGCCTGAAACTCTCTTAGCGAAATCGTGGATCCAATTTCCCAAACACGGCCATCCGTCCCTTGCCAGCGCTCGTAGGACGCGCAAATCATCAACCAACAAGAAGACGACGATGCGCAAATTATGGCTGATAACCCTGCTTATGATTGTGTGTGTTTCCCAGGCGATGGCGCAACAGACCTCGAAACTCGAATTCCACTTTAGTCTTTCTCAAGCCCTGCAACGATCGAATACCGGCGCGCTGGTCGGCCAGTGAGGGAGGTGAGACACTGAGCGAAAACCACTCACCAGAAATCTCCAGCGAAACCCAGCAATCGAGCGCCCTTCTCCCCCACGCTTTTTTGTGGGGAGAAGGTGCCGAAGGCGGATGAGGGGGTTACGAGCGCGCCTATCCGTGACACCACTGGATTAACCAAGGTGGGAGACTGAGTAGAATGCAAGGAGATGTTTCACGCGGAGACGCGGAGAACGCGGAGCTTCTCTCCGCGGCCCCGGCGTCTCCGCGTGAAACGTTTTCAGTAAAGACTAGCGAATGAACAATGCACCGCGCCCCTTCCTCACCGCGAATTGGCGCAATCTCGTCATGCTCAATTACGAGGTCGATGCGGCTGTTCTGCAGCCGTATGTCCCCGCAGGAACGACACTCGACGACTGGCGCGAACAGATTTTCGCGAGCCTGGTCGGCTTTCAGTTTCTCGACACGAAGCTCCTCGGCCTGCCCATTCCGTTTCACCGCAATTTCGAGGAGATCAATCTTCGCTTCTACGTCCGGCGCGAGGTTGAGGGAGAAATCCGGCGCGGCGTCGTCTTCATCCGCGAGCTCGTACCGCGTCGCGCGATCGCAATGGTGGCGCGCGCGATCTACAACGAACCGTACCTTGCGTTACCGATGCGGCATCGCGTTACGCTCGAACCTTTGTTGACAGCGTCCTATGCGTGGCGGCTCGGCGGCCGATGGCATCAATTCGGCGTCGAAGCACAACAGCCGCTCGCGCTTCCCGCCGTCGGCTCGCTCGAGGAATTCATCACCGAGCATTACTGGGGATACACACGTCAGCGCGACGGCTCGACGGTCGAGTATCAAGTAACGCACCCTCAATGGGCGGTATCGCCAGGCATTGCGCGGGTCGATGCGGATCTCAGCGCGCTATATGGTGCGCGCATGGCCGAGCAGCTTCACACGCCCGCGTCGTGTTTCATCGCGCACGGGTCGGCGATTGCTGTGCTGCGGCCGCGCCATCTTCCCCATTAGCCGCTAATCTTGTGGGACGGCGGCGTTCCACCGAACCGTCAACTCACTTGGCCGACGGCAGCCGCCGACTCCCGCCAGGCGCGGACATCGGTGTAGCCGCCCGGAAAGTCTTCGTCGGAGTCGGGTGTCGGTTGCAGATCGCGTAATGCCAGCGCGAACGCACGTCCGCCGAGAACGAGGAGGAGCTTTCGCGCGACGAGGTCATCGATCGCAGCCTGCGCATCGTCGCCGAATGTCTTCGTGAGCGTTGGCAGCGGCGGCGTGTCCATCGCGGCACGATAGATGCGCGCTGCCAGGCCTTCAACGACATGCTCTGGCGCCACGGCGCAGGGACGTGAATCGACGATCTCCATCCGCTCGCCATCATCATTGATGACCAGAAGCAGCGGCGGATCGCCCATCGCGCCGAATCCGCCCTGTCCCCACGCCTTGTTCCAGATGCCGAGAACGCGCATGACATCCTTGAGGTGAGGGCGGCGCGTAAGCTCTTCCTTTGTCGAGCGGCGGCGTGGATCGTTGAAGTAATAGGCGATCGCGGCCAGATCCTTTGGCGCGAGCGGATAGACATACGAATAGAACGGATAGGGATCGAGCGCGAGCCCGAAGCTCTCCGCGCGGAAGTGATAAGGACTGAATCGGTGAAACTGAATGCGGTCGACGCCGGGTGGCTGCAGATGGGCGACGAGCGGGAGCCACTCAGCCATCTCCGCGTACCACGACTCTTCTTCTCCCGGCACATCCCAGAGGAAGTTCCAGGTGATGAAGACGCCGAGCTCGCGCGCCCACGTGAGCAGCCGCACGTTCTGAAGAGCCGTCGTTCCTTTGTCGATGAGATGCAGTACACCGTCATGCATCGTCTCGATGCCAGGCTGCAAACGGCGTATGCCTGCGTTAGCGATCGCTTCGACCTGATCGCGTCGCAGGTTCGCTTTCGTCTCGAAGAATAGCCGGTAGGGCGCGCCTTCCGCGGCGAGGTGTGGCAGCAGCGACTGGATGTAGCCCATGTCGAGGATGTTGTCGACGATGTTGAAGTTGCGGATGCCGTGACGCGTGGAGAGGTAGTCGAGCTCGTGAATCACGCGCTCCGCCGACTTGGCGCGAAAATCCATGTTGCCGCCGTTCAAGCCGCAGAACGTGCAGTGATGCACCTTGCCCCACCAGCAACCGCGCGACGTCTCCATGGCCAGACCGGGAACGACGAACTCCGCGATATTCGACTCGCGCAGCGACGCGAAGTAGTCGTCGAAGTCGGGAATCGGCGTCAGGTCCATGTCGTGAACCGAGACGCGCGGCGCTGCGGCATCGGCGAGCGACGCCTGCTCCGGACCGATGACGCCGTAGGGACGTTTCGCAACGGGGACATCACGGCCATGCTCGAGAATTGCGTTGCAGAGATCGACGATGAGAAAGTCAGCTTCACCGGAGACGACGAAGTCGACCCAGGGAAAACAGCGCTTGGCTGCGACGCCCATCGGTCCTTCGCAGTTGGCGCCGCCGAGGAGGGTGACGACGCCGGGGGCGAGGTCGTGGATGCGGCGAAGGATGGCCAGCGACGCGCAATGCTGCATGAACGTCGACGTGCAGCCGACGATCTTCGGATCGTTTTCGAGAACCCTGCGCGCCGCGCGGTCGATGAACTGAGTCGCTTCCTCGCGCGCACGCTTCAGCGCGCCGATCGGATCGCCTGCGAAGCCGCTCTTGCGCATGAGTCCCTGCGACACCGGCGCGGCCAGCACACTGCGCAGATACTCGTCGTGATCGGGCTCGAATTCCGGGAATGCCGCTCCGGCGAAGATCCATTCACCGACGAGAAACTCCTGCTTGCTGTCGCCGACGAAGACGTAGACATCGAGCCCTACCTCTTCCGCGAACCAGACGCACGGGTAGAGCGCAGCGGTGGAGATTCCTCCCTGCCGCAACGCGGCGGTGAGCAGGCCGAGCGCCATCGACGGCTGGTTGAGTGGCGGGAACGGCATCGACAACAGGCACACATCCGCTGATCGCTTTATTGAGTGCATGGCCGAAGTCCGTATGCTAGCGTATCTCGCCTTGGTGGAACAGCAGACAAACTCCATCGTCCATCCGGATTTCCCGGAGCCGGTTCGAGACGAGACATGTTGTGTCTCGTTCGTGGAAGGAATCGTTCCGGTGAAACGCAGACTGATGATGATGGAGCAATCGTAGTGATCGACGATCTCTTTGCGCCCTGGAACCGCGACGACGGTCCCGGCTGCGCGGTCGCCATCTATCGGGATGGTGCGATCGCGACCGCGCGCACGTTCGGGATGGCGAATCTCGAACACTCGATTCCGATCACGACATCGACCGTCTTCCACATCGCATCGATCTCGAAGATGTTCACGGCATACGCGATCGCGCTTCTGGCGCGCGAAAACGTACTCGCGCTCGACGACGATCTCCGCACGTACATTCCTGAGCTGCTCACAGGACCAGTCACCATCCGGCAGATCATCCATCACACGAGCGGCATGCGCGATCAGTGGGATCTGCTGCGGCTGGCCGGCTGGCGCACCGCCGACCTGAAAACGAGCGCTGACATCCTGCGCCTCGCTTGCCGTCAGCTTGAGCTGAACTTTACTCGCGGCACTCGTTTCCAATACATCAACACCGGCTACACCCTCCTCGGCATCGCTATCGAGCGGCTCACGGGCAAATCGTTGCGCGCCTTTTGCGACGAGCGGATCTTCTCGCCGCTGGCAATGCACGACACGCAATTTCATGACGATGCGAATCGCATCGTGCCGCGGCGCGCGCAGGCGTACGCGCGCGGCAACGGCGGCACACCGCGCATCGACATGCCGGCGTACGAGACCGTCGGACCGACGAGCCTTCTCTCGACCGTCGACGACTTCGCTCGATGGGAAAACCATCTGCTCACCGCCGATCCCAAGTGGATCGATTTCCTTACGACGAGCGGCACACTCGCCGATGGCCGCCCCACCCACTACGGATTCGGCTGCATCCTCGGCGAGTATCGCGGGCTTCCGGTGATCGAGCACGCGGGAGGCGACGGCGGCTATCGCGCGCACTACCTGCGCATTCCATTCGAGCGTTTCGCCGTCGCGATCTTCGGCAACGTCTCGGATTTGAAGCCGGGCGTCCTGGCGCGCGAGATCGCGGATCGCGTCCTCGCCGGACGTTTCCCGATCGCGGAAACGGATCACACGCTTCCGGCGTGGGCGGGACGCGGCGCCGGAATCGGATCGCCCGATCCTGCCGATCTAATGGCGAAGAGCGGCAACTATCGCGATCTCCTCAGCGGGATGACTTGCCGCATCGAGCCTCGGGGCGGACGTCTGTTCATGCTCGCCGACACCGGCGGCGAGTACGAGCTCGCGCCGGCAGGGCCCGATCGCTTTCGCTTTCTCATCGTCGACGCAGAGTGCATCTGGGCGGATGGCAAACTGCGCGTCCTCTACGGCGGCAACGAGCAGGCGCTGTTGGAGCGCGTGGACGGAGTGGCACCGAAGCTGGCACCGCTCGACGACTATCCCGGCGCGTACGACAGCGATGAGCTGGATGTCCGCTACGTCATCCATCGCGACGGCGAGCAACTCGTGTTGACGCGCGCGAAGTTCGAGCCCGGCGCGCTTCATCCTGTCGCTCGCGACGAATTCACATCGATCGCCGACGGCGTTCAGCTCCGTTTCGAGCGCGGAAACGACGGAGCGGTGAATGGAATGATTCTGAACGCGGAGCGCGTGTGGAACGTTCGCTTCACGCGGGCGTCCGATCGGGGAGAAGAAACGTTTTCTTCGCCACCTCCGAGTTGAGACGCTCTTCGCTGTAGTACTTGCGCACGATGCTGTCCTTCCAGTTCAGCAGATCGGAGTTCGTATCAGCGAACTCCTGCCATTTGTACGATTCATCCATTTGCGTCATCGCTCGAGGATGAAACATGCAGGCAGACGTCAGCGTCTGGTTGTAGATCTCGGGCGCGCCGTTCGCCGCGGCGAACATCTGCACGCTCTCCGAGATCCGCGTCAGCGCTTCGTCGACCGGGTACTTGCGCAGGTAAAGACAGCCAAGCTCACGCGACCCGTATGCTGAAAAAGTCCTCGTGGTGTTGCCTCCCGTTGTCGCGGTTCCGGCATGCCTGCTCCTCAGCGGGTGATGCGCACTTCGAGTCCGACGTCCTCACCACTCTGCAATTTCCAGAGTGTCGAGTACAACCCTTTTTTCGCAAGCAGCACGCGATGCGTCCCCTCTTCGATGATGCGGCCATTGTCGAGAACGATGATGCGGTCCGCGTGGCGAACGGTGGCCAGGCGATGCGCGATGAGGATGACGCTGCGTCTCTTGAGCCTTCGCAGCGAGCGCCGCACAACCGCCTCCGTCTCGTTGTCGAGATGCGACGTCGCTTCGTCAAACGCGAGAACCGGCGGGCTCTTGAGCATCGCCCGAGCGATCGCCACGCGCTGCCGCTCGCCGCCGGAAAGCCGGCGTCCACGCTCGCCTACAGAGACATCGAGCGGCATCGAGAGCGCGGCCTCACGCATCGCATGGCGTACCTGTTCGTCGGTTGCGTGTTGCTTTCCGTAGAGAACGTTGTCGCGCACATCGCCGCGGAAGAGATAGACGTCCTGACTCACGAGTCCGACGGCGCGGCGCAACTCGGGCAGCTTCAGCTCGCGGATGTCGATTCCGTCGAGCAGTATCCGCCCCGACGTCGGATCGTAAAAGCGGACGAGAAGCCGCAGCAGCGTGCTCTTGCCTGATCCGGTCGGCCCGACGATCCCGAGCGTCTCGCCGGGTTCGACGTGCAGCGAGACGTTCTCGAGCACGGGAATCGACGGGTCGTATCCAAACGTGACGTCGTCGAAGACGATATGCCCTTTCGAACGCCGCTGCGAGGAAAGATGACGCGGTCCGCTGCGGATCCGCGGGCGTTCGTCGAGCACAGCGGCGATGCGCGCGGCGGCGGCGTTGGCATTGTGGAAAAGCCGCGTGAGCTGCTCTGCACCCGCCACCGACGCGAGAAGCTGGGGAAAGAGATAAAGGATGCGATTGAATTGGTCCTGATCGAACTTGCCTGATGCCGCCAGGAGCGCGCCGAACGCCGACGCTCCGTTGAACCCGAGCGAGACGATGGTCTGCGTGAGATGCGACTGCAGTGAGGTGATCTCGGAGGCGTCGAGCTGCGCTTCCTCGAGACGCGATCCCGCCGCGTACAGCCTTCGCGCCTCGGCACGCTCGGCGCCATAGCTCTTCACGTCCGCGACGCCGGGAATCGTGCTATCCAGCGCTTCGGTGTATGCGCCGGAGGCATCGCCGAGCGCGGCGTAGCGCTCGGCGGACATCCGGCTGAGGAGCCGGGCGGGGATATGAAGCAACGGCAAAGGCAGCGCCGCCGCGAATGCCAGACGCGGCGAGGTCTTGATCATGTTTCCGCCGGCGATGAGAACCGTCATCGACCGCTCAATGAGATCGTCACCGGCACGCTCGACGAAATCAGCGATGCGCGCAGTGTCGTCGGTGATGAGCTTCGTCAGCCGCGTGGTCCCGTAGCCGTGAATCCAGGCGAGATCTTTCGACTGGATGCTGGCGATGAGCCGCATGCGCAGGCGTTGCTGCGTCGACTGCCCGATCACGCGCCACGCCTGCCGCCGCTGGAACTGCACATAGATGCTCGTGGCATTCAGCATCAGCGACAGCGCGGCCATGAAGCCGATGCGGCTTCCCGCTTTCGTCCCCAGCCGATTCAGAAACTTCGGCCCTGCACCGCGGGCAGCGTTGAGCATTCCGACGAACGCGAACCCATGCAGGATCTGCAATGAGTGTCCGGCGATCGTGAGCAGCGGCGGAACGAAGAGCCGGCGCCGGTCGGGAAGGCCGAGCCGGAGGATGCGCATGAGGTGATGCGGAAGGCCGCCGCGCGGCGGAGGCTGCCAGCGCGACGGAAGCGACGGGACGAGCGAACCAAGAAGATCGCCGAGGTCGAGAGGGGGACTAAAAACGACGAGGACGCTCGCGGCATCGGCGCTCGCGCGCACGAGGCGGATACCGGGCTGGCTGGAGAGCGCCGTCTCGAGCTCGTTGGCGAGATCGGGACGGCGGCGAAGCACCGGCACTTCCCAGCGCTCGCGTCCGGGAAGTGCGTGGCGGAGCCGGATGGGCGGCCTAGGCATGGCTCCCGGAACGAATCACGAGAAAAAGCATTTCACGCGGAGACGCGGAGAGGCGGACACCTCGGTTCTTTTCTCCGCTTCTCCGCGTCTCCGCGTGACCGGTTTTGAGTCTCACGCGACCGAACTGCACGCTAGTTGGAGAAACCTTTTTCCGCGTTAGCCGCACCGGCAGTCTCTTCCGAGGCGGCTTGCGCCCGATCTTCAGCGTCGAGCTCGGCCATCGCCTCGGCCGCCACGTCTTCGAGCTCCTCCATCGCTTCTTCGGAGATCTCGCGGACCTTACGGCTCGTGCGCACACCGACCTTGATGCTCTTCTTCGTAAGCTCTTTCCACCGGCGCGAAACGATCGCACCGGCGGCGACGCCCGCCGCAAACAGCAGTCCTTTTTTCATCGAAGTGAGAGTAACTCAGTTGGTCGTCTGCGTGGCAGTGCTATCGTCCGAGTGCTTCCACTTCGGCCAGGCCAGACCAATATGCTCGTGCAGATGACGGCCGGTGAGAGCCTTCGTGAACGAGCTGGCGCTGACGAGGAGGAGTCCGGGCAGACCGAACACGGCGCGTGCGGCGAATCCGGCCAGTACGTAGGCACCGCCCGTCTTCAGATCGCCTTTGATGAGATTGCTGCCACCGGGAATGAGGACTTCACCGCCGAACTCCACGGCATTGCGAATCGATTCGACAGGATCGCTGGGGGTTGGATTGTTGGCCATTTTCTCCCTCTTTCCTTTTTGCTGATCTTTCCGCGGCATGGTACCGCCAATCTAACGTCGTTTCTTCATTTCCGCAAGTATTCGCCCGGCTTCCATCCGGATAGCCCGTTTCCGCTCGAGCAGGTCCGCACGCGTTGGGACATAAAGAATGTCCGGAATGATACCGCTTCTTTCGATTGCCCGTCCGTCATTCCTGAGCACACGCCGTGCCTTTCTCACGGCAACGCGGAAGGACGGCGCGTCGGGACGCGGGCGAAGATCATCGTCACCGGTGAGCTCGGCGATCGTCTTTTGCGACCAGGCGGATGCACCTCCTCCACCCGTTCGGGGCGCAGTCCCCATCACCTTGCCGATGCCGTGGTCCTGCACGCCCGCCGCAAACATCTCCGCGCTGCTGTACGTGAGCGCGTCGACGAGGACGACCACCGGGCCGCGATAGCGCCGGCCTAGGTGGTTGGCCTGATCGGGAGTCGTAATCGTCTGCGTCCGCGAGTAGACGCCGCGCGAACGCAGGATGGTATCCCGCCATTCGGGCGGCAGCCGGCCGGCGATGCCGCGAACCGCGTCCGTCATGCGAAACCGAAAGGTCTCCGGCTCGATTCGCTGACTGGTGAAGAGCTGCAGCAGTTGCTCCGCCGTCTGGATAATGCCCTCTTCGCAGCCCATCAGATCGATGATGACGCCGTCCTGCGGAACGGATTCGAGCGCCTGCAGAAAGGTCTGCAGAAAGGCGTCGGGCGTTGCAGAGAATGATGCGATCCGGATCGTCCGCCCGCTTACGCCGATATTCTCGCTGAGCATCGTTTCCGAGCTGGAGAAGAGCGGCGCGAGCTCGCGGCCAAGCGTTTCCGGTCCATCGACACGCCACGGCAACTCGATGCGCCGCCCGCCATCCAATTCGATCGTGACTCGCTGCTCCGCTGGTGGCGGCATCAACGACAGCGGACGAAACGTAAGCGTCTGCATCGCTTTCGCGGCGCGCGCCGCGCGGTTGGCGCCGAGTTGCAGCGGCATCAGCGCGCGAAGTGCGCTGGCGATGGGAATGCCGTTCCAGCGGACGATCCGGTCGCCGCGTTGCAGGTCATCGCTCAGCGAGCCCGTAACCAGGACGCCTTCGCTGCACGCACCGGCGACGAACGGCAACCATGCCACGCGGCGGGTCGGAAGCGCGCAATGCGTATGCCGGTCGCCGATTGCCGCGAATATGGCGAGGAGGTCCTGATCACTGCGCGCTCGTTGAAGATGCCCGATCGGATCGAGCTTGCGCCATTGCGGAAGATGCACGGAAAAGTCGTTGAGAAGGCGCGCCGCCAGCTCGCTCACTCCCATACGAGCACCGATGCCACGTCTGCGGGGCGGGCGATGCGCAGAAGCTCGTAGCCGATGCCGGCCAGCCCCTGAAAAAGGGACGGATCGAAAAAGTCCGCACCGCTGCGGCCGGACAGCGTGTACGCGCCGGAGGCATGTGCCCGCGCGACAACGGCCGATGCGTGCTCGATCGCGCGCTCGTCATCCAGAGCTACAAGCAGTTCCGCGCGGCCAAGCGCGCCGCAACAGAGTCCGTCCTTCCCCGCCACACCCTCGCGAAGAACCGCGTCACGCGCGGCGGCGATATCGCGGCAGAGCGCCGGCGTCTCTTCGATTGCGCTGCCGGCCACGCGCGCCATCCCGATTCCCGCTGCGCCATGGCACCACGCGTTCATGAACGAGCGATGCTTCTGTCGCAGATCGGGCCAGTTTTCCTCCGTCGCATCGAACAGCGAATCCTCGTACGCGATCCCTTCGCGCGCCGCGTCGAGAAAGCGCGCGTCGTCCGTCGCCGCGCCAAGCCGCAAGAGCGCGAGGCTGATTCCGGCTGCGCCGTGGGACAACCCTGTCATCTTCCAGTTCCGCTTCGTCAGCAGATGTTCGCCACAGCGAACGGCGCGCGCCAGCACGGCGCCGTCACCGGTTGCGCGATACAGGGCCAGCAGCGAGACGATTGCGCCGGCAGCGCCCGACATCACATCGAGCGCGTCATCGGCGGCGATCCATTCATCGGTGATCGTCCGCGCGGCGCTGCGCGCGTCGTCGAGCAGTTCCGAATCGCCGAGAAGCGCGGCGCAGCGCGTGAGCGTGTAGATGAATGAGCCCGCGCCGGTGGCGCCACCGATCGTGTACCCATCATGTGCCAGCCGCCTCGCCTCGGCTTTGCCCACGTAGCGGCGTAAGGGCGACAACGCGCCACGCGCCATCGCCTCGCCGGATCGAGGCACCACCTTTTCCAGCGCTGCGAAAAAGAGTGCGACGCCGGCCAACCCGTTGTAGAGATCCATCCGCAGCGGCCGAAGCTGATGACGGCTCGCGCTCGGCAGGAGTTGCGCGCCGATCCAGGTCGCGCTGCCGTCGTGCGACCAGATGGCGCGTCTCTGCAATTCGTCGCCGATGCGCACTGCTTCCGCGATGAGATCGCCGGGCGTCATCGCCGCGCCGCGCGTCGCCTTCGACGATTCGCCCGCCTCGTGCGTGACCGACACCGCCGACAGCGCCAGCGACGCGCGGATGAATCCAATCTGCAGATCGAGATCGGCATCGTTCAGCGACGCGATCCGGCGACGCGCCCGATCGACACCCGATTCATCGAATGCTTCCGCGATCCTGCGTCCGGTCGGCAGCATCAACGCACGCGAATCGGCGCGGACGGCGAAGCGCGGGATGTCGAGCTGCTCCATCGCCGCAATCTCCGCTTCGAGGATCGGCCACAAGTCCGCCTTCTCGCGCGCGTCGAGGTAGAAGCGGCTGATGACGTCGGTCTCGATGCTGCGGTCGATCCCGCTGCGCATGTGTTGCGGTGCGCCGAGCCGCTTGAGCAGCAGGCCGTAGATGCGCGTTGCGTGAAAAACGACTCGGATCTCGCGCGTTCCCAGGTCGGCGAGATACGGATCGATCTCCGCGCGCCGCGAGGAGAGAATCGTGTACATCGTTCGAAAGCCGGCGGCGACGTCATCGATGTAGTCGGCAGCGCGCAGCGTCTGATCGCCAATCCGCGGCAGATGGGCATCGGAGTCGACGACGATCGGCACATGATCGAGCGACATGTCGTCCGTGTTGATGTTCCTCCACGCTCGTCTCTGGTAGGGCGTGACCTGACCGACTTCGGCTGCCAGTCCGCTGATGTCGATCGCGGAGCCGTCCGGCGCCGCTTCCCACGACGGAAGAAAGCCGGCGCGCAGCACGGAGTCGAAGAGCATGTCGTCCGCCGCTTCTTCGGCAGGCGCGAGATCACCAACGCGCCGCAGCACGTGATGCATCAACGTCTCCATGTCGATCAGCACCGGCCACGCGCCGCACGCAACGATGTTCTCGAAAAAGCAGTCGCTCGCTTCGAGTGCATAGAGAACAGCGAGAAGCATCCCTGCACGCGCGTAGTAGCGGTGCGCCTCGGTTTCATCACGGCACGATTCGGGACGCGCCATCTCTACCCAGCCGTGCGTCCCGCGATCGAGTACGCGCAACAATCTCAGTTCGCCGCCGATGCTGTTGAGGAAATCGAGCAGACGAAACCAGGAGACTTCGATGCCGAGGTCACGCGGCTTGTGCACGAGGCGGAGTCCGGAGGCGAAGGTCACGATCGTGACCGTGCGTCCGCCGTCATGCGTATCCGAATGCGACGGCGCGATTGCGACGACGTCGCCGGCCGGCTCGCCGTCGTTGAAGATGCGCTCGATCTCCGCGCGATCATCGTCGAGCGCACGCATGAAGTCGCGCGTGTTGCGCGTCCACATCTCGACGATCCGTGACAGAAGCCGCGCCAGCGCCGGATAGGCGTCGAGGATCGGCACGATTCCCTGCGCGATGAAGGCGTCATACGAGATTCCCTGCGCTCGTGCGACTTTGAACTCGAGATAGAGCACCGGGCCGGCGATGTAACTGAGCCGTTGGATCAGGTCATCGACGAGCTCTGTCGGCGCATCCACGCCGCGCGGAACGAACGCACGAAGAAGGTGCGCGAACGGTTCGCGTTCCGGCTGTGTCGATGGCGCATCGCGCTGCAACGCCTCGTCGAGGATCGCCGCCCACGTGGGCAGCGGGCCATCGATCGCCACCTCGCCGAGCAGCGGCAGCACGGATTCCGACGTGACGCCGAGCCACGCCAGCCGCCGCGCGAACTGCGCCTCGTTGCCATTCGCCGCCTTCTTGCACCAGGCGTCGAGTCGCGCTTCCGCGCGTTCCGTCGACGCCGGTGCATAGCCGCCGCCGAGCCGGTCGAACAAGGTCGACGCGCGCGCCACGAGGTCGGGAATGTTGGTCATCGTCACCTTCTAGAAAGGCGTTTCACGCGGAGACGCGGAGGCGCGGAGAACACCGTCTTTCTCTTCTCCGCGTCTCCGCGTCTCCGCGTCTCCGCGTGAACGCTTTTGACTCTTTTCCGGACGATGTCATCCGAGAGTAAGCACGCCGTCGCGCATGAGGCGGCGAACGAGGACGAGCGTCTCCTTCTCGCTGAGATCGCCCGCGAGCTCGCGAACAGGAAAGCGGCGGTGATCGGCGATATGGCGCACGGCCTGAAGAATCTTCGGCGGCCCGACCATCTTGCCACCCGAGTACTGCACACCGGCGTAGCCGGGACCTTCGAACACGCGGCAGATCACACCGGGTCGCCGCGCGACAACGGTCTCGGGCCCGACTTCAACGTCTTCGCTCGTCATTCCTTCGCCAGCCGGCGGCGCCGGTTTTTTCACCAAGAGATCCTCGGCCAGCTGCGACAACGCCTGATCGAGCGATGTCTCGCGCGGCAGAATCGCCAGCATTTCGTCGAACGTCGCTCGCATGCCGTCCGCGCCTCCGTTCAGAAAACCGGGAGGCAATGCCTGACGCAGACGGGCATCGCCACGCATCGATTTCACTGCCGCGGTGAGCAGATCGATCCAGCGCGTGATGTTCACACCGACCGAAAGATGCAGCGATGTCTCCGTAGTCGCTTTCGCCGCGTGGACGAAACCGCGCGGAATGTAGAGCACATCACCTTCGAGCAGATCCTCCTCGAAACGGACCGGCGGCAATTGCGCGGCCGGAACATCGGTGTGCTCATCTTCGAACGGAAGATCGGCCGCGGCGCCACGCAACTGCCAGCGCTTCGAGCCCTCCACCTGCAATACGAAGACATCCATGATGTCGAAATGCGGCACGAAGGCCTGCGACGACGACGGCGTGAGATACAAATTGACGTGGACGTTGTGGTGCAACTGTTCCTGCAGCGAGGCCTGCAGCTCGCCGACCGGCGCCCACAACTTGCCGAGGTCGTTGACGACGATGCTGTAGCCATCGCGCCAGGCCTCGCGCACCTTGTCGAGCTTCGGCATGCCGTCCGGCGTGATCCAGTTGACGTCAGCGTGCTTGCTTCCCTTGACCAGCATCATCCCCTGCCCCGGTTTGGGCCGGAGGTAGTGCACGAGTGACGCGATGTCCGTCGAACCGAAGAGACCGCGGAACCTGCCCGCCGCGCCGCGAATGATCACCGGTTCTTTTTCCCAATACTCCTGGGCGAACTCCTCCGGCGTCATCGGATGCAGCAGTTCGGCAAGGTTCATCGCGGGCAGTCCGCAACCGTCAGCAGGCCCGCGCGCACCATGCGACGCGCGAGGACGAGCTTCTCGTTTTCGCTGAGCGATCCGGGCAACGACGCCGGCGTGACCGAATCATGTGCAGCGACGTAACGCAGGGCTTCGGCGATCTTTGCCGGTCCGATGAGCTGATTGCCGGAGAACTGGATTCCTGCGACGCCGTTCTCGTCGAACACACGTGTGACCGCGGAGCGTCGTTTGATCAAGAGCGTGAGCGGACCGATCTCCGCGTGCAGCGACGCGAAGTGACCGTCGGGCGGCGGCGACTTGCGGACGGCCAGCAGCTCCGTATGTTTTGCAACGGCGTCGCTGACCTTGGCGTGATCGCGAAGAAATCCGAGGAGGTCGCGCAATTCCGGCTCGAGCGCGGCGGATGCGTTCTCATCGCCGAGAAATCCGACCGGAAGCGAGCGTCGGAAACGCGGCTCGCGCTGCGCGATCGCGGCGATGGCGTCATTGACGAAGTCGACCCAGGTGCGTACGTGGATGTCGACCGTCACGTGCAGCGACGCGGCGTCGCCGGCGATTCCTTCGTGCACGAAACCGCGCGGGATGTAGAGCGCGTCGCCCGGCTCGAGCAGACCTTCGAATGACGGCTCGCCGAGGCGCTCGCGCGGAATCGGAACGTACGAGCCTTCCACCGGCGGCAGCTCCTGCAGCGGCGACCAGACGCGCCACGACTTCGTCCCTTCGACCTGCAGCAGAAAATTCTCCTGCGTGTCGTAGTGCGGTTTCACTCCTTTGAACTTCGGCGGCGTGAGATACACCGTGATGGCCACGGGATGACTGAGCTCCGCATCGAGCGCGCGCGAGAAATGGACGAGCGGCTCCCACGTCTCTTCCAGTCCGCTGAGAACGATCGTGCTTCCGTTGAGATAGCTCTCGGTCACGAGCCGCACATTCGCCACGCCATCCATTCCGACGTAGTTGTCGGCGATGAATCCTTCACTCGTCACGAGATCGATGCTCTTGCCCGCCTGCGGACGGTTGAGCGAGATGAAGCGATCGATGTCGCGAATGGTAAACAGCGGTGCGAAGAACGAGGCGTCGCGCCCTTTCGAGAGCAGCGGCTTCTGCTCCCAATACTCCCTGAAAAACTGCTCGCGGCCGACCGGCGCGATGAGATCGTCGAACGTGATGCCCTCGACGCGCTGCGTACCTTTGAAATCGAGCAGGGTCATGACGCGCTCCGAAGAACTAACGGAACACCGCTTCGGATCGCAGGCCGCGTCTCGGAATCGCTCACGCCTGTTCGCTCCTGTACACCACCGGATTCAACGGCGAAGCGGCGATGTCCCCCGGCTTCAGGCCGCCGAAATAGTCCTGCAGCAGCGCCTGCATGAAGCGTACTTCGTCCCGCACCTCGATCCGCGCGCCATCCGCGTAGTAAAGGATCGCGAACGCCTCGCGCGTCTGCCCGCTCACGTTCTTCAGCGCGCCATGCACGGTCCAGCCGAAGTGCATGGAGATGTCGCCAACCTTCATCGGCGGATTGCGCGTGAACTTGAAGCGGAAAGCGTCGCTCGGATCGGCGAGTGGGCCGCTGAGATGCGAGCCTTCTGCGTAGACGAGTGCTCCCATCTCCTCGCTGACGTCGGTGAGCGGGATCCAGATCGAGACCACCCGCTCGGTGTCCAGAGGAAGATAGGTAAGGTCCTGATGCGCCGGCGTGCCCGGCCCGCCCGATTCTTTGAAGAAGCCGGCGAAGTGGAGCACGCGGACAGCATCGACTTCCAGGAAGCGCGCGGCGATTTCGCCGAGGTACGGCGAGGTGACGAAGTCGGCGACGGGGGGCGGCGCGTCAGCAAGGCTGAATGTCGTCAGGCTCGTGCTGGCTCCGCGGGCCCGGTCCTCTTCGCTGATTGCGACACGTTTCCCGTTGCAATACGCCCGCAGCGCCGGCGCGGCATCCAGAACCATCCCGGCCGGCAGCGCGCCGCGGCGCACGAAGCAGCCGCGCCGGTGGAACTCCTCGATTTCGGCCGGATCGATACGAATCGCCTCGGTCTCGATCATGCGCTCCTCCTGGAAACGACGGGATGCAGCGGTTCCTCTTCGATGGCACCCGCTTCGAGACTGGCGAAGCCTCTCTCATTCATGGGAATCGCGCAGTGCAATCGCAAGCGAAAACACTCGACGACATCAGCCGGCAGCGCGTACGAATCCGTTGGGGTGCTCATCGCGAATTTGGAAGTGTGGAGGGAAGGAATAGCACATCCGCCGTTGCACCGCAATGATGGGTTCGCATGGCACAACCGCGACGGCTAGCCGTCAGTCTTTCTACCGGCGATTGCGGAGCCCAGAGCCAGCGGGCGGCGGGAAGGAAAACTAACGAGGCGGTCCTCGTGCTGCGCTTCCCGCCGTCTGAGATATTCAAACAACCGATCGAGGTCGTGTCCGACCTCATTCATCAGTTCCTCCGAAGTTTGCGGGTTTCAGCCACGATCGTATCTTCGTGCATCGTTAACGTGCCCCTACACCGCTGCCGGCTTGAACGCGCGAATCCGATTGCATGCTTCTTCCAGCGAGGCGAAATCCTTTGCGAAGCAGAAGCGGAGCATGCGCTTGCCGGTCTCGGAAGCAAAGAAGGCGGAGCCGGGGACGGACGCGACGCGGGATGATTCGAGGAGCGACTGCGCGGCTTCGCGGTCGTCGCGGAAGTCGTCGGGGATCTTCGCCAGCATGTAGTAGGCGCCTTGCGGGACCGATGGCTCGAAGCCGGCTTCGCGCAGCGCGTCGGCGAGCATGTCTCGTTTCTTCTGGTAGTCGGCGGCGAGATCGCTGTAGTAGTCCTCGCCGATGTCGAGCGCGCGGGCGATTCCCCATTGCAACGGCGTCGGCGCGCAGACGTAGAAAAGATCGTTGACCAGGCCGATCGACGAGGCGATGCGCGCGTCGACCGCGACATAGCCGATCCGCCAGCCAGTCACCGAGAACGTTTTCGAGAAGCCGCTGATCGTGATCGTCAGATCGCGGCACGATTCGATCGACGCCATCGACACGTGACGCCGGCCGTCGTAGACGATGTATTCGTAGATCTCGTCGGTGTAGGCCCACGCGCCGAACTCGCGGCAGAGCGCGCCGATCTTCTCCATCTCATCGCGCGTGAAGACTTTGCCGCATGGATTCGACGGCGTGCAAACGACGATGCCACGCGTCTTCGGACCGAACGCGGCGCGCAAGGCGTCGAAGTCGATCGACCAGTCGGGCGCGATCAGCGGAACGAACTTCGGCACGATGCCGAGGACGCGCAGCGTGTTGAGGTGATAGCCGTAGTACGGCTCGAAGAGGATCACTTCATCGCCGGCGTTGAGCGTAGCCAGCGTGGCCGCCGCGAATCCGCCCGTTGATCCAACGGTGACGATGACTTCCGTAGCGGGATCGACTTTGAAGCCGTTGAAACGCTCGATCTTGCGCGCGATCTTCTCGCGCAGCGGATCGATCCCTTCGAACTTCGAGTAGGTCGCTTTGTTCGTGCGGATGGCATCGCATGCGCCGTCGACGAGCTCGGGAATCGTCGGCAGGTCGCAGATGCCCTGCCCGAGGTTGATGCCGCCGACGCGCTCACACTCGCGCGACATGCGCCGGATGTCAGACTGCACGAGGCCGCGGAGACGATCGCTGATCTGGTTCATGATCGCGTAGTGTAATCGCCGATTTCAATCTTCGGAAACGAGGGCGGTTTTGCTGTCATCCTGAGCCGCCGAAGGACACGAAGTGCCGTAGGACGGTCGAAGGACCCCGCGCTTTGTGCGAGTGGTTTTGAAACCGGTGTAATCAAGTCGGGGGGCCTTCGACCGTCCTTCGCCGCCGTACTGCGCGAGGGCAAACGCTGCGAATTTTGCAGCGGCGCCGGCGGGTCAGGATGACAGATCGGGGCGCGCGCTGCGATTTTGTCAATGCGCTTGAAACACCCCCGCCCACCACTCTCCCTTCGCACGTTCCTCGACCAGCGCAAGGCCATGCGATGCGCAGGCGGCGACGACGTCGTCGCGCTTGATCACCAGGATGCCGCTCAGGATCAGCGATCCGCCCACGTGGCGCTTCACGTCGCCGAGTAGCGGGAGGATCACCTCGGGGATGATGTTCATGGTGATGATGTCGAAGACCCCGCCGCGCAATGCTTCGACTCCTCCGATGAAGAGCGGCATGCGCGCAGGCTCGATCCCGTTGCGAACGCGATTCTCATCGAGTGCAGCGAAGGCGTCGATATCGTTGTCGAACGCGATCACTTGCTGCGCGCCGAGGCGGCACATGGCCAGGGCGAGGATGCCGCTGCCGGCGCCGATGTCGAGTCCGCGTCTGCCGGCGACGTCGAGCGACTCGAGAATCTCGATGCAGAGCCACGTCGTTTCGTGCGATCCGGTGCCGAAGGCCTGTTCCTGCGGCACGACAAGCGAGAAGCGATTCGTATCGCTCGGGATCAGCGAGGCGTCCGGCGCGACGATGAACCGCTCGCCGATGAACAGCGGCTCGAGCGATTGCTGGTAGTGCTCGAGCCAGTCGATCCGCTCGCGCTCCGTTGCATGAATCTCGATTCCTGCGATGTCGCGCAACTCCTCGGCCGCGTCGTCGCGCTCCGATGCGGAATCAAAGTAGGCAGAGATCACCGCGATGCCGTTCGCATCGGCCGACGAGCTGCCGGTCGATTGCGTGAGGAAGAGCCGCGATTGCACGAGATCTTCGAGCGCCGCATCGCCCGCATCGAACGAGATGTCGAGGATGAAGTCCTTCACGCGTGTTGGTCGGGATACAGCTCGGCGTAATCGTCCATCGCCGCTTGAACGACCGCATGAGCATGCGCGGCGCCATACGAGCCGGAGATGCGGATGCTGGCAGGCTCTTTCGGAACGAGCTTGTACGTCGCAAAGTAGTGTTCCAGACGTTCCACCAGCACCTCGGGCACGTCACTGATGTCGTTCGCCGCACCCCAAACGTAGTCGCCGGTCAGCACGGCGATGATCTTGTCGTCCGCTTCATCGTGATCGACGAGTTGCAATCCTCCGATGACGCGCGCGGAAAGGAGGATCTCCGATTTGGCGATGGGACGCTCGCTGAGAACGCAGATGTCGAGAGGATCGCCGTCACCGCGTTTGGTGACCGGCGTGAGCGCGGACACACGCGAACCGCAGTACGTGCGCGGGATGAACCCGTAAAGCGCCGGAGGTTGTGAAGACGTTCGCTGCGGCCGGTCGACGCGCAGATATCCGGTGGCTTTGTCGACTTCGTACTTGATGAGATCGAACGGCGTGATCTCGATGTATGCCGTGACGACGCGCGGCGGATCGACGCCAACAGCCAGTCCGTGCCACGGGTGAGGACGCCAGCGGGAGAAAGTTTGATCGGCCACGGCGCGCGATTCTAGCGCGAAGCTGTCACCGGCGATCACGACCGGGGTAAAACCGTTTCACGCGGAGACGCGGAGCACGCGGAGGCCGCGGCGAATTCTCATTCTCCGCACCTCCGCGTCTCCGCGTGAAACGGTTTACGGTTTTCACCTTGGCAAACACACGCTGTTGCGTTGCCTGCTGAGCGAAGACGCCCGGACTCCTCAGGCCGAAAAAAAGTCTTTCACTTTCCCGAACACGCCCTTGTCCTGCAGCGGCGTTTCGCCCTCGAGCTCGGCGTAGCGGGCGAGCAGGTCGCGCTTCGTCTCGTCGAGCGTTGTGGGGATGCGCACGGATACGTGTACATAGTGATCGCCGCGTCCGGGGCCTTGCAGGAACTGCACGCCTTTTCCGCGTAGACGGAAGATCTGATTCGGTTGCGTTCCTGGAGGAATGCGTAGCGGCTCCGTGCCGTCGATCGTCGCGGATTGCAGATCGGCGCCGAGTGCGGCTTGCGTGAACGAGATCGTCTGCTCGGAATGGATGTCGTAGTCGCGGCGCGTGAAGCTGGCGTGCTCGCGGACCGAAAGGAAGACGTAGAGATCGCCGGAAGGTCCGCCGTTGAATCCCGCTTCGCCTTCGCCTGCCACGCGCAGACGCGACCCGTCGTCGACACCCGCCGGCACTTTCACGGAGATCGTTTTCTCTTCGTGCACGCGGCCGGCACCATCGCATCCTGCGCAGGGATCCTTGATCACTTTTCCTGCGCCGCCGCACTGCGGGCAGGTGCGCGCGACGGCGAAGAATCCCTGCGAATAGCGCACCTGCCCGCGGCCTGCACAGCCGGTGCAGGTGACGGGTTGCGTTCCGGCTCTCGCGCCGCTGCCGTGGCAGACCGTGCAGGTGGCGACGCGAGGGACGTCGATCGTCACTTCCTTGCCGAACACCGCTTCCTCGAACTCGAGGGTGAGGTCGTAGCGAAGATCGTTCCCTCGCGCGGCGCGCGTGCTTCGCTTGCGGCCGGTACCGAAGAAGTCGCCGAATCCAAAGAGATCGCCGAGGATGTCGCCGAAGTCGGCGAATTGATTCGGATCGAAGCCGCCACCGCCGATGGCCTGATGTCCGAAGCGGTCGTAGCGCGAACGTTTCTCGTCGTCCGAGAGCACACCATACGCCTCGGCGGCTTCCTTGAACTTCTCCTCCGCCTCGGCATCGCCCGGATTCTTGTCCGGGTGATACTTCACTGCCAGACGGCGGTAGGCCTTCTTGATTTCGTCGACGGCGGCCGTTTTCGGCAGGCCGAGAACTTCGTAGTAGTCGCGTTTTTCTGTCGTAGCCATCGTTTGCTATTGGGGAGTGTCGCTCGGAGTGTTCATCTTCATCGGGTTGTAGAGCATCACGCTGGTGAGGATGCGCGAGGCCGACTGCAGCTCGAAGATGGCGTCGTTAAGGCGCTGCTTTTCTTCCGAGGTCACGCTTTCTTTTGATCTTGAGATGCAGCGCTGAACTTTGTCGCGGTCTTCCTCGGCGAGCATTTTGCCAAATTCGCGAAAGACTTTGTCGTTCGTGTAGACCATGCCCTCGAGCTTGTTCTGCAGCATGCGGATCTCGCGGCGTGAGGCATCGCCGCGGGAGTGCTCGGCGGCTTCGCTGACGAGCCGGTCGATTTCATCCTTCGACAGCCCGCCTGCCGGATTGATCTTCACGCCCGTCGATTGCCCCGTGGCCTGATCGCTGGCCGTGACGTTGACGATGCCGTTGGAGTCGATCGAGAAGGTGACTTCGATCTGCGGAACGCCGCGCGGAGCCGCGGGGATGCCGACGAGGTCGAACTTGCCGAGCGACTTGTTGTCGCGCGCGAATTCGCGCTCGCCCTGGAGAACGTGCACGGTGACTTTGTTCTGATGATCGACGACGGTGGTGAAGATGAGCGAGTTCTTGGTCGGGATTGTGGCGTTCCGCTCGATCACTTTGGTGAAGACGCCGCCGTGCGTCTCGACGCCGAGCGATAGCGGCGTGACGTCGAGAAGAATCATGTCTTTGATGTCGCCGCGGAGAATCGCGGCCTGTACCGCGGCGCCAACGGCGACGACTTCGTCGGGATTGATGTTGCGGTTCGGCTCTTTGCCGAAGACTTTCTGCACGGCTTCGATCACACGCGGCATGCGCGTCTGACCGCCGACGAGAACGACTTCGTCGATGTCGGCGGCGGTGAGGCCGGCTTCTTTCAGCGCGTCGTTGACGGGCGTAATCGTTCGCTGGATCAGATCCTCGACAAGCTTCTCCAGCTCAGGGCGCGTGAGAACGCTGTTGAGATGTTTCGGGCCCGACGCGTCGGCGGAGATGAACGGGAGCGTGATGCGCGATTCCGAAGAGACGGAGAGCTCGTGCTTGGCACGCTCGGCGGCTTCTTTCAAACGTTGCAACGCCATCCGATCGTCGGCGAGGCTGATTCCGGTCTCGCGCTGAAATCCGTCGATGAGCCAGTCGATGATGCGCTTGTCGAAATCTTCACCGCCGAGGTAGGTATCGCCAGAGGTGGAGAGAACTTCGAAAAGGCCATCTTCGAGTTTGAGAATGGAGATGTCGAACGTTCCGCCACCGAGGTCGTAGACGGCGATGCGCTGATTCTTTTTGTTCTCGAGGCCGTACGCGAGTGCGGCGGCCGTGGGCTCGTTGATGATGCGAAGCACATCGAGTCCGGCGATCTTGCCCGCGTCGCGCGTAGCCTGGCGCTGGCTGTCGTTGAAGTACGCCGGCACGGTGATGATGGCTTCCGTGACCGGCTCGCCGAGAAATTCTTCCGCGAACGACTTGATCTCCATCAGCACGAAGGCAGAAATTTCTTCCGGCGAGTATTCGCGGTCGCGGATCTTCACCTTCATGTCGCCGTTGTCGGCGGGAACGATCTGGTACGGGAGTACCTGCTTGGCGCGCGAGACTTCGTCGGTATCGTACTTGCGGCCGATCAGGCGCTTGATGGCGAAAACCGTATTGAAAGGATTGGTGATGGCCTGACGCTTCGCGATCTGCCCAACGAGCCGATCGCTGTCCTCAGTGAATCCGACGACGGAAGGCGTGGTGCGGCTCCCCTCGCGGTTGGCCATGACCTGGGGCGTCGTGACGTCGACAACCGCGACGCACGAGTTTGTCGTTCCCAGATCGATTCCGATGATCTTCGCCATGGTTTAGCTGCCTGCCGGCGCGGCCTCCTCCGGACCACCAACTGCGACTTTGACCATGGCCGGACGAATCAACCGATCGTGCAGAAAGTAGCCTTTCTGCAGGACGGCAACAACCGTGTGCGACGGGACGCTGGAATCTTCTTCACGGACGACCGCCTCGTGAATATTGGGATCGAAGCGAACGCCCGACTCGGAAACCGGCTTCAACCCGTGACGCTGAAGTACGTCGAACAGTTGTTTGTAGATCAGCGCCATCCCTTTGTGGAACTCGTCGCCCTCTTCCGCATGCTCGAGGCCGCGGTCGAAGTTGTCGAGCACCGGAAGGAGATCGCGAACCATTCCGGCGAGTGCGTAGCGCTGGAAGTCGTTTTTCTCGCGCTCGGAACGTTTGCGGAAGTTCTCGAAGTCTGCGAGAGTACGAAGGTAGCGGTCGCGAAAGTCGTCAGTCGCCGGCGTCGCGGGAGCTGCGGTTGCACCGGCCGCTTCCTGCGCGGCCACTTCCATTTCGTGCTCGATGTCTTCGACCGAGTCTCCGGTGTCTTCGATCACGTAGGCGTCGTCATCGGCTCCAGCGCCGCCGTTTGCATTGTTCTTATCGTTCACTGCTGTTGCTCCTGTTCCTCTTCGATCTTGCGGCTGAGCGCCTGGCCGAGGTAGTCGACCAGCGGCGCCATGCGAGCGTACTCCATGCGCATCGGTCCGATGATGCCGACCATGCCCAGCGGAGCCGCCTGCGTTCCGTAACGCCGCGCCACGAGGCTGAAGTTGTACACCTGCGTAAAGTTGCTTTCCGATCCGATCAGAATCTGCAGACCTTCTTCCGACAGACAGGAGTTCAAAATCTCCACCAGCTTTTCTTTTTCCTGGAGCGCCAGGAATGTCTTGCGCATGGAGATCGCGTCGGAGAACTCCGGCTTGGTAAGAATCGAGGCCGTGCCTTCCACGTACAACTCGTGCTCGAGCGGCGTCACGTCGTTGACCGCCTCGATGCCGAGCGCGATCGTCTTCTGGAGCATCCCGTCATGACGGGCGCGCTCCTCTTCCGTCATGCGGACGAGACGCCGTCGGATGATGTCGAGCGTCAGTCCGCTGAGCTCGACGGTGATGAAACGCGACAGCTTCTGCAGCTCATCACGCGTGAAGGGCTGGCGCGTCTCGATGATCTTGTTCACCACGACGCCGTTCTGTCCGACGAGGATGCACATGATCTTGTTGTCGGCGACGGCGACGAAATCCATGCTGCGGACCGTGAATTGCAGCAATGTGGGCATGAAGATGACGCCCACCTGGTCGCTCAGTTTCGAAAGGACGCGCGAGGCGAGGTGAAGGACTTCGTCGATGTCGTTGGCGTGGCTGACCTGATCGTCGATCGTCTCGCGCTCGCGTTGCGTGAGCGTGCGCGAGCGCATGAGGTTGTCGATGAAAAAACGGTAACCAAGGTCCGTCGGAACCCGGCCGGCAGACGTGTGCGGATGGCGCAGGTAACCGAGATCTTCGAGATCGGCCATCACGTTGCGAAGGCTGGCGGGGGAGAGCTGAAACCGTCCGCACTTGGCCAGCGTGCGGGAGCTGATCGCCTCGCCGGTGGCGACGTGCTGCATGATGATCTCGCGCAGCACTTCGCGGGCGCGCGTGTCGAGATCGTCACCGTTGCGATCGAGATGTTGAATCATGAGATTGCGGTCAGACAGCCGGGCTTGCCTGGCAGTCTCGTCGAATGACTGCTAACACGCAGGAGAATGTAGGAATTGCGCCGGATGGTGTCAAGATTTGCAGACGAATGAACGTAATGGCTGAGTCATTGATGCGCGTTTTCGTACACGGCAGAAAATTGACGATCGTGTCGATCGTACTCCTCTTCCTGCTCGCGCTACCGCCGGCGCGCGCGGCGACGGTCGACCGCATCGCTGCCGTCGTCGATCAGCAGGTGCTGACGGTGAGCGAAGTCAATCAGATGGCGGAAGTTCGTTTCTTTTCTGCTACGGCAACAAAGAGTGACGACGACGCGCGTCACGATATCCTCGAGGCGCTGATCGCGCAGGCGCTCCGTTTCCGCGACGTCGAACGCTTCGGTGCACAAGACATCTCGAAGGATTCGATCGAGGCACGATTGGTGGAGATCCGCCGCCGTTTCGCCGCGCCCGCAGATCTCGATGCCGCGCTCGTCCGCGCGGAGCTGACGCTCGACGAGCTGCGCGCGCTGATCAAGAGGCAACTACAGGTCGAGGCTTACATTCAGGAGCGCTTCGCACCGCTGATCTTCGTCGCCAACGACGACATCGCTACGTATTACAACGGGCCATGGCGTCAGCAGCGCGTCGCCCGTGGTCTCCCGATCCTCCCGCTCAACGAGGTCCGCGAAGAGATCCGCACGCTCATCCGATCGCGCCAGCTCGATCAGCAGATCGAGACATGGACGACGCAGTTGCGCGCGCGAGCGAATGTCGATGTGTACGCGTGGAAGTGAGTTTTATTGCGCTCGCTGGCGCTCGCGCGTTGTCGGTTGTCGGTTGGTTGCGGCTTCGCCGCGTTGTCGAAAGCCGAGCGCTGGATGCCGGCGACGAGGTGCATTTCGATCGGGCATTTGATCCTGCGATGCGCTGCATTTTGATCCGGCGCCGCGCTGCATTTTAACCGAGCGCTTTCCTCACAGAGTTTCTCACACCACGTTTCGATCGAGCGATGCGAGGGTGTGCTGAATATGCAAGGGTTGGGAAATGCGTTGTTGGGCTCTGCAGTCGCGGCTCCGCCGCGCTGTCGAAGCTGAACGCTGTAATGTCGAGAACGTGGCGTGATCGAGAACGCACTTGGCTGCGCGACGAGCACACACCGCACTTCAACAACGCGGCGAAGCCGCAATCAACCGACAACCGACAACGCTGCGCGGCGGCGCCAGCCGCCGCGCAGCAAACTTACGGTACCGGGTTCGCGTTCTGCGTGTAGAAATCGGTCGAGCCGATCTCCGTCCGCGTGCCGTTGAAACTCAGAACGCGCACCGTCACGCGGTGTCTCGCATTCGCCAGCTTCGTCGTATCGATTACGAAACGCCATCCTGAGTTCTGGCTCTGGAACAGATACGGATACTGCACCGCGACGTCGGGACGCGGGAAGCCGTACTGCGCCGTTCCTTTGTAATCGCCGTCGACGATGATCTCGACAGCAGTCAGCCCGCCACCCTCAACCAGGGCCCATCCCTGGAATGTGACCGTTCCCTTCATGTAGTCCGAAGTCTGAGGAACGTCGATGAAGCCGGTGGCGGAGGTGATCGTGCTCAGAGCGCACTGGAAGAACACGGGGATTCCGTCGCGGTTCGGGAGCTCCGTGAAGGTCTGCTGCTGATCGCCGACACGTACCTTGAGCACGTGATTTCCGGGCGCGACGCCGAGGGCGAGAAGCGCACCGACGTCCATGGTGAAGAGGAAGCCGGAGCGCGGCGCGTCGGGGTAATTCGGATAGTAGCGCTCGACGTCGAAGCGAGGCAGCCCGTAGCAATTCACGTAGTTGTTGAAGATCGTGCTGAAGGCGCAGTCGTTGGTCGAGTACCAACGCCGGCCGTCGACCATCAGCTCGGCATAGGCGACGCGTCCCGTGTCGGTGCGCGTGCCGAGGTCGAGCGCCCATCCGCGTACGGGCGTGATGTGCGACTGCGGATTGATCGCGGGCGATACCGTCGGCGGGGTATTGCACGACGTCCCATAGAGAACAGCGTCGCGTTTCGGCTCATCGACGTAGCCGAACGGTTTGAGATTTCCGTTCTCGTTGAAGATCTGTACCGTGCGGCGTCCGATCAAGCGGGAGAGTCCGTTCCGGTCGGTTGCGCGGACATCGAGTGTGTGCACGCCGTCCTGAATGCGCGTCGTATCGACGTTTGCGATGAAGGAGCTGAAGAGCGCGTCCGGCCAGTCGGAGAATGTGTTCGCAACGTCGGGCCGCGCATCGCCGTACATCGCGTTCTGCATGACCCCGTTGTCGATCAGCACTTCGACCTTCGCGATCCCATCCGTATCGAGCGCCCAGCCGGAGACCGGAAACGATCCCGAGGCGTTGAAGATGCCCGAAAGGTCTGGGATGTCGACGTTGCCGAACGGCGCCTGATTGATCGTGTTGTTCACGTCGATCGTCCGCCGTCCCAGCTCGGTGACGGTGTTGTCGCTGGCGAACACGCGAACGGCGATCGTGTGCGCGCCGTTCGTGAACCGGCTGGCCAGAATGCCGATCTGGAATCCGGGGGCGATGTGCTGGATCCCCGGATAGTTCGGATAGGCCTCGACGATGTCGATGCGCGGAAGATTCGTATTGGCGTTAGCCACGAATTGATCGTCGACGTAGACGGCGATCCTTGAAATCGCCGCAGGGTCGAGAAACCACCCTTTGACGAGAATCACGCCGCTTTGCGAGACCGTCGAATCAGGATACTCAAGAGCGCCGCGCGTCTCGATCGTCTGTGCGTGCTGCACAGGTACGAGGAGCGACACCACAATGGCGAGAACCAGGCCGCGGGTAACCCTTCTCCACATAACCCCAACCTCCCCAAAATAACCTTGCCCGTTACTGCTCTGCCGACGCGAAGTTGCGCCGATCCCTGTTTGATCGACGCCTCAGTCCATGGCCAGTTTGCCGGAGTTTATACTGCCCGGGTGAATTCTTCAAATATCGATGTGGCCGCCGCGACCCTCGAAGAGGTCCGCGCGGCCTCGATCCGGATCAAACCGTACGTCCATCGCACTCCCCTTCTGAGCAGCCGCTCGCTCTCGGAAGCGATCGGTTCCGACGTTCGACTGAAGTGCGAAAACCTCCAGCGCGCAGGCTCTTTCAAGATCCGCGGCGCCATGAATGCGCTCCTGCAGATCCCGGAGAGCGCGCGCGGCAACGGCGTTGTCGCCTTCTCCTCGGGCAATCATGCGCAGGGCGTTGCCCTCGCCGCAAGGCTCCTCGGGATGAAGGCCACCATCGTGATGCCGGAGGGATCGGTTGCGACGAAGGTCGCCGCAACGGAAGCGTACGGCGCCACCGTCGTCACGGCGGGCGTCACCGCGGCGACGCGCGACACGATCGCGCGCGAGATCGCCGGAAAAACCGGCGCGGCCGTGGTTCCGCCGTTCGACGACTGGCGGATCATCGCCGGCGCAGGCACGGTCGGGCTGGAGATTCTCGAAGAATGGCCTGACGTCGAGACGATCGTCGTCCCCCTCGGCGGCGGCGGGCTCCTCAGCGGCGTCTCCATCGCGGCGACATCGATCAAGCCAGGCGTCGATGTCTACGGCGTCGAGCCGCGCGCAGGCAACGACGGCGAGCAATCGTTCAAGTCGGGACGGATCGTCACGATCGATCCCCCGAGAACGATCGCCGACGGCGCGAGAACGCTAGCGATCGGCGAACGAAACTTCTCCGTGATCCGCGAGCGCGTCCGCGACGTCGTCACCGTCGAAGATGATGTCCTGCTCGATGCGGTCAAGTTCGCGATGTACCGGACGAAGCTCGTCATCGAGCCGACGGGTGCGCTGGGAATCGCCGCGCTGCTGTCGGGTGCGATCAAACCGAATGGAAAGACCGCGATTGTGGTGAGTGGCGGCAATCTCGACTTCTCGCTGCTCTGCTAACCGCGAGGCAAGTGCGGCCGTCGAACGTTCATGCTACTTGCGATTGCGTTCTCCTACGTCCTCGTCCATGGCTCTCAACACATGATGACCGGGCCAGACGTTTCGCTGAACGTCGCGCTGGCGAAGCGCGACAAGTATGGCAGCGACTTCCTGTGGTTCAAGAAGAGCGGCCGCGAATATCTGATCCGCGATCGGGTGACGCTCGACCGCATCGAAGTGCCCTTCGATCGCGAACGTGCATACAAGCCCGAAGCGAAGCGGGTGAGGCAGGAACTGCGACCGCTCGAACGGCGCGAATCGGAGCTCGATCGCCAGATCGATGCCCTGACCGATCGCGACGAGGGCCTGCGGCTCACGACCGCAGAGGAAGATCGACTCAGAGACCTTCGCCACGAGCTCGCGAGCGTGCAGCGCGAGCTGCGGATGCTCGAGCGGCAGGAGGAGGAAATCGACCGCAAGCGCGATGCTCTCGAAGCGGAAGCGGAACGGGCGATGATGCCGATCCTCGAGGAAGCCATCCGCCGCGGAGTGGCCACGGCCGTCCACTAACCGGCGCATAATTCGCGTCGCGTGACCGGCTCTCTTTTCGGCGACGATCCATTTGAACCGCCCGCTCGCGGCGACGCTCCCCTTCCGGAGCGCCTTCGTCCACGCTCGCTCGAAGACATCGTCGGGCTCGACGAGATCCTCGGCGAGGGGCGCTTTCTTCGCACGGCCATCGAGAGCGACCGCATCCCTTCGATGATTTTCTGGGGCCCGCCGGGCTCCGGAAAGACGACGCTGGCGCGCATCATTGCTAACAAGACGCGGGCGAAGTTCGTGACGTTCTCCGCCACCAGCACGGCGATCAAAGAGATCCGCACGCTGATGGAGGAAGCGCGCCGCGAGCGGAAAGCACGCGGAACGAAGACCATCGTCTTCATCGACGAGATCCATCGCTTCAACAAAGCGCAGCAGGATGCGTTTCTTCCGTATGTCGAAGCCGGTGACATCATCCTCATCGGTGCGACGACCGAGAATCCGTCGTTCGAGGTGAACTCGGCGCTGCTGTCGCGAACGAAAGTCGTCGTCATTCCGGCGCTCGACCGCGAGCAGGTGATGACGATCCTCCGCCGCGCGGCCGGCGATCCCTCCGTGCGCAAATACGCGATCGATGTCACCGACGACGCGCTCGACTTCATGGCCGCGACATCCGCTGGCGACGCGCGCCAGGCGCTCAACTCGCTCCAACTCGTCGTCGAGACCGCGACGAAATCCGACGGCGCGATCGACAAAGAAAAAGTGACGCAGATCCTCCAGCGCCGCTCGCTGATGTATGACAAAGGCGGCGAGGAGCACTACAACATCATCTCCGCGCTGCACAAATCGCTGCGCAACGGCGACGCCGACGCGTCGATGTACTGGCTGGTGCGGATGCTGGAAGGGGGCGAGGATCCGATGTACATCGCCCGCCGCCTCGTGCGCGCGTCGTCGGAGGACATCGGAAACGCCGATCCGCAAGCGCTCGTATTCGCCATCGCCGTGCAGCAGACCGTGCACTTCCTTGGCATGCCCGAAGCGGGCGTCGCGCTGGGGCAACTCGTCACGTACCTGGCCGCCGCACCGAAGTCGAACGCGGCGTATGTCGGATACGGCGAAGCCGTTCGCGAAGTGCGTCAGGGCGACAATCCCGGCGTCCCTCTGCACATCCGCAACGCTCCCACCGGTCTGATGAAAGATCTCGGCTACGGCCGCGGCTACCAGTACGCGCACGATTTCGAGGACCAGACCGCGGCCATGGAGTGCCTCCCCGACGCGCTCGCCGGCCGGCGTTTCTACGAACCGAAAGATGTGGGCGCCGAAGCGAAGATGAAGGCACGGCTGGATGTGATGCGAGCGGCGAGGAAGAAGAGAGATTGATTGGGGTTGTTTTGTCATCCTGAGTCGCCAAAGCCGCCCGCGCTACTCGTCACGCTCGCACAAGATGGGCTCGGCGGCGAAGGCCGATCGAAGGACCCCCTAATTCTGTGCCGATGTTTTTCCACCTTCCCACCCGCACGGAATTCGGGGTCCTTCGATCGTCCTTCGCCGCGATGCTTGGCGAGTGCGAGAGCAGTGCGAAGGCGCGGCTTCGGCGACTCGGGATGACAGCACTTCGGCGCTTCGAAGGCGGGGGATTTCTCATCGTGCTGCACCGCTCCCGCCGCCCTTCCCACCCCGCGGGTCCGCCGATTCGAAATGACAAGTCCTAGCCGCTCAGCGCATTCGCTTCGCGTTCGATCTTCTTCGGCTTGCGGTCGTCACCGACGTTCACGTAGACCACCTGCGCTTCGGTGACGAGGACTTTCTTTTGCGGGTCGGTGCCGCGGATCGCTTCGCACACGACCTTGACTGTGATCGAGGTCGTGCCGATGCGAAGCGTCTCCGTCCAGAGGCTGATGAGGTCACCGACGAAGACAGGCTCGTGAAAGACGACCTTGTCCATCGATACGGTGACCATCAGCCGCGAGCCCTGGCGGCGCGCTTCGATCGCGCCGGCCTGGTCGATGTAGCTGAGGATCACGCCGCCGAAGATCGTGCCGCTGCCGTTCGTATCGCGCGGCATCATCAGCACGCGGATCGCCGGCTCTCCCCACTTTTCTGCGATCTTCGCCACGTTGTCTCAGCCGGGCTGCTGCGCCGGCGCTTGCGCGTCGATGAGCTTCTTGTTGATGTCGACCGAGGCAGACTTCCGCAGCTTCTGAAGAAGCGTGGCCCGCAGGCTGCGCGACTCCTGCTGGCGCAACGACTCCATGTTTTGCGAGCGGTTTTGAGCGATCGCAGCCGCATCGGCCTTCTTCTGTTCGATGACCTGGAAGAGCACGGCGCCGTCGCCGACCATGACCGGTCCCTTCACTTCGCCGACGGGAGCAGACATGGCGGCATCGACGAGCGCCGAGGTGTCGCCGGTGAAGCCGGTGACGTAGCCTTGCCGGTTGATCGTCACTTCCTGCGCCGTGAGGCCGAGCTTCGTGGCGGCGGCGTCGACAGTCGCGACCGGCAGTTGCTTCGCCAGCGCCTGCTGCGCGAGAGCCCGAGCCTTCTCCATCTTCGCGTCGTTCTCGACTTTGGCCCGCACTTCGTCGAGCGGCGACACGCCCGCAGCGCGAATGTTGTAGAGGAACGGGATGGCTGGTCCGCGCTGCGTGCCGAGGATGTCGCCCACATCGTTCTGCTTGGCGGCGAAGGCCCACGAAGTCAGCGCAGCGTTGTTGCCGATGCCCGGAATGGGATCGTTCTTTCCGAACCACTGCGAATCGTTCGAGGCGACATTTCCGCCGGCCAGTGCAGTGAACTCTGCATCAGTCTTTGGCTTGTTTTCTTTGAGGCGTGCAGCGATGCGCGTGATCTCATCACGCGCACGGTCTTTCGATTGCTGATCGACGACTTGCGCACGAAGGTTGTCGCGCACTTCTTCGAACGGACGGAAGCCCGCGGGGCGGCGCTCCAGAACCTTGATGATGTGGTAGCCAAACTCGGGCGAGTGGATCGGATCGCTGATCTGATTGAGAGGCATTGAGAAGGCCGCGGTGTCGAACGGCTGAACCGTCGTTCCCTTATCGACCCAACCCATGTCACCGCCCTTGCCCGATGACGATGGATCGCCGGAGTTTTCTCTGGCCAGCTTCGCGAAGTCCGCACCGGCACGCAACTGCTTGACGAGATCATCAGCTTTCGCTTTTGCGGCTGCTTCTACCGGTGCTGGTGCTCCCTGTTCGACTTTGATGAGGATGTGCAGGAGATGCGCGCCTTCGGGCGCCTTGAACTCGTCGTGCCGCTGCTCGTATATCTTGTGCAACTCGGCATCGGACGGGTTGATCTGCACGCGCAGCTTTGCGTAGTCGGCGATCAGGTACTTCACGGCCCGCTGCTCGCCGTGTGCGTACTGCGCCTGATGAGTCGTGTAGTACTGCTGCACTTCGGCAGGAGTCACGGAGACGCTTCCCGCTTCACGCGACGCCGGATAGAGAAGGTACTTGATCCGGGCGCTTTCGCTCGTGCGGCGGTATTCGGCATCAGCAGCCTGCGGCGAAACCACGATCGCGTTTTGCAGCGCGCTTTCCATCTTGCCGATCGTGATGTCGCGGGCGAGCTCGTCCTCGAACTCGGCAGGAGACTGATAGCCCATCATGCCGGTGACGTAGCGGTTGTAGAGATCCTGGCCGACGAACTTGCCATCCGGGTTGAGCGTCGGGATCTCCAGAATCTTCTGCCGCACCTCTTCCTGCGAGGCGCCGAGGTGGAGCTTCCGGGCCTGCTGGAGAAGGAGATGCTGGTCGATCAAGGAGTCGAGCACCTTTTTCGACAAGCCCATCGCTTGCACCATTTCGGGCGTGAGCGGCTGGCGGTACATCTGCTCGTAGTTCTTCGTGGTGTAGTAGAGAGCGCGCTCGTACTCGCGGTACGTGATCGTCTCTCCATTCACGCGGGCAGCGTAGGAGGTCTGATCGACTCCCGCTCCACTGCCGGCACCACCCGCGCCCCAGTCGACAAAAATAAAGAGGATGAAGACCGCAACAATGGCGACCAGGATCCATTTGAGGTGTTTAAAGCTATCGCGCATCAACTTGAGCATCGGGACAAACCTCTTGTTTTGACTTGATTTTGGATGGCAACCGCGGCGCGGGACACCTCCAGCCGGGCGATCGCGAGAATCCGTAAAAAACGCGGCAGTGTAGCTATTCCCGCGCCGCGGAGCAAACTGGACCGCACGGCATGCTATAAAGTTCGCTTCGACCGATGCCCAAGAAGAAGCCAAACTCCGGCGCCGCAATCGATTGGTACCTGGTCTCGATCGAGCGGCTCAAGCAGATTGGAATCGTGATTCTCATCCTCCTCCTCGGCGGCGGAGCGTGGTGGTACTACAGCAATCAGAAGCGAAACCCCCGAAGCTCTGCCGAGGCGGCGATCGCTGAGGCACGTCAGGCGCTCAACACGCTTGCTGCGTCCAAAGATTTTCCGAGCCACCGGAGCGACTTCGACCGCGCGCAGCACAAGCTCGATGAGGCCACGACGAAACTTGCTTCGGGAAACTACAACGACGCGCAGAGCGCTGCACTCGAATCGCAAACCTTCAGCCGCGCCGCTCTCAGCGGAAAAGGCGGAAACGAAAACGACGCGCAATTCCTGACGGTCGAAGGAGACGTGCAGTACCAGAAGTCTTCGACCAACGATTGGAATGCTGCCGAGAGTCGTACTCCACTGTTCAACGGCGACTGGGTGAAGACTGCAGGCGGCGCGTCCGCGGAGCTCATCTTCTCGAACGGCTCGCTCTATACCATTGGCCCCAACGCGCTGCTCGAGGTTTACTCCCAGTTCAACGCCACGACCAGCCGGAAGAGCAACTCGGTGCAGATGCAGGTCGGGTCGGTCGAAGTGGCGACGACCGATGATGCCTCGAGCGTTCGGACACCCGGCAGCCAGGTCACGATCGATTCGGAGTCGACCACGCAAGTGGGCGTCGACGCGCAGAAGACGACCGCTGTCCTGACCGAAAAAGGCTCCGCATCGGTGAAACCTTCCGACGGCAGCGATGCGGTGAAGCTCGTGGTCGGCGACAAAGTCACCGCCACGCCGCAGGGCGCGCTCTCGGCGGTAAGGAAGCTTCCCATGCCTCCGGCCTTGCTCACCCCTTCAGACAATCAAGTCTTTCTCGTCACCGCAGACTCACGCGTTCAGTTCTCGTGGGAGCCAGTGCCTGGATCGGGCGGCTACGTTCTTCAAGTGTCGCGATCGCGCCTTTTCACCACGCTCGAGATCAACTCGAAGCGCCAGAAAACGACCGCTTCTGCGCAGGTGACGGCGGAAGGAGCGTTCTACTGGCGGGTGGCATCGATGGGTGCGGATGGTGATATCGGTCCGTTCTCGGCATTCCGCCGTTTCCGCGTCAACGGCGCGGGGCACGAAGGCGCGCCGGCTGCGGATGCGCCACCACCTCTGCTTCAACTCAAACGTCCCGCCTCGATGGGCGGCCAGTTCTTCATGATCGAAGGAAACACGGACCCCGGCGCCACGGTCCTGATCAACGACGAGGAAGCCGACGTCGAATCCGACGGTCATTTCAAGAAGCTCATTACGTTAAACAAAGTCGGGACGAATCTGGTCGTGATCAAAGCAACGAACGCCGCGGGCAAACAAACCAGGCTCTCGCAGCCGGTCCTCGTGGAAGAATAGGGAGTGGCGAGTAGGGTGTGGGGAGTGGGAGGAATATGGATTTGCCCGGCATCGCCTTCTCCCACACCCCACTCCCTACACCCCACTCCCCACACAGGGCAACGCTCTTGCACCCAGGCCAACCGCAGCTCCAACGTCGATAAAGGACAAAACCTAGAACATGGCTCTCAAATCGCTGCTCTCGATGTTCTCGAACGATCTGGCGATCGATCTCGGAACAGCGAACACGCTCGTTTACGCGAAGAACAAAGGCATCGTGGTCCGCGAACCATCGATCGTCGCGGTCAACAAAATCAACAACAACGTCGAAGCCGTCGGCAAAGAAGCGAAGGAAATGCTGGGCCGCACACCCGGCAACATCGTCGCCATCCGCCCGATGAAAGATGGGGTCATCGCCGACTTCGAAGTCACGGAGAAGATGATCAAGTACTTCATCGAGAAGGCCCACGGACGGCGTTTTCTCGTCAAGCCGCGCATCGTCATCTCCGTCCCGTCCGAGATCACGCAGGTCGAAAAGCGCGCCGTGAAAGACTCGGCGTTGCGCGCCGGCGCGACCGAGGTCTATCTGATCGAGCAGGCGATGGCGGCGGCGATTGGCGCCGGACTCCCCATCACCGATCCGACCGGAAACATGATCGTCGACATCGGCGGCGGCACCACCGACGTCGCCGTGATCTCGCTCGCCGGCATCGTCTACTCCCGTTCGGTGCGCGTTGCCGGCAACGAGATGGACGACGCGATCATTCAGTACATCAAGCGCAAGTACAACCTCCTCATCGGTGAGCGAACGGCGGAACAGATCAAGATGGAGATCGGCTCCGCCTTCCCGCTCGACGAAGAGATGACGATGGAGATCAAAGGCCGTGATCTCGTCGAAGGCGTTCCGAAGACACTCGTCGTCAGCGACGAAGAGATTCGCGAGGCGCTCTCGGAGACCGTGGCCACGATCGTCGAAGCCGTGCGCGTCGCGCTGGAGCGCACGCCGCCGGAGTTGTCCGCGGACATCATGGACAAAGGCATCATCATCGCCGGCGGCGGATCGATGCTGAAGAATCTGGACAAGCGGCTGCGCGAGGAAACAGGCCTCCCGGTAACACTGGCGGAAGATCCGCTGGCCTGCGTCGCGCTCGGAACCGGCCAGATGCTCACGGACTTTAATCTGCTGCGGAAGATCTCGATTGAATAGGGGTGTCGGGTGTCGGGTGTCGGCTGTCGCCTGTCGGGGGTGTGAGTCACCGGTGCCTCTCTGGTTTTCCCGACACCCGACACTCGACAGCCGACACCCTCCTCATGGCAGGAAACCTGCTGAGTACGCACGCAAACCATGGCCGCACCATCTGATGTAATCCCCCGGCGTCCGACGCTTCTTTTCATCGTCGTTCTGGCGTTGCTCTTTTTTCTGATGAGCCTGAGCAGCAGAACGCGCTACGTCGGCGAAACGCGAACGATGTTCGAGCGGAGCGTGATGATCCTATTCGCGCCGATCCCGAAGACCGTGAACTGGGCGGGCCAGTCGATGTCGGACATCTATCACGGCTATCTCGACATGCGCCGCTCGGTCGCAGAAAACCTTCAGCTTCACCGCCAGATCGACCAGCTCACGACCGAGAATCTTCGCCTCCGCCAGTCCGAAGGCGATCTGCGCCGCTTGCGCAGCCTCCTCGGCTATTCCGAGCAGTTCACGATGCCGACGACGATGGCGGAGCCGGTCATGCTCGACACATCGAGCCGCTTCAAGTCGATCATCCTCGACCGCGGATCGAACAGCGGCATCGAAGTCAATGACGCCGTCGTCAACGCCAGTGGATTGATCGGCCGCGTCGTATTGACGACGAAAGACATGTCGAAGGTGCAATTGGTCACGGACGGTAACTCGTCGGTCGGCGTGCTGATCGACCGGACGCGCCGGCAGGGAGTCCTGCGCGGCGATGGCGCAAGCGGCGCGCAACTCTACGACATCCCATCGCTCTCGGACGTGACGCCGGGCGATGTCGTCATGACCGCGGGCATCGACGGGATCTATCCGAAAGGGATTCCCGTGGGCGTCGTGACGAAAGCCGAGAAAGGTCAGGATCTGTTCAAAACCATCGTTGTGCGTCCGTCGATCGACTTCGGTGCGATCGAGGAGGTCATCGTTCTGCACACGCGTAAAATCCCCAACGACGTCGTGAGGTACACACCTTGAGGTGGCTACGATTTGCGGTCGGACTCCTGATCGCCCTGACTCTTCACTCGCTGCTCGACAGCTTCTTTCCGAACGCGCTGGCGTTCTTCAATCCCTACGTCATCCTGGTCGTCTACTACTCGATGGGCGGCAATGTCTTCGGCGCAATCATCGCCGGAGTCATCGCCGGCCTCGTTCAGGACGCGTACTCGGGCGCGATGTTCGGCCTGCATGCGTTCGCGCTGACGGTTTGCGCCTACGCCGTGGCCTACATCAACTCCCGCCTCGTCCTGCGCGGAACGCTGGCGTTCGGCGCGTGTCTGGTCGGAGCCGTGATCGTCAACGAGCTCGTGATCTACATCCTGGTCAACATCCTGCTCAAACAAAAAGTGGAGATGTTCGAACAGGGAATGGTCGTGAAGACGCTCTTCACCTGCCTCTTCGGGATGATCGTCTATCTTCTGCTGACACTGTTTCTGCGCGAAGAGCCGATCGATGCAACACGAAGACCGGCAGGATGGTGAGTATTGCCTTCGGCGTTAGTTGCCTGCGGCGTTGTCGGTTGATTGCCTACGGCGTTGGTAAATTGCCTACGGCGTTGTCGGTTGTCGGTTAGTTGCCTTCGGCGTTGTCAAGACCGGCTTGTAGCATGCATTGAAACAGCAGCCTGAACCTGGCTCACAATGACAGCTGCCAAACGGCAATCAACCGACAACCGACAACGCCCTAGGCAATTAACCGACAACCGACAACGCCCTAGGCAATTAACCGACAACGCCGAAGGCAATTCACCAACGCCGTAGGCAATCAACCGTAGGCAATCCATGCGCGTATACCGAGATGACCAGAAGTTCCTGACCTTCCGCATCAACGCGCTCCTGTGGGCGATCGTCGTCGTATTCGTTTTTCTGGCGGGATCGTTCTGGGTCGTGCAGGGTGTTCAGGCGGACAAGTATCGGAATCTTTCCGAGGCCAATGCACTGCGCGAGCTGGTGACGCCGGCGAAGCGCGGCCTGATCCTCGACCGCAGCGGTCAGAAGATTCTCGCCGACAACCAGCCGGCATATTCGCTATCGCTCGACCGCGTGATCATGCGCCCGATCGTCAAGGGCGATCCCGCGCATCGCGAGAAGGTCATCGCCTTTCTCTCGGTCGTGCTCGGCGTACCACCGCAGGAAATCGAAGCGCGTTTCGAGAAGGGAAAGGCCATCCCGATCGCGCGGCCGATCCCGCTCGCCGAAGACTTGACAATGTCGCAAGTGGCTTCGATTCAAGGGCAGGCGGTCGCGTTTCCCGAGCTCGACGTCGAGCCGGTGCAACGGCGCAACTATCCCTACGCCACGATGGCCGCACACGTGATGGGCTTCATCGGCGAAGTGAATGAGAAAGACCTCGCCGCACACAAAGATCTCAAGCAGGGCGATCTCCTCGGCAAGCGGGGCGTCGAGATGATGTACGACGAGTATCTGCGTGGCCGCGACGGCGCTCAGTACTGGCAGTACGACAGCCATGGACGCCGTCTCGAAGAGTATCGTCCGGCGCGCAAGGAGCCGGTCGCCGGCGACAACGTTTACCTCACGATCGACTTCGATCTGCAGCGCCGCGCCGAGCAATACTTCATCGAGAACGAGTTCGTCGGCTCCGCCGTCGCGCTCGATCCACGCAACGGCGAAGTGCTGGCGATGGTCTCGTCACCGGCATTCAATCCGAACGTTTATTCGCGGCGCTTCACACCGGAAGTCTGGCGAACCATCGCGTCGAATCCATTCAAGGTCGAGTTGAACCGCGCCATTCAGGGCCTTTACTCGCCCGGATCTGTCTTCAAGGCGGTCATGGCCATGGCCGGACTTTCGGAATCGGCAATCGATACGTCGACGTCATTCTTCTGCAGCGGCAGCGGCGTGTTCTTTGGCCGCCGATTCCGTTGCTACAACAAGAACGGACACGGCGATGTCAGCGTCGCCAACGCGTTGAAAGTCTCCTGCGACATCTTCTTCTTCAACGTCGGCGCGCGGCTCGGCGTCGACCGGATCGCCGAATACGCGCACAAGCTCACGTTCGGCGAGATCTCCAAGATCGACCTCGACGGCGAAAAAGCAGGGATCGTTCCGTCGACACAATGGGCGGCGACGAAACAGCATCGGAAGTGGTATCCGTCGGAGACGATCTCGGTCGCCATCGGTCAGGGTCCGCTCATCGTCACGCCGCTGCAGGTCGCGAACATGATGGCGGCCATCTCCAACGGCGGCACCGTCTATCGTCCGCACGTCGTTCGCATGATCGAGAAGGTGAATCCAGACGGCCGCGTCGAACGGCTGCAGGTCGCCAGCGAAGTGCTGCACAAAGTGACTCTCTCGCCAAAAGCTCTTGAAACCGTCAAGCTTGGGCTGTGGAAAGTCGTCAACGAAGAAGGCGGCACCGGCGGCAATGCCCGGATCGAAGGCCTGAATGTCTCCGGCAAAACCGGAACCGTGCAGGTCATCGCCCAGCATGGTTGGGTGAAGACGGAAGGGTTGCCCTACAAATACAAAGACCACGCATGGTTCGCATCCTTCGCGCCGAAAGACAATCCGCAGATGGTCGTCGTCGTGTTCGTCGAGCACGGCGGTCACGGCGGAGTCGACGCGGCCCCGCTGGCGAAGCTGCTCTACGAATCACGATTCCACGAGCAGGTGCTCAACGCCAACTTCGACCTCTCGAACCCCGACACGCTCCAGGCCATCAAAGAGGGTCAGGCCCCCGTTCCCGGCCAGATCAAGAAAGCGCCGGCCGCGGCAGCAGGGTCCAATCCAAACCTCGGCCATTGATTGTCTGCGGCGTTGTTTTATTGCCTTCGGCGTTGATTGCCTGCGGCGTTTTCGGTTGGTTGCCTTCGGCGTTCTCACATCCTTGAATGTATTGAAGCAAAAAGCCTGAACTTGGCTCACAATGTCAACGACGGGAGGGTTTTCAACCGACAACCGACAACGCGCGAAGCGCAATCAACCGACAACGCCGAAGGCAATCAACGCCGCAGGCAACAAAACGACGCCGAAGGCATCAGTACGACCGCTTGAACTTGTCGGCATCGCGGCGCTCGCGCTTCGTCGGACGGCCACGTCCGCGTTCGCGCGACACGGCATCGTCAATCCTCTCGATGACCGGAGTCTCGTCCAGATACATCGTGCGGGCGATCTCTTTCGCCTGCTGCTTGTCGGGCACGCTCTTCACGACGACCTTCCGGAATCTCTCACCGGCATAGAGCTCGACGACGTCGCCCTCCCGCACTGGTGTCGCAGGCTTGATGCGCTGTCCGTTGATTTTCACGTGCCCGCCGCGGCACGCTTCGGTCGCATCGGTGCGATGCTTGACGAGGCAAACGTGCTTCAGCCAGTTGTCGATGCGATGCCGTTGTGAGTCGCTCATTCGGAAGAGGTTATAATCCGCGGCATGATCAAAGCCGACATCGTCAACAAGGTGGCGGAAGTATCCGAAATTTCGCGCGTAAAAGCCGCCCAGGCGGTGGACACGGTGATCGAAGGTCTGCGCAACGCGCTCGCGCGCGGCCAGCGAATCGAGCTTCGCGGCTTCGGTGTTTTCCAGGTCAAACAGCGGAAGAAAGGGATCGGCCGCAATCCCAAGACCGGCGTCGAGGTCAAGATTCCGCCTGGCAACACGATTCGATTCAAGCCCGGCAAAGAGCTGCGGAACCTTCTGTAGTGTCGCCCGATCAGAGTCCGCGCTCCGCCGGCCATGTTCAGACTGTTGCCCAGACTGTTCTCGTCCTCGATTTCGGCTCGCAATACACGCAACTGATCGCGCGCCGCATCCGCGAGCAGAGCGTCTACTCGGTCGTTCATCCGTTCGACATTCCGATCGGCAAAATTCGTGAGCTCGCGCCGCAGGCCATCATCTTTTCCGGCGGCCCCCAATCGGTGTACGCCGAGTCCGCGCCGATCTGCTCGCGGGAGATCTTCGATCTTGGTGTGCCGATTCTCGGGATCTGCTACGGCATGCAACTCACTGCTTACCTTCTCGACGGGAACGTCGAGGCATCGGCAGAGCGCGAATATGGCCGTGCGGAAATCGATCTCCGCGTCGCCGACTCTCCGCTGTTCGCGGGAACCGCCGCCCATCAACGCGTTTGGGCCAGTCATGGCGACAAGATCCTGCGCGAACCGCCGGGCTTCCGCGTAACTGCCTCATCGGCAAATGCCCCGATCGCGGCATTCGAAAATCGCGACCGGCAGTGCTACGGAATTCAGTTTCATCCCGAGGTCACGCACAGTGAGGCGGGTACAACGATCATTCGTAACTTTCTTTTCGAGATTGCTCACTGCACACCAACCTGGGACCTCGGCGATTACCGGCGAAGAAAGATCGAAGAGATTCGCGCCACGGTCGGCGACAAGCAAGTCATCGCAGCGGTGAGCGGTGGCGTCGATTCTTCGGTAGCCGCGGTTCTCGTGGCCGAAGCGATCGGCGATCAACTCACGGCGATCTTCGTCGACAACGGCGTACTCAGGAAGAACGAAGCCGTGCAGGTGATGTCGCGTCTGTCCGACGGACTCGGGATGCACATCGTGGCCGTCGACGCCAGGCAGCGCTTCTACGAAAAACTCGCCGGCATCGAAGATCCGGAGACGAAGCGGAAGAGGATCGGAAACGAATTCATCGCCATCTTCGAAGAGGAGGCGAAACGGATCGCCGGCGCGGAGTTTCTCGTCCAGGGAACGCTCTATCCCGATGTGATCGAATCGGTGTCGGTCAAAGGTCCGTCCGCTGTCATCAAGACGCACCACAACGTCGGCGGACTACCGGAGAAGATGGGGCTCAAGCTCATCGAGCCGGTCCGCGAACTTTTCAAGGATGAAGTGCGTCGTCTCGGGCTCGAGCTTGGATTGGAAGAGGAATTCGTCTGGCGTCATCCCTTCCCCGGTCCCGGACTCGCTGTCCGCATTCTCGGCGAAGTGAACGCGGCGCGTGTCGAGATTCTGCAGAACGCCGACGAGATCGTGATCGACGAAATTCGCCGCGCTGGTCTCTACCGCGAGATCTCCCAGGCGTTCGCCGTGCTCCTTCCGGTGCGCAGCGTCGGCGTCATGGGCGATGAGCGAACGTACGAGAACGTCGTCGCGGTGCGCGCGGTATCGACGACGGACTTCATGACCGCAGACTGGTATCGAATGCCGCACGACGTTCTCGATGTGATCAGCCGGCGGATCGTCAATGAGGTTCGCGGCATCAACCGTGTGGTGTATGACATCTCATCAAAACCACCCAGCACGATCGAGTGGGAGTGACGCGAGAAAAATTCCTAAAATACCCGCAGAACTTGCACCAGTTACCATTTTTGTGTAGTCGTAAAGGAAAAGACGCTATAAGTTACTGATACGCGTCCATCGAAAATAGTTTCTCGCACATCCTGTGCGGGATAAAGAGGAGAACACGCATGATGCCAGCCCGGTCCGTTTCACGCTTCATCGTCGGTTCCATGGTCTGCCTGCTGCTGATTCCCGCCATCTCGCTCGCAAAATCGAGCAATCCTGACCTCGCACGCATGACCGCGTCGGGATCGTTGGTCGTCTGGACGACGACAGCGAGTCACGAAAAGATCTCGCTGACCGTCGTCGCACCCGACGGCACCATTTATCGGAAGGAGTTCGCGTCCGGAATGGCGCCGAGCCTCCGCTTGCAGGATCTGGGCGGAAAACTCTCCGACGGCTCGTACACGTACGAGATGCGTTTCGAGCCGCGCATTTCGGCAGCGGTGAAGCAGCAGCTCGCAGCGGCCCGTGAGGCCGGTGATGACGCCGCAGCGACAAAGATTCAGCGCGACAACGGAATCAACGAGGCGATGGTGCAGTCAGGTAGCCTCGCGGTCGTGAACGGAGCGTTCGTGAGCCCCGACGCGGAGGAAACACCGCAATCGGTGCTTCGTCTGCCGGCAGGCGGAACCAGCACGGCCTCCGTCAACGCGCCGCGCACGATCAAGCCTCTCGACGTCGTCACAGCCGACGACGCCATCATCCAGGGTAGCGCCTGCATCGGACTCGATTGCGTCAACAACGAGTCGTTCGGCTTCGATACGATCCGCTTGAAAGAGAACAACACCCGGATCAAGTTCGACGACACCAGTTCGTCAACGGGTTTCCCGGCCAACGACTGGCAGTTGACGGCCAACGATTCCGCGAGCGGCGGATCGAACAAGTTCTCGATCGAGGACATCACCGGTTCGAAGGTGCCCTTCACCGTCACCGCCGGCGCTGCGACGAACTCGATCTTCGTCGACAGCACTGGTCGCGTCGGCTTCCGCACTTCGACCCCGGTTCTCGACCTCCATGTCGCCACCAGCAACACGCCGGCCCTGCGACTCGAACAGAACAACAGCGGCGGCTTCACGGCGCAGACCTGGGACGTTGCCGGCAACGAAGCGAACTTCTTCGTGCGCGATGTCACCGGCGGCTCACGCCTCCCGTTCCGCATCCGCCCCGGCGCGCCGACGAGCTCGATCGACATCGCGGCGAGCGGAAATGTCGGCATCGGCACGGCATCGCCCAGCGCGGGTCTCCACGTCCTCACCAATCTCCGCATCGACGGAACGGACGCCACCGGCATCCGCGCCATCGGTTTCGGCGGCACGAGCCCGACCACGAACCCGAACATCTACACCAACGGCAGCTACCTCGTGGTCAATGCCAAGAACGGCGCAAACCAACTCCACCTGAACTTCGACTCCGGCGCGACGAGCCTGACGACGGTTCAGGCGGGGGGCGGCAACGTAGGCATCGGCTGCACGTCGCCCACGGCGAAGCTCGTCGTCGCGTCAGCGAGCGGTTGCAGCAACCCGTCGTCCAGCCTAAACCCGGGCGACGCGCAATTCACCATCGCCTCGTCCCGAACGTTCAAAGAGAATATCGAGCCGATCGACGTGCCCGATATCCTCAAGAAGATCGAAGCCATTCCGGTCGTGACCTATGATTTCAAGGACAACGGCCCGAAGGATCGCCTCGGACTCATCGCCGAAGACTTCCACGCGGTCTTCGGTCGCGGCGACGACAAACACATCAACGGGCAGGACGTTCAGATGGCACTCTGGATGGCCGTGCAGAAGCTGACGGCAGAGAACAAAGCGCTCACCGACCGCTTGTCGAAACTTGAAGCGACGCAGCAGAAGACCCCGAACTAGATCACCTCGATCTGCGCAAAACGGACGGCCGCCGGGAAACCGGCGGCTGTTTGTTTTGCAAAAAAGCAACGGGGCGCGGCGGAAGAACCGCGCCCCGTTCAGGAGCAGTGATCCCGGGTCCCTCTCCCCTGGATCTCGTACGGTGCGCAGGAGGGGCGCGCCGCGTTGGGAAACGCTAGTCGCTCAAATTGCGGATCACCGTCGGAATATCGAGATCATTGCCGAAATCGCTCGATGCCATCGGCCCGAAGCCGCCGGAGCCGTCGGGCCGGCTGAATCCTTTGCGAAAAAAGGGCGGATCGTAGATCTCTCCTTCCGATCCGACCTGCGGAGGCGCGGTCTCCTGCGTGACTACCTCATGCTGCGCTGCAATCTCTTTCGGCGCGAACGGACGGAACGGCACCGAAGTCGCCGCGGCCGGCCGGGAATGCCCGGACGAGAGCTGCTCGCCGCGCGTGTTGAGAAATCCCTTCGTCGCGGAATCGAAGCCCGTGGCGATGACGGTGACCTTGACCTCATCCTTCATCCGCGGATCGATGACGGTACCGAAGATGATGTTCGCTTCCTCGTCAGCCGCTTCCTGGATGATCGACGCCGCTTCGTGAACTTCGAACAGCGTCATATCCGGACCGCCGGTGATGTTGATCAATACGCCCTTCGCACCCTCGATCGATGCTTCTTCGAGCAATGGCGAGGAGATCGCGCGCTGCGCGGCTTCGACCGCACGATGTTCGCCGGAGCTCACGCCCGTTCCCATCAGCGCCATACCCATTCCGTGCATGATCGTCTTCACGTCCGCGAAGTCGAGGTTGATCTCGCCGGGAACCGTGATGAGATCGGAAATACCCTGCACGGCCTGCCGAAGGATGTCGTCGGCGATGTTGAACGCTTCGTTCAACGACGTTGCCCGCTCCACGAAGTTGAGCAGACGCTCATTCGGAATCGTGATGAGCGTGTCGACCGTCTCGCGGAGCGCGCGGATGCCCTGCTCCGCCTGGATGCGGCGGCGTTTCCCTTCGAATCCGAACGGCTTGGTGACGACGGCCACCGTCAGTGCGCCAAGCTCCGCTGCGAGCGACGCGATGATCGGCGCGGCTCCGGTGCCCGTACCGCCACCCATCCCCGTCGTAATGAAGATCATGTCGGCGCCCGAGAGCGCCTCGAGAATGCGGTCGGTGTCTTCGAGCGCTGCCTGCTTGCCGATCTCCGGATTCGCACCGGCGCCCAGACCCTTGGTCAGCTTGCCGCCGATCTGCAGCTTCACCGGCGCCAGCGATGTTCGCATCGCCTGGATATCGGTGTTCGCAACCATGAACTCGATACCCTTGATACCGGCCTGAATCATCCGGTTGACCGCATTCCCACCACCACCACCCACGCCGATGACTTTGATCTTGGCACCGAGCTGCTGCCCCTCATCGAGCATCACCGCCAACCGGCCGTCACCAGGTTTTTCGTCAAATGTGATCATTTACCGTCTCCAGGAATAGTAACCATTTTTCATTACGCATTCAAACAAAATTTGCGTTTCTAGGTTTGTGTGAACAACGACTTGAATGAGTCGGCGATCCGCGCCAGGCCGCCGCGCGGACGTTTGCGGACCTTTGTGCGGTCGCGGAAACCCCAAAGAAGCAGCCCGGCAGCGGCCGCCCACTCCGGACCAGCGACGGTGTCGGAGAGTCCGCTCAATCCGCGCGGTACACCCTTCCGCGCCTGCTGATCGAAGACCTGTTCGACCATCTCCACCATGCCGTCCATCTCCGCGCCGCCGCCGACGACGACGACACCGCTGCGAATCTCTTTGTCCAGTCCCACTTTCTCGATGTCGCGATAGACGAGCTTCGCGATCTCTGCCGCGCGCGGCTCGAGGATGTTCGTCAGCTCGTACTTCGAAAGAATCTTCGGTGCACGGCCACCGACCGTCGGCACTTCGATCGGGTCGTCCTCCGTTACCAGCGATGCCAGCGCGCAGCCGTACCGTTTCTTGATCCGCTCCGCATCCTCCATCGGCGTCCGCAGCACGACCGAGATGTCGCTGGTGAAGTGTCCCGCTCCAACAGGCAGCACGTTCGTGTGGACGACATTCCCTTCGAGAAACACCGCGTAGTCGGTCGTTCCGGCGCCGATGTCCATCAGCAGAACGCCCATCTCACGCTCGTCCTGCGTAAGCACCGCTTCCGCCGCGGCGAGCTGCTCGAGCACCAACTCCTGCACGGCGATGCCCGCTTTGTTCACGCCGGTGAGCACGTTCTGGTTGTGCGTTCGCGCACCGGTGACAATGTGGACATTGGCTTCCAGCCGTCCGGCGGTCATGCCCAGCGGATCGTGAATCCCATCCTGTCCGTCGACGACGAACTCGCGGGGGATCACATGCAGCAACTCCAGCTCGGCCGGAATGTTGATCGACTTCGACGCTTCGATGACGCGGTCGATGTCTTCGCGCGAGATCTCGCGATGCTTGCCGGTGACGGAAATGACACCGCGCGAATTGACCGACCGGATGTGATCGCCGGCCACACCGACGTACACCGATTCGATCTGCAGACCGGCCATGACCTCGGCCTCGTCGACCGCTTTCTTGATCGCCTCGATGGCCTGATCGAGGTTGATGATGTTGCCCCGCCGCGTGCCCTTCATCGGCGAGGTGCCCTTGCCAATGATCTCGATCTGGCCGCGGTCGGTGACTTCCCCTACCAGCACGCACACTTTGGAAGTCCCGATATCGAGGGCGACGATGTATTTCTCTTCGGTCTTCGGCATTCGCTGTCTCCTGACTGACTAATTCGTAATCGGCGTTGCAATCGCCGGCTTGGTGGTCATTGGTGCAAGTGCGGGCGGATGAACGGGCTTGACGACAATGCGCCCGGCGAAACGCAGGTCGGCGTATTCGATACCGTGCTCGCCGAAATTCTCGGATCGCGCGACGGCATAGAGATCGCGCCACTTCGCGGAGAGATCGGCATCGCCCGCGTAGACAAACGCGCCGAGCTCTCGATCAAAGAGAGCGAAGCTGTCGGGCGCGATCGGGCGAACCTCCGAGATCCGCGAGTAGATCTGCGGGTCGCGGGAGCGCAGGTCACGGAGCAGCGTCACACACCGCTGCATCTCCGCGCCGGACGCATTCGTGATGAGCGGCAGATCGCTGTCGCCGACTGCGGGAGACAGCTCGGCGAACGGCACTCCCTCGTCGTCGACGTAGGCGATGCGCCCTGAAACAGAAGCAAGTGCAACGGGAACGCGCTCGACGATGCGAATGCGCAGCGTGTCGGGCAAACTCTTCTCCGCCTCGATCCGCTTCACCCAGCCGAGGGCGCGCAGATCGCGGCGAAGCTGGCCGATGTCGATCTTGAACAGGTTCACACCGATGTACGACTGCGTGATGGCATCGATCGAAGCGCGCGGCGTGTGCGTCGCTCCCGTGATCTCGATCGTCTTCACTGCGAAGCGGGAGTCTCCGCGCGTCTGGTGGTACAAAAGGAATGCGGCGACGATGACCACGAGCGCGATCACCACCTTGCCGCCTGCGGACGCGAAACGCTGCAGTTGAATCCGGCGTTGATTGCGGCGGATACGCGCGACATCGGTGGGCCGGAAGAATCGCGGCGAGGTGCTGTCGTAACCGGCCGACATCAGCTCCTCCCCTCGGTTCCGCGCACGAGCGCCTCGGCGATCTCATGAACGTCGCCGGCACCCATGGCGATGAAAACGTCATCCGGCCGCAACCGGCGCCGCAGCTCGTTGATGATCTCGTCGTGACCTCGGTCGAGAAACTCGATTCCTTCCGCCGAGTCGGCGATCATCCGCGAGGAGATGCCGTCGATCGGTTTCTCGCGCGCGGCGTAGATCGGAGCGACGAGCGCGACATCGGCGCCGAGAAGTGACGCGCCGAAGTCGGCGGCGAAATCGCGGGTGCGTGAGTAGAGGTGGGGCTGAAACAACGCTACGACGCGCCGCCGCGGATAGCCGCTACGCGCGGCCGCCAGGGTGGCCCGGATCTCGGTGGGGTGGTGCGCGTAGTCGTCGACCACGAGTGCGCCGTTGTAGTCGCCGAGGATTTGAAAGCGGCGGTCGACACCGAGAAACTTGGCCAGGCCGGCGGCGATGGCATCGTGATCGATCCCCAGCGCGCGTCCGACGGCGATCGCCGCCAGCGCGTTGCGCACGTTGTGCTCGCCCGGCACGAACAGCTTGAAGAATCCGATCCCCTCGATCTCGAACGATGCGCCGCGCTCGTCGAACGTGAGATTGCGCGTGGTCAGATCGGCGCCGTCGCCGAGGCCGTAGCGAACGATCTTTGGTTCCTGCGCGCGGCCGCGGCGGTCGAGCAGCGCGGCCACCACAGGATCATCGACACAACCGATGATCGTGCCGCCCGGCCGCACATGGCTTGTGAAGATGCGGAAGGCTTCGACGATGTTCTCGAAGCTGCCGTAGTATTCGAGGTGATCCGCCTCGATGTTCGTGATCACGGCGATCTCGGGCCGCAGCTCGTGAAACGTCCGATCGTACTCATCCGCTTCGACGACGATCACGTCGCCCTTCCCGCTCTTGGCGTTCGACGCGAAGTTGCGCAGCATGCCGCCGATGATGATGGTCGGATCGAGGCCGGCGTCTTCGAGAACCGTGGCGATCATCGCCGACGTGGTGGTCTTGCCGTGCGTGCCGGAGACTCCGACCGCGCGCTTCTCGTTGACGATCGCCGCGAGAAGATCCTTGCGCCGGATGACTTCGATGCCGCGCTCCTGCGCGGCATCGACTTCGGGATTGGCGCCGCGCACGGCCGCGGTGACGACGATGGCGTCGGTTCCGGTCAGGTGCGACGGATCGTGTCCGATCTGAATCTCCACACCGCGTGCCGACAGCAATGCCGTAGCCGTCGAGTGCTTCAGATCGCACCCGGACACGGTCACGCCACGGCCGATGAGAATCTCCGCGATGCCACTCATTCCGATTCCGCCGATGCCGACAAAATGAATGTTCTTAATATTGTCTAAATTCATTCTGGATAGTGGCTTGGTAATAGTCAATTTTATTCGCTTCGCTCAATTTTTTCGAGTAAATCAACGATCTTTTTTGTAGCTTCCGGCGTAGCCAGTAATCTTGCTGACTGTCCCATCACGGCCAGCCGGCCGGTATCGCTCACGATTCCGGTGATCGCGAACGCCAGCCGCTCCGGTGTCAGCTCGCGCTCCGTGATCACAACGGAGCCTCCCGCTTGCTCGACCGCACGCGCGTTCAACTCCTGGTGATTGTCCGTGGCCGCCGCGAACGGAATGAGGATCGACGCTCGCCCAACCGCGGCCAGCTCGCCCACGGTCATCGCCCCGGAGCGCGCGATCACGAGGTCCGCATCCGCGATCTCCGTGACGATCGGATCGAGGTACGGCACCACACGCGCGTTCGGAAACGGCGACGCTCGATATCCCGCCTGAACCTTGTCCAACTCGGAAGGCCCCGTCTGGTGAACGATTTCGATGCGCTCTTTGAGCGGCGCGAGAAAGAGAAGCGCTCCGATCATCGCGTCGTTGATCGTCCGCGATCCCTGCGAGCCGCCGAAGATCAGGACGCGTTTGCGGGAGTCGGTCGCCGCGGGTCGGGAGTCGGAGCCTGCCTTGAAGAATTCCTGGCGGATCGGATTGCCGGTCACCACGGCATCCGCGCGCTTCATGCGCGGCGCAGCGACCTCGAATGCCACCGCCGCCGCGGTGACGACGCGCGCGAGCAGACGGTTAGCGAGGCCCGGAAACGCATTCGCTTCGTGGATCGCAGTCGGCACGCCGCGGAGTCGCGCCGCGAGCAGCACCGGCCCCGACGAGTATCCGCCGACTCCGAGAACGACACTCGGGCGATGCTTGCCGATCAGCGCGAAGGCTTGCGTGAAGCCAAGCGGCAGCCGGAAGAGATTGCGAATCGTATCGCCGAGGCTCTTTCCTTTGAGTCCGCCGGCGGAGATGAACTCGAGCGGGAAGCCGGTCTTCGGCACGATCGTCTTCTCCAGACCGCGCTCCGTCCCGACGAAGACAACGTGCCGCTCCGGATCACGCGCCATCCACTCCTGCGCGATCGCAACGGCCGGATAGATGTGTCCCCCCGTGCCGCCTCCGGCGATCATCAACATTTCCCGCACACCCTGCACACCCATGGACGATGGTTCCTTCACCCAGATTGCTGCGATAAGTTCAATAAGACGCCGACGGCGATGAGGCTCGTGATCAGCGAGGAGCCGCCGTAGCTGACGAGTGGCAGAGGCAAGCCCTTCGTCGGCAGTAGACAAAGCGCAACGCTGACGTTGAGCAGCGCCTGCACGGCGATCAGCAGCGTGAAGCCAAGCGCCGCGTAAAAATCGAAACGGTTCTGACTGAATCGCGTCACACGGAAGCCACGCCATACGAGAAACGCGAAGAGGGCCAGCAGCAGGAACGCGCCGATGAATCCGAGCTCCTCGCCGATGATCGAGAAGATGAAATCGGTGTGCGGCTCGGGCAGAAAGAAAAGCTTCTGCCGTCCGTTGCCGATGCCGAGTCCGCGCATCCCGCCGGTGCCGATGGCGATCAGCGACTGCATCGCCTGGAACCCTTTCCCCAGCGGATCCGCCTCGGGGTTCATGAACGTGAATAACCGGTCTCGCCGATAGGCGGCGCTCAACACGAGCAGGAGACCCGCGGGAATGATCATCAGGGCGAACGTCACGACGCGCATCCAGGAGACGCCTGCGGCGAAGATCATTCCTGCCGCGACCAGTACGAGAGTCGATGCCGTGCCGAAGTCCGGCTCGAGCAGGATCAGTCCCGCGAACAACGCGACGACACCAGCCAGCGGCAGCAGCGTCGACGTCATCTCATTGATGCGCTCCTCTTTCCGCGCCAGATACGACGCCAGAAAAAGGATGAGCGCCGGCTTCGCAAACTCGCTCGGCTGCAACTGGAAGTGATGCAGCACGATCCAGCGGTGCGTGCCATTGATCGGCGTCTGAAAAAGCGCGATGACCAGCGCCACGAGCACTGCGGCGACGACCGCGTAGAGGATGCGCCGGTCGCGCAGCCGCGCCGAATCGACGTGCATCAACGCGATCATGACCACGCTGCCGGCGATGAGCCATACGAGCTGCCGCGTGATGAAGTAGTACGGGTTGTCCGACCCGACCTTCTGCATCGTGATGATCGCCGACGCCGAATAGATCATCACCATCCCGACGACGACGATCAGCATCGCGGCGCCGAAGAGATAGGTGTCGTATGTGAGTTTGCGGCTCATGATGTTTCCGGGTGTCGGGTGTCGGGTGTCGGCTGTCGGGAAGCCGAAAGCCCGCGGACTAGTTCCTCGAAGTGCTCGCCACGGTGCTCGAAGTTGCGGTACTGATCGAAGCTGGCACATGCCGGCGAGAGAAGCACGATGTCGCCTGGCTTTGCGTGCTCGTGCGCGTAGGCGACGGCGCGCTGCATGTTGGCCGCCGGGACGATCGTGGCCGCCCCATCGAGAGCGGCGGCAATGCGATCCGCAGCGGAGCCGATCGTGAGGACCGCTCGAGTCTTTTCTTTCACGAGGTCGCGCATCCGCTCGAACTCGCCTGCTTTGTCTTTGCCACCGAGAATCAGCCAGACGCTCGACGGCGGAAAGGCTTCGAGCGACTTCAGTGTGGCGTCAACGTTCGTTCCCTTCGAGTCGTTGATCCAGCGAACACCATCGAGCTCGCGCACGAGCACCATGCGATGAAGCAGTCCTGCGAACGATCCGAACGCGATCTGCACGCTGAGCTCATCAACGCCCAGCGCTTTCACCGCCAGCCACGCCGCAAGCGCGTTCTCGAGATTCGCCGTTCCTTCGAGCTTCAACGACGCCCGCGGAATCCGCCGCTCCTGATCGTCGATGCGAAGGACGAGATCATCACCCTCGACGAATGCGCCTTCATCGACGTGCTGCGCCGACGAGAAACGCCATAGCCTGCTGAGCGAATCGCGAGGCTGCGAGCGCCGGTCCGCCGCGTTGACGATGGCGACATCATGTGGCTGCTGGTTCCGGAAGATCCGATACTTCGCCGCCGCGTACGCATCGAAGCTCGCGTAGCGGTCCATGTGATCGGGCGTGATGTTGAGCAGCAGAGCGACCATCGCGTGAAAGGTGTCGACTGACTCGAGCTGGAATGACGAAAGCTCGAGCACGTAGGTGCGCGGTTTTTCAGGATCCAGTGCGGCGATGAGCGGCTCGCCGATATTGCCGGCGACGATCGGCTGCCGGCCGGCGACCTTCAGGATCTCCCCGATCAGCATCGTCGTCGTCGACTTGCCATTCGAGCCGGTGACCGCAACGATCGTACTTCCCTTCGGAATGTGACGATAACCGAGCTCGATCTCACCGATGACGGGGATCGATCCCGCCTGCTGCAGCAACGGAATCGTGGCCGGGACCCCGGGGCTGAGCACGATCTCGCCGATTCCGTCGAGCACGCCGCCGTCGCTGCGGCCGAACAGGCGCGTGACCGACTCGTGTAGCGGATAGGGCAGATCGGGATCGGACTTCGCGTCGGTTATCGACACGTCTTCCCCGCGCGCCGCTAGAAAATTCGCCGCAGCGACGCCCGACTTGCCTGCTCCGATGATAAGTGTTCTGGTCATGGGTTCGATGTTCGTGACATCAACGTGTTGTTTTGAGAGATCAGTGACAAGAGATCAAAGACAAGAGATCAGTGACAAGAGATCAGTGATCAGGAAAAAACCGCGTTACTGTCTCCAACACGCCATCTCCAATCTGTCTCTGCTTCCCTGATCTCTGATCTCTGCTTTTCCTGATCTCTGATCTCTGCCTTTCCTGATCTCTGATCTCTGCTTTTCCTGATCTCTGATCTCTGCTTTTCCTGATCTCTGATCTCTGCCTTCCCTGATCACTGCTTCCTCACCGCAACTTCAGCGTCGACAACGACAGCAGCGCGAAGATGATGGCGATGATCCAGAAGCGGACCACGACCTTTGTCTCGCGCCATCCGGACAATTCGAAGTGATGATGCAGCGGCGACATCTTGAAGATGCGCCGCCCGGTCAACTTGAATGACGCAACCTGCAGGACGACCGACATCCCCTCCATGACGAAGAGACCGCCGACGAGTCCGAGCAGAATCTCCTGCTTGATCATGACGGCCAGGCAACCGATCGCGCCGCCGAGGGCCAGCGAGCCGACGTCGCCCATGAAAATCTCCGCGGGATGGGCGTTGAACCATAGAAATCCGAGCGAGGCGCCCACCATCGCGCCGCAAAACACGGCCAGCTCGGCGGCCTGCGGAACCCAGGCAATGCGCAGGTAATCAGCGACGCGGAAGTTGCCCGCGGCGTAGGTAAGAATCGTGTAGGTGACCGCGACGATCAGCGTCGATCCGATCGCCAACCCGTCCAGACCGTCGGTGAGATTGACTCCGTTCGATGCACCGACGAGAACGACGATGATGAAGGGGATGTAGAGAAATCCGAGGTTGAGGTGAAGCGCCTTGAAGAAGGGGAAGGTGAGAACGGTCGAGTAGTTGTTGTGAATCGACGGGAGGTAGGCGATCGCCAGGCCGGCCGCGAGCGCGACGCCGATCTGCAACGAGAACTTTTCTTTCGCCGTCAATCCCTCGTTCTGCTTCTTCACCAGCTTGCGGTAGTCGTCGACGAACCCGATCACGCCGTAGGCGAAGGTGACGAAGAGGATGATCCAGATGTAGGGATTGAGGATGTCCGCCCAGAGAACGGTGGGGATGATGATGGCGACGTTGATGAGGATGCCGCCCATGGTCGGCGTGCCGGCCTTCTGCTGATGCGACTTCGGCCCCTCTTCGCGGATGTACTGCCCGAGCTTGATCATCCGCATGCGCTCGATCAGCCACGGCCCGAACGTGAACGAGATGATGAGCGCGGTTAGCGCCGCCCAGGCCGACCGGAAAGTGATGTAACGGAAGACGTTGAATCCGGAGATCATGTTCCGGAGCGGGTAGAGCAGGTAGTACAACATCAGTGCGCGCCCTCCGCGGTGCCCGAGTTGGTAAGAAGGTTGACGGTGCGATCGAGGCCGATGCCGCGGCTGGCTTTGACCAGCACGAGGTCGCCGGGCCGGATGAAGGGTTTGAGGAACTCGGCGACGCCCGAGGCGTCATCGAAGTGGTGCAATTTGTCTTCGGCGAATCCAGCTTCGCGTGCACCATCGAGCAACGCGAGCGCACGTTTGCCGACGCCTGCAATCACATCAATGCCCTTGGGTATCGCGCGGCCGGCATCGCGGTGGTAGTCGAGCTCCTTGTCGCCCAGCTCGAGCATGTCGCCGATGACGGCGATGCGGCGGCCGGGGACGTCAGCCTGCTCCATCAACGTCAGAGCACGGCCGAGGGCGTAGGGATTGGAGTTGTAGGTATCGTCGTAAATCGTCGCGCCACCGGCATCGAGAATGATGCCGCGATGAGCGGCCGGCTTGAGATTCTGCACGCCACGCTCGATCCCTTCCCAGGAGATGCCGATCGATCGTGCGGTCGCGATCGCGGCGAGCAGGTTCTCGAGATTGTGACGGCCGGGAAGTGACAGCTCGAAGGAATGGGTTCTGACTTCGAAGGACGTTCCGAGCAAGCCGCGCTCGCGAATATTCGTCGCGCGGAAATCAGCGTCGTGATCGATGCCGTAAGTTATTTTCCGCCCTTCGAAACCGTCGCTGATCGCCATCACGTATGGATTGTCGGTATTCAGGACGATCGTGCCGCCCGGCTTGACGTTTTCGAGCAGCTCACGCTTCGCTTCCGCGATCTTCTCGATCGTGCCGAAGAACTCGATGTGCACCGGGCCGATGTTCGTGTAGACGCCGACGTCGGGATGCACGAGACCGGCGAGCTGCGCGATCTCTCCCTTGTGATTCATCCCCATCTCGCTGACGACGACCTGGGCGTCGTCCGGCGTGTTGTCGATGCAGAGCGGACAGCCGATGAGATTGTTGAAGTTGCCCCACGACTTGAACGTGCGGCGCTCGGACCCGACGAGCGCCGCGATCATCTCCTTCGTCGTCGTCTTGCCGGCCGAGCCGGTGATGGCGATGAGCGTGAATGGATAACGTTCGCGGATGGACCGCGCCAGGTTCTGCAGTGCGACGGTGGTGTCGGCGACGCGCACGATGCCCTTCCCCGCCGGCACGTTCTCCGGAACCTGGGAGACGACCGCGCCCCGTCCGGCCGCAAGCGCTTGCGGAAGGAACTGATGTCCGTCCAGCCGCTCACCGGTGATGGCGAAGAAAACAGAATCGTCCTTCACCTCACGGCTGTCGATGACGACCGAGCCGGTGGCGATGTCTGCACCCTGCACGACGTCGCCGCCGGTCATCTCGGCGATCTGGCGGAAGGTCAGATGCATGTGGCCCTCCGGGTGTCGGGTGTCGGGTGTCGGGTGTCGGAGCGAAACCGCACAAGATTGCCTCGATTCGGGGAGTGGGGAGTGGGGAGTGGCGCCTGGGAGCGACCGTCCGCCCAACGAACTTGCGAAGTGCGCCGAACGGGCGGCGGAAGGGAGACCGTTTCGTCTCCGACTCCCGACCCCCGGCTCACGACCTCCGCACCAGTGTTCTCTTCCGGCTCCGCCGCGCCAACCCGATCGCGGCCCTTCCCCCGAAGCTGCCCGGCGATCGCCATCCATCCACCCTCACAGAAGGCAATCGACGGAGCCGGAACAGAACACCTGCCCGAGCGCAGTAAATGATAATTCGAATTGATCATTGATTTCAACACTAATTTGATGTCGATTTAAGTGTGTCGTTTTTATGGTTCGTTTTTGTTGGTTTCGACTGCAACGCCCGCTCCGCCTCTTCACGGTCGTCGAAGTGAATCACCTGGTCCCCAACGACTTGATACGACTCGTGGCCTTTTCCGGCGATGACGATGACGTCGTCGTCCGCCGCGCCGTCGATGGCTCGTGCGATCGCCTCGCGCCGGTCGGCGATTCGCTCGTAATTCGTTGCGCCTTTCATCCCGCTCTCGATGCCGTCGAGAATGGCTTCCGGCTTTTCGCTTCGCGGGTTATCGCTGGTCAGCACGACGTGGTCGGCAAGCCGCGCAGCGATCGCACCCATCTTCGCGCGCTTATCCTTGTCGCGGTCACCGCCGCATCCGAACAGGACGACGACGCGCCGGCCCGCAGCCAGATCGCGCACGGCGTGGAGTAGTTTTTCCAGCGCGTCCGGTTTGTGTGCATAGTCGACGATCACCGTCGGCCCGCGGTCGCTGACGACGGTCTCGAAGCGGCCGCGCACGGCGCCAAGGTTGCGGATGCCGGCTTCAATGGTGGGGATGTCGATGCCGACGGCCAGAGCCGCACCGATCGCAGCGAGCCAGTTCGAGAGGTTCGGAGCGCCGAGGAGACGCGATTCGATAGTGACTTCGCCGGCCGGAGTGTGCACGCGCCCGTGCAGTCCGCGAACATCGATCTGGAATCCGTCGAGCGGATGAATGTCCGCGTCCGCGCCGCGGCCGAAGGTGACGACACAATCGCCGAGCTCCTCCGCAAGCCGCCGTCCATATTCGTCGTCGCGATTGACGATCGCGCTTTTTCGCGTGCGGTCGATCTGATCGAAAAGGATCCGCTTCGCAGCGAAGTAGTCCTCAAAGTCTTTGTGAAAGTCGAAGTGATCCTGGCTGAGATTCGTGAAGACTGCGGCACTGAAGTGCATGCCGAACGTCCGCTTCAGCGCCAGCGCGTGTGATGACACTTCCATCACCGCCAGACGAACGCCGGCGTCTACCATCTTGGCCAGCCACTCCTGGAGAACGACGGCATCGGGCGTCGTGCGGTCCGCGGACAGACGTTCATCGCCGGCGCGATATTCGATCGTGCCGACGAGACCCACCGGGCCACCGGCGGCATCGAAGACCGACTCGATCATCTTCGTCGTCGTCGTTTTGCCCGAAGTCCCGGTCACGCCGGCGAGCGTGAGCTTGTCCGCGGGCCGTCCGTGAAAGTTGGATGCGATGAGCGCGATCGCGGCGCGGGCATCATCGACTTCGATCAACACAGGCGCGTTCGCGGACGTTTCGCTGACGATGACCGCGGCTCCCTTGCTGACCGCGGAGTCGATGAATCGCGCGCCATCGGTCTTGAATCCGGGAACGGCGACGAAGAGCGAACCGTCGCCCACAAGCCGCGAGTCCGCCGTCACACTCACGACATCCACATCCGCATCGCCGCTCTGATTACGCACGGCAACATCGCGCAAGAGGTCGCGCAGTCTCATGGCGCACCCTCCGCGAGCGTGAGGACGACCTGGTGATCGATCGGCAAAGCTTCGCCTGGCATTGGTTGTTGTGTGTGGACCACTCCGCTCCCCGAAGCGCGAATGCGGAAGCCTGCTGCCGTGGCACGGGCCAACGCTTCGCGAGCGTCGAGTCCGCGCAGGTCAGGGACTTCCGATCCCGCTGGCGCGGAGGGCTTTTGCGAAAACGTCGCCAGCATCGGCGACGCGACATCGATCGTCCGGGCCGGGATCGAAGGAGGAACGCCGAGGTAGCGAAGGGTCGACTCGGCGATCTCTTTGAACGCGGGAGCCGCAACGGTACCACCGTACTCCTCCCCCTTCGGCTCGTCGATCATGACCAGGATCGCCAGCCGGGGACGGTCAGCAGGAACGTAGCCTGCAAACGACGCCACCACTTTGTCGGAGTAACCACCGCGTCCTGCTTTTTGCGCGGTGCCGGTTTTTCCAGCGACGACGTGTTCCTCCAGCGCAGCACGGACGCCGGTTCCGCGAGCGACCACCGACTTCAGAATCTCATTCAATACCGCGGCCGTTTTTTCGGAGATCACGCGCACCGGCGCTGCGGGCGGCGGCGGATCGATGATGTTGCCCTTGGCATCGACGACCTTCTCGACGATCCGCGGCTGCACGCGCACGCCTCCGTTCGCGACGGCCGCGATCGCAGTAAGGATCTGCAGCGGCGTGGCGCTGACCTCCTGCCCGATCGACATCGATGCATTCGAGAGTTGCGACCACTGCTCGGTCCGGCGAACACGTCCCTGCGCTTCGCCGGGAAGAGCGACGCCGCTGCGTTCGCCGAATCCGAAACGCCGGATGTATTGGTAGAAGCGATTCTGCCCAAGCGCGAGGCCGACGCGAATCGCGCCGACATTCGACGAGTGGACCATCACGTCTTCGAACGTAATCAGTCCGTAGCGATTGTGGCCGTGCTCGTGAATCTGCGTTGTCCCGATCTGGATGAAGCCATCGCCGCAGTCGAGGATCTGCGACGGCGTGACGAGCCCCTCTTCCAGTCCCGCGGAAGCCGTCACGACTTTGAATGTCGATCCCGGCTCGTACGCATCCTGCACGGCCCGGTTTCTTCGCGACTCCGCCGAAAAGTCGCGGATCCGATTCGGATCGAACGACGGATTGGACGCCATGGCCAGAATGCGGCCGTCGCGCGGATCCATTACGATCGCGACACCATCGAGCGCGCGGTACTGATCGACGGCGCGGCTGAGCGCACGCTCGGCGATGAACTGCACGACCGAGTCGATCGTGAGGAAGACATCCTTCCCATCGACCGGACGGTTCGCGCCCTCGCCGCCAACCTGATACATCCCGCGGCGCGCATCGCGCAGCAACGTCACGCGGCCGGCGCGACCGCGCACCTGCGCGTCGTACGAATGCTCGATTCCACCGAGCCCTTCGCCGTCGAGTCCAACGTATCCAATGACGTTGGCGGCGAGCATGCCGCGGGGATACGACCGCCGGTGCTCCTCGAGGTAGTAGATGCCGGGGAGCTTCAGAGCCTTCACCGACGCGCTGACTTCGAGCGGCAATTGACGAGCGATCCAGACGAAACCGCCGCCCGCCGCGAACTTCGATTGCAGATCCGAGGCATCGACCTGCAGCGCCGGAACGCTGGCCAGCGCTTTCGCCGTCTGGATCGGGTCGCCGATGGCTTGCGGATCGGCGTAAATGGACTCCGCAGCCACGCTCTCCGCGAACACGCGTCCGCGGCTGTCGAGAATCGAGCCGCGCACGGGCTGCAGCGCCAGCGTTCGCTCCTGTTGCCTCTGCGCTTTGACGACGTAGTCACCGTGCTTCACGAGCTGGATCTGAACGAGCCGGGCGATCACGATGACCGCCCACGCGGCCAGGATGGCGAAGAGCTGCAGGAGACGCTTGTGTGAGATCGGCATCAGTGCGTTCCTGCGGGTGTCGCTTGTCGGGCGTCGGGTGTGGGAGCGGAGACCGGCTTCTGCACCATCACGACAGCGCGTGGATCGGTGCGCTGAAATCCGAGATCGACGGCGCGCTGCTCGACGGCGCCGAGGGAGGAGCGGCGATCGAGCTCGAGCTGCAGCGCACGGTTAGCGTTCTCGATCTCCTGCTTCTGCTTCTGCAGGCGCGTCGCTTCGTGACCGAGCCGGATGACCTCGAGGTTTTGCCAGGTGAAGAGCAGCAGGAAGAGTCCGATCGGGACGCCCAGCGCGAGGACGGCCAGCAGCTCACGGAAGCGCTTGCGGTCGCGTTCGCGGACGATATGCGAGTTTTCGATCGGTTTTTTCTGCGCGTACATGCGGGTGCCTTCCGGGGACGATCGCGGAGCCAGGGAACAAGGGTGAAGATCTGCCTACAAGCACGACCCGGAAACCATCCACACCCACCCACGCTCCCCCGACCACCCCTCCCGAGCTCCCGCGGCGCACACACGCCCACCCTTCCCCAACCTTCACCCTTGTTTCCGGGCTCCGGCTTGCAACTACTCCAACTCCTGCAACTTCGAGCTGCGAGCACTTACCTGTCAGCTCTCAGAACTTCGATTCCCCTAAGAGCTAAGAGCTGACAGCTAAGAGCTTCTCCGCCACTCTCAACTTCGCACTGCGCGATCGCGGATTGCGATCGATTTCCTCTTCCGAAGCAGTGACCGGACGGCTGGTCAGAATCTTCACGACTTTCTTTGCGCCACATCCGCAGACCGGCAGATTCGGTGGACAGGTGCACTCCCCTTCCCACCGCCGCAACGCCCGTTTGATGATTCGATCCTCGAGTGAGTGGAAGGCGATGATCGCGATGCGCGCTCCCGTTTCGAGCACGCTCACCGCGTCATCGACGAACTTGTCGAGCCCTACGAGCTCCTCGTTCGCGGCGATGCGCAGCGCCTGGAACGTGAGCGTCGATGGATCGATCTCGCGAAACCGCGGCTTCTTCACCGTCCTGATGATTTCCGCGAGCCGCGCCGTCGTCTCGATCGGTGCTTCCGCCCGAGCATTGACGATCGCTCGTGCGATGCCGCGCGCCATCGGCTCTTCGCCGTACTCGCGCAGGATCGTCGCAAGCGCTCGTTCATCGAGCGTATTGACCAGGTCCGCAGCGGTCGTCGACTCAGGACCCATCCGCATGTCGAGCGGCGCGTCGTAGCGGAATGAGAATCCGCGCGATGCGTCGTCGAGTTGCATCGATGAGACGCCGAGGTCGGCGAGTAATCCGCTGACCGACTCGATCTTCTGCTTCTTCAGAATGTCAATGAGCGTCTCGTGGCGCCCTTGTGCGAGCGTCACGCGATTTCCGAATTTCTCCAGCCTCGCTGCCGATGCCGCCAGCGCCGCGGGATCGCGGTCGATGCCGAGAAGCCGGATCGATGGGTAACGCTCGAGGATTGCCTCCGCGTGACCACCGAGTCCGATCGTGGCATCGACGAGCGTTCCGTCGTCGCGGGCGGGACGGAGAAACTCGACGATTTCGCTTAAAAGAACCGACTGGTGCATGACATCTCACACACCATGCAACTCCAACTCTTTCCAATCCTCGGCACTCATCGGCGTTTCGACTGTCCGCTTCTGAATGGTTTCGTCCTTCCAGACTTCGAGGTGATCGGTGTGCCCCATCACGACGACGTCATCGCTGATGCCGGCGACGTTGCGCAGGATCGTCGGGATCAAAACGCGTCCCTGCGGATCGATCGTCGCCGTGTGTCCGAAGTAGTTCACTTTCTCGAGCAACTTGGCTTTCGCCATCGACGACGAAGGGACTTTGGACAGCCGCCCGTGAAACGCGTACCAAACGGGCATCGGGTAGATGAGCGCGCGGTCTCCGTCGGTCGAAGTGATGAAGCATTCGGAGCCGTGCTGCTCTTCAATGACCTTGCGAAAGTTCGAGGGGATCTTGAGACGACCCTTCTCGTCGACCTTCGCCGGGGCATGCCCCATCAAGACTGGCTCGACCATTTGGCTGACTTTCGTGGCTTCGAGGCCCCTTTGTACCACCAGCAACCACTACTGTCCACTAAAATCCACTAGTTGTAGAAAAAAAGGGAGACGAAGGTCAGGCGGCCTGCTCGGACATGATCCGTTGCCACGCCTCCAGTCCAGCTAGTTCATCACCCAGGAGATCGAGCGAGACGGACGTGAGCTTGCGGCGGGAAACGAGTTTTCGGAGCGCTTCGGAAGCGACGACATACGCGCGCGGCTGCGAGAAGACGTTGCCATTCTGCGGCGGAAATTCAACGACGACGACATAGTGATGCTTGCGAGCGCTGAACGGATCGACCAGCCATTCCCGCGTTCCTTCCACCGTTTTCACATCGACGGTGACCGCCTTACCTGCCTTGCCGAGGATCGTGATGTCGACGCTGTCTGGCTGCGCGAGTGTGAGGTTCGCTTCAGCACCCAGCTGGTGCAGAACGGACAACACGTGGAACTTGGCCGCGAGTTGAAGGTGCTTGTTTCGCAGCATCCAGGCGGGTCGCGGAGAGTTCGAGGCGGGAACGAACGGTAAAGCTTCCCAGGCCGAAGGATCGTCCAACGACGCCAACACTTCTGCCTCGATTTGATCGTCGGAAAGTCTTGCTTTGCGCGATTTCATAGGGGCCAGCCGGTGATGATACGCAATCTTCTCTTTCCAAGAGCGACGGCGACGAGCGTTAGTGGCCGTCCGCTGTCAGTTCGCCCGTGCAGCAAATGGCGATCGCTGTGTTTCTTTCCTTGGAGTGGACGAAAACCGTTCCAGAGCACCTCTGCGGCTTCATCCGCAGTGATTCCGTGCGCTGCAAGTTTGTCTTCGTTGAACTCAAAGTCGAACTCCGCTGGATCAAATCGAGTCCAGTTGACCACACCTTGATTTTACGCCTGCGGGCAACGGTTGGCACGATCGGCGGCAAAAACTCTTACCTACTTCATCCCCGCGATCTCGTCGAAGTACTTCACGAACGCCACCATCCCACCGGACGCCTGCTGCCAGTCGTAGTTCTCGTTCGGGGCGTGATAGCCGTGCTCGGGAAGCGAGAGCCCGAGGAAGAGGACCGGCGCTTTGAGAAACTGCTCCATCGACACGACCGCGCCGATCGATCCACCTTCGCGCACGAAGACCGGCTCGCGTCCGAAGGCGAATTTCATCGCGCTGCGCACGGCGTCGGCGAGCGGACCGGTGGTCGGAGCCTGATAAGCCTGCATCGACGCTTCGAAACTGATTTTCACATCGGCGTTGCGCTGCTTCACGAACTCGCGGACGAGCTTCTTGATTTTGGCAGGATTCTGATTCGGTACGAGCCGGCAGGAGACTTTAACCGTCGCGCGCGGCGGTACGACGGTCTTGATTCCGGCGCCGGTGTAGCCGCCGACGAGACCGTGAACTTCCATCGTCGGCAGCGCCCAGATCCGCTTCATCACATCCATCGGATCTTCGGTGCGGATCGACTTGAAGCCGTGATCCTTCTTGAACTTCTTCACCGTGAAGCCGGAGTTGGCGAAGTCGTTGAGCTCTTTCTTCGACGGCTGGAGAACGTCGTCATAGAAGCCTTTGATCTTCACCTTGCCGGTGGTGGCGTCGTACATCTCGGAGACGAGCTTCATCAGCTCTCCAATCGGATTGCGCGCCGCGCCGCCGACGACGCCCGAATGCTGATCCGTCTCGGCGGTTTCCAATGACAACTCGAAACCCTGCAGACCGCGCAATCCCGCCGGACATGCCGGCCGCTCGCGCGACACCCAGATCGTGTCGGAGACGAGCACGGAATCGGTGGCGAGCTGGCCGCGATATTTCTTCATCGCCGCTTCGAAGTTCGGCGATCCGATCTCCTCCTCCAGCTCCCAGATCACGTGAATGTTCGCGCGCACGCCGGCTTCTCTCGCAGCCCGAATGGCGAAGAGCGCCGTCAGCGCTGGACCTTTGTCATCCGTCGTCCCTCGGCCCAGATATTTGTCGCCCTGCTTGATGAAGGTGAAGGGCTCGGTCTTCCACGGCTCGGTCTCACGCGAGGCAGGCTGCACGTCGAGGTGGTTGTAGACGGTGACGGTCGGGAACGAAGCATCTGCATCGAAGCGGCCGTGAACGATCGGATTGCCGGCCGTCTCCAGGATGGACGCCTCCCCGCCGAATTCGCGGATCTTCGTCGCTGCCAGTTCGGCGCAGCGGCGGATGTCGCCGACGCGATCGGGATCCGCGGAGACGGTGGGGATCTCGACGAACTGCTGCAACGTCGATTCGAAATCGGCGCGGTGATCCTGCGCCCATGCAAGGAGGGATTTTTTATCGAGATTCATGGCCGCGGATTCTATGTCAGTAACCGACTGCAACACCGTCGCGTCGCGCATCCGCGCCGCCATAACGGAGGCCGGTTTTCGGGTCGATCATGACCACATTGGCGTCCGAGATGTCTTCGAGGCCCTTCGCGCGGAACTTGTGGCCCATCCGCTCCAGAATCGCGCGGGTGTCAGGATTCGTCCCGTTCGGCTCCCAATAGATCTCGTCAGGCAACCACTGATGATGAATGCGTCCGGCGTCGACCGCCTCCTGCAAACTCACATGAAAGTCGACGATCGACAACACGATCTGCAGGACCGTGCTGATGATGCGCGGCCCGCCCGCGGCGCCGACTGCCAGCCACGGTTTGCCGTGATCGAGCACGATCAGCGGCGTCATCGACGACAGCGGACGTTTCCTCGGCGCGATCGCGTTCTTCTCGCTCTGAATCAGTTGATAGTCGTTCGGCACGCCGGGGCGCGATGTGAAGTCATCCATCTCGTTGTTGAGCAGGATGCCCGTCCCTTTCGCGGTAACGCCGCTGCCGAACCAGTCGTTGAGCGTGTAGGTGTTGCTGACCATGCTGCCGTCTTTGTCGACGATCGAGAAGTGCGTCGTATCGGTGTGCTCGAACGGCGCAGGATCACCGGCGCGGATCTCTTTCGACGACGATGCATGTTCGAGGTCGATCGTCTTGCGCCGTTCGTCCGCATACGCCGCCGAGGTCAGAGCAGCGACCGGCATCTTGTTGAAGTCGGGATCGCCGAGGAACTCCGCACGATCCGCAAAGGCGCGCCGCATCACCTCGGTGAGCAGATGGAGATAACGCGCCGACTGCCAGCCCATCGAGCCGACGTCGTAGTGCTCGAGCATGTGCAGCATCTCGATCATGGCGATGCTGCCGGACGATGGCGGCGGCATGACGAGGAAGTCGTGGCCGCGATACGTACCGCGTAATGGCTTGCGAATGGCCGGCTTGTACTCGCGCAGATCCTGCATCGTGATCAGACCGCCGTGCGCACGCATTCCGGCAACGATTCGCCGCGCCGTGACTCCTTCGTAGAAATCGCGGGGATTCTTCTCGATGCGTGCGAGCGTCGCGGCGAGCTCCGGCTGCCGGAAACGATCGCCCATCGAGTAGTTGCGCCCGTCGCGAAGAAAAATCCGCCGGCTCTCCGGCCACGGGTTCATCTTCTTCAGCGACTCGGCTTGATGCAAAACATCGTCAAGAAAGCTGCTGACGATGAACCCTTCGTCTGCGAGTTTGCGCGCCGGCTCGACGAGCTCATTCCATTTCAGTTTCCCGTATCGCGCATGCACGAGCATCAAACCAGCAACAGTCCCCGGGACTCCCACCGCTTTGTAGCCGTCGATCGAGGCACCTTTGATCACGTTGCCATTGGCGTCGAGATACATGTCGCGCGTCGCCGCGAGCGGCGCCCGTTCGCGATAGTCGATGGCCTCGCTGGTTCCATCCGCCATGCGCAGCAGCATGAAACCGCCACCACCGAGATTTCCCGCTGCCGGCCAAGTCACCGCAAGAGCGAAAGCGACAGCAACCGCAGCATCGACGGCGTTGCCGCCCTTCTTCATGATGTCGACGCCGACGCGCGATGCGATCACGCTCGTCGATGCCACCATGCCGTGGCGAGCAGCGACAGGATCGCGAATCGCGGCCATCGCACTGGTGGTGGCAAAGAGGAGGGCTGTCGCCAGTATCTTCCGCATGAGGGGAAGAGTATCGCCATTTACGCCAGGCCACTCAGATGTGCGATGTCATTCTCGTGTCATCCCGCTGTCATCCTGAGCCGCCGCAGCCGCGCGTCGAAGCCGCGATGACAACTGGCAGGCATTGCGGCGGAGGACGGTCGAAGGACCCCCTGATTCTGTGCCTCGGCTTTTTCCACCACCCACCTGCACATCGCCGGGGGGGCCTTCGTCTTTCGCCGCCGTTCTTCGCGAGGACGAACGCAACGAATTTTGCGGCGGCTTCGGTGGCTCAGGATGACAGTTGCCTCGACATGCCGCGGAGCGAGGACTTCTCCGTTCAGCTTCGATAATCCGTGTTCAGCGAGATGTAGTCGTGGCCGAAGTCGGAGGCGAGGATGATCGTCCGCGCGCTGCCGCCGCCGAGGTCGAGGATGATGGGGACGCGCTCGCGGGCGAAGATTTTCGCCGCGTCTTTCTCGCGATAGTCAGCGGGCGCGCCGTCCTTCACCAGTTGAAAGCGTCCGGCCCAGAGCGCAACGCGTTTGACGTTGAATCGCGCGCCGCTGCGGCCGAGTGCGGCCAGCATGCGGCCCCAGTTCGGATCACCGCCGTGCAGCGCGGTCTTCACGAGCGGTGAGGTGGCGATGGCGTGCGCGGCAAGCTGCGCATCGCGCTCGGTTTTCGCGCCGCGCACTTCGAGCTCCATCACGCGCGTCGCGCCCTCGCCGTCGCGCACGATCATCCAGGCGAGATCGCGGCAGACCGTGTCGAGTGCGCGCTGAAAATCAGCCGTATCGGCCTTCGACGCGTTGCCGAGTTTTCCGGATGCCATGACGAGCACCGTGTCGTTCGTCGACGTATCTCCATCGACGGTGATGGCGTTGAAGCTCTGATCGACGGAGCTCTTGAGCATCTTCTGCAACGCGGCGGAATCGATCGCGGCGTCCGTCATCACGAACGCCAGCATCGTGGCCATGTTCGGATGGATCATCCCCGCGCCCTTGGCCACGCCGACGATCCGGCCGCGCTTGCCGCCGAGTGTGAACGAAGCCTGCGTCACTTTCGGGCCGACATCGGTCGTGAGGATGGCATGCGAGAGCGCTTCGATGCCGCCGGTCGAGAGTCGCGTGATCGAATCGGGAAGTGCCTCGCGTAGTTTCTGGTCGGGAAGTACGACGCCGATCACGCCGGTCGATGCGATGAACACTTCCTCGTCTCTGCATGAGAGCAATTCCGCGGCGCGCGATCGCACGCGCTTCGCGGCATCATGACCCGGTTTTCCGGTGACGGCATTCGCGCATCCGGCATTGACCACGACCGCCTTCAGCCGCCCGCCGGTTTTCTTCAGCGCATCGCGCGAGAGCGTTACCGGCGCGGCCTGAAAACGGTTCTTTGTGAAGACCGCAGCGGCATTCGCACCATCCGGCGCGACGATCATGCCGAGGTCGGGGCGCTTGCGGCGAAGTCCGGCACGGATGCCGGAGGCGAGAAAACCTTTCGGGAGTTTCATGATCGGTCGCTGCACTCCAACAGCGCGGCTTGCGCTGCTTCCTTCACGCGCTCCGGCGCGGTGCCGCCGAACGCATTCTTCTTCGCCAGCATCCCGTCAAGCGTCACACCATGTTCCTTCGCCATCGATGACAGGTTTGCCAGATTGCGGCTGACCTGATCGTGCGCTTCGCGAAACGGCATTCCCGTCGCTGCGAGCGCATCGGCGACCGCGGTTGCAATCAGCGCGTCGCTGCCGGCAGCGGCACGCATCCGATCGCGATCGAGCGAGAGTCCGGCGACGAGCTCGCGCAATGCCGGAACGAGTGTGGCAATCACGCGGCGCGTGCGGAAGAGCGGCTCCTTGTCGAGTTGCAGGTCCTTGTCGTACGCGAGCGGCAGACCCTTGAGCAACGCCAGAAACCCGGTCAACTCGCCGAGTCCACGCGCCGCGTAACCGCGCGCCAACTCCAGAACATCCGGATTCTTTTTCTGCGGCATACGCGACGAGCCGGTGGCCATCGCGTCAGGCAGCTCCGCATACGCCGCTTCATCGCTCGTGAAGAAAATCAAATCCTCGGCCATCCGCGAGAGATGCGTCAGCATGAGCGATGCCGCGAAGAGATACTCAGCGGCGAAATCGCGATCGGAAACGCCGTCGAGCGAGTTTGCGTTCGCGCGTGCGAAGCCGAGGGAACGCGCCAGCGCATCGCGATCGATCGGCAGCGGCGTGCCGGCGAGCGCGCCGGAGCCGAGTGGACACTCATCACCACGTTCGGACGCGCTGACAAAACGGGCGCGGTCGCGGCGCAGCATCTCCACGTACGCCAGACACCAGTGTCCGAAGGTCACCGGTTCGGCCTGTTTCGAATGCGTATAGCCAGGCATCGGCGTGCCCGCTTCTTCGCTAGCGCGCGTTGCCAAGGTTGTAACGAAAGCATTCACGATCTCGATCGCTTCATCGCATGCGCGCTTCAGCCACAGTTTCAGATCGGTTGCGACCTGATCGTTGCGCGAGCGGCCTGTGTGCAGTTTTCCCGCACCCGCTCCGATCAGCTCATAGAGCTTCGCCTCGACGTAGGAATGAACGTCCTCGTGATCGCTCTCGCCCGACGGCGCATCGATCCGCACGAGCGCGCCGAGAATCGCATCCAACTCTTCCTCGGACAGCACGCCAGCGTCGGCGATCGCGCGCGCCCAGGCGATCGAACCTTCGACATCCTCGTCGAACAACTCGCGGTCGAACGCGAACGAGTCGTTGAGCCGCCGCAGAAGCTGCGACGGCTCCGACGCGAAGCGTCCGCCCCAGAGTTTCTGCGTCAACCGGCCGCCTTCCGCAGCCGCGCCGCGGTGACTTCATCGCCAGGGTTGGTCTCGTCGAAACTCTTGCCCTTCTCGATGCGGTATCGGCCGCGCGTCGGCAGACCGAACACGCGAATGAACCCCGCCGCGTCGCGGGCGTCGTAGCCCGTCATGTTGAAGCTCGCCAGCGCCTCGGAGTAGAGCGAGTTCGGCGATGTGCGTCCGATCACTGTGGCGTTGCCTTTGTACAGCTTCAGAGTGACCGTGCCGCTCACGGCTTCGGCGAGCGCGTCGACGAAGGCATCGAATGCTTCTTTCAGCGGCGAGAACCACTGACCGAAATAGACGAGCTCCGCGTAGCGCGTGCCGATACGCTCCTTCTCATGCGCGCTGTCGCGATCGAGCGTGATCGATTCGAGCGCCTTGATCGCGTTGACGAGCAGCGTGCCGCCGGGCGTTTCGTACACGCCGCGCGACTTGATGCCGACGAGACGGTTCTCGACGATGTCGACGCGCCCGACGCCGTGACGGCCGCCGATTGCATTCAGTTTCGATACGAGCGCCGCCGGCGTGAGCGCCTCGCCGTTGACCGCGACCGGTACGCCGGCCTTGAACGTGATCGTCACATTCTCCGGCGTGTTCGGCGCATCGATCGGATCGACGCTCAGCTTGAACATCGACGCTTCCGGCTCGAATGACGGATCCTCGAGCGGACCACCTTCGTGCGAGAGATGCCAGAGATTGCGGTCGCGCGAGTACGGATCCTTCTTCGTCACCGGAACCGGAATGCCACGCGACGATGCGTAATCGATCGCATCCTCACGCGAGATGATCGACCACTCGCGCCACGGCGCGATGACCGCCAGTTCTGGCGCGAGTGCCTGATAGGCAAGCTCGAAGCGGACCTGATCGTTCCCCTTGCCCGTGCAGCCGTGCGCGAGCGCATCACATCCGGTGGCGAGAGCGATCTCGACCTGCTTGCGCGCGATGAGCGGACGCGCGGTCGAGGTGCCGAGGAGGTAATCCTTCTCGTAGATGGCGCCGGCTTTCAGCACGGGGAAGAGATAGTCGCGCGCGAACTCTTCGCGAGCGTCGATGAGGTGAAAATCGCACGCACCGGTCTGGTACGCCTTCTCCGCCAGCCCCGAAGTCTCCTCAGCCTGACCAACATCGACGGCGACCGCGACGACTTCGCAGCCGTAGTTCTCCTTCAGCCAGGGAATGATGATCGAGGTATCGAGTCCGCCCGAGTACGCGAGGGCAACTTTCTTGAAGTGCGTCATGAGTTGTTTTCCTTGTCTCCGAGAATGGGGGTCAGGTCGAAAGTGAAAGTGCCGGAACTCACGTAGCCCCGAACCATCCACGATCAGGTTCCGGCACTTTCACTTTCGACC
>JAXDGL010000014.1:0-85887 GCA_034665065.1 Thermoanaerobaculia bacterium | reverse complement strand
AACGCGAAAAGCGGGCGCATGCGGATTATCCCAACGAGGTTGTGTGCCTGAGCAATCCGAGAATCTGAAAAGGCATTTCACGCGGAGACGCGGACGTCGCGTAGCAAAAACCCCCTCTCCGCGTCCTCCGCGTCTCCGCGTGACCCCGTCTCCCTCTCATTGTTGCGAATCGAATGTCAGCGCGCCGCACTTGCGACGCGCTGACGATTCGCTCGCTGCTTAGAACGTGTACGAAACTCTCGTATACACGTACCGTCCGTTCATTCCGAACGGCGTGTTGATCGGATAGGCGGACACGCCGTTGTTGATCTGCGCGGTGAGCGCGCCGTTGGCGTTGCGATAGAGGTTGCGGTCGGGGAAACGGTCGAACATGTTCTCGGCTCCGACCGCGAAGAGATACTTGCCCCAGCGATAGTTGATCTCGGCGTCGGCGAGCCACTCGGCGGAGTAGACCTGATCGTCGGCGGGCAGAATCGTGAAGCTGCAATAGTCGCCGTAACGGCTCTGGCGCAGCGTCGCGCCCCAGCCGTTGCCGCTGCCCCAGTTCTGCATCAGGCGGATGTTGTCGTGCGGCTGACCGCACTCGACGCGCCGCCGCTCGATGCGATCGAAGAGCACGTTGCCGAGTCCGGCGAGCTGCGGCGGCGTGGCCACTTCGCCGACGATCTTCGTCTTGTTGCTGCTGTACGCGGCTGACAGATCGAGATGGCCGCTCAGCAGCGGATGCTGGTAGTTGGCGACGAGGTCGTATCCGTTCGAGCGCGTGTCGATGGCGTTCGTGAAGAAGCGCGCTGCGGTCGCACCGAAGGGCTGAATCAGCTTGAGAATCGCAGCGCCGGTGAAGTTACCGGAGAAGACGATGCGGTCCTTGATGTCGATGTGGAAGTAGTCGCCGGTGAGCTCGAGGTTGGCCAGCGGCTGCCACACCAGGCCGGCGCTGAAGTTCTTCGACTTCTCCGGTTTCAGATCCTGCGCGCCGAGGGCGCGGGCGATGGCGCTGTCGACGCGGTAGGTGCCGGTCTCGAACGGCTCGACCAGACCGGTCGCCGTATTCAGCAGAAAGTTCGTGCTGATCGCGGAGAAGTTGCCCTGGCTCAGCGACGGCGCGCGGAATCCCGTGCTCGCCGATCCGCGGAAGATGAGCTGCTTGGTGGCCGAATAGCGCGCTGTGAACTTCCCGTTCGTCGTGCCGCCGAAGTCGCTGAAATTCTCGTAGCGGCCAGCGACGCCGAGGCGAAGCTGCGGGAGCACGTCGCCTTCGAGATCGGCGTAGACGGCCTTGCTGTTGCGCGACTTGTCGACCGCGTTCGAGGGCTGGAATCCGGGGAAGACCTGCGCGCCGGAAGGAGCGACGCCGCCGTTGCGATCCTTGAAACCACCGTTGATGTAGGAGTTCTTTTCGCCGGGCGATTCCTGGAAGCTATCGCGCCGCCACTCGATGCCGAATGCAACGTTGAGAGGACCGGCCATCGACGCCACTTTGAACGGCCGCGAGACATCGAGGTTCGTCGTGAGCTGGCTGTCGGAAAGAGAGCCTGAATAGAAGCGCGTCTGATTCGTCGCCAACGTGGGGCCTAGCGACGTGTTCAGCGAATCGGTGACGAAGAAGTCGAACTTGTTGTGGCCGTAGCCGGCGCTGAGGTCGTAGAACCAGTTGGCCATCTCGCCACGCGCGCCCGCCGTGAGCGACGTGTCGACGACGCGCGGCTGGATGAGCGGAAGAAATCCGAGCGGATAGATCTGGGGCCAGTTCTGCACTTGAATCGAGCGCCGGTAGTTGCCGCCGTGCGATCCGTGACGATTGCTCCATCCACCGAAGGCGTAGAACACCTGCTTGCTGTCGGGCGTGATCGGCAGGTTGAAATTTCCCCAGATCATGCTGTCGCGCTCATAGGAATCGCCCCAATGCGTGTTGGGCTGCGACACGGCGTTGTGGCCGGCATCGCCGACCACGATCTGATCGCGCGGATCGGGATTGGCGCGGTTGGTCTCATTGCGGACGCGGTACTCGCCGACCATGAAGAGAACGCCTTTGCCGAGGTTCCAACCGCCGGAGAGAGCGGTATCGAGCGTCTGACCGTCGCCATGCGTCGTCGTGCCGCCCTTGACGTCGACCTTGATCGGCTGCGCGTCGGACTTGAGCACCATGTTGATGACGCCGGCGATCGCGTCGGATCCATATTGCGCTGCGGCACCATCGCGCAGGATCTCGATGCTGTCGATCGCTGAGGCGGGGATGGCGTTGAGGTCAACGCCGCTGGATCCTCGGCCGACGGTGTTGTTCGCATTCACGAGCGCGCTGGCGTGACGGCGTTTGCCGTTGACCATCACCAGGAGCTGATCGGGCCCGAGTCCGCGCAGCGTGGCGGGGCGGACGGAGTCGGTGCCGTCGCTGATCGTCGGCCGCGGAAAGTTGAACGACGGCGCGATCTTCTGGATGATCTGACTCGTCTCCGTCGACGGCGACGTGGCGATCGCTTCCTGCTTGATCACGTCGACCGGAACCGCTTTTTCCTGCTCGGCACCGATCGCGCGCGATCCGACGGTGATCTGCTCGCCGAACGATGGCCGCAGGATGAGCTGCAATTCTGACGTCGAGCCGAGCGTCGCACTCTGGGTTCGCGACTGGAATCCCTGCAGCGCCGCGGTGACTTTCACCTCACCACTTTTTCCCGGAGCATCGAGCGTAAAGCGCCCCTCCGCATCGGTGATCGTGGAGACGCTCGTCCCATCGATCGAGACGGTGACACCTGGAAGAGCTGTACCTTCCCCCTGCAGCGTGACGCGTCCATGAATCGTTTCCGCCGTAAGCGGCGCCGCGAACATCACTATCAACAACACACCTCGGGCAAGTTTGAGCATGCAATCTCCTTTTCCACCGGGCCGGTGAGATTTGAAAGGAAGTATACCCTTCGCAACTTAGTCATACGGAAGGGAACGCGAAGCCGATCAGATAAGCGGGAGGCGCGTCAACGCGCGAGCTGCCGGCTGTCATTCGAATCGGCGAAACCGCGGGAGCGGCGGGGTGGGGAAAGCGTGGAGCTCGATGAACGCCATCTGCGCGGTGGTGACCGCTTGCGCATCGAGATTCCCCATCGTGTTTACTGGGTGCCGCGCCCATCAACAGGCCGGCGGCGAGGGCGTTGAGCGGCGTGGGCCACAACGATGCCGGCAACGCACTCGAGGTAGGGAAGGGCTCGTTTCGTGATCGACGGCTGCGCGCCATGATAACCGTGCTCACTGAATACGTTTCCGCCTCGGCGGAGTTTCGAGCGTTACACTTCGCTGAATGGCTGTAGCGATCGAAACGCCTGCTGCGCAACGCGCCGCGCGGTATGCGCTGGCGATTCTCACGCTCATCAACCTCTTCAACTATCTCGACCGCTGGGTCGTCGCCGCGGTTGTCGAGTCGATCAAGAAATCGGAGCTGCATCTTTCCGACACGCAGATCGGCTTCATCGCGACGGGTTTCATTATCGTCTACACGCTGACGTCGCCGCTGTTCGGCGCGTTCGGCGACCGTCGTGCGCGGCCGCCGCTGATCGCGCTTGGCGTTGCGGTCTGGAGCATCGCCACGTCACTGGCCGGTTTCGCGCGCGGTTTCCTTTCGCTGTTCATCGCACGATCGGGAGTCGGAGTTGGCGAGGCTGCGTACGGAACGATCGCCCCAGCGCTGCTCGCCGATTTTTTCCCGCTCGAAAAACGCGGGCGCGTCCTTGCTGTTTTCTTTTCGGCGATCCCCATTGGCTCCGCTGCCGGCTACGTTCTGGGTGGTCTGGTCGATCAACACTTCGGCTGGCGCGCCGCGTTCTGGATCGCCGGCGCGCCGGGCCTGCTGCTCGCGCTACTGGTGATGTTCGTGAAGGATCCGCCGCGGGGAGTGCACGATGTTTCGCGCGAGTCGGGAGTCGGGGGTCGGGAGTCGGAGAAGGTTGCAGAAGAAATTAGTGCGGGCTCCCACAACCCAGGCCCCACCCCCCACTCCTCACCACTCCACGCGTATAAAGATCTCTTCCGCAATCGTCCATTCATCCTCACCGCGTTTGGATACGGCGCGTATACATTCGCGCTCGGCGGACTGGCGTTCTGGATGCCGGCGTTTCTCGAGCGCGTTCGTGGAATGCCGCGCAGCGAAGCGACGGTGACATTCGGCGCGATCGCGCTGGTGACTGGCTTCGTCGGTACGTTCGCGGGCGGATGGCTTGGCGATTTTTTTCTGACGCGCACGAAGCAGTCGTATCTCTGGGTCTCCGGCATCGCCACGCTGATCGCGGCGCCGGCGACTTACATCGCGGTTTCGAATCCGCATCGCGCGATCTACCTGCCGGCGATCGCGATCGCCGAGGTGTTCATCTTCATGTCGACGGGACCGGTGAACTCGGCGATTATCAACGCGGTCGCGCCTGGGGAGAGAGCAACGGCTCTTGGATTGTCAGTGCTGATCATGCATCTCGTCGGCGATATCCCGTCGCCGCCGTTGATCGGAATGGTGTCGGACCACACGTCGCTGGAAAAGGCATTCATGCTCGTGCCGCTGGCGATCGTCGTGGCTGGGTTGATCTGGTCGTATACAGCGTGGCGGGGCCGCGAAATTCTGTCATCCTGAGCCGGCGAAACCCCGGAGGGGTGAAGCACGGTCGAAGGACCCCCTGCTTCGTGGCAACGGTTTCTTCTCAATGCCCAATGCGGAAATCAGGGAGTCCTTCGACCGTCCTTCGCCGCGCGACGCCTGTGGTTTTGTCAAGGCAGCGCGAAGTCGCGCGGCTTCGGCGGCTCAGGATGACAGCGCGGATGACAGCGAGGATGACACGCGGCTCAAGATGACAATGTTGAACGTCAGACGATTCGTCGTACCGATTCTGCGGCTGATCGCGAACATTTTCTTCAAACGCATTGAAAGTGTGGGATGGGAAAACGTTCCCTCCGGGCCGGTCATCTTCGCGGTCAATCATCCGAATGGCTTGATCGATCCGCTTTTTCTGCTTTGCTTTGCGCCACGCCCGATCGCGTTTCTTGCGAAAGCTCCGATTCTCCGGATGCCGCTGATCGGCTGGTTCGCGCGCGGACTCGACACGATTCCCGTTTATCGCACGCAGGACAACTACGCGACGTCGAAGAATCAGGAGATGTTCGCGGCGGCGCGAGCGCTGCTCCTTCGCGGTGGTGCGATCGCGATTTTCCCTGAGGGGACGACGCACAGTGAGCCGCGGCTGAAGGAGCTCAAGACCGGGGCCGCAAGGATCGCACTCGGATGCGGCGCGGCCGAGTGCCCCGAAATCTTCATCGTTCCGACTGCGATCTTCTACACAGCGAAGGGGAGTTTTCGAAGCGACGCGCTGGTCTACTACGGCGATGCGATCAAGGTCGCGCCGGTGCCTGTCGACGAATCGGGCGAGCCGCCGCGCGATGCGGTCGATGCACTGACCGCGCAGATTGAATCGGCGCTTGCGGCGCTCACGCTGCAGGCGGATTCGCGCGAAGCGCTCGACCTCATCGCCCGCGCGCAACGCGTCATCTCGCTGGGCCGCGACGGATTGCCGGAACAGCTCGATCTGCGCAAGCGATTCATCGCCGGCTACACGCACCTTCGCCAGCGCGACCCAGTGCGCCTCGCGCAATTGCAATCGCGATTCGAACAGTTCGAAGCGGAGTTGGGCAACGCGAACCTCGAACCGGAGACGCTGCCGGCGCCATCGTTCCGCGGCAGCGTGCGGACGTTGGCCACGTTGCTCGTTACGTTGCCTCTCGCACTCGCCGGCGCAGTCGTGCACTTCCCCATCTATCGGCTGATCCGATTTCTCGCGAGGCGATTGACGCGTGATGAGGAGCTCGTTGCGTCGATCAAGGCCGTCGCAGGTCTCGTGTTCTACCCGCTCACATATCTCATTCTTGCCACGCTTGCATGGTGGCGCTTCGGACTGGCGTACGGTGTCGTAGTGGCGGTCGCTCTTCCGTTGCTCGGATACATCGCGCTGCGATTCTTCGAACAGCTCGACGAGGTTATCGGGCGCACGCGCTCGCTGACGTGGCGGATCGCGCGGCGGAGCGCGTTCGAGCGCCTGATGCGAACGCGCGCAGCATTGCGTGATGAGATCGTCGCGCTGGCGGAGGAGATGGGCGTTTGAACGGCGGTTACTTGCCGGCGCGAACGAGATCGGCGGCGGCGTCGATCTTCGTATCGATCCCTTCCTGACGTTGCACGGCATCATCCGGGGGAGGCGAACCGTTGCGGATCGCTGTGTCGAAACCGGCGACGAGACTTCGAAGGTCGCTCATCGCGGCGCGCGCTTTCTCGCACGATTCCTGCGCAGCGCGGCACTCCGATTCCGCGGAACTGATTTGCGCGTCGACATCCGCGCGAAACGATGACCATGCGGCGATGTCGTACGGCGGATTTGCGAAACGATGCAGGCCGCTGCCCCATACTTCGGAAGCGCGTTGCGCCGCCGTCGTGCAGGAGCTTTGTCCTGATGACGATGTCGCTGCCGATCCATGCATCTGCTTCTTCGCCCACGGCAGGCAGTACTTCCAGGCGAGAAACACCAGCGCCACGATAACGATCAACTTGATCAGGCGGCCGGTGTCCATGGAGTGATCTTACGCCTCCGCGGACAGACTCGTTAGAGGCGTTTCACGCGGAGACGCGGAGACCGCGGAGAAAAGCCCCGCGTGCCCCGCGTCTCTGCGTGAAACGGTTGAAAAAAGTGTGTTCATGAGTGCGTTGCCGCCCATCGAATCGCGTAGCGCATCGGCGTAGCATCAGCGATGCCGCGTCCTGCGATGTCGAATGCCGTTCCGTGGTCGACCGACACGCGCAGGTACGGCAATCCGATCGTCACGTTGACCGACTCGTCGAAGGCCATCGTCTTGATCGGAATCAGTGCCTGATCGTGATACATGGCGATCACGACGTCGTGTTGTCCACGCCATGCGGCGAGAAAAACGGTGTCGGCCGGATGTGGGCCGCTGATGGTCAGACCGGATTCTTTCGCGCGCGCGACGCCGCGCTCGATTTCGCGCTCTTCATCGCCGAATTTGCCACCTTCACCCGCGTGCGGGTTCACGCCTGCGACGGCAATCCGCGGGGCGCGGCCGTAGATGCGGGTGAATTCGCGCGCGGCAAGAAGTGCCAGCGCGGCGATGTCGTCCGCGTTGATCTGCGCGATCGCCTCGCGCAACGACAGGTGCACCGACAGCAGCGCCGACTTGATCCGCGGCGAATCGAAATACATCGCGTAGTCATGCCCGTAGCGTTTCAATCCGGCGCGATCCGCGAGCAGCTCCGTGTGACCAGGGAACGGCGAGCCGGCCAGCGCGATCGACTGTTTGTGAATCGGCGCGGTGACGAGCGCGGAGCATCGACCGCTTTCGATCGCATCCAACGCCGCGTCGATCGAGTCGAGCGCGATGCGGCCGTACTCCGCGTCGATCGTGCTGTAGCGGATCGGACCTGTCCCTCCGACGTCGACGAAGTCCAGTCCGTCGGGAGGATTGGCGAGCGCCCGGCTACCGAAGAGGACTGCGGGCACGCCGGCATCCGTGAGCGCTTTGAAAACGATCTCCGCGCCGATGCCGGCCGGATCGCCGAGCGTGATCGCAAGTGGCTTCACGCGCGCGATTCTATGACGCTACTCGCCGAGCTCTTCCTCTTTGAAGAGATACTTGATCCATTGTTTCTGAATGAGCAGATTCGGCGCGCCGGTTCGATTCACCTTCAGCGACGACTTGTCGTACCACTCGATGCAGCCACGGATCTCTTCACCATCGGTCATGATGATGACCATCGGCGTCTTCGAGCTCATTTGCTTGAGGTAGTAAAAGTTTTCCGCGTTGGTCGTTTCGGGTGGCACGGGCTTCACGTTGGTGCGGGCGTTCCCGTTGCCACTTCCGTTGCCGTTGCCGCGGGACTGCCGGTTGAAGTCGGTCATCGGTGACCGGAAAACACGGCGATTGCCGGACTGGTTGCGATCCGTGTCGTACTGCCGGTTCATGAATGGCATCGTGTCCTCCGTTCGGCTGCCGCGAGTTTCTGCTCGCGGGGTTACCGACTCGATCCCTCGGAAATGCGAAGCCTGTTTGCGAACCTCGTGCCTTTTCCCTAGAATCCGGGCGCTTTACCGGAGGCTAACCTTGAATTCCGTAGTGTGCATCGCGCAGGTGCCCGACACCGAGACGCGCATCAAGATCGGCGGCGATGGGCGCCGCATCGACGAAACCGGCATCAAATACATCGTTTCTCCCTATGACGAGTACGCGCTCGAAGAGGCCATCCGTCTGAAGGAAAAACACGGCGGCGATGTCACCGTTCTGGGGTTCGGACCCGACCGCGTGCAGCAGGCGCTTCGCGAATCGCTCGCACGCGGCGCGACGAAAGCGCTGCACGTCAAAGGCGAATCCGGCGACTCCGATTCACTCGGCATCAGCAAAGTTCTCGCGGCCGCCATCAAGACCATTCCTCACGATCTCGTCTTCTTCGGCAAACAGGGCGTGGGAACCGACAACTCGCTCGTCGGTCCGATGGTGGCGGAGCTTCTGGGCTATCCGCAGATCAACGTCGTCACCCACCTCGAAACCTCCGACGGAAACGTGACCGCGCACCGTGAAATCGAAGGCGCGGAGGAAGTGATCGAAGCCTCGACTCCGGCGGTGATCACGGCGCAGAAAGGTTTGAACGAGCCGCGCTATGCGTCGCTCAAAGGAATCATGGCCGCGAAGAAGGTCACCATCGATACGAAATCGATCGCCGACCTCGGGCTGGCCGATTCCGATATCGTCAACCAGCGCGTGACCGTCGTCTCGCTCGAGCTTCCGCCCGAGAAGAGCGGAGGCCGGAAGATCGACGGCGGTGATCCCGCAGCAGCGGCAAAAGAAATTGTTCGCTACATGAAAGAGGAGGCGAAGGCGCTGTAGTGCGCTGCGGCGCGTTATCGGTTATCGGTTGATTGCGGCTTCGCCGCGTTTGATCGTGTTCCCGCGGCGCGTGCGAGCAAGTAACGAACCGACAACCGACAACCGACAACGCGGCGCCAGCCGCAGGAGACTCTATGCCCGGTGTTCTCGTTTTTTGCGAAGTACAAGATGGAAAACTGAAGAAGGCCTCGCGCGAGGCGTTGTCGATCGGCCGGAAACTTGCCGAAGCCGCGGGGGGAGATCTCGCCGCATTCGCCGCTGATCGGTCCGCGGCGGACGATACCGGCCGGTATGGAGCGAAGAAACTCTTCGTCACCAGCGCCGGCGGATACAACACCGAGACGTACACGGCAGCGATGCAGGCTGCTGTCACGCAGTCCGGTGCATCGATCGTGATCCTGGGCGGAACGTCGAACGGCCGCGACCTCGCACCGCGGCTGGCGGCCCGCATGAACGCTGGTGTTGCCTCGGATGTCGATCGACTCGATTGGGTTGACGGCAAAGTGCGCGCGCGCCGTCCCGTCTACTCGGGGAAAGCCTTTGCGACTGTCGAGATCAGCAGCAACCCGGCGATCGTCACCACCCGCATCAACGCCTTTCCGGCCGAAGAAGCCGGAGGAAGCGCAGCCGAAGTCGTCGAGGTGAGCGCTGCGGCGGACACGAAGACCAAGGTGGTCGAGACGAAGGTCGCGGAATCGGGAGAGCTGTCGATCGCGGAAGCGGACATCATCGTTTCCGGTGGACGTGGGCTCAAAGAGGGCGCAAATTTCTCGCTGATCCGCGATCTCGCCCACGCCATCGGCGGCGCGGTCGGCGCTTCGCGCGCCACGGTCGACGCAGGATGGATCGATCATCAACATCAGGTTGGCCAGACTGGCCGCGTGGTCAGTCCGAATCTCTACGTTGCAGCCGGAGTGTCGGGAGCGATCCAGCATCTCGCGGGCATGTCGTCGTCGAAACACATCGTTGCGATCAACAAGGATCCCGAAGCGCCAATCTTCCGCATCGCGGACCTTGGCGTCGTCGGCGATCTGTTCACGATCGTGCCGGCGCTGACCGAGGAAGTGAAGAAAGCGAAAGCGCACTAAATAAGAAAGGCCGCCAGAAGGCGGCCTTTCTTTTCAAGTGTCATTGGAGAGCGTTTCTATTGCCCGGGTTTGGGTGGCTCCCCGGGACGCTCGGGCGACTGCACCGGCGTCGGATCCTTGCCGACCACGGTTTTGATCGCGTACGCAGCGTTCAGAGCACTGGAGATGGGATTGGTGCCGGGCGGCAGGCATTCGAGCGTGACCATGACAGCGTGACGGGCGAACATCGCATCGCAGTGCGTCTGGTTGCGGGCGTTGTAGATCTTCGGGCTCTTTGCGATGACGCGTTTTCCGTCGAGCACGACAAAGTAGTACTCAATCTCTTCGTTCGGGTCGAACTTCGGCAACGTAACCTGAGACACTTTGCCGAGGTTCTTGCCGTCGACGAAGCACCAGTCGGTTGCACCCTGGCGGCGGAAGTAGGCGCGTAGCAAGCCGTCGTCGGAAGTTGCGACCGACATGATGGCCATTTCGCCTTCCACCAGACAGCCCGGCGGCGTGTGCTCGATCGAGCCCTGCTGGGCGAAAACGCTTCCTGCGACCATGGTTGCAGCAAGGGTTAGAAGTAAGCGGAGTCTCATGGCGTCCTGTGACAAAAGAAGATGATACGCCAAAATTTCACTGCTGAGCCAGAATCCGGTCTCGGTAGGCGAGGATCGCCGGAGTCTGCGGGAGCGAGGGGAACGCTCTGGTCATGAGTTGACGGGCCAGTTCGAAGTCGCCGAGTTGGTAGCGGTTCACTGCCTCATAGAACATGTGAGCTTCTTCGCCAGCTTTCAGCGGGTAGGTTTTCCGGTATTGCGCCGACGATTCGCCATAAAGGCCCGTCTGGCTCATGGCGCGGCCCAAGGCCAGTCGATCGCCCCGTTGCAGATCGGGCAGCGCGGCGATGCGGCGAAGCTCGGTACGTGCGCCGACGATATTGCTCTGGCCGATCATCCGCTCGGCTGCGGCGATTTGGGAAGCGAGAGGTTGATTCGATGCATCCGGAACGGGCGCCGCAGGCTGCGGAGCGATGGGTTGGGAGGTTACCGGCTGCTGCGCTGGCGGGCGAGACGTCGAAGGCTGCGGCGCCACAGGCTGAGGTTGTTGTCGCACCTCAGGTTGTGGCGGCGTTGGCTGAGGGACCGGTTGTTGCCGCACCTGCGGCTGCGGAACGGGTTGCTGCCGCACCGGTGGTTGCGGTGCAGCCGGTTGTGGGGCCGGTTGCTGCCGCACTTGTGGTTGTGGTGAAGGCTGCGGGGACAGAGGGCGTGCCGGCACTGGATTGGGCTGGATGGACTGAAGCGCTTGCTGCACGTCGTTTCTGGCCAGCACCGAGGCCGGCAAGCCCTTTCGTACTCCAAGGGCATCGGCGGTGCGAGATGTTTTCACGAGGGCGATGAAATAGGCCGCGGATTCGTCGTCGGTGAGTTTGCGGCGAGTCCGGACCACCGCATAGTGCTCGGCAACACCGTTCCAATTGCCGTGAGCGAATGCGATTTGCGCGAGCGCTGTGTGAGCGTTTACGTTCGTGTCGTCCTGCGCCAAGGCCAGGTCTGCGTAGTGCTGTCCGCCGGCTTCGTCTCCGGCCGCGACACGCTCGAGCGCCATCCGGCCGTAGTCGAGATTTTGTTTTGGTTCCTCGACCTTGTCGTCGTTCTTTCCCACGGTAACGGCCACATTGGGCCTCTTGGTGGGCGTGGGAACTTGCGGGTTCGGCTTCTTGGTGAGCCGCGGCGCTCCTGATTGGACGAGGGGGGCCTGACTGGCAAGGTGCTCGAACGCCGCCGTATGAGAAAGCTGTTCGCGTGTGAGGATTGTGGGGAGAAGTGTTTCGAAGGCGGTGCGGATATCGCGCGGGAGATCGAGAGTGGGATAAACGGACCGATGCTGATCGGCCTGGATCACTTTAAGAGCGGTTACGCGGGCATCCTCGACCTTATCGAGCTTATCGCTTGCCAGTGTGAGGTAGATCTCCGCGATTTCGTATCGTGCCACGTCGTCGACGCGGCCGAACGCGGCAATGCGCAGTTCATCGACCGCGCGCGCGTACGCGCCGCGATTGAAGTCTGTCACCCCGCTAAGGAAATGCGCTTCATAGAAATCCTGCGCAAACACCGTAGCCGTGATGAGACACACGAAAAACGCCCCTAGCGGGCGAAGCAGTCGTTTCACCTTGCGAAAAACCTTCGTAGTCGCGTCAATAGGGGTACCGATTCATTCCCCGGAAGTTCCGGAATATCAGGATCGTACACGAGTCCGCGATTTTCGACGATTGATTTTGGATTGTCGACGAACAAAGCCTGGGCGATTTTCTCACCGGCCAACGCGACGACGCGTTCGCGCGCTGCCCGGAAACGCGGCGGACGCTTCCCCGTATTGTGCGCGTCGGTGGCCATCACATGAACCCATCCCCGCTGAAGCCAATCGATCGCGGCTGCTTCGGCCTCGGGTCCGAAGTGGCCGGTAATACTGCCGGTCGTGATCTGCGTCTTGACTCCGATCCGGATCAGAGATGCCAGCAGTTCGGGATTCGACTGGAAGACGGCATTGCGCTCCGGATGAGCAATCAGTGGCGTCCAGCCATCGAGTTGGGCTCGATAAAGCGGTTCGCGGACGAGAGGAGGTATGGCATGGCTGGCAAACTCGACGAGGACGTACCGGCCGCCTGCCAACGGCAGAATCGATTCTCCGCGGAGCATCTCATCCATGTCATGACCGAAAAAATACTCCGATCCGAGACGGATTTGCGGCCTCGGGCCAACGCTTTGCCGCAGATCATCGAGAATTGATTGGAGATCGGCGCGCGACGTGTTCCGCCACCGGCCGCGCAGCACATGCGGCGTGGCAACGATGGTCTCGATGCCTTCGTCAGCCGCCATCCTGCAGAGCTCGACGGATTCGGCCATCGTCTTCGGGCCATCGTCGACGCCGGGCAGGCAGTGGTGATGGACATCGATCATGCGAGGAACAACCCGCCGGCGTCAGCCGGCACGCTGGGCGGGGGCTCCCTTCTTGTCGTCGTCACTCTGGTAGTAGTCGTAGTAGCTCTTCTTGAATGAATAGCCGTATTGCTGCAGATCGAGGTTGTTGAGCAACGCTCCAAGCACGGGGATATTGCTCTGGCGCAGACGCTCGGCTGCCCGCTGCACGATGTCGCGTGGAGTCTGGCCGCCATGAACGCAGAGCACGACTCCGTCGGCATTTGCCGCCAGCACGATCGAGTCGGTGACGGCCATGACCGGCGGCGAATCGAAGATGACGAATGCGAAGCGGGCGCGAATCTCGTGGATGAGGTGTTTCATCCGATCGGAGCCGAGCAATTCGGAAGGATTGGGCGGTGTCGGACCCGAGAGGATGAGGTGGAGGTTGGGAACCACCGTATCCTGAATGACGTCGTCGAGTGGAATGTTGGCCGCGAGGTAGTTCACCAAGCCGATATTCATCTTTCCACGGAACACCTTCCCAAGACGCGGACGGCGGAGATCAGCGTCGATCAGAAGGACCGGCTTACCCATCTGCGCGAGCACGGTGGCGAGATTGACGGAGGTCGTCGTTTTTCCTTCGCGGGCGAAGGTGGATGAAATGACGATGACCTTTGGAGAGCTCGCGGATGCCAGAAGCAGTGACGTGCGGAACGCTCGATACGCTTCGGCGATGGCGGATCGCGAATCAAAATGGGGAAGCAGGTCGATGCCGTCCTGTTCCTGCCCAGCCTCGATGACCGGACGCAGCTTCGCCGTCCCGCGGCCGTATCCATAGCCGTAACCGTAGCCATATCCGCCGGTGCCTGCCGAGCTGGCAGCGGGGATGACGCCGAGGGAGGCGAACTTGGTGACCCGCTCGAGCTCTTCTGGTGTCTTGATCGAACGGTCCATATATTCGAGGAAGAAGATGGCGGCCAGACCGAGCACAACGCCGAGTGGGAAAGCGTTCTGCAGATTGGTCTTGAGCGTCACGTTGAAGCGTTGTGTCGGAAGAAGAGCGTGATCGACGATGTGAATATTGGAGGAGGCCGAGCCGCGTAGCCGGGCGGTCACTTCTGTTTCGTTCTGCCTTTTCTCGAGCTGATCGAGCAGGTTCTGTTTGGAATCGAGAGTGCGGATCAGGTCGCCGAGTCCCGCAGCCGTGGCGCTGAGGGACATCGTCTCGCGCTTCTGGGCATTCATCGCCACGAACATCTGCTGTTCGGTCTGCTGTGCCGCCGCAAGGTCGCGGTGCGCAGCCTCGCGCGCACGGGCAAATGCGTTAGAAATCGCTGACAGGCGTGATTGACGTGTTTTTTCAATCGAGGTCTTCAAGGCAAGCATTTGCGGATAGTCAGGCTTGAAGGTCGCCAGATTTTGACTGTATTCACGCTGTTTTCTCGACTCTTCCTCGGTGAGCTGGCTGACTAACGGGTCGCCAGCGGTGATGGACTCGGGACTGCTTCGCAGAAGCGCATCGTACGCGTTTTGTTTTTCCACGCGGGCGTTTGTGGCGCTCTGCACGGTTGCCGTCAGTTGCATCAATCGTTGCGCCGGGATGCTGCTGGCGTCTTCCTTCGAAACGATGCCTTTCGTTTCGTTGTAGGCCTGCATCTGCCGCCGCGTTTCATCGATGTCGGCGCGGATCTGCGCGATCTGGCGATCGAGAAACTCTCCTGCTTTCTGTACGGACTCGAATTTCTTCTCGTTGTTGAGACGGATGTAGGATTGCCCGACGCCCTCGGCGATCTTTTGCGCAAGCCGGGGGGATGTTGCGATCGCAGAGACTTCCACAAGAGATGTGTTGCGGACGGGCGCAATCTCGATCGCTCCGATGATCGCACCTGCCATCGACTCGCGCGCCTGCGTGATTTGCGCAGGTGTCTTGCCCGAAATTCCGGGCGGGAAAAACTCAGGGTCGCTGAGAAGCTTCTGGTCGTCGATGACCCTCTCGGCCAGCCCACGGCTCTTGAGAAGGACAAACTGCGTCTGCAGAAACTCCTGATCGGAAGCGGCGATCCCGAAGAGATCTTCGACCGTCAGTTGGTTTGGATTCTCCCGCTCGATCTGGATCTGGATCACGGACCTGTAGAGTGGCTTTGCGAAGTGGCTGACGAGAAACGTCCCGAGCATCACCACAGCCAGTATCGACAATGCGACTTTCCATCGCTTGTAGATAATGTTCCAGTAATGGGAGAGATGGACTTCCTGCGTGTTCAGGTCCATGGCTAATGGTAACCCGTCTGTGCGCGAGAGACTTCCAGAACGTTCCGGGAGTCCCGCAAACCGGCCTGGGAGCCTCAGTTCAAAAAAAGCTTTCCCTGAAGAAGAGGCGATCACCGTCCATCAGGACCACATCATTCTGGCGTCCGTCGATGATCTTGCTGAAGTTGTAGCGGAATGTCTTTTCGGCCCCGCCGACGACACGCTTGAGCACAACCTCTTTGGACGCGCGGTCTGTTGGCCCTCCTGCGGACGAAAGCACCTGCAGCAGGGTTGGTGTCTGCGATCGACGGAACTGCACACTGCCGGGGCGCATCACCTCGCCGAGCACGTAGATATTGATCGTTGCGTCGAGCGGAACGTTGATGACGTCGTTGGGGCGCAACGGCAGGTTGAGATCGGGATTCCCATTGACCATGAGGTCGTCGATATCGATGCCGATCTGTTCGCTGAGTCCGTTCGTGCTGGTCCGGAGGACATAAAGCGTTCTGCCGTATCCGGTGGCCAACCCACCGGCCTGAGTGATTGCCTGAATCAAGGTGATATTGCCCGTGATCCCGATTCGGCCCGGGTGGGTCACGGCACCGATGACGGATATGGGCTTGCTGCCGGCCTCAGTCACGATAACGCTCACATCCGCCTTGTTGATGTACTTGGCCTCGAGGAGAGCCTTAACCTTTTGCTCCACTTCCGTGGGCGTCAAGCCAGAAACATCAACTTTGCCGATCAGAGGCATCGTGATCCGGCCGTCGTCGGTGACGGTCATCCTCGTGTTGAGATTCGGATCCTGAAAGACTTTTACCTCGATCTGATCCCGAGGCCCGATCGGCGCGTCACTCGCGCTGCCGGGAGTGTCAGCCAGCATCGACGCAGCCGGAGTCTGCGGCTGAGGTACGGGCGCTCGCTGCCCGAATGCCGCAGTCGCAAGAACTACCAGTGTTGCTGCAATCGTTACGGCTCGTCTCATGTCTTCCTTTCCAACGGGCAAACCCGCAGCCTCGCAAATAGCGCGAATGCAGCGGTGTACTTCTTCGAGTCCGGCTGACCGACCGGTCAGGATGGTATTGCCCGGTTGTCAGCCGCTCACTGGGTATCGTGTGAATTCTTTGTCAAATCAATCAGTTCACGCGATCGCTTCCTGGGTTATTTGGACGATTCTACGGGGTCAAGGACAGTCGGAACAGGATACGTATTCCGTGATCGAGGTTCGCGTCGAAGTTGGAGGTACGCCTTACGTAGCCAATGTCGGCGCCTGCGCGAAGCCGGGCGAACCCGTACGTAAAGCCGATGCTCGGGAACGTAAATACGTCGCGTCGCTTGAGAAAGCCGTGCGGCCCGAGGACGGGAGTCTGATAGAGATCACGGCCAAGCGCAGCCTGTGCTGTGAGAGTCAGCCGGCGCGTGGCGTCCCACTGCAGGGACGCGCTGAAACGATCCGCGAGGAAGTAGTTGTTTTGCTCGAAAATCGAGAAGTCGAGGTCGCGGGACACGCCCAGACTGCCGGTGGTCGATCGTCCGAATTTCCTCGAGCTCGAAAGGTTGCCCAGCACTCCCTGAAAGTCGTGTTGCCCCGGCCGGAAGAAATCGAGTTTCCCGCCTCCGATCTCTCCCTGCATCAACGTTCGCCCGCTGTCTCGGACAAAACCGATTCCGAGGTTCGAGCGCCTGGCGTTCTTGAAGACTGCGGTGGGAAACGAGTAATCGCTGTATTCCGTCGCTACAAACAGGGAGGTCTGCGGGAAGGTTTTGTGATGAATCGAAAAGCGATAGTCGTGCTGGCTTCGATCGAGCAGTTGCACCGGAGCCGCCGGTTGGATGGCGCCCAGCGGGTGGCTGGTCTTGCCGACTGAGGCATTGAACGTCATGCTGGTGCGGCTGGAGTATTTGAGCTCGCCGGATACGCCGGTGGTGGCCCTTTTTTCCGTGAGCAGCCTGGCGATCTCCGCGACATCCGCGCGCAGTTGATTGCCAGCGATTACGTAAAAATCGAGGTACAGGTGATTGAGCAGATATTGCGCGTCGGCGCGGGCCTGGTAGCCGAAAACAATCTTCTTGCCGCCTTTCCCAAAAAAACTCCACTCAGGACGCACGTCGAGCGAGTAAACGGTTTTCTTGCGCGGAACGATGTAAAGCCTCGTGGGCGCCTGGATGCCGAAATGAAAGCCCGACTGACGGTCCGCGGTGGGGACATAGAAAGACGAGTCATATCCGATATCGGATAGTTGAATTGTATTAAGTAAATAAAACGCTCCATGGTGGAAATGCGCTCTACGCAGATCGCTGGCGATCTGCTGGCTGGCCGAAAAGGCTCGCTCGCGGTCTCTTAGACCATTTTGCGCGAGCACACTCCGCGCACAGCAGGCAAAAACCACCAGGGCGATGAAAAGCCGCTTTCCTTGCCCCACGAACCCTCCACTTCCCTGATGAACTGCAATGAATCGCAAAATGGACCGCCCAGATGGTAGCACGCCATCTACAATGGGAAGAACAAGTTCAATCCGATGATGAAGAGGGCAGACTTTGGGCTGTTCGTGTTGCTCCTGGCCTTCCTGGTCTGGGTGCCGATGCCGTTCGGCTCGGCGAGCGATTCGTCGCAACGTCCGCTCGTCGTGATTTCTCTCACCCTCTGTGCAATGGCGGCCCTGCTGCGCGCGATCCGCGAGCCGAGCTTCCGGATGACGCTTCCGGGGTGGATATGGACTGCCGGTGGAGCGGTGCTCACGATGATTGTCGCCTTGCAGCTCATCCCTCTGCCGATGGGGTTGCTGCACGTACTCTCTCCCCAATCGGCAGTGATCTGGGAACGCAGCAGCCGTGTAGCCACGCTCGCCGGTGCAAGTGTGCCGGTGCTCCATCCAATGACAGTGGATCCCGCGGCGACATCACTCCAGTTTTTTCGCTTGCTCGCCTATCTCGCAACGTTTCTGGCCGCGATGATTCTTGTGCGAGACAGAGCGCGCCGGACGGTGATGGCCTCGGTGCTCGCGGCGCTGGCAGTGTTCGAAGCACTCTACGCCGTCAACGAAGTGGCCACCGGGAGGTACGCGGTCTGGAGTTGGAAAAACACGCTGATCTTCGGCCGTCCAGCCGGCACGTTCGTCAACCCGAACCACTTCGCGAACTATGCAGCGATTCTGCTTCCCATGTCGCTCTACCTTGCGGCCTACGCGTGGCACACCGCTGCTCCTGCCGGGGCCCTGGTAAGCCGCCGCTTCGTCAAGCTGATGGAGCGACGGTTCCTTCCCTTCTCCTGCAGTGTTGTCGGCGCCTTAGCGTCGATCGCGGCGGTATTAGTGTCCGAGTCGAGAGGTGCGTTGCTGGCGCTGGTCGGAGGATTCGCACTCGCCGGTGCGATTGCCAATCCGGGACGGCGTGCTCTTCTTCGGGGTGTTCTGATCTCGATCGCGGTAATCGCCGTCGTCGCCGCCGCAGTCGTTTTCCTCGGCCGGACGGAAGTCGTGAGCCGGCTGGATCAGGGCAACGGATACCAGGGTAGTGGCCGGGGCGCCGCGCTCATTGGCGCCATTCGGATATGGGAGATGTTTCCGCTGTTTGGCAGCGGCGCCGGAACGTACCAGGAAGTGGTGCTGATGACGCGCGCCACATCGAGCCAGGTGCTGGCCAACCACGCACACAATGACTATGCCGAGATCCTCGCGACAACCGGGGCGGTCGGTTTCCTGGTGGCCATCGTGTCTCTCTTCGGCGGCTATTGGGCGTTGGCGCGGAACGCGTTTTCGGAAGAGGGGGAGCCGATGAGTTGGCGGCGGCGTGCATTCAAGGCCGCGGCGCTGGCCAGCATCGCCATTGCCATGATTCACGCGCTGGTCGATTTCAATTTTTTCATCCCCGCAAACCCGATCACGCTGGCCGCCATCGCCGGGGCGGCCGTCGTCGCTAGAGAGTCGTGAGGCTGACGACGCGAATACGGCGGGATGTGCCATTACGCGTCGTTGGATTCGCCAGTAGCACTTCAATCCGATGGGATCCACTGCTGCCGACGGGGATGACGAAGTCTCGCTTCGCGCCTACCTCTCCCTCGTTTCGCAGAGTGTCATCAACATAGATTTCGGCGTATGCGGGAATCTCGTCCGTACGCATCGTGCCGAGGGTCATGGCGATGCCGTGCTGCGCCGCGATCGTCCGCCATGCGCGCCCGCAGATGTCGTAGTCACATAACCCTTGCCAATCCGACGAGCGCGGTGCGGAGGTTCTAGGATCGTGCGAGGCCAGCTCGATCCGCGCCGCCCGCTCCTGGAGCCCGAGCACTTTCGATAAGTCGATCTGCGTCTGCACGGACGCCGCTCCGGCAATCCGCGTGATGACTTCGAGGCCGTCCAGCGGCCGTAAATCATGACGTATCGCGTAGTCGGCGATGGCGTCCGTCACCTCTTTGCGGCCGGGGTTTTCAGAGAGTGGCCGTTGGTGCAATTCGTTCAGGAGGGCCTGGATCAAGGGCTCCGTGTCGTCATGGTAAGGCGGGCTCGGAAAGCGCGCCACGAGCTCTTCCGGCGTGTCGGTATGAATGCGGGCATTCATTTCGTCGAAACGTTTCTTCTGTAGCTGGCCACGTAGCACGCGATAGTCCGAGAAACGGCCGTTCGGCAACGCGAATCCGATCAGCCATTGAATCGTGTTCTCTGTCGGCGGGCCGGAGCGCTGGAGATACGACAGGTCTCCCGTCAACTCGAACATTGGGCGGGCCATTTGATGAAAGAAGCCCGGATCGCGGAGGAGCTTCGAGAATACTCTCAAGGCGTCCTGCCTGTCCTCTTCCGACAGCTCGCTCCAGTGGAAAAACGCGGCGCGCGCGTAGGCGTTGGGCGGATCCATCCGTTCGGGGGCGAGTATCGCAGCATGCTCATAGGCCGCGTGCCAGAGCAGCGTACGGTTCGTGGTTCTGGCGTCGAGAGACACTTCGGTGAGCGCGCTGGCCGCAGGCCAGTCGGCCGGATGCCGCGCGATCCGCGCCCCGAGCAGATGCACATCCGGCGGCGTTCGCACATCACCCATCTCGGGCGGATTCGTGAGAAATACTCCGGCCGCGACCGCCAAAATCAGCGCAGTGATGATCAGGAAAAAGCGTGCGCCGGGACTGGTCATGTCAGGACGCGCTCCCACGCGGCCAGCGCAATCGACGGTGCGAACACTCGCTCGTACAGCAACCGGCCGCGTTGCCCCATCGCCTGGGCGCGTGCGCGATCGTCTGCGAGATCGCGGATGCTGCGAGCGAGTCCAACGCTGTCTCCCTGTTCGATGACGAATCCACAATCATGTTCAACGATGATACGCGCCAGCTCGCCTTCAGGACTGCCGATGAACAGAACGGGCCTGCCAACGGCAAGCACGCCATAGAACTTACTCGGTACGATCAACCCCTCGAGCGACGGCAACAGCGTCACGAGATGCGCATCCGATGACGACAGACTCTCGCTCAATTGTTCGCGAGGCGCGTAATCGGTGAAGCGCACGTTAGGCAGTCGCTCGTTCCGAATCCCATCGAGTTGCGATCCTCCGCCCGTGATCTGCAGCTCGATCTTCCGGTCGTCGCGCAGCAACCGCATCGCGCCGATCATCGTGCTCGCGTCATGCGCGCGTCCGAGGTTGCCGGAGTAGCCGGCCACGAAACGGTCATTCGCGCCGTCGGCCGGGTGGAGAGACGCGTCCGCCCAGTTTGGAATCACGACGGCGTTGGGCAGGCGCTTCGCCATCAATTCGCCGAGTGCCACGTTTACTCTGGCCCGGCGCAACGACCAGTTGCGGATTCCGCGCAGCACGCGCAAAGCGCGCATCCCCAGCGCCTCTGCAACCTCCGGGAAAAGATCCTGCGTCCAGTTGATCAGCGTAGCGCCGCGAAGCATCGCCGCGAACGCCGCGACGACGGAAATCAGCGGAGGATCGGTCAGGGCAACGATTGTCGTTTGACGCGATGCTTTTCGCAGCAGCGCAACGAACGCGCTTGCATAAAACGTCGCGTAATCGACCGCACGGCCGGGGAGAGAACTCCGTCCAAATCGCGTCGACCAGACGCGTTTCACCGTTACGCCGTTCACGATTTCATCCGGCGCGAGCCGTGCAGAGGCATCACCGTAACGCTGCCGGCTCGTCACGACCTCCACCCACCATCCGCGCGCCGCCAGATGAAACGCAAGGTCCGACAGCATCTGACTTGTTGCAGAATGATCGGGATGAAAGAAACGATTCACGAAAACGACATGGCGCGCGGTCATGCGGTGCCACCATTATGATCATCCTTGGCATTAACGCCCACCACGCCGACGCCGCCGCCGCCATTCTGATCGACGGAAAACTCGTCGCCGCAGCCGAGGAGGAACGGTTCCGCCGCGTCAAACATTGGGCGGGATTCCCATCGGTGGCCATTCGCTACTGCCTCGACGAAGCGCGCGTCGATCTGAACGATGTCGACCACATCGCGGTCAACCGCGATCCGAACGCTCGCCTTTTTCAGCGCGCGAAATTCATCCTGGCAAAGCGTCCGTCCCTCGGCGCGATCCGCAAACGTCTCGCCAATCGCGCGAACATCGTTAGCCTCGACGAGGAGCTCAAACAGGCCTTCAGTCTTGAAACGCTGAAGCCGCGTCTGCATCACGTCGAGCATCACCGCGCGCACCTGGCCTCAGCCTACTTCGTGGCGCCGTTTGACGACGCGGCGGTCCTTTCGGTCGACGGATTCGGCGACTTCGTCAGCTCGATGTGGGGCGTCGCGTCAAAGAACAAGATCGAAGTTCTCGGCGAGATCGGCTTCCCGCATTCGCTCGGCATCTTCTACACCGCCATGACGCAGTATCTCGGATTTCCGCACTACGGCGACGAGTACAAAGTCATGGGGCTGGCGCCGTATGGCAAACCTTCGCAGATGGATGCGATGCGCGACATCGTGCATATTCAGAGCGGCGGTCAGAGCGACGGCACGTTCAAGCTCAATCTCGATTACTTCACCCATCACTCCGCCGGTCTCGACATGGTCTGGCAGGGTGGGATGCCGGTGATCGGGCCGGTCTACTCGCAGCATCTCATCGACCGGCTCGGCCCCATGCGCTCTTCCGACGATCCGATCGAGCAGCGCCACAAAGATCTCGCGGCGTCGATGCAGGCGATGTTCGAAGAAGCATTTTTCGCGCTGGCGAATGCACTCTACGAGAAGACGAAGAACCCTCGCTTTTGCCTCGCCGGTGGCTGCGGCTACAACAGCGTCGCCAACGGCCTGGTCTTCGATCGGTCACCATACAAGGATCTCTACATTCAGGCCGCCGCGGGTGACGCCGGCGGCGCGATCGGCGCGGCGTACTGGGTCTGGAACGAGCTTCTCGGCAATGTGAAATCGTTCGTGATGACGCACGCGTATTGGGGTCCGGAGTACGACGACGTTGCCATCGACGAGTCGATCGAAGCGCGCCGCGCGGACCTCGATGAAGCCGGTTGCACGATCGAGCGGGTGAGCGACGAACGCGATCTCTGCCGGCGCACGGCCGCCCAAATTGCCGAAGGCGATGTCGTCGGATGGTTTCAGGGACGGATGGAGTGGGGCCCGCGTGCACTCGGCAATCGTTCGATTGTCTGCGATCCGCGGCGCGCCGACATGAAAGACATCCTCAACAAGAAAATCAAACGGCGCGAATCGTTCCGTCCATTCGCGCCGTCCGTGCTTCGCGACGCGGTCGGCGCATGGTTCGAGACCGACTACGACGTACCCTTCATGCTTCAGGTCTACCAGATCCGCGAAGAGAAGCGTTCGCTGATTCCCGCGGTTACGCATGTGAACGGATCGGGGCGGCTGCAATCCGTCGACGAGGATCAGAACGCGCGTTACTACCACCTCATCGAAGCGTTCCGGGACGTCACCGGCGTCCCGCTCGTGCTCAACACGTCGTTCAACGAGAACGAGCCGGTCGTCAACACACCCGCACAGGCACTCGACTGTTTCCTTCGCACGAAGATGGATCTGCTGGTCATGGGCGACGTGATGATCAGGAGGGCGTGAGCCCGTCAGCGTTTGCGAGGCGTGAACAACTCGGCGGAGAGGATGCACTCTGCCAGAAAACGTTCCAGCGTGTAGCGCAATCCGGCGCGTCCGTCGAGAATCGCTCGCTTCGCGAATAGGACGTACAGCGTAGTGACGAAGGGCGCCACGACCCGCAGCTTGCGGACTCGTCCCGACAGCGGCAGTTTGCTCCATGGCGTGGCACGCAGTTTCTCTGCTTCTTTGCGCATATACGACCGCTGGCGTTCGATGAAACGCCGAAGATCCTTGCGGTCATCGTGGATCAACGGTGTCGTCAACCGTTCGACGCGGCCGTGCAGACGAACGCGTTGCGTATGGCCGTCCTGCCAGATCTGGAATGATCCGCGCCGCAGCAGGACGGCGCGCGGCGTATAGAGCGTTGCCCGAAGCGGCCGGCCGTCGACCGCGTAGACGAACGCCGCTTCAAAACCTGCGACGTCCGAAGGCGGATCGAGAACCGCGATCTCCTGCACGAACGAGTCAGGGACGAAGTAGTCGGCGTCGAGCGTCAGCACCCACCCGGTCGTTACCTGCGCCACTCCGAATGCCCATTGAGCGGCGTGTGAATCGAATGCGCGCTCGACCACACGAACGTTGGGGAATCGATTCGCAATCGCAACGGTGGCGTCGGTACTGAGGCTGTCGACGACGACGATCTCGCGAGCCCACGCCAGTTGCGCCAGCGTGCGGCCGATATTCGACTCTTCGTCGCGCGTGAGAATCAGAGGCGTGATGCGATCGAGCATCGAATGCTCATGGTAGCAGCGCGTGGCGCTCACTCCGCGGTGGTCATCGGCGGCCGGCAGCGGTCCGATTAAAGAAATGCTGGTCATGGAACGCTCTTCGTCATCGCTTCTTACGGCCTCCCGCGGTTGGAGGCGATGCGCCGGTAATGTTCTTCCATCTGAACCGCGACACGATCCCACGTGAATCGCGCTGCCACCAACTCGCGTCCCTTCCTGCCCATCGATTCGCATGCTTGACGGTCGTGCAGCAACCGTTGAATGGCTCCGCCCAGAACCTCGGGATCGTTGCTGGAGACGATTCCGGCACCTGCCTCCGCAACGTCGGATGCAAGGCCGACCTCCGGAGTGACGATGACGGGCATTCCCGCGGCCATGGCTTCGAGCACCACATTGCCAAAATTTTCAGAGAGCGATGGCAATACCATCGCGGTGGCGGTGCGCAGCAGTTCTTCCTTTGCCGCTCCCTCGACCGGACCGCGAAAATCGACCCGTGCTTCCATTCCGTTTCGCCTGGCCAGCGCACGAAGCGCCGGCGTCAGATTCTCTTCGTCATTTCCGGCGATCACGATGTTCACCTCGGGAAGGTTTCTCGCCGCGTCGAGCAGGCGGTCCAGTCCCTTTTTCCAGTTGATGCGTCCGAGAAAGAGAAGAGTGTTGCTGTGGCGCGCGCTCGCGCTTGCAGGGGGAAGATCGATTCCGTTCGGGACGATGAACGGATCGGGAAGCGGAATCACGACCCGGCGGGCATCGTCCCATTCGCGCTGCGCCGTGAAGTGAATGCCGGCGGCGTGGCGAAACGTTTTTTTCTCCAGCAGCTCGATCCACGCGGTTTTTGCGATACGGCTCTTTTGCCGGATCAACTCCGGGACGAGCATTCCACGCGGTGAGATGACATACGGGATGCCGTGTCCTCTCGCCACGCGCGCTGCCGCCCACGCCGGCCAGAGAAACACGGAGTGAAGATGGACGACATCGCAGGCTTGCATCCTTGTTTCGAGCTCCGCACGCATCGCCGGAGAGAAATAGAAGCGCCGCCCGAACGGAAGAGAAGACACAGGAAAGTACCGGATGGTGACGCCATCCCGTCTGACCGGCACTCCTGTAGGAACGTCAGAATCGTGATCGCCATCGACGTTTGTCGTGATGACATCGACGGTGTGCCCTCGCGCAACGAGCGCGCGGCAGAGCCCATGAACGGCATAGATCGGACCGCCGTAGCGCGTTGCCGGAAGGTACGTTGGTACGACATGAAGGATTCGCACTTGTGAAAGCGTAGCGTACCGGATGAAGACGTGCTGCTGCGGCGAGTATCGCGAAGACGCGAGTACAACGATGTACGAGCCAACATGCCAGGACCTGCGTGGCCTCGCCCATGCCGAGGCCTTTGGAATCGATCCTCGACTGCGGTGAATTGGTCCGGCTTGGAATTTGATAGGGATGTTCAGGCAGGTGCGGTCACGCGGGCGCCCGCCATCCTGACAGCGTCACGTTCCAGAGTGGGCACCACTCGCTCGTCGAATTGGCTGGCGGCAAAAACACAGCCGAGGGTGAACGCGCTGAGGAGTGCCAGGAGCGGATCGGAGTAGGCCTGGGCGGACGCCAGAAACGTCACCGCGTCGCCGACAAACATGGCGAAAAGTCCCGCCCGGATCAGTTGCGAGGACTCAGGGATATCGGGATGCCGCGAGATCTTGAGAAGAACCTGGAGCATGACTGCAATGAGGATTGAGAGCGACAGGAGTCCCGGAACTCCCAGCTCGATCGCCAGTTTGCCCAGTCCCCCTTCCTGCCAACTGAAACTGGTGCCACCGGATAGGTGTCGCGTTCCCTGCGTGGCCGTTCCCAGGCCGGCGCCCATGAATCCATATTGGTCGACGGTTGCCCTCACGCCGCCTTCGAGCCGGCCGAACAGCTCCTCCTGTGTGGTCGCCGTTCCGCGCGTATAAATGCTGGACTCCTCGCTTTTCCCGAGCTGGCGAGCAACTAGAGCGAGAACGGCGACAAGAAGGATGATTGTGGCGATCTCGCTGATTTTCAGCCGTCTGAAATAGCGCCACAAGAGCACGGCCACGAACGCGAAAAACATGTACACGGCCTTTCGGCGTCCGCTGATGACGCAGTTCAGAAAGCCCCAGCCTGTCGCCAAAAGCCAGGGCCACGACTGCGAGATCGCACGCCGTTTGAGGGCCATGATGACGCCGATGCACGCCAGCGTCGCCGCGTGCCATCCCATGATGTCAGGCGCACGATAGATTCCCGAAAGAAGACGGATCTCGATGCCGGTGATGAAACGGAGGTTCGATTCGATCCCGACCGTGCCCAGTATCGGAGAGTGGACATTGAAGTATTCCAGCGGGGTGCCGATGAGGGCGATCGACGTCAGGATTGCGTAGAAGCGAAAAAGACTGAGGACCTGTTCCTCCCTCCTGGGCCATGCGTAGCCGACGATCACGGCGGGAACCGGCAGGCAATAAATGAAGAAGCTCAACGCCGGGATTTTCCAGTTCGCCAGCCCGAATGTGGCGATGCCGTTGACGGCGGCCAGCGCCAGGAAAACAAATACGAGGATCAGCGCCGCGTAAAGGCTGCCAAACCGGCGCGTGAAGTCCTTCGCATTCACCTGCAGCTCGCTTTGCGCAGCGAAAAGAACGACCGCGTAGACGAGCACGATGCTCAATGACATCGCCACCGGGTGTCCCGCGGTGAGCTTGCGCGCCGGATCCTGCAACACACCACAAAGGATTGCCAGGAGCCAGCCGCGCCGCCAATCGACGAGTGCGACCGTCATCGATAGAGCGAGGAAAGCGAAAAAGATGACGGTGATCATTGGGCGGACGATTGAGGGAACTCAGGCCGCAGCAGCTTTCTTCCGCCGCGGGCCAGCCGTCTGGCCAGAAGCAGTCCTCGCGTCTCTCCGATGAGCTTTCCCGGAATGGTCCAGGGATGGAGCAAGTGAAACGCCGTGATGACATTTCGCCGCAAACGCCGCACGGCGTAACGCCAGAATGACGGCGCGTGATGGATCGCAAAATAGTAGTCGCCGGCAGAATGCATTGGCGACGTGCTCGTCTTATGCTCGCCCCAGGTCCGCGTGCCGCCCGTGGCGATCCTCAGATGATCGACCTTCGCCCGCGGCTCGAAACGAATCGTTCCGCCGCCCTTCACCATCCGATTGGCGAACTCCGTCTCGAAGCGGTAGGCGACACCGACGAAGTTTTCGTCGAACCCTCCGGCCCCAAGCGCCCGCTCGCGCCGGACGGAGAGATTCATCGCGATGATGTTGGCCACCGTGCGCTCTTCGTCATGGTTGAAATGAAACTCGAGATCGGCGATGCCGGCGCCGTCCAATGATCCGGCATAGTGATGTGGCAACTGCCCCGGCTCGAGACATTGTCCGACGACCGCCCACACCTGCTCGTCCCGGTAGCACTCCGCATGCGCTCTTACGATCTCGGGAACCGTAACGACGTCATCATCCAGAAAGAGAACGAGCGGTGTCGTGGCGGTCAGGAGCGCGACGTTCATCGCATGCGGAATGGATGGCTGGGGCAGGCGGATCCACCGGATCGCTCCCTGCTCATGCCACCGCGCCAGCTCGGGAGTGTCAGCAGGTGTCTGATCGACGACGAGGATCGCTTCGGGCCGAGGATCGAGAGCGAGAAGGCGCTGCACCGCCTGGACCGCAATGGCCGGGCGGTTGTAGGTCGGGACAGCGATCGTTACCGCGAGGTGGTCCACCGCAGCATCTCCCTGACGCCCTCGACGCCCTTTGCGAAATCCCATTCATGGATCATTTCGAACGAACGCCGGCCCATTCTCGCCCGCAGCGAAGGATCAGCCACGAGCGTGTCGAGCTGCGCTGCGAGCCGCGCGTCGTCGCCCGCCGGATAGACGAAGGCATTCTCCCCTTCAAGCACGATATCGCCAATGGACCCACAGCGGTCAGTGACGATCACCGGCAGACCGCAAGCCATCGCCTCGTTGATCACCGCGCCCCGCGGCTCGTATGTGGAAGGGAGGACGAAGACGTCACACATCGCGTAGTGCTGCGGAATGTCGTTCTGATTGATGAACCCGATGAAGTGTACTCCCGGGATCGCATGCCGATGGACGTATTCCTCCAATGGGCCGCGAAGCTCGCCGTCGCCCATGAATACGAGCGCAGCCTTCGACCGCTGCTCCATACGTTCAAAGGCTCGTAACAAGGTCATTGGGTCCTTGCGCGCTACGAGCTTCGCCGAGAAAAGGATTGCCATCGCTCGGTCGCCGATGCCAATCCGCGCCCGCAAGTCTGCGCGCTCGCGGTCCGTGAGCGCGGCGGCGCGCGCAAAGCGATCGTTGTCGATTGCCCAAGGCAGCAGAAAAAACGTCGTTCGATCCGCGCCGTAGTACGCGTAGTAGTCTGCATTGCGTTTTCCGGAGACCATGAAGCCGGTGGTCAGCGCGAAGATCAAGCGGATCAAGCCGGCTCTTATCGCGCTTCGTGCGGAATCGACCGGCGGAGGAAGACTCGAGTCGCCATAGAGAAACGAAGGAATGCGAAGGAAGCGGCATATGGCCAATCCAATCAGCGCCGTCACCGACCCCCAGCCTGTAAAGAAGATCACGGCGTCATAGTGGCCGCGAGCGAGCGCGCTCACAATGGTGGGATTGACGAGCCGGAAATAGCCGCGGTTCGGATCATTTGCAAGGTTCTTGAGGAACCGATAACGGTATCCCTGAAGCAGCTCGATGTCCCAGCGCAACGACGTTTGCATATCTTCATCGCGGTAGACGTCGAGTCCGTGCCGGGAACAGTAGAGCACCGTCAGATCGATCTCGGGGTCAGCAGCCAGGAGGCGAAAAAACGGGTCCTGATACTGGATGACATGAGAGGCGACAATTGCAAGGCGATAGGCGGCCACTATGTCCGGCTCCGGCATGTTCTCATGGTGCGGACAGTGGCCGTACCCAAGTCCGCGCCCATCAAACTTCGAGGATCACTCAATCCCGCCTCCGCAGCACCATGCAGAGTTGATGCGCCAGCGTTCGCGGCGCAATGCGCAACAAGAGACGATCGGCGTTCCTCAGAACAGTCAGCGGCGTGATGCGATGGAGAAAACGCACCAGGAAATGCCCGGAAATGGCGGGAGTCTCGAAGTAGATCATCTCCAGCACATCGAGCCCGGCTTCTTCCGCGGCGGCTCGCAGCTCTTCTTCCCTATACGCAAAGAAATGGTCGCCGCCTCCGGCAGAAAACTGTTTCGACTCGTGCGCCTTCGGATCGCCCAGCTCACGGTAACTCGGCAGCTTCGACCGGAAGTAGTCGTGGTTTGGCGTAGACACCACTAGAATCCCTTTCGGGTTCGCATAGGCGGCCAATGTCCGCAGAAAGGCGGCCGGGTAGACGAGGTGCTCGATGATCTGGTTGCCGAAGACGAGATCGAATTGACCGAGCTCGGGATTGTCGAAGATGTTCGCGGAGGTGAATCGGATGTCGCCGCGCTCCCAACGGGTTTTGGCGTAGTCGAGAAAGTGCTGCCGTATGTCCAGCGCCGTAACCCTCCTCCCCTCCTCGGCGAGCAGGATGGCCAGCGTTGCCTGCGCGCAGCCCACGTCGAGAACAGTCGCGGGATCGTAACGGTGGACGATGGAGCGGTACAGCGCGAGCTGGTTCTGATACGAGTTGTACGAGTGCCGTTCGATGTTGCGATCCCACATCTCCCGCAAGTCGTTGCGGTAGATCTCCACGACCTCCTGGGGCCAACTGGGGTTCTGTACCGGCGCTTTCATCGGCGGCGCACCGCCAGAAGCCAGCCACGAAGCTGAAACGGATCGCGGCGCAGCGACTGGCTCAGGTACCGGCGCCACGCCGGATCGCCGTTGCGCTGCAAACAACTGGCGATGAAATAAAGCGCCCGAGCCTCCGCCCCGCGGCCACGTTTTCCTCGCGGACGTATCGTAGCGGCCTGTTTCAATAGTGGCTCTTTCGGGCCACCATCGCGAAGGGCGATGGCGATTCGTGCCGACTCCACCTGGCTGCTGCGGTGGCGGCTGCTGATCGCTCCCGTATCGCTCCCGGCTTCGTAGAGAGTCTCCGGCGTTACGGCGACGTTACCCAGCTTCGCCAGTCGGATCCAGAGATCGAGATCCTGCGCGAAATAGAATTCTTTCCGATAGCCGCCGGCCTTTTCATATGCGTCGCGACGGAACATGGCGGAGCCATGATGGGGCAGACCGCGAATCGTCTCAACCGGATCGTGCAGGAGGCTGTTGCGGATCTCGCCGCCATCGCCCGTGGCTGTGTACATCCGCTCGCCTGCGGGTGCGAAGAAGATGGTCGTGCAGCCCGCGAGAACGACTCCCGGATCGTCGAACAGCGCTTTCTCGGCTGCGATTCGCTGCGGGTAGGAGCGGTCGCCGCAATCGTGCCGCGCAATCAATGCGCCGGTCGCTTCCGCGCATCCGCGGATCAGAGCAGCCGTGATGCCTGCGTTCTCCTGCCGCACGATCCGGATGCGGGGATCTTGCGACGCATAGCCGGCGAGCAGGGATGGTGTCGCGTCGGTCGAGCCGTCGTCGACGATGATGAGCTCGAAATCGCGAAACGACTGCGCGAGGATGCTCTCGATCGTCGGGGAAAGAGTGGCGGCGCCGTTGTAGACCGGCATGACGATCGAGATGGTTCCCATCGCAGTCATCGGACAGACTAGCGATTTTGACGGGAGCCCGCCATCACCAACTGATGCCGTCGACGCAAAGGATCTTCATTGTCTACGGGATCCATACTCATCGATGGCGTTCCAGCCAGGCAGCGGCGCGGCCTGCGCGTGTCCAACCGATCACGTTGGCCACGGCTTGGTAGGCGCGGAGATCTGCCGATTTCGAGAGCGAGCGGGCCAGCGCCACGAGCCGCTTCGATTCGGCGCGAAGTCCCGCGGCGCCGCATTGCCTGCCGAGGTGAAAGAGCTCGCGTGCGAAGTGCTGGAATTCGGGCGATGCCGGATCGATCCCGGCGCGCCGCGCGTGCGCCGTAATCAACTCGTGTGCCGACGCGCGTTGGCGAAGGCGCGCCGGATCATCGCTCGTACCTCGCGACAACCGGCCATCCGAGTGATCGCGGTGTTCGCCGGCGATCTCGTTCACGAACGCGAGCGTAACGCCGAGTGCGCCGGCGCGGCAGTCGTACTCCCAATCCTCCTCCAGGCTGAGCGTGGTCCACGGTCCGATCGCTTCGGTGACCGAGCGCCGGTAAAGCGGCGAGAGCGTCTCCCACCAGCGCGCGATGAGAAACGACGGAAAGATCGTGTGTTGCTTCTGATTCGCAGGCTTCCAGTCGCACGCGATCTCGTTTCCATGCTCGTCGCGATAGCGAACGAGCCCGTACGCGATGCCCGCTTCCGGTTGTGCATCAAGCGCCGCTACTTGCAGCGCGAATTTCCGCGGAAGGAGCAGGTCATCGCTGTCGAGATACTGAAGGAGGTTGCCGCGCGCATCGAGCCGTCCTGCCTCGCGCGCCGCACCGGGCCCTCCGTTCTGCCGATGGAGAACACGAATGATCTCCGGATGCGCCGCCGCCAGTTCATCAGCGGCCTCCGCCGTCTCGTCCGTCGAACCATCATCGACGATGATGACCTCAATCGGCCGGTACGTCTGCGCGATCACGCTCGCCACGGCCTGCTGCAGCATGACCGAGCGGTTGAAGACAGGGATGATCGTCGAAACGAGTGGCGAAGCCATCGAACGAGAAGATCATAACTTCCTGGGACCGCGGGCGTCCCGCCCGCTGGCGGAGCCTCCGCTGCTCACGCCTTTCGTGCCACCGCCAGGATGCTGCCGCCGGTAACGTGGCGCAGAGGGGAGAGGAGCAGGTCTCCAGGTCCCGTGGCCAATTCGAGGAACAGGTTACCGAGCCGCGAGACCTTCAGGCCGCAGCCACTCTCCACGGTTTCCCGTGTTGCCTTCCGGGAAAGGAATTTGCGCGCCAGAAGACCGGGAACCAGAGCGGTGAAGATGTATCGCGACGCCAGCACTTCGAATCCGGAAGAGGTGAGGACTGAGGCCAGCGATTTCCGGTCATAGCGCCGATGATGGCCGGCCAGTTCGTCAATCCTGCTCCAAAGCCAGCGGTGCGCCGGGACGGTGAGAATCACCCGCCCTCCGGGCCTCAGCATGCGGTGAATCTTCTCCAGTGCAAGGCGGTCGTCCTCGATGTGCTCCAGCACGTCGAAGAGCGCCACGACGTCAAAGTGCTCGCGAAAAGGAGCAGCCCTCAGGTCGAATTGATAAAGGTTTTTCAGACCGTACTGCTTGGCGTAGAGAAGTCCGTTCTTGTGGATCTCGCCGATGGAGAGATTGCAAAACCCGGCCTGCAATAGGGAGCGCGCCGTGTGCCCCGTGCCTGCGCCTACCTCAAGGATGTCCTCGTCCTTGCCGACATGAACGGCGAACGCCTTCCGAATGATATTGACGCGATGGGTGAACCATGGGTGCTTTCTCTCATGTCGATAGAGCCCATCAAGGCCATCTGCGTTGTAGTCCTCGTGTTCATCCTGAACACCCGGACTGAAGAAAACGATCCCGTCTGCTCGCGTTGCCTGGTACCGACAGGAGCCGCAATCCAGGCGCCCGGGCATCTCGATGAGAGTATGCCGGCAGTGCGGGCAGACGATCACGAGCCCTCCAAATTGAAGATGATCATGCCAGCCAGGACAAGGATCAGTCCCACGGCTTGACGACGCGCCATCTTCTCGCGGAGGACAACCATGGAAAGAATGACGACAAGGATGTAACCCAGCGGCTGCAGCGAGATTGCGTCCTTCAAGGGTAGTGTTTTCAGTGCAATCGTCGAAGTGACAGTGGAGCACACCATCAGGGTATAGCCTGCAATTGTAAACGGATCGCAAAAAGACTCGAGGAGCGAACGCCGGCGTCCTCGAAGAGCACCCTTCTTCATCAAGAGCTGGCCCACGGATGCCAGCAGTACGCCGGCGGTGAAAATTGCCGTGGCGTTTTTCACGCGACATCCTCCCTGATCACGAGGGAAATCCCCACGATGATTGCAAGCACCCCGGCCCAGTTCGCACCGGTCACATGTTCCATGAAGATGACGTGACTTGCGATCAGTACCAAGAAATAGCTGAAGCCCGAGAACAGGTAGGCGACGAAGAGCCGAACCTCGCGGAGCACGAGTTGCCAGAAAAGCGCCTGGAGTACGAGGCAAGTGAGACTTGCGACGTACCATCTGTTGCTCAGGAACGCTCCCAATGTTGGCGTGCCCATTTGCATGGCGGCGGCCTTGCCCGAGACCACGGCTGCAGATTGAAATCCGACTGCCAAAGTAAGGAAAAGAAATGAGGAAGGTCGGACTCGCCCGTTCATGCCCTACTCTCCGGCGCCGCAGCGGGCGTGTGCACGATCTCCAGGAAAGGTGGCGCGGAGTGCGAAGCCTGCGCTCCTGATGGGTGGGAGGTTGGGTGAGTTACGCCGGCGCCTCCTACCTCAGCCCTCCTGCACGTGATTTCGTCTATCATCTCACACCTGTTTATGACCATCCGTTACTCATTCGTCGTCCCAATCTACAACGATGGCCGCCTGGCACGTGCGTTCGCTGCAGAGTTCGAGCAAGTTTTCCAGCAGTACCTCTCGATCATCGACCTCACATCCCAAGTGGAACTGATCTTCGTCAACGATGGCAGCGGCGACGACTCCGACATTCAGCTTCGCAAGGTATGTGAGACCTTCTTGTTCGCGAAGAGTATCTCGCTCAGCCGGAATTTCGGCCAGCATATCGCCGTCTCCTGTGGCTATCACCATGCATCCGGCAATTTCGTGGGGATGTTGAATGTCGACATGGAAGATCCCCCCGGCGAGATCCCGAACCTTCTTGCGGTTCTGGAAAACGGCGACCACGACATTGTTTACGGTTTGTATGGTGCGCGGAATGTGCCGTTCAGCCGACGTATCACTTCCTTGGCATTTGCGCACACTCTGAACTGGTTGACTGGGGCACGTGTTCCCACAAACGTGTCTACGTTGCGAGTCATGAATCGTACGTTCGTGGAAGCATACAATTCTCTTGAGGAGCGCGCCCGGTATCTCCCAGGGCTTGAGAGCTGGCTAGGGTTCAAACATGGATATGTGTCTGTGCGCCACCAAAAACGGAAGGTTGGTCGTTCCAGTTACTCCTTCCGCTCGCGACTGAGGATGGCTATCGAATCTGTCATCTCTTTTTCTGATCTTCCTTTGCGACTCATGGCAATGTTTGGTTTTGCTGTCGCCTTATGTGGATTTCTGTCTCTGGGTGTGATAATTGTTCAAAAACTATGGCTTGTTAATTATCAACCCGGATACGCATCGACCGTATCGATGATCGTGTTCTTTGGTGGTTTACAGATTCTCGTGACTGGACTTGGAAGCATTTATATTGGTCGAGTCCTCAAGGAAGTGCAGGGTCGCCCACTCTATGTGATTCGGAGCAAATACCGTCTATGACATCGCCCGGCTTAAGGGACCAGCTACGTCGTGCGGGGCGGCGAGCACGCATTGAGGCGGAGGGGTCCATTGTGGAGCGAAGTGTCTTGGACCGTTCTCAAATAGAGGAACTGAAGAAGGCACTTCAAGTTGCGATCGTGGCCGAGGCCGGATACCACGGTGGGACGGACTACGGCGATTATGGGATGGTTCTTGCCTGCTTTATGCACGGTAGGGTTTTTCTGGACTTGCTTAATCATCCACCGTTGATGGACGTGATTGACGACATTCTAGGGCCAGGCTGTATTATTTATGCGTACACATCCTCCTCGATGCCGCCGCACGAATCAAATTATTCGGCGCGCATTCATGTGGATTGTCCACGCGTGATTCCAGGGTTCATAACGAATCTCGGAGTAACGATCGCATTGGACGATTTCACCGTAGAAAATGGCGCGACGTATTATTTGCCACGGTCTCATATGCGGGTCGATGCGCCTTCCGAAGAAGAGTTTCTTGCCGGTGCTGAGCGTCTGGTCGTTCCTGCCGGGTCGGTGTGGTATTTTAACGCTCGCACGTGGCATCGCGGCGGAACAAACAGGACATCAGCGTGGCGCCACGCCTTAACGCTTAATATGTGCCGTCCCTTTATGAAGCAGCGCCTTGATATCCCGCGAATGCTGGCCGGCCGCGATCTGACGGGCTTGCCGGATCGCGTTCTTCAAAAACTTGGTTTCCTGAGTCAAGTACCGGCGTCTCTCGATGAGTATTACGCTCCACCCGATCAGCGGAAGTTCAGACAGCCAGCGGAGTAATCGATGACTACGGAGCGAGCTCTTTGCGTGATCTGTGGATCGGGTGACAACGACTCGGTCTTTAGCGTGGAACGGTCAGTGTCGACTGACAGGCAGGTATTTGCCGTGCCGGTAGACAACCGATTTTGCAACCGATGCGGTACCGTATGGAATCAGGGTGGTGCTCGCATCGACGCTCCTCGATTCTACGCAGAGGAGTACGACCTCCATGGTAACAGTGCGCTTAGCGAGTTTCTCGTGCATGTGGAGGGCCGGGCACGTGGGGAGAGCGATGCCATTCTTGAGTTCATCGAGCGTACGGAGTTCGGCCCGAGCGGAAGAATTCTGGAGATTGGCTGCGGTAAGGGTATTCTTCTCGGTAAGTTCCTCAAGAAGCACCCTGGGTGGTCGGCGTATGCGGTTGAGCCGAGCCTTCATGCAACGGAGTACTTCAGGACTATTTTGCCCGACGTGTCCATTCACGAAGGCACGTTCGAGACCGCGCCATTCCGCGATCAGCGATTTGACTTCGTCGCTGTCAGTGGGGTGCTCGAGCACGTTCCGCAGCCGTTGGAGTTTCTCTCGATGGTGGCCAGCGCAATTGCTGAAGGGGGCCGAGCATACGTTGGGGTGCCAAATTTCGCTGCCAAGCCCGACGATCTGTTGGTCTTTGACCATCTCACGCGGTTTACTCCGGGGACCCTCGATCAGTTGTATAGCCGGTGCGGGTTCGCCCTGGAGAGGCGCGACGCCAGCAATGAGCGGGTTTGGATGTGGGATCTCGTCGTTGGGCACGAGGATCCCCCGGTGACGACCGTGGAGATTGCCGACGCGCGAGCACTCGTGGAGTCTCACGTGGCGGCGATAAGATCGAGCATCAATGCGTTTGACCGAATGTTGATTGAGACGGAGCCGGGCGAGCTGTTGGCGTTGTACGGACTCGGCGTACTCGGCTTTTGGGCGCGAAGCAACGCTGGGCGGCGCGCGGACGCAATCGCCTATCTGTTAGACGACAATCCGCTGATTTGGGGAAGCCGGAAGGAAGGCTTAGAGATTCGCGGATCCCGTACGATTCCGCAGCTCGGCGTATCGCGGGTGTTTATTGCCGCCAATCCCTGCTACCACGAACGCATGCGCTCGAATCTTGCCGCGGTTGGGATTCGCGAGGACAGAGTTTACGCCTAAAGCGATCCGGAGGAAGACGCGAGCGAGGTGACTCGGCATGCCCCCGTTGGGCGCGTCGCCTTGCAGTGTGACGTCGGAAGCGGAAGAATAATTGCTAGGCCGGTATTCTCAGCTCGAATGCGCGGGCCGAGGATCGAGGAGACTCCCACTTTCCGCGAGTTGTCATTTTGGAACTTACGGCCGGCTGCAATCTAGCGTGCGTCATGTGCCGTATAAATCAACGACCCCGTCCCCCGGGCATCATGGAGTTTTGTCCTTTTCAAGCGGCTCATTGCCGAGATCGCGGAAACCTCCCCTGACTCTGAGGTTTGAGACTCCCATCATGGGAGAGGTCTTTCCTCCACGGCCCAGAGGTTTTTGAGTATCTCCACTATGGCGAGGCGGGTTGCAATCTGGCAAAGGTCTACCTCAACAGCAACATGGCCCTGTTCGATGAAGCTGCTGGCTGCTTCTGGCCTGCGAAAGTTGATTGTCGGCCTGGACGCCGCAACCCGGGAAACGTACGATCGCATCCGTGCTGGAGGTGAGTCTCGCGACGTTGAGGAGAGCATTCGATCCTGATGGCGAAACGTGCTGGGCTTTTGCCAGAGCTCGAGCGTGTTCTTCAAGTCATCGTCCTCGATGAGAACGCGCATTGAGGAGGAACTGTTCAAGCAGAAAGTGGATTGGCACCTGAGTCACGGTGAAAGTGCGGCAGAAGCTTGGCGGGGGAGTCGGCGTTCCGGCAAAGAATCTCGCGCTGCCGTCAGCTCAGCGAATCATCCCCTGTCATGGATGATGCGGACTATGTCAATCCATTTGGACTGGCCAAGTCGCACAGTGTGACTCTGAATGGAACGGGGACTCCTACGTGGGAGACCTTCGGCAGCAGATGATCAGCGACGTTTGGTTGGGTCATCTCCTGACTATCCGGCGACGGCATCTTCGAAATGAATTTGACGATCTACCTGGCCGAGACTGCAAGGACTGGCAGTGCGGGCTGGCGGAGGTCTACCGCTAAATGACGCAGATGATTGCTATCAGATTCTGGAAATGAATCTGGCGGCGTCTGGGCCGGTCATGAACATCAGGTCGATGATGGACACCAATGGATCAAACGGCGGATATAGCTGAGGGTACTCCGGATAGTCGTATTGGATCCATTCAAGTTTGATCCGGGCGCTGTCGAACTTTGTCTGATCGATGTAATCGCTTGCGGACGGGCCGCTGAGGTACTCAGTGGCACCAAGGTGCCGCAATATCGCAATCAAACGATCAGTCCGGCCGTCCTTGAAGCCGAAGTCCGACGAACGGAAGAATTGCGTATTGGTATAGCCCAGCCGTCGAGCGAGTGCAATTGTCGATCGGATCGTCAACTCACACAGCAGTTCGGGCGGATCGTCATAGATTTCGTTCAGGATTTCGTCGTCAAAGAAGGGCGCGGACCTGTAGTTTTGTGTCAGAGTTCGTCGATGCTTTTGTTCCCAGTGGTTCCCTGCGATTCGGACTTCCCCGATGCTTAACCCTTGGACCACGTTCGACTTACTGCGTACGGGAATGGTGATCCACTGAGTTCCTTGCGGGGTCTTGATTCGGTTCCTGTTTCGCCAGCCGTGCTTGTCATACTGAACATCGTCGTAGAATACGAAGACGTCCGCGCGGCGGATGAGATCGAAGTAGCCGCGCCAGGGAATGTAGGACGGCTGGAGAATTACACATCTCATGCCGGATTCATCGAATCATAGTCTCTGCGGGTGATGCCCATATAGAAGGCGTCCTTGATTGCGTTACCTGCGAAAAAGGTTTGTCGAAGGATGCCCTCGATGCGGAATCCGCAGCGGTGGTAGCAACGAATTGCTGAGGTATTATCAATAACGACCGTGAGCCAGACTTTCTGGATTCCCCTCTGTTCGAATGCATCAGTGAGCGCCAGCGTGATCGCTTTTCCGGCAATACCCTTGCTCCGTAGATCCTTTTCCCCTATGTAGACGGAAAGCCTGACGCTTTGAACCATCGGATCGAGTTGGTCGAGGACTAAATTGCCGACGTGCCGGCCGGAGGCCTCGATAGCCCACGCTAGCGTACCTTCATCGACTTCCGCGCGGTCGATCCAGGACAATGTAGCTTCGAGAGACGGCTCAGCGCGCACTCCTACATTGCGGCGGACATCAGGATCACACATCCAGGCGAACATCCTCTCGGCGTCGTCGAGTGCCACTGGTCGCAGGCGAACGGAAACTTCTCCTGCCTCCAGCGTCTCCGCTGATATCGGTTGTCTGATTGCCATTTGCCTCGGCGCAGCGCCCCGTTTCGAGGTCTTCGTACCAAAAGATCGATGAATGCCTTGCAGCACGTGCAAATATATACCTACTCGACCCTTAGCAACCCATCGGTCAGTCGCGAGTCTGTACAATTACTCGAAAGGGCGATTCTGGCTCTCGGCTTCTAGGAGGTCTTGCGAGGCAAACAATTGCGGATGACGATACCGTTCAACAAGCCGGCTGTCGAAGGGAGGGAGCTGGATCTGGTGCGAGAGGCGATTTCCGCGCTTCACATCTCCGGCGACGGCGCGTTCACCAAGCGCGGGAACACGATGCTGGAGTCGATCCTCGGTGCGCCGAAGGTGTTGCTGACGACCTCCTGCACGCATGCGCTGGAGATGGCGGCGATTCTGCTCGATCTCCGCGCCGGCGATGAAGTCATCGTTCCTTCGTTCACGTTTGTCTCCGGCGTCAATGCGTTCGTCCTGCGCGGTGCGGTGCCGGTGTTTGCGGACATCCGGCCGGACACGCTCAACATCGACGAAGCGCAACTCGAATCGCTGATCACGCCCCGCACGCGCGCCATCGCGCCGGTGCACTACGCAGGAGTCGGCTGCGAGATGGATGCGATCATGGATATCGCCCGGCGCCATGGACTCGACGTCATCGAAGACAACGCGCATGGTCTGTTCGGTAGATACCACGGGCGGCCGTTGGGGACGTTCGGGCGGATGGCCACACAGAGTTTTCACGAAACCAAGAACATCAACTGCGGGGAAGGGGGCGCGCTCGTCATCAACGATCCGGCGCTCATCGAGCGGGCGGAGATCATCCGCGAGAAAGGCACGAACCGCAGCCGCTTCTTTCGCGGTCAGGTCGACAAGTACACATGGGTCGATATCGGATCGAGCTATCTGCCGTCGGACATGCTGGCGGCGTATCTGGTCGGCCAGATGGAGAAGGCCGAGGTGATTCAGGGGAAGAGGCGGAGAGTGTGGGAGAGGTATGACGCCGAGCTTGCGGATTGGGCAGCCGGCTGCGGCGTGAGGAGGCCGGCCGTTCCCGACGGTTGCGAACAGCCCTTTCACATGTTCTACCTGCTGTTCGAGTCGCTCGAAGCGAGGACGTCGATGATCGCGCATCTGCGCGCGCAGGAGATCTACGCTGTATTTCACTACCTGCCGCTCAACACCTCGGAGATGGGGATGCACTTCGGCGGACGTGAGGGACAGTGTCCGGTTGCGGAGAGCGCCAGTGATCGATTGCTGCGGCTCCCGTTCTACAACAACCTGACGGACGAGGATCAGAGCCGGGTGATCGACCGGATACGGTCGTGGCGCCCGCGTGCCGGAGCGAGCGCGTGACGCCTTCTTGCTCGCTGGAGCGCTGTCGTCCAGCCACCTGCCGTGAGCGAAGCAGAAGGCGCCCGGCGCCCGTCCTACACTCGGCGGCGAGACGCCGCCGGGCAAGCCGGCGAGGACGCCAGCGTTCCGGATGGGCGGCCGGCTGCTCATGAATCCTTCGGATTCATCGCTGGCGCAGGTCCGAACGTCGTCGTCTGCGGCGAGGACTGCTTTAATCGCCGTGGTCGTCCTGCTCGATGCGCTCATTCTCGTTGACCTGGCAGGCAGCGTGTTGGCGGCGGCGGTCTTCATCGTGTTCGTGGCGGGGTTTCTTCTTCCTGCGGGCGTTCTCGCTCTGCGCATCCCGCACATTCGGGCGATGCCGGCCGATCTCCGGATCACGGCGGCGAGCGCGCTCGTCGTCATGCTCGTCGTACCTTGGTTTTTTCTGCGCAAGGCATTGCCGTTTCTTCCGGCGGTTACGGACATCGCAGGGTGTCTGATTCTCATCGGAGCAGCGGCAAAGTTTGGCGAGGTGAGGACAACGTTCGACGAGCTCGGCCCGGCGCTGAGGCGCTCCCGGTTCGTCGTGCTGATCGTTCTGCCTCTGCTGTTCGCACTCGTGTGGCTCGGCTACGCAGCCTCGTCGGGCCGCGACGTGCTGTTTCATGGGCTATTCGCCATCGACTTCGGCAATCTCGTGTCCGTTGTGGCGTTGTTGCGCGCGTCACCGATGCTGCCGCTGGACAGCATCGCCGGCGGCGGGCCGATGAACTATCACTGGCTCTACTTCACGCTGCCGGCGACGTTGGCGGACTTTTGCGGCGCGTCGATTCCGGCGAGCAACGCGCTCATTCTCGGCAATCTGCTGATGGCGGCGCTCCTGATTCATACGGTGACTGAGGCGGTCTCCTCGCTCAACACAACGCTGCATCGCCGTGCGGTGCAGTTGGCGGTTGTGGTGACCCTGTTCGCGCCGTTCTCTCTCTACTACTACCAACTGCTCGCGGCCCGGCTTCCTCTCGGCCCTTTGGCCATGCCCGAGCGGAACCATCTGATTCTCGCGCCGGTGAACAGCATGATCGTGTTCGGGAACAACACGTTCGCGCTCGTGCTCGTTCTTCTGACAGCGATGTTCGTGGAGCGATGGAATCGCGAGCGGCGCGTTCTCGACGTAATTCTGGGAACGATTGCGTTGTCGATGGTGACCGGCTACAGCGTGACGTTGCTCTTACCGCTCGTGGCCGCGCTGCTTCTCTGGCTGGCGATGGGGCGGATCGCACGGCCGGTCACCGTTTTGATCGCGGCGATCGCGATCGGTGGCGCTTCGATCGCGATGTTCGTCGCCATCCATGTGCTCGGCTCCGGCGGCGCGCGCCATGCGGCCGTGCTGTTCGACCGCGGGCAGTTCCTTCGCATCGTGATTCTCGGGATGCTTCCGCTATGGGGCCTGCTGCTTCTCGGCGGCAGGCAGCCGCTGCGCTTCCTTCATGTTCTGATCGTTACGTCGATCGTAGTGCCGTCGTTTCTCTACGTCGCCGGCAGTCCGACAGGCCAGATCGACTTCTCGATGAAGACCGGCTCGATGCTGGCGATTGCATTCGCGCCGCTCATCGTGGTGACGTTCGATCGATGGATGTCGGGCTCGATGCGGGGCTGGCAAACGATTGTCGCCATGCTGCTCATGGTGCTTGGCGCAATGCAGACGTCCGCGTATGTCCTTCAGTTTCCGTTCTACCGGCTCACCGGATCGCGATCGCGCGGCGAGACGCTGGCGCGCGATTACTACGACGCGCTGCTTTGGCTCCGTGACAACACGCCAAAGGATTCGATTGTGGCCGACCCCGGCGGACTGACGATGCGCGACGTGCTGCCGACGCTCTGGATCGCCGAGCGTCGGGTCTGGCTTCCCACACCGAATACCGAGCAATTTGTTGTTCCAGCGCCCGGCTCTTCCATGGCGGGACGCGTCGCGCTATGGTCCGCGTTCATGCGCGATCCGGCGAACCCTATCGCTGCCGGCAGCATCGCCCGCGAAGCGGACTATCTGCTCGTCGATCGGGAAATCAAGTCGCCGTTCTGGGATCCGGTAACTCGTTCCGGATCATGGATCATTTACCATTCGCGCGCGCACTAGACCGACGATGTCCGACATTCTTCAACGCCTGGAGCCCATCTTCCGCGACGTCCTCGACGAGCCGTCGTTCGTGCTGACGCGCGAATCGAGTCCGGCGAATGTCGAGAACTGGGACTCCCTCGCGCAGATCAGCCTGATCACGTCGATCGAGAAGGAATTTGCGTTCCGCTTCTCCGTGGGCGAAGTACAGTCGTTGAAGACCGTTGGAGACATGGCCGATCTGCTCGAGCGGAAGCTTCGGCAGTGACGGTCGTAGGGCAACGATCGCGACGTGCGATTCATCGCTTGCCGGGTTTGCGCGCAGCAGACCTGCGATAATCGGCGGGATGACGATCGCGCCGCAACGACGGAACCAGATCGGGAACAGACAGCCGCGATGACGCACGCTCTGGAGCGGTTGGGGCGTCTGTCGAGACTGGTCGCCGGACGTGTCCGGGCGATGTTCCTGCGTCTTCGTGGCGCTCGGATCGGAACCAAGAGCCAGATCGGCACTGGTGCCCGATTTCGCTTGCCGCAATGCATGCTCCTCGGTGATCACGTGGAGATCGAGCATGGCGTCTACATCAAGATCGTGAGTGAGACGGCGCGCCTGGAGATTGGCAGCTACTCATTTCTCGCCACCGGCTGTGTCATCCATGCCGCCGAGTCGATCACGATTGGGTCGCACAGCCTTATTGGTGCGCACGTCGTTATCTCGGATCACTCTCACGTTGCCGGACGAGGGCAGCGGACGGATGAGCAGGGGATTCGCTGTGCGCCGGTAGCGATCGGAAACGACGTCACCATCTATCCGCAGTCGGTGATCGCGGCGGGAGTCACGATCGGAGATGGCGCGATCGTCTCTGCCTGTTCGCTGGTTACCAAGGACATTCCGCCGAATGCGATCGTTGCCGGCGTTCCGGCGCGCGTCATCGGCGAGCGCAGTGGCTGAGCATCGATCCCTCGTCGTTCAAGCGTTCCACGCGTCGTCGTGCAGGGCCACGAAACAGATGCTTGCGGCGCGATGAATTCGCTCCACTTCCTTCTGGCGCTTCGAGCTGTGCAGAAAGGCTCGTGGCGCGAGGAACGGCGTGGCTTCTGAGAATCGATAGGTGAGCTCGATCAGAAGTTTGGTCAATCGGGGATATCGCCCCATCCCAGCAAGTGCGTGCAGAGTGTCGTAGGAAGGCCAGAGCCGCACGGCGCGCAGGCCGGCGGACCGAAACGCGGCGAGCACGCCCCATGCCGTGTAGTGAAAAAACGAGTTGTGAAACGGCTCTCCTTGCGACACGGTTCCGAAGAACACCCCTCCCTTGCGGAGCACGCGCGCGACTTCCGATAGTGCAAGCGACGGTGTGTGCAGGTGCTCGAGAACCGCGTACGAAAATACGGCGTCGAACGCGGCGTCACCGAAGGGAATGGCGTGACCATCTGCCAGGATGTCGGCTTTCTCTGACTCGAAGTCGATGCCGACGTACTGCAGGTCGAGATGCTCGGCGGGCCTGAACTGGTCGCGCGGTCCGCATCCGAGGTCGAGCAGACGCGCTCCGGTGCGGAGGTACGGCTGGACAGCGGAGAGCAGCTCGGCAGAGTCGCGGATTGCGGACGGACCAGAGTAGGTCACGTCGGGGCGGGCGAGATCGATCTTCTCCAGATCCTCGGGAGCGGATGTCTGGACATTCACGCTGACGGTGCGTGGCCGCGGATGTTGCGGCCGGAGGTCGAGTTGTTTTGCGAGCGGAGCCTGGAAGCCGCAACGACTCGTGAGGCTGTCTTCAGAGATCTCGATCGGACCCGCGCAATCGGGACACGCCAAGTCGCTGAAATACCAGGGATCGCTCATTGACGAATGATAGCGGTCCGAACGTTCAGCGGCTGACCAATCTCGCCAGCTCTCTCACAAATGCGTCCGCTGCAGACGTGGTGAGGTGGATACCGTCGGGAAAATTCGCACGATCGGATCGCAGAGAATCGTAAGGGGGAGTGTTGAAGTCGATCACGAGATCGCCTTCGTGAAAGAACGGCATGAGCTGCCGTTGGTATCCCTGAAACGCGGTCCCCGCCAGTTGCCAAAACTCCGTCGCCACGGGCGGAACGACTGCAACGATGCGCGCGCCCGAGGCTCTTGCATTCGCCACCATGGCGCCGTAGTCCGCGAGGGAGCGTTCGTCGACGCGATACCAATCGGCTCCATTGAATGTGGCATGCCACGGGCGAGCCGGAATATTGAAGAATCGCTGGCCGAACTCATTGAACTCCTGCTGGCTCGTACCTCGCTTCACGCGCAGTTCGCCCTGATAGGTCCTCAGCAACTCGAGTGAGCCGAGCGCGCTCCAGTAGTCAGCCTTCGTCATGTAGGGAGTCTGGCGCCCGTAGCTTGCAGTGAGGTACGGATGGATGCAGAAGAAAACGATCTTCGGTCTTCTGCGCCTGATCACATTCTCGAGCAGCACCCTTGCCTCGGACGCGTTTCCCCCTTCGAGCGACAGGTTGTACGTGCGCAGCGGCAGAATCAGGCCCGTGTTCCAGTTGTCCGTGGCCGACGTGCCGACGAGTACTGCGTCGAAGTTCTCGGGCACGTAACGCGTACTCAACAGGTATTTCGACCATCGCTCGTTGGTGTAGATGCTGACGTGAGGTTTGGAATGAAAGACGCCCATCGGGTCGAGGTAGTGGTTCATCGCCGCGAACGAGCCGCCGATTACGGCGACGGTGAGAATCACGATGCGCGACCATGCGGCGGCGCTCAACCGTGGCCGCGGGAGAGCGTCGGAAACGCTCGCTCCTTTTTCAGAACCGGAAGTAGATGAAGTCGGTTGCATTGGCTGAGTTCATGAAGAGAAACGCGATCAAAAGGATTGCCGCGATGGCCGCGGCGGTGATCAGAGTAGGGCGAAAATCGTCCAGCCACCAATGGGACGTTGGCCCAAGCACAGCCAGCGGTGCAGCGATCAATGCAGGCAGTCCGACCGTCCAGAGAGCGGGACGGGCCATGATGTCCGCGATCTCCTTGACGCCGCTGCGCGCGGATGGAGAAACAAAAATCGCCGAGCCTGCAAAAGGGTTGTCGAACGGAATCAGCATCCGCGATACATGCAGCGCGGAGGAGAGATCGGGCAGACGAAAGAAGATGAAGGCAAGGTTGACCCACGTCAGTGTCAGCGCCCACGCGGCCAGGGCCGGCAGGCGGCGCTTCGTTTTCTTTTTCCAGAGCTGATTAGCCACGAGAGCCAGACCATGAAGTCCGCCGAAGATCACGAAGTTCCATGACGAGCCGTGCCAGATCCCGGCGATGAGCATCGACGCCATCGTCGCGATTGCCGCGGCGCGCAACGTTGCCCGCCGGAAGAGGCGGATGATCGGCGTGTAGAGATAGGTCGTGATGAACTGGGAGAGACTGATGTGCCATCTCTGCCAGAACTCGATGATGGAGCGTGAGCGGTACGGTGCGTCGAAGTTGCGCGGAATGTCGAAGCCAATCAGGAGTGCCACGCCGATGGCCATATCGGTGTAGCCGCTGAAGTCGAAGTAGATCTGCATGGTGTAGGCGAACGAACAGATCCACGCTTCGAGTGAGGAGAGTAGGTAGGGGTGATCGAGACCTTTGTCCGCGATCGTCCGAAAGCATTCAGCGAACACGGCCTTCTTGAACAACCCCATGCCGAAAATCGCCAAGCCTCGAGCGGCATCGAACGCGTAATCGCGATCGTTCCCTCCTCGCTCCAACTGCGGAAACATCCGTTTGCCGCGGCTGATCGGTCCGGCCGTTACGTAGGGAAAAAACGAGACGAACAGCGCATGCATGCCGAGTCGCTGCGGCGGGAGCAGTTCCTCGTACACGTCGACGAGCAATGCCACCTGCTGCAGCGTGAAAAAGCTCAGGCCGAGCGGAAATCCCCAGGAGGGAATGGCGACGGAGAGCAGCGGGAGGGTGCTCGCATACTTGAACAGACAAAGGAGCCCAAGGTTGAAAACGATTCCGGCCCATAGCCAAACAACGCGCGGCCGTCTCTCGGATTGCTGCGCGATCCGATGCGCGACAACGAAATTCACGAGAATGCTTGCGATCAGGACCGGCAGATGTTTCCAGCTATTGAGCGCGTAAAAGAGCAGCGAGGAGAGAAGCAAAGCTCCTCGGGCCGCGGCGGGGGAGATCCGGAGTGCGGCCCGATACGCGATGACGACGACCGGCAGAAACAGAAGAACGAATGGGAAGGAGTTGAACGGCATCAGAGAATGCTGCCGCCGGTTACAGGAACGTTTGCGCCGTTGATGAAGTCTGCCTGATCAGACAGGAGAAACTCGATTACCGCTGCGACATCGCCGGGAGTGGCGTTGCGTCCCATCGGATTCTGCGACTGACTGGTCTCGACGATCTGCCGCGGCACTTCGGAAAGAAGCTGCGTCTCCACCATCGACGGCGAAACGGCATTCACCGATACGCCGAGGTCGCCGTACTCGACGGCCAGTGACCGCATGAGGCCGAGTTGCGCGTACTTGATCGCCGTGTACATCGATAGGTATTTCGGCGGAGTGCCGAGGGTGACGCTGGAAAGGGCGAAGACGACGCGGCGGCGGGGGAGCTGCTTGTCGGAGAGCCGCTTCTGCCCGGCCAGCGAGTATTGGAGGATTGCGATCGCCGAGCCGACCTGGATCTGCCAATCGCGCTCGAACTGTAACCGCGTCTGCTTCGAAAATCGCTCATAGCGGAGCTTGCTGGCGGGAAGATGCACGAAGGAGTAGGGAGCAACGTTGGCGGCGCGGAGCGACTCGATGAATGCGTCGATCGATGCGCTCGATGAGAAGTCGCCCCGCATCGGGACGATGGATGGACCGAGCTCTTTCTGAAGTTCTTCGATCCGCGTTCGGCCGCTGCTGTAGTGACAGATCAGCGGGCGCGCTGCGTTGCTCGCCGCGAGCCGCCTGACGAGCGCCTCCCCGATGTCGGAGGATGCGCCGGTAATGAGAATCGATTCATCGCTCACGGATACCTACTCGTATCTTCGCTTTCGAAATGCGCGCTCCTTCTCCGTTGCGGATTTCGCCGGCGATCTCCGCCAGACGAACCGCTTCGCTCAGAAAGGTGATCTCGCCCGACACCGTCAAAGTATCGCCCGGGTAGACCGGAAGTGCGAATTTGACATCGATACCCTGAAGCAGAGCGTAGCGCCCCGGCAGGTAGACGCCGACGAGCGTCGAGTAATAGGAAGTGGTGAGCAGACCGTGAACGAGGCGCGTATGAAACCCGGCTTCGCGCGCCGCATCGGAATCGGCGTGAAGAGGATTGATGTCGCCTGTCAGCGCAACGAACGCGTCGACCGTCGATTCTTCGATGAGGACCGCAAACTGCTCGCGCATCCCGATGGCCAGATCCGCCCACCGGTATTCGTTCACGTCTGCTGCTTCCGTTCGATGAGGTCGATCATGTCACCGACGTTCTCGAGATCCTGCAGCTCGCCGAGCGCGAAGCGGACGTGGAAGTCCTGTTCGATCGAAGCGATCAGATTGATGTGCGCCAGCGAGTCCCACCCCTCGACATTGCGTGCGTTCGACTGGCGATCGATCACCAGCTTTGGATCGTCGAGAACATCGCGGAAAATGGGCTGCAGTCTCTCCAGTGTGTCGGTCAAAGGGCAATCCTTTCGATGTGTGTATTGCGAGGGGCATAGCCGGAACGAAGATCGAGGATCCAGTCGCTCCTGCTGCCGTCATCCGCAGCGGGGACTTTCGTGAATCCGAGCCTGGCGTAGTGATCGGCCACCATGTTGTTCTTCGGAGTCCGTTCGTACCAGCCGTTGATCGTCTGGATGCCGGCGTCGAGCGCCTTCTCGACAAGCGCGTCCAGCATCGCCAGCTCCATCTCTCTCTGAATCACGCGGCAGCTCATCAGCCAGAGATCGATGTGCAGCGCGGATTCTTCCTTGCGGCCGATGATCGCGCTCACCAGCCCATTGTCGCCGAATCGGTCTTCGAGGCGGCCATACAGCGTGATGTAACGCGGGTCGGATGCGATCTCGGCGATCTCGCTCATCGTGTAGCGCCGTGTGGTGAGATTGAACTGATTCGTTTTGTTCGTGAGCTGCGTGATTCGCTCGAGGTATACGTCGCGGAACGGCGCGATCTCCGCGCGCATCGTGAGAGCGGTCAGATAATCGCCATAGCTGCCGTACGCCCCGCTCAGGGCGGTCCGTTCTTCGTTGGCGGCGTACTGCCTGCTGCGATTGATGTCGTCGGATGACAGCGTGACGATGTCGAAGTAGCCGCCGCGGTCGATCATGAGCGGATAGCGGCTCACGTCGTCGCCGACTTCGGGAACAGCCACTGCCGGAAGCTGCGAACGTACGATCTCGCGCTCCGCCGGGTTGTCATCGACGAAGACCATGCTGTCCAGGCCGATGTTGAGCGTCGACGCGATGCGGCGGATGTTCTCGGATTTCGGTTCCCAGTTCGCCACGAACGCGGAAAAATGTTCGAGCCGCAGAGTGGTCGCGGGATGTGCGAAACCTTCTCTGGCGATGAGGTCCTCATTCTTCGAGCAGACTGCCAGAATCACTCCGCGCTGCTGCAGCGCCAGGCAATACTCCTGAAATGCCGTGAACGCCTCTCCCTCGGCTGTTTCCCGCCCGATGCGGATGTTGCCGGCGCCGTCGTCGCCGATCACGCCACCCCACAGCGTCTTGTCGAGATCGAGAACGAGGCATTTGCGCGAGCGGCCATAGATCGCCCGAATCGTGTTGGCCAGCGAATGAGCCCACATCGCGCTGCCCGCGGGAGTGGTGGAAATCTTGTAGCTGAACCATCGTGCGGGATCGCTCCACTGATCGAGACCGGTGATCGATGCGGCCGTTGCAAGGTCGTGCATGACGACTCGCCGGCCGTTCGACGCTCGCTGCGCCATCGCGGCGTTGAGAAGCGTGAAGAAGCGCGTTCGTCCCGATGGCGACGCATAGTCGAAACTCCCCGTGCCCCGTGTTGCGGGAGCCTCGAAGTTGTTCTGAATCACCTGACAGCGCGTCTTTTCCGTGACCGCCTTCCAGATCGATTCGTAGCGATTCACTTCCGATTCGATGAGCTCTGCGATCTCGTCAGCGGTGGACGTGATCGTCGGGTGGTGGTGGACGTTGACCGCGGACGTGTGGACGTAGACGAGATCCGGCTGGAACTCTTCGAGCCGCGCGCTGTCGAACAGCGCCTCCTCGTAGTAGCGGTTGTAGTCCGACTGGTAAAACGTGGGGCGGATTCCGTCATTGAGAAGGAACAACTCGAGGAGATCGAGCACCTCTTGCGCGGTGCTTCCGGCAAGGGTGGCAATTCGGATGTCGATCCAGTTGCTGCCTTCCAGCAACTGCCGGCGAATACGTTTGCGATGCCGCAAAAGGTGGGCGGCATCGAAGGGGTAGAGGAGATCCTGAAGCATTCGTCGAGGTTGCCGCTTTCTGTTGGAATTCTGAACCGTAAGCACGTCGTCGTGATCGAGGCGATGCGAGCGCGGTTTTCTCCGCGTCCCCCGCGTCTCCGCGTGAAATGCTTTTAAGAACTGCCCGCCACAAACTCCATCGAGTACCTGATTATGAGCGAGAAGTGAACGGCTTGGCGTAGTAGCGGCGACGGATCAGAGGCTGCTCGCCTCCACGATGCGTTCCTCAGCCTAGAATGGCGCGATGCCTTTGCGACAATTTCTCGGTGCCCTTGCCTACGACAGCGTGCGCTTCGAGCGTCACGTTCGCGGCCGGTGGGACCTGATCCGCAACCGGCACGAAACGATCACCATCAATGATTCCGGGCCGGGCGCCCGTTGCGAATGGCGATGGACGTCGCCCGTCGACTATTGCCGCTTCGTACCGGGTGCGGATGTTCGTCTGCTGCGCGCCGCGCTTGCGCAATGGCCGATTCGTCTGGCCAGCGCACTGGATCACGCGCAGGCTCCGCAAGTTACCTTCCTGATCGGGCATCGAGGTCTTGCGCGGTTGCCACTGCTGTTGCTGACCTTGCGATCGATCGCGGCGCAGCGCGACGCTGCGATCGAGTGCATCGTCATCGAACAGGATGTCCGGAATCAGATCGAGAGCGCGCTGCCCTCGTGGGTTCGCTACATCCATCAGCCAGTGGGGGAGTCCGATCCATACAATCGCGCCATGACGTTCAACACCGGTGCCGCAGCGGCGCGCGGACGAACGATCGTGCTGCACGACAACGACATGCTGGTGCCGGAGCGGTATGCGGCCGAGGTGGCTGCGCACGTCGAGAATGGGTGGGAAGCGGTCGATCTGAAGCGCTTCATCTTCTATCTGACGCCGGTGGATACGACACGGGTGATCGCGGCGCAGCGGCTGGCGCTCGACGAACACAGCGAGGTCGTGATCCAGAATCTTCACGGCGGAAGCGTTGCCATCAGGCGTGAGGCCTACGACGCGATCGGCGGACTCGATGAGAAATTCGTCGGATGGGGTGGTGAGGATGTCGATTTCTGGGAACGCGCGGAGACGCTTCGCGCCACGCGCTTCGGCTACCTTCCGATCGTTCATCTCTGGCACGCGCCGCAGTCGGAGAAAGTGCAGGGTGACGCAGCGCCGGCTGTCAGGCGTTACTACGAGCTCGCGGAACTGCCGCCTCAGGAACGGATCGCGCGCTTGCGATCGCAGCGTCGGTAGCAGTCTTCGATCCCGGAGTGCGGACGCGTTCCCGCGCGTGAGATCATGCTGCCTCGCATTCATCAGCGCATCGGGCAGCCTCGTGATCACGAACGAACGCAATAACGACGATCTATGGTACGCGCTCGCGTGCGGCCTCCTGCTGGCCACGGCCGCCGCGATCCGCTTCCGCAACCTCGGCACCACTCTTTTCGAAGATGAGGTGTGGGTCTCGGAGCTGGTCCAGCGAGGTGGATTGCGTCCGCACACGTTCAACGCGCCGCCGCTTTTCTACTGGATCGAGCGCGTCTGGAGCAGCGTTCGAGGATTTTCCGACGCGGCGCTCCGCGAGCCGCCGGCGATTTTCGGAGTCGCGCTGTGTGCCATCGCTCTCGCAGCGCCGTTCCCGCGCCTGACGCGCTTCGTCTGGGCCGTACTGCTCGCCTTTTCCAGTCCGCTGATTTTCTATTCGGAGCACCTGAAGCAATACACGCTCGAAGGGTGCTTCGTTGCTGCGCTGATCGTGCTTTTTCTACGGCTTCGTGAATCGCCGAAGGCGTGGGTGGTCGCCGCCTTTTTTGCGGTGAGCGCGATCGCCGTGCTGACGCTTCACTCGCCCATCTTCTTGCTGGCGGCAATGGCCGTGATCTCCATCCGCCAGCCGCGAATGCTGGCCGGCTTCGCGATCGTGTTCGCTCTCTGGGGCGTGGCGTATTTCGGTTGGCTCGCGCCCGGTCCGGAAACGGTCCGTCTGCATGGAGACATGACCGAGTTCTTCACCGCCACCGGCCGCTGGGTTACCTCTCCCTCGCTCTTTGTCACCGGCACGATGCACTGGATGGGACAGTCGCTGAATCTGGTCCGCTTCTGGTGGCTGGCAGTGGGCCTTCTCGGATTGGTCTGGATCATTCGCGAACGAAATATCGTCGTGCTGCTGCTTGCGATCCTCCCGCCAATCGAAGTGGCGGCTGCCAGCGCGTTCCACATCTACCCATACGGTGAAGTCCGGTTGATGATTTTCTGCTTCCCATCGTTGTTCCTCCTCATCGCTGCGTCATTGGCAGCAGCCGCGCGGCGTATTCCTCTCCTGCTCCTGCTCGTTGTGCCGGTCGTCTTCGTTGGCGCGTCGGGCGACACGTACAACCGCACGTACATGCACATTGAGGATCTGCGCGAGCTTTACGCGACCGTCGTGAACGCGCACCGCGCCGGCGAGCCGATCTTCAGCAACCCGTCGTATGCCGGTGCGCTCCGGCATTACTATCCGAGTCTCGGCGCCGACTTGCGCCCGGGCGTCGTGAACGCGCCCAGCAATCCGGGCTGGTACGTGCAGCGTTCGCGCGACTTCGCGCCGGCAGGAGCCGGCATCGTCGTGCGGACTGGAGACGTGATCGCCGCGCGCGTGGGGGAGATGTCCGCCGCTCCGGCAGCACTTCGGCAATGACTGGCGCGCATCCCACGCGATTCTCGAATCTGACGATCGAGCGGCTGGTTCTCGCCGCGTCGTGCGCATTGGCGACGTTGATCCTGATTCCCTGGCAGCCGCGGATTTTCAACTGGGACATCGACCTGTCGTGGCAGCTCGTCTTGCACGAGGCGTTCGCGAACGGGCTCGCGTTTGGGCGGCAGGTGGCCTTTACGTTCGGACCGTGGGGTTTCGCGTACAGCGGATATGACCCACGCACCTTCGCTGCGACATTGGCCGCCGGTATCGTGACGGCCGCGGCACTGACGCTGGCGTCGGCGGAGATCTCGCGGCGGACGATCGTCAATCCGTGGCGGCGAGCCGCGTTCATCGTGATCGTCGCCGCGCTCGTGGCGATCGACGATGGGTTCTCTCCTGACGCCCGGTATGTCCTCCTTGCCTTTGCGTTGGTTCTCATCCAGACCAGCGACGGGCGGCGTGCGGCGGCGCTCTTTCTGGCAGCGGTACTCGGGCTCGTCGCGCTGATCAAGTTCTCGTTCTTCATCGCCGCAATCGTCGCGGTGGGCGCGACCGTGCTGGATGATCTGCTGAAGCGCAGGCTCCCCGCTGCGGGCGCCACGTTCGTCGCGTCGCTTGCCGCGTTCTGGCTGCTGGCCCGTCAACCGCTCTCACTCTTCCCGGCGTACGTCCGCATTGCTTGGGAGATCGCCAGCAGTTACAGCGAAGCGATGGCCGTCGCCTCTTCGGCGTTTGCGGATCATGTGATCCTCGTTGCGTTCATCGTCATCGCCGCGGTCTGCGTCTGGGGATCGTGCACCGGCGCGACGATGACCCCGCCGTCGCGGCTCATTTCCGCCGGCAGCATGGCAGCGATTTTCTTTCTCACATTCAAAGCGGGCTTCGTTCGCCACGACCGGCACGAGTTGATCGCGACCACGACCCTCGCCTGCGTTGCGTTGCTCGCTGCACCCGGACGGCGGCGGATGATGATTCCGCTGGTGGCAGCGCTCGCGCTTCTTGCGGCCAGCCGCGTCACAAGCGAGCTTCCGCCTCTCGCACAGTCGATGCGGCTGTCCGTCGAGATGGGCGTCCGGCGTTTCGTGCACTTCACTCGCTACGGCACGTCAGATCTCGACCGGCTGCGCCAAAGTACGCGAGACATGTACGCGAGGTACCTGACGTCGCGTCCTGCGGGAACGACGTTCGATGTCTATCCCTCGAGCAGCGCGTTGTTGTGGGCGTTCGATCTGCCGGCACGCCGTCGTCCGGTGTTCCAGTCCTACTGCGTGGAGACGCCGCTGCTCGACGAGCTGAACGCATCACATCTTCGCGGATCGGAGGCGCCGTCGACGATCCTGTTCGATGTGCGAGCGTTGGAAGGGCGTCTTGCATCCGCCGAAGCCGGCGAGAGGTTCCCATCGCTCGATGACGGATCCTCGTGGCCGGAACTTCTCGCCCGATACCGTCCCGCGGGTTTCAACGGTGAGTTTCTTGTGCTCGATCGGAGGAGCGGGACGCATCCGCCGCGGCTTGATCTGCTTTTGCGCGAGGAGATCCGGATCGGTCAGACAGTGCGTCTTAACGAGGCGGGGCCACTCTTCGTCCGGCTTGATGTCCGTCCGCGATTTCGGGAGCGGCTGCAGACACTGCTCTTGCGCGCGGGCACGCCACCAAATCTCGTGATTACGACGACCGATAGCCGGCGTCGATCGTTCTCATTCGTTCCCAAAGGGGCACGCGCGGGATTCCTTCTCTCTCCGCTGATCCGGACGAAAGAAGATTTCGCCAGTCTGTATGCAGCTTCGGCAACACTGCCACGCGTCACGTCAATCACGATCGCTGACGCACCTTCGTCGCGGTTCGCCGAAACGGTGTCGATCGAGATTTACCGGCTGCGGTTCGATTGAGCGAACGCGCGAACTGACGTGAATCGGATTTCGCGCCGTCCCCGCTTCCGAATATCAAACGATGGCGCGAGCTGTTTTTTCTGTTCTGACATAATCACGCGGTGCCGAACGCCGAGGCCGGAGGGGCAAAGCGCGTAGTGAGTGTGCTCGCGCCTGTTGCCGGCATTCTCCCGTTCCTGATCGTTTTCGCAGTGAAGACATTCGTCCGCTGGCGTCCGTTCTGGGGCGAGTACGCAGATCCGGAGCTCTATTTTTTCTTCGATGCACTGCGTGTTCATCTTGGAATCGCTCCGGCGAACATCGATCACCCGGGCACTCCGGTCCAGCTTCTCGGCGCGGCGGTGATTTCCGCTACCGGTGCAACGCCGTTGACGGTCGATCGATACCGGCTCGGCGCCTACATCCTGACTGCGTTGGTCACCGTGGCCGCGGCGCTTCTCCTCGATCGAGTACTCAGCCGTGACCTCACGCCGATGCAGCGAGTGGCCGCGCTCTGGCTTTTCTGGATCAGTCCCGCGGCGCTTCGCTACGTCGATATCGCCAGCCCTGAGTCACTCTTTTTCGCGGCGGCAGCGCTTGCGGCGGCAGCGGTCTGGACCTACGCGAAAACGCCGGCGATCGCTGCCGCCGCTGCATCCGGTCTGGCGATCGGATTCGCCATCGGAATCAAGTTCGTCTTTCTTCCGTGGCTCGCTGGTTTCGGCGTCGCGCTCGCATTCTGCGGGGGCCGGCGAATCGTCACGCGCGTCGCCGATCTGGCAGTGGCAGGCGGATGCACTCTGCTCGGTTTTCTCGCGGCCACCATGGCGGCGGCAGCGCGATATGGCGACATGATCCGATGGCTGCTCTCGGTCGTTTCGGCGCCGAGTTGGTACGGTGAACATACGGCATCCGCTCCTCCGCGGCTCGCGGCGTCGCTGCACTCGATCGCCGCCGCCGTTTCCGCGGCGAAGTCATGGCATCTCTGCGCAGGCGCGGTACTCATCGCCCTGTTGGCCGCTGCGATCAGGAGCAGAGACAGGAGCGCGTGGTTTGTACTTTTGTTCGCGATCGTGACGATCGGCGCAAACTTCGCCATCGCGGCAAAGGGGCTCATTCCGACGGCAGCGGAAGGATTTGGCGACATCCGGTACCGGTACCTGTTGCCGAGCGCGATGGCCGTGGTCCTCGCTGCCGCCGCGGTTTTCCGGCTCGCGGGCCAGCGGGTGTCGTTGCGAGCCATCGCCATCGTCGCAATCGCGATCCTCGCGGGACGCGCCACCTATCTCGAGTTGCGCGATCACATGCAGAAGACGGCGATGCTGATCGAGCGGCGGACGCACATCGATGCCGCGGTCGGTGCCAATCGAAGAACCGGCGACATCGTCGTCTACTGCTACGCTCCGGAGCCGTCGTTCGCACTCCGGTTCGCCACGTACGACCGGCGGTTTCTGCATGAGACCGTGTTACGCCCCGACGAACGCGACGCCACGCGCCCCGCATTCAATCGCGACTTTCTGAGGATGATCGAGCAGCAATACCCGCTCGATGGTCACTTCATGCCGCCCATCCTCTCGCTCCCGGAGGGCGCCACTCATTGGGATCTGTTCGTCATGCGGACCGAGGATTTACCGAATTCGCCGGCGCGCAACGGAACTCTTGTTGGAAAAGCGGAAGGGTTTTCGATCGTACGAAACGCCGGCGCCGCGCGGTGACGCAATCAGACCGTGCAGCAGATCGATTTCTTACTGCCGCATGATGACGACGGCGCCGTCGCGGGCGATGATGTTGCCGCCCCTGGGAACCTCGATCGTCTCGACTGTGTAAGGACAGGTCTTGCTTCCGTCGACGAAAATGACGAGGGACCCTGTCTTCGCGTCCCGAATTCTTCCGACCGGCCTTCGCAGCGCGTACCAGGCCAGCCCCTGGGCATTGGTGACGACGTCGTCGCCGAGGATTGCCGGACGGAGCCGCTCGATCGAGAGCACGGCATCGTAGCGGGAGATACATGCCGGAGCAGGCTGCGGCCGGTGATCGAAGAACGGGTGTAACGCCCGCGCAGTTGCGATTGAGACCGCGATCACGCCGAGCGCCGCGAGTGAGCGTGGCCCGCGGTCCATGAGGCGGTCGGCTCCGGTCACGAGGACAATCACGATCGATGGGTAAAGCGGAAGAAGCATGCGCAGGTCGATGACCGGAGCAGGACTCACCCAGATCCATTGAGCGACCAGGAGAAAGACCGTGTAGAGAATGATCCAGCCGGAATGGAGGAGCAGTGCAATCTCACGCCGGCCGCGCTCCGCTCCCACCCATCCCGCGGACCGTATCGCGGCCCCAGCCACGATCACGATCAGAATCACGAAAAGCACGACTCCGATCCAGCCCATCCGTGTTGGAACGATCTGGCTTGCGAGCTCGGCGAGGCCTTTCCAGTCTTCGGCGAATGGCAGCGGCGTAATCCGAAATGGAGTTGCGGTGTGGGCTCCCGGAGCCAAAACCCGAAGCGCGATCATCATCGGCAGCGGTGTCAGTAGCGCGAGCGCGAGCGTACGCAGCCGGCCCGATGCGAAGAACGCGGCAGCGAGCGCCAGCGGAACCGCTGCGATCAGCGCGAACCGGAAAAAGATGGCCAGCGAGAACAGGAATGCCGCCACCACCATACGGCGCTCCGAGCGTTTGTCGATCGCGTCGATCGCCATCAGCAGAGCCCACGAGAGGAATGCAAGAGCGGCGGGCTCCGACAGGAACTTGTTCGTGAGACTGACGATGCCGGAGTTCAGGGCGATGGCGGCGAGACCAATCGCAGCGAGGGGCCAGCGCCGGATCGTCGTTCGCATCGTCGCTGCCAGCGCGAACAGGATGGCGAGGTAGGACATCAGCCCGACGAAGGTGACGAGTTGCTCGGGCCGTTTACCGGTAACGCGTGCGAGGACCGCGTAGAGGAGCGACGTCCCCGGGGCCCAGGTACGCTGCGGATCCCCACCGATGTCGATATAGCGGCCGTGATCGAGGAGCGACCACGATCCGGCCAGGTAACGGAACCCGTCGTAATTGAGACTGTCCAGCGGTGCGGAAGGGAGCCGGTGCCACTCGATGATGCCGATCAGCGCCACGAGTGCGGCGACGATGGGAAACGCCAGGCGTCGCCGCAGCGGCCCACTCGTATCTCCAGAAGGCTCCAGGCCTTCGGAATCACGTTCCGCGATGTCTGTCACCGATATGACCGCTCGTAGGTGGGATGATCCATAGGGTCGTGCGCACTCTCCCGAAGGATGCCGGAACGGGACCTGCGATTTCACCGCGGACGATTGTCAGAGAGTAGCACCTGGGATGCGTTTTGGTCGAACGGTGCGTCCGAATGCGGACTCGATGTGGATGGATTCGACGAGTTGCTTGACGTGCTCGATGAGGCCCGGCGGTACGATACGGATTTGATCCTCTTCACGTGGTTTTCAGAAAGGACGGATGGTTCTTGAAACTAGCGCTCGTTACCGGCTCCTCCGGGCTCATCGGCAGCGAAGTTGTCGGCTACCTCGCGCGCAGTGGCTTCGTCGTGCACGGTCTGGACAACAATCAGCGCGCAGTCTTCTTCGGGCCATCGGGCGACACGCGCTGGAATCAGGCGCGCCTGATGCGCGAAGTGCCCGGCTTCGTTCACGAGCTCGACGTCCGCGACAGGCAGGGAGTGCACGATCTGCTCGCGGAGCTGCGGCCGGACGCGATCGTTCACGCCGCGGCGCAGCCGTCCCACGATCGGGCCGCCGCGATTCCGTTCGACGACTTCGATACCAATGCCGCCGGCACTCTGAACCTTCTCGAAGCGGCGCGGAGAACGTGTCCGGAGTCGCCGTTCGTCTACCTCAGTACGAACAAGGTCTACGGCGACGCTCCCAATCGGATTGCACTTCGCGAGCTGGCCACCCGCTGGGATTACGACGACAGCGAATTCGCGGAAGGGATCCCGGAGACGTTCTCGATCGATCAAAGCCTGCACAGTCTCTTCGGCGCCAGCAAAGTCGCCGCGGACGTCATGGTTCAGGAGTACGGACGCTATTTCAATATGCCTACGTGCGTTCTTCGCGGCGGCTGCCTCACCGGTCCGAATCACACCGGCGTGGAGCTCCACGGATTCCTGAGCTACCTCGTAAAGTGCAATCTCGAAGGCCGCGAATACAAAATCTACGGCTACAAGGGAAAGCAGGTGCGCGACAACATTCACAGCGTCGACGTGGCCCGCTTCATCGCCGCATTCATCGGGAATCCTCGCTGCGGTGAGGTGTACAACCTGGGAGGAGGGAAGGCGAACTCCTGCAGCATCATGGAAGCCTTTGCGCTCACGGAGACGTACACCGGAAAGCCCCAGCACAGCACTTATCTGGAGCAGAATCGGATCGGAGATCACATCTGCTACTACAGTGACCTTCGAAAGATGAAAAGCCATTATCCCGATTGGGACATCACGATCTCGCTCGAGGAGACGATCCGCCAGATCGTCGAAGCGTGGCGTACGCGAGAGGGCTCGTGAAGATTCTCATCACTGGCATCTGCGGATTCGCCGGGTCGGCGATCGCGAAGGCGTGGCGCGAGGCCGGCAGCCAGCACGAGATCATCGGCGTCGACAGTCTCGTCAGAGCCGGCAGCGAAACGAACCGAGTGGCGCTCCGCCGCCTCGGCGTCGAAGTAATCCACGCCGACGTGCGAATGGCCAGCGATTTCGAGGGACTTCCGCGCGTCGACGCCGTCATCGATGCCGCTGCGTTGCCGAGCATCCTGGCCGGAATCGACGGGCGCACATCGAGCCGCCAAATCGTCGAGCACAATCTACTCGGCACGCTGAACATTCTCGAATACTGCAGGCGAACCTCCGCGGCCTTCGTCATGTTGAGCACGAGCCGCGTCTACTCGATTCCTCCACTGGCCGCGCTTCCAGTCCGCATCGCCGGTGATGCCTTCGAGCCCGATCAAGGCGCGCCCTTGCCGCCGGGGCTTTCGAGCGACGGAATCAGTGAGACGTTTTCGACGAGCGCGCCGGTGTCCCTTTACGGAGCGACGAAACTGGCCAGCGAAGCACTCGCGCTCGAATATGGCTCGGCGTTTGATTTTCCGGTGTGGATCAACCGCTGCGGTGTCATGGCGGGCGCGGGTCAATTCGGGCGCGCCGATCAAGGCATCTTCTCGTACTGGATCCACAGTTGGCTGCGCGGCCGTCCACTCCGCTATATCGGATTTGATGGGCAGGGCCATCAGGTTCGAGACTGTCTCCATCCCGCCGATCTGGTACTGCTTCTCGATCGCCAGCTTTCCGAAGCGGGCGTTCGCGCTCCTCGGATCATCAACATCTCGGGCGGAAAAAGCTCCGCGATATCGTTGCGGCAACTGAGCGCGTGGTGTGAGGCGCGCATGGGGCCGCGCAACGTCGGCTCCGATCCGCGGCCAAGAGCGTTCGATCTTCCGTGGGTCGTGCTCGATGCCGGTGAAGCGAAGGCACATTGGAACTGGACGCCGCAGCGCACCGCGTCCGATATCCTCGAGGAGATCCTCGTCCATGCGCAGAGCCATCCCGACTGGCTCGAGCTCTCCGCAGGCGGCTGAAGAGAATATGAAAAATCACTCGACGCCGGATGCGGACCTTCCTCCACTGCGCAAGCTCTCGATTGTGATCCCGGCGCGCGATGAAGAGGGTTGCATCGAGTCTACGGTCGAGCACTTCCATCTCGAGATGCGTCTCAACGGCATCGACCACGAGATCATCGTCGTCGATGACGGAAGCAGCGATCGCACGTGGAGCATTCTCGAGGATCTGAGCAGCAGGTTGCCGGAGCTGCGGCCGATCCGGAACGACGGCGATCATGGTTTCGGCCGCGCCATCATCCGTGGTCTCGATGCGATGACCGGAGACGCGGTCGTGATCGTCATGGCCGACGAGAGCGACGATTGCCGCGATGCCGTCCGTTACTGGCGAACGTTGAATCAAGGGTGGGAGTGCGTGTTCGGAAGCCGCTTCGTGTCCGGCGGTGGCGTCATCGATTACCCGTGGCTCAAGCTCCGATTGAACCGGCTCGCCAATCTGATGGTGCGGCTGCTCTTCGGCATCTCACTGAACGACACGACCAACGCATTCAAAGCATACCGGCGCACGGTCATCGACGGCTGCCGGCCATTCATCGCGCCCCACTTCAATCTCACCGTCGAGGTTCCGCTCAAAGCGATCGTCCGCGGCTTTTCATGGACGACGATCCCGATCACATGGCGGAACCGGCGCAGTGGCATCGCCAAGTTGAAGATCAAAGAGATGGGAAGCCGCTACCTCTTCATCATCCTTTACGTGTGGCTCGAGAAGTACTTCAGCCGCGGCGATTACAAGCGCGCCGATGCCGCGGCCCGAGCTCAAAACGAGACGGCGCAGTAGTCAGGACCGGCGCGGCGCGAGGCCAAGCAGCTTCTTGATCTTCGACAGCAGCCGCCAGATCGGATAGCGGCCGGGCAGCAGATCGCGCGTGGCGCGGAAGTCGGGACTGCGGATGACCGCTGGATTGATCAGCAGTGCGTGATACGCGGCCAGCGTCCGTTTGATCCACTGTTCATCCGGCGTATAGCGGATCGTCGACATGTCGATGCCGCTTTGCGCGTAACGGCGCAGACGGCGGTCGTTGGATCGCATCAGCGGCTCGATCGCTGTGCGCCAATCGCGCTGGACGCGTTGCGACGCCTTGTCGCGCTGCTCGTCGTGGTATCGATAACGAGCGACGACGCGGTCCATCTTCTTCGCCGGGAATTGCATCACGATGCGGAGATAGAACTCGGCATCGGCGGCGTAGCTGATGTCTTCCCGCCATCCGCCCGCCGCACGAAACGCCTCGGCCGTGAAGAATGCCGCCGGCTGCGGGATGTACGTCAGCTTCCCGACGTAGTCGTGCAACTGGAACGGGGAGAGATGCGTTCGCCCGCTGGGGCGCGATTGCGCATCGATGTACTCGACGTCGCCGTAGACGAGGCCAAGGGCGGGATTCTCGCGAAAGGCGGCGACGGCGGCCGAGACTGCGCCAGGAAGGTAGACGTCATCCGAGCTCTGGATGGCGACGATTTCGCCGCGCGCGAGGGTCAGGCCTTTGTTCACGGCATCGACGACGCCGCGGTCGCGCTCCGACCACCATTGCAGCTCGGGAGTGCCATCGTAGGACTGCAGCACATCGACCGTCTCGTCTTTCGAGGCGCCGTCGAGCACCAGGATTTCGATCGGCCGGTAATCCTGCGACAGCGTCGAATCGATCGTCTCGCGAATGTAGCGGCCCTGATTGAAGCTGGGGATGACGATCGAAACGAGCGGCCGTTCCGACACCATCATCCGATCACCCGCACCGCCTCGATCCATGCGCGCATGTTCGCCGCGGTATCGGCGAGAAAATCGCGGCCGCCGTCGTCCCATACGAACCCGCGCATCGACGCGCTCTTCGATTCCAGCGCATCAGCGACCTCGGCAAACATCTCGCTGTATGAGCCTGATCCGATCTTCAGCTCGACGAACCAAGGCAGCAGATCTTCGAGGATGACCATTCCGGCCAGCTCGTGGTAGAGATCCTTGAAGAGATTGTGCGGCGTGCGGCGATGATCGGCGATCGGTGAGCCGATGCGGATTGCTTCGCCGCGCGTCTTCACGCACTTTTGAATGAGATAGCCGCTGAGGATGTCGCCGTAGCGGTCGATCTTCAGGCCGCCGAGCGAGAAGCCCATGCGGACGTAGTAGTAAGCGGCGATGGCGTCGCGGACGACGGCGGTGTTCTGGGTATTGATCGGTGTCCAGGTGCCGGTGCCGAGCCGGATCGAGCGGCCATCGGACGACGCGATGTGTGGCGCTTGCACGAGGCGGGTCATGGCATCGACATCAGGATCGCTCAACCAGAGACCGGCATTGATGGCCACACGCGCCGGAGATTCGCTCTCCTCGCGCAACGCCGGCGCATGACGCCGCGCGTAGTAGGGAAAGCCGCGCGGGAAAATGGGATCCTGCGTCGACGAATGCAGCAGCGAGCAGATGTTGATCCATCCGTCGCCGCTTTCCGTCGATGGCAGATCGATCGTCGTGCCGGCAGCGAGATGCTCGCCAACGAAGTCAACATCGTCGAGGCAGTAGTTGTCATCGTCGATGCTGATGAGCAGCTCAACGCCGCGGTCGAGCGCCATGAGGAATCCGATGTTGCGCCGGTTGTCGCTGTCGTACGGGATGCGCCCGGCCATCGACGGAAATCGCTTCAGAAGCTCTTCCTGTTCGTCGAGCGTTGGGCAGATCAGTCCGTAATGCGCGCAACGGCTGGCGACAGACGCCGGAGTTTTCCGGTCGATGATGACGATGATGGCGACGTCGTCGCGGCCAAAGCGGCGAAGGTTCTCGACGTAGCCGTCGAGGAAAGCGGGCTCGAAGATTGTGGTGACGACGATGGCGATGCGAGGATTCTTCACGGACGGTATTCTGTCATCCCTTGCGCGTGCCGATGAAGTAGATCCCGTCGCGGCTCAGGTCATGGTCGTCGTGTCCATCCTCGACGATGCCGTGCTCCGCGAAGAGCGGGGCGAAGTTTGTCTCCAGAAAGGAATCGATGACGGTCCTCCCCACACGCAGGGGATGCCCGGCATCGAAGCGTGTGCGGACATCCTCTTCGGCCTCGGCGGCGGTGAAGAGCTTGTCGTGAAAAACGAAAAGGCCTCCCGGATTCAGGACGGAGAGGATTTTGTCGAAAATCACCGTGGCGTCGTAGCAGTGCTCGAGAACGTTCAGCATTACCACGAGATCGTAGGTGGATCGTGCCGGCATCTCTTCGATCGGGAGGGCCAAGAGCTCCGCGACAGGGATGTGTTCCATGAGAGTGCCTGGAGCGATTACCCGAAGAGCGCGCCGGAGCGCGCGTCCGGGCAGCGTACGCCCAAGCGTCCGGCTGAGCGGCCTCTCCGATACGCGCAGCGCGTTTCGGTTGTAGGTGCAATGGGGATGTTTCAGATACTCCTCGATCAACGGGTCGAGAAGCGAACATCGCGCGATCGTGCAATGCTGACCGATCAACCGAAGATTCGTGAACGGCCCGCACCCCAGCTCGATGGCATGCTGGAATGATCTCGCTTGAAGAGCCGCGTAGCCGCCGAACCCGTGGCTGTGCGCCAGGTTGCGGTCGTCGGTGGCGTCTACATTCGCAACCATCCACGTGTCTCGTTCGTAGCGTTGCGCTTGCTGCCAACGCTGTTTCGGGACTCGGACGACGCCATCGCGTGGATCGAGCCAGGCAGCATCGGACTGACCGCGCAACGCCTCGGCCGCTTTCTCGCCGTGCAGAATGTGGAGCTGTTCGTCGACGTAGAGGTACTGACCCTGGTGCTTCTCATCGATCATGCTTCGCGCTCCTCTCGATCTCCGCCAGCAAACCGGACACGCGCGCGGTGATTGCTTCATTGTTCTGCTGAGAGCCCGGCCACTCTTCCCAACCCGTTGCGTGAGGGAATGATCTCCCGGCCACACGGCGAAGGAAATTGGCTGCGGACCGCGGCACAATTCGATCGAGCCGGCCCGCGTGCGGCAATACCTCCGGCTGCAATGCCCGAGGACGGTGAGGCGTCGTCTCGATCGCGTCAATCCAGGCATCGTACATATCGTCGTCCGTGAAGGAGGCGTTCGCGTTCCGCGCCGCGTCGCTCAATCGCTCCAACGCATCGCGGTCGTTCGCCAGTGTGCTTAGATGGCGCGCGGCGGCGGCGGTGTCACCGATGTCAAACAGCAGCGCATTCTCACCGTCGCGCAGGATTTCCTCTGAAGCCAATCCCATGAATCGCGAGGAGACTGGCACGACTCCATTCTGCATCGCTTCATAGATGACGTTGGGACTTCCCTCGGCCGGCGAAAAGTGCAGCAGCACATCGAGGTTGGGATAGGCCTCCCGATAAAGTTCCTCGGTTGAACGATAGCCATGCATGATCGCACGATTGTTTAATGCCTTCTCCAGTGCTTCCCGATCCGGACCGTCGCCGAAAACGTGGAGCTCGATGTTGTCGCCGATATGCTCTGCCAGCCGCGGCAGATCGAGCACGCGCTTCGTCGATTCTTCCAGCCGGCAGACGACCGCCGCGCGCAGGCGCGGAGTGCGCTGCGAGCGGGTTGTCGTCGCGAGCGGCGTTCCCTGACGAATGTAGCGCACGCGTGCCGGGTCGAGCTGGCGTCGGAGAAAGCGCTCCAGCAATCGCGAGTTCGGAACCGCCAGATCGATCTCCTCCTGATATTCGACAACATCCGCCAGGGTTCCCTCATGGAGCGACAGCACGGGAACGATGAATGTGGCGTCGAAGCTGCGCATCGCGTCAAAAGTGGCCCCGATCGCAACGGGGATGACGACGTCGGGTTTGACGCGCCGCAAAGCGCTCAGGACCGCAGCGAGGCGCGCCGATTCGGTGCCGGCGCGTCCATCCATGATCACTGGCCGGAGGTGAGAATGCGCGGCCGCATACGGCCGCGGATTGCTGAATCGAGCACCTTGCGCCAGTCCTGCGAACACTTCCCATCCGCGCTCGATCAGACGCTGCGAGAGATGATGAACCCACCATTCGATCCCGCCCCATACGGTATGGGTTTGCGTGACGAACATCAGCCGGCGCGTCGGGTTCAATCGCGCGACCAATCCAGCCGCGGCGCGATTTTCCCCGCGCGCCCATCGATCGCGGCGACACTGTTCTGCTCCGTTACCTGGAACGAGAGGATGTTCTCGTGCATCGTTGAGTAGCCGCCAAAGGGATGCGAAACCGAGATGCGATAAGGCCCTGGCGCCAGCAGATTCGGAGGAATGTGGCAGGTGAATGTGTGCCGTCCGATCGTCCAGGCGTGATGCATCTGCCGATCGGCATCCGCGCTGGTGGTGATGAAAAGCAGGTCGCCGTATTCGTCTGCGAGCTGCAACTCGACGCGGCCATCCGACAACGGACTGACGATCGAGAAGTCCATGACGACATCGATCGGTGCATCGCCAGGAATGGCATCCGACGGCTCGTGCGTGTCGCCGCGCAGAACGGAGACACTGTGGTACTCGAATTCTCTCTTCGAGGGATGTCGCGGAACCCAACTCAGCTCCTGCTCCACTCCTTCGGATAGATACTGATGCACGACCTCCTGCGTCGGGCCGATCATCTTCACGCGCCCTGCTTCCAGCCAGATCACGCGCTCGCAGATGTTCGCGATCGTGGCCATGTTGTGGCTCACCGCGATCACCGATCGTCCTCGCGACCGGATGTCGCGCATCTTGCCGAGACACTTCTGTTGAAACGCGGAATCGCCGACGGCGAGCACTTCATCGACGATGAGGATGTCAGGCTCCAGGTGCGCCGCGACGGCGAATGCCAGCCGCACGTACATTCCTGACGAGTAGCGCTTCACCGGCGTATCGAGAAACTTTGAGATCTCCGCGAACTCGGCGATCTCGTCGAACTTGCGGCGGATCTCCTGCCGCGACATGCCGAGGATGGCGCCGTTGAGATAGATGTTGTCGCGGCCACTCAGTTCGGGATGAAAACCAATTCCGACTTCGAGCAGACTGGAAACGCGTCCGTAGAGATCGATGCGTCCCTCCGCCGGCTCGGTGATGCGGCTGAGAATCTTCAGCAGCGTCGATTTTCCCGCTCCGTTTTTTCCGATGAGACCCACCACCTCGGCGTTTCCGATCGTGAACGAGACGTCGCGCAACGCCCAGAACTCTTCCGCTTCCGGCTTTGCCTCGGCGTTGCCGAATCGGGATTTGATCGCTTCTGCGATCCGCTCGCGCAGCAGGTTGTACGCCGCGGCATGCTCGCCGAGGCGATACATCTTGCTCACTCCCTGCGCAGCGATCGCGTCCGTCATCACATCACGTCCGCAAACACGCGCTCGGTCTTCTTAAAATAGAAGAGGCCAGCGACGAGCAGAACGATCGACACTGCGGTTCCCATCACGATGCCCGGAACGTACAACTCGCTCGTGCCGAGGAGAGACCAGCGGAAGCCGTCGATCACAGCAACCATTGGATTGAGTGAATAGAGGAGGCGCCACTTCCCCGGAATCTTCGAGCTGCTGAAGATGACCGGCGACACGTACATGCCGAACTGCGTGAGGAAGGGGATGAGATGTCTCATGTCGCGAAACCGCACGTAGAGCGACGCGAAGACGATGCCGAGCCCCATCGTGAAGACGACGCAGAGCGCGAAGAAGAGCGGCAGCGCCGCGACGCGTGCGGAGACCGGCGTGTGGTATCCGATCATGATGAAAATCAGGATCACGAACGAGATGAGAAAGTCGATGATGCCGACAGCGACCGACGACATCGGCAGGATGAGCCGCGGGAAGTAGATCTTCGAGATCATGTGTCCGTTCCCCACGATCGAATTCGCCGCCTCGGCGAACGCCGTCGAGAAAAACTGCCACGGAAGCAGCGCGGTGAAGCTGAACACCGCGTACGGCACGCCCTCCGACGGCAGCTTGGCGATGCGCCCGAAGATGACCGTAAAGATCACCATCGTCAGGAACGGCCGGAGAAACGCCCACAGTACGCCGATCGTGGTCTGCTTGTAGCGGATGACGATGTCGCGCCAGGCCAGGAATCCGAGCAGCTCGCGGTATTGCCAAACCTCGGCAAGGTCGAGCTGTGCCAGTCCGCGGCGCGGTTTGATGATCGTGTGCAAGGCGGCGGGTAGTTTATCGTGCCCTTTCCTTGCGAGGCGGAGGAACGATCACGCGGAGACGCGGAGACACGGAGTAGGAGTGTTTTGCCGCGTCTCGAAGACAATGTCTCGCCGGTGACCCTCTAAACGGCTCGTTCCGCATCGGCGAGCAGTTTCACGAGACTTACAAACTTCGTCTTCGCCTCCCACCCGAGTATGCGCCGCGCTTTGTCGGGATTGCCGCGGCTGCAAGTGATCTCAGAGGCGCGGAAGAGTCTGGGGTCGATGTCGGCATGGTCGCGCCAGTCGAGGCCGAACTGCGCGAAGGCGGCGGCAGTTAACTCTTCCAGTGAGTGACTCTCGCCAGTGGCGATGACGAAGTCTTGCGGCTCGTCGAGTTGCAGCATCCGCCACATTGCTTCTACATATTCAGCGGCATAGCCCCAATCGCGCCACACATCGAGGCGGCCGAGTTTCAATCGGCGATCGGAGCCCGCGGCGATCGCGGCCGCGGCAGTGAAGATCTTTCTCGTCACAAAGCGCTCGGACCGCAATGGCGACTCGTGATTGAACAGAATTCCCGAGCAGGCGTAAATACCATAGGCCTCCCGGTAATTAACCGTCGTCCAATGCGCGGCGGCCTTTGCCATCGCGTACGGACTGCGCGGAAAAAAAGGAGTGGCTTCGTCGCTGGCGTGGCCGGGCGGCGTCTCGCCGAAGCATTCGCTCGACGCGGAGTTGTAGAGACGCACGGGAAGCTTGAGGTAGCGGATGACTTCGAGCATGACGAGCGTGGCCTGGGCGATGCTGTCCATCGTCTCGACGGGCTGTGAGAACGACAGCGCGACAGAGCTCTGGCCGGCGAGGTTGTAAATCTCATCGGGACGGATGCCGTCGATCAACTGCAGCAGCTCGCGGAAATCACGTGCGGCGGCGGAGTGAGTAATGACGCGTTCGCGGATGCCGAGAGCGGCGAGGCGGCGGAAGGACTGCGACTCTGCATCGCGCGATACGCCGTGGACTTCGTATCCGCGATCCAGCAGAAGCTGTGACAGGTAGGCGCCGTCCTGGCCCGAGACGCCGAAGATCAAGGCCTTTTTCACAGACGGCATGGTCATCCCTTCACAAGAGCGTCGATGATTGCGCACGTGCGGCGCTCAAAGTTTTCATAACTGAAGAACTCGAGCCCGGCCGGAATCACTCGTGTGCCGCCTGAGCGAAGCGCATCGCCGATCGCTACGCGGATTTCCGCGGGATTGGTAGGATCGACCAGCTGTCCCAACAGGCCATTCCGGAGAGCCTCGCGTCCGCCGTCGAGACTGCTGGCGATGACAGGGACGCCGCACGCCATCGCCTCCAGAAAAACGAACCCAAAGCCCTCGCCGCGGCTCGGCATCACATAGACGTCCGCCAGGTTGTAGAGATGGGGTTTCTCATCTTCCGCGATAAAGCCGGTAAAACGAACCGAATCGGCGACGCCGAGGTCTTCCGCGCGAGCTTTCAGACGAGGGATGTCACTACCGCTTCCTGCGATCACGTAGACCACGTCGGGAAACTTCGGAAGAAGGGCGGGCATCGCGTCCAGTACTTCATCGAATCCTTTGTAGCGCTCGGTGCCGACGATTCTGCCAAGCGTGAGGAGCACGCGCTTGTTCTGCAGCGACCAGCGATCGATGAGATCCTGACGCTTCGGGCGAATGCCGTAGTTCCCAACGCGAACGGCGTTTGGCAATACGAAGGTCGTGCCTGTGAAATGGGACCAGGCGATGAATCGCTCTCTCGTCAGATCGCTGACCGAAACCAGTCCGCGAATCTTATGTACGAGATGGTTCGAGAGGGGATCGCGCAGCCGCTTCCAGGCATCGATGCCGTGAGTGATGAGGAGTGGCCGCTGCCCGGTGAGCCGCGCGACGGGCAGAAGATTCACGTGACCACAAATGACGAGATCGAATGAGTCACCGCGCACCGCCGTGCGGAGCGCACGAAGGTAGGCGATCTTTCCCTTTGCAGCGCCGGACAGGAAGGTCACTTTGTCCGGCAGGGTCTCGACCTGGCGGGGGATCAGCCGCGGAAGTACGACAACCTCCTCGCATGCTGGATGCGACGTCAGGGCGCTGATGAATTCACGATTGAAAAGCGCAATCCCGCCGTAGCCGCCAAAGGAGTCGGTACCGAGGTAGAGGATCCTCACGACCAGCGCTCCATGACCACGCGCGCCCAGCTTCGCATGCGCGTCGTTGTGCCGTCAGCGGAAAGATCCATCCATTCCGCGAGCGGAACGGTGAAGCCGGTTTTGCCGCGTGTGCTGAGCCAATCCGGGAGCGGATTGCGTGGGCTGTTCGCGAAGTGCTGCTTACAACGTTCTTTTTCGACGAGAAGCAACGGTGCAATCTGGCGGAGAAGCGTGGCATCGACGAGCGGGGTCCGCACTTCGAGCGAGTGCGCCATGCTTGCCCAGTCGGTGTCGCGAAGCAGTTGGTTGCGCATGTACAACGATGCTTCGAGTGCGGAGACGCGGCCGAACGCCGATCCAGGATCGGGCTCGATCGCGGCGGCGATGTGCTCGACGATCGACAGGCTTTCCAATCCCTCTTCCGCGTCTTCCGCCCCCATCAGCGAAGGCAGATCCTCAGGCAGGTAGAGGCCGCGCTTGAGAAGATAGGCGCCGGCCCAGGTGCTTCCGTAGCGCGCGACGGCTTTTGCTTTCGGGTTGCGCGTCAGGTAGTTCGCGGCGGACGCAGCAAACGGGACGCGCGCAGCGGCGACGATGCGCGGCAGGTCGCGAAACGAGGGATAGCTGCCGAAAAGCTCATCGCCGCCGAGGCCGGAGATGGCGACTTTCAATCCGCGCTCCGCGGCTGCCTTGCTGACGAACCAGGTGTTGGTGCCGTCGATGGTCGGTTGATCCATGGCATCGAAGAGGCGCGGCAAGTCCGTGATGAACTCGTCGCGCGTCACGAGGCGGGTGATGTGATCGGAGCCGATGCTTTGCGCGAAGCGGTCGGCCAGAGGCGCTTCGTCGACGTTGCGGCCATGGAACTCGTCGAATCGCAGCGTCACCGTCTTGGGCGGATGGCCTGCCGCTTCCGTCGCCAACGCGACGAGCGCGGTCGAGTCGATGCCGGAGGAAAGAAAAGCGCCGACAGGAACGTCGGCGATGAGGTGATGGCGCAGAGAATCGGTGACCAGTTCCCGCACGAGCACGTGAGGATCGACGAGACGCGCCGCAGGCTCGTCGCGTACTCCGCGTCCGAGCGTGGCGGCGATCGAGTAGTAACGCCGCACGTCATGGACGCCCTGCTCGCCGACGAAAAACGACGTGCCCGCTTCAACGGCGCGAATGGCGCGGAAGATCGTGTACGGCTCAGGCACCGTTCCCATCAACCAGAATCCGGCCACGCCGGCAGGGTCCTTCGCGCGCGAGATCTGTCCGCCTGCCAGCAACGCCTTGATGGTCGATGCCGCGCGAAGGGTCGCGCCGTCGTCGGCGATGTACAGCGGCTTGATGCCGTAAGGATCGCGCGCGACGAACATGCGGCGGCGCTGAGGATCCCAGATCGCGAATGCAAACATGCCCCGCAGAAGCTCCACCATCGCCGCGCCGTCGTGCCGGTACAACTGCAGCAAAACCTCGGTATCGGTCATCGAATGAAATCGTGCGCCGAGGCGGTCCAGACGTGCGCGCAACTCACGGTGGTTGTAGATCTCGCCGTTGAAGACGATGCGCAGGTCGCCGTCAACATCCGTCATTGGCTGCGTGCCCTCGTCGCTCAGATCGATGATGGCCAGCCGGCGCGATCCGAGTGCGACGCGTCGGTCGGGCGAGATCCAGGTGCCGCCGGCGTCGGGACCCCGAGGCCGCATCCGCTCCGTAATGGCACCGATCTCGCCCTCATCGGCGGGAGCTGCGTTGCTTCCGTAAGCGAAGATGGCGGCGATTCCGCACATGGCGTCAGACCTGCCGCTCGATCGGATTGCGACGGAACCAATAGCGAAGAAAAATCATCGCCACAAATCCGAGAATGCCGACGGAATACCCGGCGATCTTCAAATCGTCGATTACTGTTAGCACTGCGGATAGAGCGAAGAGCAGCGTGATGATCCAGATGGAGAGGATCGCCATGCCGATGCTTCCATACTTCTTAACGAGAACGTGATGGAAGTGGCGCCGGTCGGCGTTGAACATCCGCGTGATTCGCTCCAGAAAGTTGGACCTCACGCCGAAGCGCTGTTTCATGACGATGAGTGTGTCGAGAACGGGGAGGGCCAGCGCGAGCATCGGACCACCCACGATCAGAGCGGTGGGTGACTTGATGGGGCGTGCGATCGAGCAGGCTGCCAGCAGAAGTCCGATGAAAAGGCTGCCGCTGTCGCCCATGAAGATTTTGGCAGGCGGCCGGTTCCAGGGATAGAAGCCGATCAGCGCTCCCGCCAGTGCCGTCATGATGACGATCGAGAAGACGTCGACGCGGATGACGGCGATGACGGCGAAGGCGATCGCGATCGTGATGGCCACCAAAGTTGCCAGTGAGTCGATGCCGTCGATGAAGTTGACGGCGTTGATCACGCCGACGATCCAAATCACCGACATGACCGGTCCGAAAACTCCAAGTTGAATGTTGTAACTGGCGAAGGAGACCGATGAAAACTGAAATCCGAAGCTGACGAGAATGATGGCGGAAGCGGTCTGAACGAAGAACTTTTTCGGAGCGTCGGAGCCGAGAAGATCGTCGTAAACGCCGAGTCCAATGATCAACGAGCCGCTGGCGAGGACGGCGAAGAGGTAGGTCAGATTCTTCGACACCAGCTCCGCCGCGTGGCCATTGGCAGCGAGAAGCATCAGCGGAAAGCCGAAACCGAAGATGATGGCCAGACCACCCATTCGCGGCGTGGCCATCGCGTGCAGCTTGCGCTCATTCGGCCGGTCGATCGCGCCCACTTCCTCCGCAATTTTCTTTACGGCGCCGGTCGTGATGAACGCGGTCAGCGCGCTGGCGATGAAGAGGAGGAGGAGCGGGATCGCGTACTGGGACATCGGAATTGGAAGCTAAGGATAGCAGTGTGATGGGGAGCGGGGAGTGGAAGAGAGGATTTTGCGATTGGAGTGGGCGGAGTTGATGGAGTAGTGGAGGTGCGATGATCGATTCGCGATCTGTTTCACTCTGATCCGCGAATTCCGTTGATGCCTTTCTCCCACTCCCCACCCTCCACAACCCACCCCCCGTATAGAATGCCCCGACGTTTCTGAAGGAGCGAATGCATGGCTGAACTTCCCGGCATCGAGCGGGAGACCCTCGAAGTCGATGTGGTGATCGTCGGTGCGGGACCTGCCGGCCTGGCCGCGGCGTACCGCCTCGCCGAACTGGTGAAAGCGCACAACGAGTCGAGCGCCGAAAAGAAGCTGGAAGGTCTGTCGATCGCGGTGCTCGAAAAGGGGCAGGAGATCGGCTCGCACGGCATCTCCGGTGCGGTTATGGATCCGCGCGGCATCGCCGAGCTGATGCCCGACTGGCTCGAGCGCGGTTGCCCGATCGAGTCGCCCGTCACCGACGACGGCTTCTGGTACCTCTTCGAGAACATGAAGATCGCGGCCCCGATTATGCCGCCACCGCTGCAGAACCACGGCAACTACGTCATCTCGCTCGGAGAATTCGTTCGATGGATGGCGCCGATCGTTGGCGAAATGGGCGTCGATCTCTTCGCGGAGTTTGCGGCGTCACGTGTGCTGGTCGAGGAAGGTCGCGTCGTCGGCGTCCGCACCGGCGACAAAGGGATCGACAAGAACGGGCAGCCGAAGCCGAATTTCGAGCCGGGCGTCGACATCCGCGCCAAGGTCACGATTCTTGCCGAAGGTCCGCGCGGCACGCTCACGAAACAACTGGCCAGCCTTTTCGATCTGTATGCGGGGAAGAATCCGCAGGTGTACTCCGTCGGCGTGAAAGAGCTGTGGCAACTCCCCGACGATCGTTTTCCGCTCGGCAACGTGATTCATACGCTCGGCTGGCCGCTCGACGGCGACACATTCGGCGGCGGTTTCATCTACGGGATGAAGGATCGCATCGTCGATATCGGACTCGTCGTCGGTCTCGATTACAAAGATCCCACGCTCGATCCGCATCACGAGTTTCAACGTTACAAGACGCATCCCTCGATCCGGCCGCTGCTCGAAGGCGGCAAGATGATCAGCGCCGGCGCCAAAGCGATTCCTGAAGGCGGCTACTTCTCGATGCCGCGCGCGTACGGTCCAGGGTTTCTCATCGCCGGTGATTCCGCCGGCTACCTCAATGGCGCACGTCTCAAAGGTATTCACTTGGGCATCAAGTCGGGATCGATGGCCGCGGAGTCGGCGTTTCATGCGCTCCTCAACGAGGATTACTCGACCGCGCAACTGAGCGAATACGAAGCGATATTCGAAGCGTCATGGGCGCGCGAAGAGCTCTGGAAAGAGCGCAATTTCCATCAGGCGTTCGAATACGGGCAGCTCGCGGGATTGGTCAACGCGGGCCTCAGTATCGTGACGGGCGGCCGCGGCTACGGCGCCATGAACCGTCTCGAAGGACATGCTGGTCACGAGCGGATGGAGCGCATCCAGCGTTACTTCGGAGCTGATCATCCGCATCCGCCGGAGAAGATGAAGTTCGACGGCGTGCTTACGTTCGACAAAGTCACCGACGTTTATAACGGCGGCGTCATTCACGAAGAGAACCAACCGGCGCATCTTTTGATCGCCGACACCGAAGTCTGCATCACGCGCTGCACCGAGGAGTTCGGCAATCCCTGCTTTCACTTCTGTCCGGCGCAGGTCTACGAGCCGCAGCCGACCGCCGATGGCCGCGGGAAAGTGCCATTCCTCAATTTCACGAACTGCTTTCACTGCAAAACGTGCGACATCATGGATCCGTATCAGGTCATCACGTGGGTTCCGCCGGAAGGTGGGGGTGGGCCGCACTTCAAGAAGTTGTGACGTACGGTGGCGCCGGCGCGTCGAAATGACGTGCCGGTCACCTCTGTTGCATCGGACACTCTGAAATGACGACGCAACCGGTCACACGCCACCCGACGTTCGAGAAGATCGCCGCTCTCCATGCGAATGTCGAGCGCGTGATCCGCGGCAAGAGCGAGGTGGTGCAGTTGTGCATCGCCGCCCTTCTGGCGAAAGGCCACATCCTCCTCGAAGATGTGCCCGGCGTCGGCAAGACGATGCTTGCGCACGCGTTAGCCCGCTCGCTGTCGCTGTCGTTTCAGCGCATCCAGTTCACGAGCGACTTGCTGCCCGCGGACATCGTCGGCGTCACGATCTACAACCAGGATGCGCAGGAGTTCGAGTTCATCTCCGGTCCTGTGTTCACGAACGTGCTCCTCGCGGATGAGATCAATCGCGCGACGCCGAAGTCGCAGTCGGCGTTGCTGGAAGCGATGAGCGAGGGGATGATCTCGATCGAAAAAAAGCGATTGCCGCTTCCTGATCCGTTCATGGTGCTTGCGACGCAGAATCCAATCGAGCACGTCGGCACCTATCCGCTGCCCGAGTCGCAACTCGACCGCTTCCTGATGAAGCTGACGATCGGCTATCCGAATCCAACTGACGAGAAGAAGCTTCTCCGGTCGGGAGGAGGACAGGATGCGCTGGAACATCTCGAGCCGGTTCTCGACGAGCAGGAAGTGCGCGATCTGCAGGCGCAGGTGTCGACGATTCACGTGAACGAGTCGCTGGTCGACTATCTGATGGCAATCATCGAGACGACGCGCACGCACGCCGAGGCGGCATTGGGCGTGTCGACGCGCGGCGCGCTGACGTATTTCAAAGCGTGTCAGGCGCTGGCCATGGTCAATGGACGCGACTTCGTGATTCCTGAAGATGTGAAGCGGCTGGCAGTTCCGGTGTTATCGCATCGAATCGTGATGAAGGATCGTCGCCTGCTGCGCGCCGACAGCTCGCCGGAGCAACGGTTCATTCAGCGGATCGTGAACGAGATTCCGGTTCCGCGGTAGAGAACCCGATCGGGCGCTTTTGGGCTTCCTCCCTCCGGATCTTATGAATCGACCACAAACCTGCGACGAATAGAAAACTGCCGAACATGACGAATGGCAAGGTCGCGTACGGCGAAGAGCGGAGTAACAAACGACAGGACCATTACCGCTGGAATTGCGTGTGGACTCATGAGTGCTCCTTCGGCCGGATCGTCATTGCACGCCAAAATAACAAAAGAGCGATTCATTCAGCGGGACGTGACTGAGATCCTGACGCTGCGTTAGCGGCATCGCGCTCGCGCTTGTCCTTTTTCAGACCGTGGATGGCCCAAAACCCTCCAATGATGAAAAAGCTGGAGAACGCAAGAAACGCGAAAGTTCCGTAGTACATCGGATTCATACGACCTCCTTTCCAGCGATCTCCTTAGCTACGATCTCAAAGTAAATCCCCAATGCCCAAACTACAAGAGCGCCGGATGTGTTCGACAGGAACCATGTGAACGTCAACCCTCGGCTGACCAAAGCATCAAGCGCCGAAAAGACGAACCAAAGAATCGCACTCTCGCGCGCTGCTTCTCCGAAGCGTTCAGCGAGAAGCGACTTGTGTTTGTTGAGCAACTTCACATCCCGAGGCTACCTCGGAAACCGCGAAGTCGTGCCAAACCTCTACCGCATGTGGAGCCGCGATCCTATCGAAGATCCTGCGCGATCACTTGCTGCCGGTCGAAGCCGCTGATGTTCGAGACATCGTCGACGACACCGATCGAGATCTTGTTCAGTCCGCGCTCGCACATCAGGTCGAGCGTGTACGTGTAGTACTTGCCTTTGGTCTTCGGAAAATCGCTGACCGGGATCGTGATCTGGTGCGACTTGCGGGAGACGTCCGACATGTCGCCATCCTTGTTGCCGACGACGACGTAGATCGAGAATCCGCCCATGTAGGCTTCGCCCTGCTGGATGAGCGTGAGGTTGTCGACCGGGATCTGCACTTCCACCGGGATCTTGAAAAGCTCGTCGGCCGGAGTCGGCTCTTTCACCACGACGCGCACGCCGAGGTCGTTCGCCTTTGTGCGGTAAAGCAGATTGGCGATGACGCGGTCGCTCATGTCCTGGAACGTCGACTTCTCGACGAATGTCTGACGGTTGCGGACGTTCCACGCTTTGTTCTTGACGCGCACCTCGAGCGTACGCTGGCGATCGACGCGCTCGGTTCCGGCGCGATATCCGAGGGAGTAGTAGGAATCGAGATCGCGCTCGATGTTCTTGAACGCGCCGGCGAAATTGTTCGTGCGCGATGTTGCCAGGCCGCCGGTGAGCTCGGCCAGGATCTGGAGCGATTCCGTGGTGTTCGATAGCGCAGCAGACGTGACGTTGTAGGAAATGGCCTGCTGGTTGTCGGCGGTCATCCCTTCGCCGCCTGCTGCCAGGCCGCCCGCATGGATCGCGTAGAGCGTGATGCCGTTGGCGTTCGCGGTCTTGGCGATGGACTCGATCAGCGAGTTGCCGTTGAACGACATCGCTTCGAGCATCGCGCTCGATTGCCACCCTTTCTCGCGCGATACTTCATCGATCATCGTGAAGACTTCGCGTCCCGGCTGGATCTGAAAGCCTTCCGTCGTGAGTACGAGAAGTTTTTTCCCCTCGACGCCGGCAAGTGTCGTCAGAAGCCCGTTGATCGACTCGACGCTCTGCCGCAGGTCATGGTCGACGGATTGCGCGTAGGAGCGGGCTGTGGAAACCGCATCATCGTAGGTCGAGGCGTCGCGAATGCGGCCGATGACGTCTTTGACTTCGCTGCGGTTGGATGTTCCGAGGGCGGATTCACCGGCGATGGAATCAAGCGTTTGCTGGATCTGTACGGCGTCGCGCGTAAAGGGCACGCGGATCTTGAGGCTGCGGTTGTACGTCGCCACCATAGCCTCGTCGCCGGGACGCATGACGTTCTGGACGAACTCCTTCATCTGCTTGAAGACGCGGTTGCGGTTGAAGGGCGCCAGCGAGAGGTTGTCGATATAGAAAATGATGCGGCGGCGCAGTTGTTCGTTGACTTCTTCTCTCGGCGCGGGGGCCGTTGCCGGCAGCGCTGGCGTAGCTCCAGGCACGGTCACGGGAATGGCCGGTTTGGCGGTCTTTCCGTCGATCTCATAGAAATTCGAGATCGATTTTTCCTGGCCGTTCTCGAAAATCCGGAAATCGTCTTTCGTCAGACCGGTGATCGGATTGCCCTTCCTGTCCGTGACGACGACGTCGACGCCGATCACGTGCACGTCAATGTTCTCGACGAGCTTGGGCTGTTCCGCGGGTGTTTGGGGACTCTTCTGCTGTGCGGCAAGAGGTCCAACGGTGAAAGCGGCGATGAGGATGGCCGAGGTAGCGCGAGTGAAGCGAAGTCGTTTCACGAAGTGTGCTCCGATGATAGTGAGATGCCGGACGTTGCGGACAAAGGCCCTTACCCGGTTGGTGCGTCCCACGTTCTAGACGAATCGGGAGAGCGCGCCGTTACATGCGAGAATAAGCCGCCGGTCGGAACCAGCGTCCAGCGTGAAAACTTCCGGCTGCTCCGGCACGTTCGCCGCTCTCGATCAATCCATGCAAACACCAGCACCGAAACAAGATCCGTTGACGTTCACGAAGATGGCCGGAGGAGGAAACGACTTCGTCATCATCGATAACCGCTCCGGCCGCATCGGAGATGCCGCCGCGTTTACGCGGCGCATCTGCACGCCCCATCTGTCGGTGGGTGCCGATGGAGTCATCCTGATCGAGAACACGGGGCGGGCGACGTTCCGCATGCGTTATCTCAATGCCGACGGCTCCGCCGCCGACTTCTGCGCGAATGGAACTCGATGCGCGGCGCGGTTCGCGTTCGTCAACGTGATCGCGCCGAAGCGGATGACGATCGAGACCGGCGCGGGTGTGATTGGCGCCGAAGTGAGCGACGGTGGGCAAGTGACGCTGTCCCTGCCGCCGCCGAGTGGGTTCGGATCCCGCTCGCTTGCTGTCGGCGGCACGACGATTCGAGGTAACTCGATCCTCGTCGGCGTGCCGCACTATGTCGTCTTTCTGCGCGACAACCTCTGGGCGCAGGACATCGTGCCACTGGGGCAGGCGCTTCGTTCCCATCCCGATCTTCAGCCCGCGGGCGCGAATGTGAATTTCGTCGTCGTGCGCGACCGCGGATCGATCGAAGTGCGAACGTATGAGCGCGGCGTAGAAGCGGAGACGCTTTCCTGCGGCTCCGGTGTCGTCGCATCCGCCGTGACCAGCGCGCTTCTTCATAAGGCGTCGTCGCCGGTGAAGGTGCTGACGCGAAGCGGAATCACGCTCGAAGTATCGTTCACGATCGAAGACGGCCTGCCGCGCGATGTGCAGCTTCGCGGCGATGCCCGCATCGTCTATCGCGCCACCGTGACACCGGAGACGATCGAAGGCTTCGATCCGGAGTGGGCGCGTAATCCCGCCGAGAACGCGATGTGCTGACGACTCCGATCGATACTCACCTTCCGCTTGTCGCCGCGCTCGTGCTCGTCTGCGCGTGGGCGGCGCGGAAAACGCCGTGGGCGGCTGTCATTCTGTGCGCGTTGCCGCTGCTGGTGGCGGCGATGATGACGCTGACGGAGGAGCGGACGCGGCTTCTTGCCTATGGCGTGATCGTGGCCGCTGCCTACGGAACCGCCGCGATGGCGACGACCGCGCTGGAACGCCCGCGTCCCGCCGGCTGGCCCGGCGGCGTCTCGCCGCCGGAGATCGCGCTGACGGTCGCAGGAATCATCCTGTTCCGTTGGATTCCTCTGGGCGATGTTCGGATCCTGCGCGAGCTGGCAGTATTGGCGGGCAGCGTGGCGTTGCTTTACGCGATGCCGCGGCGGCGGGACGCCGCCGGGCCAGCCGGCGGGACGCCAGCGTTCCTGATCGGCGTACTTATCGTCGCGGTGGCGACGCCGGCGCATGCGGGGATGATGACGCTGCTGCCGTTCGCGGTCGCGCTGCTGATGTTTGGCGTTCGCGCGTTGGCGACTTCGTTCGAAGGTACGCTTGAGGCCCGATCGTCGCGTGTTCGGGATGCTGCGATGGTGCTCGGGGGCGCGCTGTTTCTCGTCTGCGCCTGTTTCGCGCGCTACTCGCTGGCGACGGTCTACGTCGCTGTTGCGCTCGCGTTCTTCGTTCCTCTTCTCGATCGCATGCGCTTCGTTTCGTACGCGGCGGCGCTGGCGATCTTCGCGCTCTGGCCTTGGAGCGGGATCGTGGCTCGCTCGCTGCCTCTGGTTCGAAACTACCAGCCAGCGGTTGGAGAGACGCTTCCCGCCGCCCGAGCACTGGCGGCGGGCGAGTCGCTGACGATCGGCGTGCCGCCGCATGTGCGTGCGGCAGTCGTGACGACGGTGGGAGGACACATCGAGCGCTTTCGATCGGGCCGTCTGATCGGCACGATCGAAGCGATTGATCCGCATGGCCGAATCACGCGCCAACCCATTCGCATCGGCGACACCGCCGACTTCGGCTTCATGAGGCGCGAACAATTTTTCGCATCGCGTAACGCGTTCCCTCGATTTTCGCCCGGCGAGATTCGCGGCTATGGCGCGAGTGCCTGGCTCTTTGCCGCGGGACGGACGACGATCGTGTGCGGACCGGACATCGCCTTGCTTCGCGTCATCGCCGCGCCCGATCTTCATTCCGACTCCCTGCTGCAAGTGGAGTCGGTCGAGTTTCCGCCGCGATGAAACTGACCTTGTTCGTTTTCGCCGCGATTGCCATGCCTCTCGTGGCGTTGCGTGGACGCGCACTTCGCCGCTCTCTGGCAACGGAGCTCGGTGTGGTGATCGCGTTCGCCATTTTGTTTTCGTGGGGACGCGTGCTTCGCGCGGATTCCGATCCCTATCTGCTCCTCGTCTGCGCCGGCGCAATCATCCTCGCCATTCCGCTGGCCCTCCTCGCGTTTTCGAGCGAGGTGCGTTGGAGCGCGAACCGTGCCTTCCTCATCGCGGCGATCGGTTACGCCGTGATGATTCCGCTCCAGCTTCGCACGCCGATCGACGGCGACGAGCCGTACTACCTGCTGATGACCGAGTCGCTGGTGCGCGATCACGATCTCGATCTTGCCAACCAATACCGCGATATCGCGCACTCCGACACCGAGCGTCCCGATCTCGTTCCGCAAACCGGCGATCCGCGTGGGCCACACGGCGAGCAGTACTCGCGTCACGAGCCATTTCTCCCGATCCTCCTTGCGCCCGGCTACGCGCTCGGTGGCGTTCCCGGTGCCATCGCCGTGATCGCGTTGTTCGGAGCGCTCCTGGCTCGATCGACGATTCGCTTTCTCGAAGACGAAGGCATCGACGATTCCACTACGCGCGCGCTCTTTCCACTCATCGCGTTCGGTCCGCCGATCGTTTTCTACGTCACGCGTATCTGGCCGGAAGTGCCGGCCGCATTTTGTTTTCTCGAAGCGTTGCGCGGCGTGAGGCAACGGCGTCCGCCGCGCTGGATCGCCGCGATCTTCGCTCTGGTCCTCCTCAAGATCCGCTTCGGCCTGCTCGCGATCGTGCTGCTCGCGCGCGCGCTGCGCACGCGCAGGCAACTGGCGATCGCCGGCGCGGTGGTGGCCATCCCGCTCGTCGTGGCGTGGCTGATCACGGGCAACCCGATCAACACGCACTCGTGGCGCGAGCTGATGCCGAATGGATGGTCGTGGTATTGGCTCGGCCTCTTCGGCCTCGTGCTCGATGGCGCAGCCGGTCTTCTGTTTCAAGCGCCGCTCTACACGCTGGCCATCGCCGCGTTGCCGCGATGGCGCGAGATGCCCGAGGGGTTCCGGTTGGGCATCAGCACATCGTTGCTCTACATCATCTATCTCGTTCCGCGATCGGAATGGCACGGCGGTTGGTCTCCTCCCCTCCGCTACATCGTCGTCCTCATGCCCGTCCTTGCCCTCGGCGCCGCCGCCATGTGGCAACGTGCAGGCGCCGGTGCGCGTGCCGTCATCACAGGATGGACGATGATGCTCGTCGTGCACGGCGCGGTGTTTCCCTGGCGGCTCTTCCATCTCGCCACGGGAGAGAACTTCATCGGCGAATCGTTGAGCGAGACGTGGCGCAGCGACTTCTCGCGGCTGATGCCGAGCTTCATCCGCCCGAACGCCGCAGCGACGGTAGGAAGCCTGGCTCTCGTCGCGGTCGTCATGCTCGCTGTCATCCTGAGCCGCCGAAGCCGCGCCGTTCCGCGCCACCTTTACGACCGCCAGGCATCGCGGCGGAGGACGGTCGAAGGACCCCCCGCCCATATGCCGGAAGGGCGGGGGTCCTTCGACCGACCTTCGGCACTTCGTGTCCTTCGCCGGCTCAGGATGACAGCCCTCGCCCCAGTCCTCCTCACCGTTCTCTTTCTCGCTGCCTTCACCTACGGCCGCCAGCCCGCCGATCGCATCGAATTCGAAGATGCGCACGTCCTCCACAACGGCGGCGAGATGTTCCCTGCCGAATGGACCGTTTCACGTTTTCTCTATCAGGGCGGCTGGATCCTTCGCGCCGGCGACACGCTCTCGTTCCTGGCCAAGCGAGGCCCTTCAACGCTTCGCTATCAATCGCGCAGCGGCGCGACGATCCAGATCGGCGCGCATGCATTCGCTCTTCCGGCCAGTGGTGCGATTTACGGCTACACGACCATCAACGTCGAGCGCGACGGCCGTGCGGAATTGCGTTGCGTCGACGGATCGGCGAACCTCGATTGGATGCAGCATGACTGACGTCTCGGTAATCGTGCTCGATGTCGACGGCGGCGACATGCTGCGCGCCTGTCTCGATTCGATCGCGTCACAGACGCAGCCGGCCAGCGAAGTGATCGTGTACGACAACGGATCGCGCATCCCGGCCGCGGAACGAATCTCGTTCAAGCCTGGTCTCCACGTCTTCCGCAGCGAGACCAACCGCGGTTTCGCCGGCGGCAACAACGAAGCCTATCGCCACGCATCTGGCGGGTACATCGCCCTCGTCAACAACGACGTGATTCTCGACCGCGATTGGTTGGCCACGGTCTCCGCCGCGCTCGACGCTGACCCGAAACTCGCCGCCGTGCAGACGATCCTCCGCCGCGATGAGACGACGATCGACGGCGCCGGGATCGACATTAGCGATGGGACGTTCCGTCAGATTGGAAACGGGATGCCTTCGAGCGCGCTCCCGTTTGCCAACGCTCCGTGGGGCGTCTCCGCCACCGCCGCCCTCTACCGCCGTGCCACCCTCGGTCCCACGATTTTCGACGAGCGTCTCTTCGCGTACTACGAAGACGTCGCGCTCTGCGCGCGGTTGCACGAAGCCGGCTGGCGCACCGAAGTTCTTCCGGTCATCAAAGCCACTCATCGCGGCTCGCAGTCTGCACCGCTCCTCGGCCGCGACGCGCTCCGGCTGCGAACGCGGAATCGCTATCTCGTCGCGCGGCGTCATCGCGGCGTTGGCCGCGTCGGCGCGTTGTTGTGGGAAGACGTAAAGTTGCTGGCACGAGGCCGATCGTCACTTCGTGGAATCGTTCAAGGACTGGTACGAAGAATGAAGGATGAAGGATGAACGATGAACGATGAATGATGAATATAATGGAATGATAAGTGTTTATTCTAATTATAAGTATTAATGGTGTTCATCCTTCATCTCTCATCCTTCATCCTTTCGTAAGTTGACCGTTCACCGTTCATCCTTCATCGTTCATCCTTCATGCATGTCGTCGTACACACGCCCGACGTCGCCGGCGAACGGATGGCGGGGCCGGGAATCCGCGCATGGCACCTCGCCAGCGAGTTGTCGAAGCATTTTGCGACGACGCTGATCTGCAAGCGGGAAGGGGCGCTCCCGGCGACGCCGGACTTTCGTGTCGCGGCGCGCGGCAGTGCCGAAGCGCTCGAAGCGCTGCGCGAGGCCGATGTTCTGATCGGTCAGCCGGCGCGCGGGTTCCGCCGTCAACGGCGCGGACAGAAAATCGTTTTCGACCTCTTCGATCCCGTGCTCCTCGAACTGCGGGAGATGTATGGCCGCCGTCCGGCGATGCGCCAACGGATCCATTTCGAGGCCGAGCGCTGGCGCGTGAAACGCGCCGTGAGCAACGGCGATCTGCTCATCGTCGCCACGGCGAAGCAACGGGAACTTTACCCGCGCGCGGCCGCACCGATCATCGAGATCCCCTTTGGTGTCGAAGACCTTGGCGTGGCCGCACCCGCAGAGCGCGAAACCATCGTTTTGTGGGGCGGCGGTACGTGGGAGTGGCTCGATCCGGCGACCGCGGTCGAGGCAGTGGTCGCAGTTAATCAGCAAGGCATCGCCTGCCGGCTGCTTTTCCTGGGACGCTCTCGTCCGAACCAACGCCTCGCTGATCGCGCACGCGATGCGCGCTTCGATGATTTGATCGCCGCGGGAGCACCGTTCGTCGAGGTCAACGACTCGTGGACTCTATATCGCGATCGTCTTTCATGGTTACGGCGCAGCAAAATCGCTATCATGCTCCATCGTCCGACGCCGGAGGCCGCCTACTCGATTCGTACGCGGCTCTTCGACGCCATCGCAGCAGCAGTTCCCGTAATCACAACAGAGGAAGGATTTGCGGCCGGGCTGGTCGCCGCCGAAGGTCTGGGGATCGTCGTCCCCCCGGAAAACTCGGCAGCGGTTGCCGGCGCCATCACGAAATTAATGACGGACGACGCTTTCTACGCCAGGTGCGTATCTAACCTGATCCGGATTCAGCCGCGCTTTGCGTGGGCTGAGGTGACGCGGCCCCTCATCGAGGCATTGACGCAATGGCAGAAGCAACGAGAAAGCTGAGCAGCGATGCAGCGGCGCCGATGCTGCGAGGCGTAGCGACGGGTCCGATCGACCTGTCGATCGCCATCGTGACCTGGAACAGCGAACGATGGATCGACCGCTGCCTGCAATCGATCAAGGCCGCCTGTGGACGGCTCGCGTATGAGGTCGTCGTGTACGACAACGCATCCTCCGACTCCACCGTCGCCGCGATGGGCGACGGTGTGGAAGTCATCCACGGAGTTGCCAACGACGGCTTTGCGGCTGGCGTCAATCGCGTCGCTACGCGCACGACCGGCCGCTATCTTTTCCTGCTCAATCCCGATTGCGAGCTGTTGCCGCGCGCGCTTGAGATTCTGGTCGGCTTCCTCGACGGGAATCCCGCCATCGCCGCGGCCGCTCCGCTGCTTTCCGACGAGGAGGGCGATTCGCAGCGGGAGTTCCAGTTGCGCCGCCTGCCGACTCTGGCCACGCTCATCAGTGAGGCTTTCGGCATCGACAAGCTTTTCCCCGACAATGCGATGACGGCGCGCTATCGCTACCGCGAGCTGGAGTTGACGCATCCGCAGCCGGTCGAACAGCCTGCTGCGGCGGCATTGCTATTGCGCCGCGAAGTCTTTGCTGAAGTCGGTCCGCTCGACGAGCGATTCGCGCCTGCGTGGTTCGAGGATGTCGATTACTGCCGCCGCCTCGCCGCTGCCGGCAAGACGATTTTCGTCGTCCCCGCCGCGCGCGCACGCCACTTCGGCGGCGCCAGCCTCGAGCACGTTCCGTTCGCGGAGTTCATCGCGCTCTGGTATCGCAACATGTGGTTCTACGCCCGCAAGTGGCATTCCGCCGGCGCAGCGGAGGCGCTTCGCTGGGCGATCGTGTTCGGGATGCTGCTGCGGATCCCTCTTGCTCTCGCCGGCATCGCCAACCGCCAGATCGGGCGCATCACCGCGGCACGCGCCTACGCCGGCGTGATGCGCAAGGCCTTCAACCGATGGAGCGGGGTCTGACGAACGGATGGGTCTCCGTCATCCTCGTCACCTGGAACAGCGCGCAGTTTCTCGGCCGCTGCCTGTCCGCGCTTGCTGAGCAGACCTATCCCGCGATTCAGCTGATCCACATCGACAACGCTTCGGATGACGACTCGGCGGCGATCGTACGCGCTGCGGCGCCGTACGTCACGCAAATCATCAACGACACGAATCGCGGCTTCAGCGCAGCCGTGAATCAGGGCGTTCGGATCGCGAACTGCGAGTTTGTTCTGCTTCTCAATCCGGATGCATTTCTTGGAGCGGAGTACGTTGCGGAGCTGGTAGCCGCATTCGCGGCCGTTGGCGAAACCTTCGGTATGGCTACCGGAAAGCTGTTGCAGGCGGAGACGGGTCTCGTCGACTCGATGGGAATCCGGATGACGAGATCGGGACGGCATTTCGATATCGGGCAGGGGATGCCATTGTGGGAGTCGGGAGCCGGGGGTCGGGAGCCGGAGAGATTGCTCGACTTGCATACTTCAGAAATGACCAGCGCCGGCCCTGACGCAAAGCCTGAATCGGAGGGCGCTTCAAGCTCCGACCCCCGACATCCCACGCCCGACAGCCGGACAGAAATCTTCGGCGTCTCCGGAGCCGCCGCGATGTATCGCATGTCGTTCATCCGCGATGTCACGATTGGCGGGGAGTTTCTCGACGAAGATTTTTTTGCGTTTCGCGAAGATGCCGACGTCGCCTGGCGCGGTCAGCTCTTCGGCTGGCGCGCGCTGTATGTTCCCGCGGCCCTCGCGCATCACGTGCGCAGCGTGACTCCGGAGAAGCGCTCCTCGCTCTCCGCGGCGATCAACATGCACGGAGTGAAAAACCGTTTTCTGCTGCGGCTGAAGAACGAAGGGCTCTATTTCGCGCTGCGCAACGCACCCTTCGAACTGGCGCGCGATCTCGTCGTGATCGCTGCCGCGCTCACCATCGAGCGTTCGTCGCTTCCCGCGCTTTCGTGGCTGTGGAAGAATCGGCGCCGGATCATGGAGAAACGCCGCGCCATCCAGAGCCGCCGCCGCGTCTCCGATCGCCGGATCGCGCGGTGGTTTCGTTGAAGATCGCCATCGCCGGCACCCGAGGCGTTCCTGCGCGTTATGGCGGTTTCGAGACGTTTGCCGAGCAGCTATCGGCGCGTCTCGCTGCTCGCGGGCACGAGGTGTATGTCTATTGCCGGGAGGGGAGTGGGGAGTGGGGGGTGGGGAGTGGGAGCAGTTCTGCTCTCGAGCCGCCTACTCATGACGCCGCTCGCGGGCGCGATGCCTCCGCGAAATCGTTTCGCAGTGACGCAAACGCGGGAAGCGCACTCGCTCCGGGGGGGGGGGGGCGGGGGGGGGGGGGGGGGGGGGGGGGGGGGGGGGGGGGGGGGGGGGGGGGGGGGGGGGGGGGGGGGGGGGGGGGGGGGGGGGCGCTGGGGCGGGCGATCGGCCGCGGCACGGGCGGGGCG
>JAXDGL010000013.1:0-69041 GCA_034665065.1 Thermoanaerobaculia bacterium | reverse complement strand
GATGGTGCGCTACCGGCTGCGCGACTGGCTCATCTCGCGCCAGCGTTACTGGGGCACGCCGATTCCGATGATCTATTGCGATCGCGACGGCATCGTGCCCGTGCCCGAGGAAGAGTTGCCGGTGGAGTTGCCGCTCGATGTTCCGTTCACGGGACGCGAGGGAAATCCGCTGGCGAAAGACGAGCGCTTCGTCAACACCACCTGTCCCGTCTGCGGCGGCGCGGCGCGGCGCGAGACCGACACGATGGACACCTTCGTCGATTCGTCGTGGTACTACGCGCGCTTCATCTCCGCGCACGATGGCACCAAGATCTTCGACTCGGCGCTGGCGAACCGCTGGCTGCCGGTCGACCAATACATCGGCGGCATCGAGCACGCCATCCTCCACCTGCTCTACGCGCGCTTCATCTGCCGCACGCTGCACGACATGGGCTTGCTGCACCACGAAGAACCGTTCACGCGGCTTTTCAATCAGGGGATGATCACGAAGGAAGGTTTCCGCACCGCCAGCGGCAACTGGGTCTCGCCGAAGGAAGTGGAGAACGGCGTGCACAAGCCGAGCGGCGCGGCGGTGGTTTCCGAGGTCGGCAAGATGTCGAAGTCACGCTTCAACGTCGTGCCGCCGGATGAGCTGATCGATAAATATGGCGCCGACCCGGAGCGCGTCTACACGCTCTTCATCGCGCCGCCGGAGAAGGAAGCAGCGTGGTCAGACGATGGCGTCGTCGGCGCGCATCGATTTTTGGGGCGCGTCTGGCACATGGGGGAGCAGATCCTCGCACGTGATCCGAACGCAGATAGCGGAAGTGGTCAGAGCCTCACCCGCAAGACCCATCAAACGATCGACACCATCACGCGGCGCTTCGATCGGTTCGAATTCAACACGGCCATCTCCGGGCTGATGGAGCTCTCGAACGCGATCGGCGATGCGCTGAGCGCGGGCGATGCGGACACTGCGACGTTGCGCGAGTCATACACCACGCTGCTCAAGCTCCTCCATCCGTTCGCGCCGCACATCACCGAGGAGTTGTGGACGATGTTCGGCAACGAGGGATTCATTCTGACGTCGGAGTGGCCGAAAGCCGATGCGGCGAAGATGGTCGAGGACGTCGTGACGATCGTCGTACAGGTCAACGGCAAGTTGCGTGGGCAGGTCGAAGTGCCGAATCCGCCGGAGAAGGAAGTTGTGCTCGCCGCTGTTCGCGCTAACCAGAAAGTACAGAACTGGCTCGCGGGAAAAGAGGTCGTGAAAGAGGTCTACGTGCCGGGGAAGCTGGTGAACATCGTGATCAAAGCGTAGCGAGCGCACTTTCCAAATGGGGTCAGGTCCACTTTGGAAAGTGACAGTCTTCTCTACGCCATCGAACGCTGGGTTCCCTGTCACTTTCCAAAGTGGACCTGACCCCATTTGGAAAGTGCCGTGTTACCGTTCTCCACCATGAAACGCCTCGCACTTCTGCTTCTGCCGATTGTAGCCAGCTCCTGCGGCTACGCGCTCGTCGGCAACGCCAACAACCTCCTCGGGCCCAGCGTGCACACGATTCAGGTGCCGGCCTTTGTCAACCGCACGACGCGCGTCGAGCTCGAACAGCGCGTGACGCAGTCGGTGGCCGCCGAATTCGTTTCGCGCGGACGATTGAAGCTCGTCAATGCGCCGGCCGCAGCGGACGTCATCCTGCGCGGCTCGATCGACTCGTTCGGCATCTTTCCCGTCGCGTTCAACGCGCAGGGACGCGCGACGCAATATCAGATCTCCATCACCGCCAAGATCGAGCTGCTCGATCACAAGGCCGACGACAAAGTGCTCTGGAAGAACGATCAGTACCGCTTCTCCGAGAACTATCAGGTCAACACCGAGTCAACCGACGCCTTCGACCAGGAAACGCGCGCCATCAACGAGATCGCCGTGCGCTTTGCGGAGTCGCTGGTGACGAATCTCCTCGAGGGGTTTTAGAGGACGAGAAAGGAGCGGCAGCCATGGTGATGTGGCTCGTGACGGGTGTCTTTGTCGTACTCGCCGTGCTCGCATTTCGTGGCCAGCGGTGGGCGTATTTCACGTTCGTCATCCTCGGCGTTCTCTACTTCCCCGCCAGCGTCGCGTTTCACTTTCATCCGCGTCCTTGCGATTGTGCGCTGAGCTGGCCACTGATCCTGTTTGCGCTTACGAAATACGGCCACATCGTCCGGTTCGCCATCTTCTTTCCGATGACGAGCGTTCAGATGCGCGGCTACAGCTCCCGTGCTCAAATCCTCGTTTCGTGGGGAGCGGTGATGGCGATGGGCATCTATGTCGAGCTGGCAGAGGGGTTCACAGGTAGTGGAAATTGCCGCCTGCGGGATCTCTTTCCGGATGCGGCCGGCGCGATGATCGGAACAGTCTTGTGGTTGGCGTGGTCGAGATTTTGGCGGTCGCGAGCGTGAATCTTAAGGTTACGCATGCTGTAAAAACGGAGCGACATGGGTCTTTCGCGCTTACTCCTCTGCTCGTTCGAGCAGCCTGGTCAGGTCGCGCGCTACGTGCACGAAGCCGATGATCCAAACCCTCTTCGCGGTCACTTGGTAGATCAAGCGGTAACTGCTCACCTGAATCTCCCGGATTGTCTGATCCTCGTATTCTGGAACGGCGCGGCCGCGGTACGGGAAGTGATCGAGCGAAGCTGCTGCTTTCTCTGCTTTAAGGCTGAGGGACGACGCGTAGCTTGGCGAGTCTCGCGCGACGAAGTCGAGCTGCTCGATCAAATCATCGATCGCCGACTCCGCCCACTCTACTTCGTACGCCACTTCGCCAGCCGCCTCTCCACTTCGGCGTGGGGTACGACGCGGCCCGCATCGACATCGGCCAGTCCTTGCTCAATCTTCTGTCGGACGTAGATGTGGTACTGGATGTCCTCCAGAGAGGCATCGTCCGGAAGAGCTTCAAGGAGTCGGTGTACTTGAGCCTTGGCTGTATCCATGTAGCAAATTGTAGCGTTATGAACGCTACTTCCCCTTCAACTTCGCCTTTTCCTCATCCTTCCGATCGCTGACCAGCGTTGTGACGACGAGGTACACGCCCGCGATCGCAGCGAGCAGATAGCCGGTCACTGCCAGAGCCGGGTATCCGAAGAACTGCACGCGCGAGGGGACGCGCATCATCATTGAGGATGCAATCAAAAGCGCGGCGATGATCACACCGACCGTGATGCGGTTGGCGATCTTATGGATGCCGGCCAGAAACTGCTCCGCCTGCGTCAGGTTCAGACTGAATGACAGCCGGCCCGCGGCGGTGAGGTCGATGATCTCGCGCGCACGGTGCGGCAGATCGAGAACGAGTTGATTGAGATCGAGCAGCGCTGGATAGAAATTGCGCGGTGCAAACTTCTGCGCGAGCTTCTGCACCATCAGCCGCTCGGCATAATCGCGAATGACCGTATGCGGGTCGTAGTCGGGATCGAGCCGGCGCGTGACGCCGTCGAGATGCAGCAGCGTCTTGGCCAGCATTGCCAGCTCCGCCGGCACTTTCAGCTCGTTGCTGTTGGCGACGCCGATGACGTGGAAGATCAACTGACCGACATTGATCTGCCGGATGTCGACGTCGTGAAACGTCGCCACCAGCGCGGAGATCTCGCGGACGAAGCGGGTGGCGTCGAATCGCTCCTGCACTTCCGACACGCGCACGCAGGCATCGGCGACCTCCGCGCCGCGGTTCGACGAGATGGCCAGCAGCAGTTTGATGATCTCGTCCTGAAACTCGCGGCTAATTCTGCTCACCATCCCAAAGTCGAGTAAGACTACTTCGGCCTGGTTGTCGTCGAGATCGCGGACGAAGACGTTGCCCGGATGCGGATCGGAGTGCCAGATGCCGTCGACGCAGATTTGCTTGAGATACGCCTTCGTCAGACTCTTGGCCAGCTCCGCGTAGTCGTGATCGATGATCTGCAGCGGCGTCAGCTTCGACACTTTGCGCCCGCGAATGTGCTCGCTCGTCAGCACGCGTGCGCTGGTCATGTCGTGAATGACGGTGGGAATGTAGATCTCCGGAAACTCCGCCAGGTTCTTTCGCAACGTCTCGGTGTTGCGCGCTTCCTGCTCGTAGTTCAGCTCATTCATCATTGTGATGCGAGCCTGCTCGATGGCACCGACGAGATTCATCTTCCGGCCGATCTCGCTGTGCTGCTCGATCGTCGTGGCGATCTCGGTGAACACCTCGAGATCGTGTTTCACCTGCTCGCGCACATTGGGACGCTGCACTTTGACGACGACCTCGCGTCCGTCGCGCAGCACGGCGCGATGAACCTGGCCGAGGGAGGCGGCGGCAAGGGGAGTGGACTCGAACGACTCGAAGGCCTTCGAGATGCGGACTTGGAGATCCTCCTCGACGATCTTCTCGACATCGGCGAACGAAAACGGCTCGACGTCATCCTGTAGCGATTCGAGTGCCACGATGTACTCGGGCGGGACGATGTCGGGTCGCGTCGACAGGACCTGGCCGAACTTCACGTACGTCGGTCCCATCCCTTTGAGTGCCTTGGCGAAGGCCTCGGCGCGCCGGGCAACGTCGGGCTCCATCTCCCCGGCGGCCTCCTCGGTTACGAGAATCTCGTTCGGATCGGTTGTGAGGCGGAAGTCTTTGCGTCCATATTTTGTAAAGAGGACGAGCAGATCGCGGTAGGCGGGGATGTTTCGTGTCTTCAGCATTCTGCCGATGAGTTTGCATTCTGCGCGCCTGACCGGCACGGCCGGCAGCGCTGGTTGCCCAAGGCTCCGTCGCGGTCGTCGCGGCGGTGTGCGTTTTGGTCCGAGGGCTGTTAGGATTACCTGAATCCAATTAGGAGCTTTTACGATGTCTATCCATAGAACTCTCTTTACCTCGGAGTCTGTCACCGAGGGGCACCCGGACAAGATCGCGGACCAGATCTCGGACGCGATTCTTGATGCTGTGATCGCCGAGGATCCGACCGGGCGCGTTGCCTGCGAGACACTCGTCACGACAGGTCTGGCCATGATCTCCGGCGAGATCACCACGAAGACGTACGTCGACTTCCCGTCGATCGTGCGCAATACCATCAAAGAGATCGGCTACACGCGCGCGAAGTACGGTTTCGACAGCGAGACGTGTGCCGTGATCTCCTCGATCGACCCGCAGTCACCGGACATTGCTCAGGGCGTTGACACCGGCGGCGCTGGCGATCAGGGTCTGATGTTCGGCTTCGCCTGCCGCGAGACGCCGGAGCTGATGCCGCTGCCGATCATGCTCGCGCACAAACTCGCGCGGCGCCTGTCGGAAGTGCGCAAAGCGGGCGAGCTCGATTTTCTCCGCCCCGACGGCAAGTCGCAGGTGACGATCGAGTACGAAGGAAAGCGTCCCGTTCGTGCGGCGGCGATCGTCGTCTCGACCCAGCATTCGCCGAGCATCAGCCACGGCGATCTGAGCGACGCCATCATCGAGAAGGTCATCCGTCCGGTTGTTCCGCCGGAGCTGCTCGATGACCGTACGAAGTTTCACATCAATCCCACCGGCCGCTTCGTCACTGGCGGACCGCAGGGCGACACGGGCCTGACCGGACGCAAGATCATCGTCGACACGTACGGTGGACGCGGACGTCACGGCGGCGGCGCGTTCTCGGGCAAAGATCCTACAAAGGTCGATCGCTCGGCCTGCTACATGGCGCGCTACATCGCCAAGAACATCGTGGCGTCGGGACTCGCGGACGAAGTGGAAGTGCAGCTTGCTTACGCGATCGGTGTTGCCGATCCCGTGTCGGTGTACGTTGACACGTTCGGCACGGAGAAGATCTCGCAGGAGCGGATCGTCGATCTCGTGCGCGAGAACTTCCTGATGACGCCGCGCGGGATCATCGACTCGCTCAAATTGCGCCGTCCGATTTTCAAAAAGACTGCGGCATACGGACACTTCGGACGCACGGAGCCGGAGTTCACGTGGGAAGCGACCGACAAGGCAGAGACGCTGCGTCGCGCCGCGGGTGTGGCCGAAGCGGTCACTGTGTAGCCCGCCACTGCATCGAATCTCAAAGGCCGCGGGCAATCGCGGCCTTTTTTGCGCTCGTAGAGCAGGCATTCCTGCCTGCTTCCGCCGGGCGTCCCTGCCCGGCGGTGGTTTCCGTAGTTTCTGTCAAACGAAAACACTGCTGGCGGCGCTGCTGGAACCTTCCGCGATAAACTCCTCGCTCGGACACCAGCATCGCCGGGCAGGAAAGCCCGGCGATCGCAGGCTGAAAGCCTGCGCTACGGACAACAAAAACACGAAGCGCGCCGACCCCTCAGGGATTATCGGCGCGCCTCAATTTCGCCAGCGTCTCCCGAACGGGTCGGGCCAATTCTCTGGATAGCGGGAAGTGTGCCAGTTCGCTCCCATCATTCCCACGATCCCATGTGATCGAGGAGTTGATCGATCGACAGCAGCCGCTCTTCGCCTGATTGATCGACGAAAACAGAGTGATACCAGCCCTTCACTTTGATCGGAGTGAGCAACTCGCCGCCGACGCGCAGACTTCGTCCGCTGACGAGTTTCAGGAAGACTTTCTCGTACGCGGAGCGCGTCAAGCCTCGCGAGCGAACGGGAGACACGGAAAGCCGCCGCTCGGCTGCTCGCTGGGTCTGACGCCGATCGGTCAGTTCGCCAGACCACGGTGGCGCGAGTTTCTCGTCGAGATCCGTGCGGCGGCGCAGCGTTGCGCCTGAGGTGCCCGCGGCATCGTCATCGTGCATCAGCGACGAATAGTTCTCGAGCTCCGGCAGCACCGAGCCCCATCGCGTGGCGCGGCCAACGTCCTGATACGCGGCCGGCCTGTCATCCAGATCGAGCAACGACGGCGTCTCGCCGCGCATCACCGACAGCAGCAGGCGATAGCTGAATGGATCGGAGAGGCGGCGAATCGAATCATCGAACGCCAGAACGGTATCGAGCGCAATCGCACGAATCGACAGCACGCGCCCATCCGAAACCGGCCAGACCGCCTCGTCGATCGAGCTCGTGAACGGACTCTTCGGAAAATGAAAGTCGCGCATCACCCAGCCGTTGCGCGACGGATGCTTTCCCGGCTTCACCTCGGCGAGCATCGGCACTGCGTGCTCACGCAACACGTCGACGCGATACGACGGCCAGGCGATCACTTCGCGAACGATGCCGACGATGAGCGCGACCGTCGCGGCCATGAGACCGGGATCGGGCGTGAAATCCATCGTCAGCTCGATCCGCTCGCGCCGCGGCCGCACGCCGATTCCTGTCGATCGCCGGTTCGCGCCGGCGACGATCACGGGGATCGGCAGGATATGAATCAACAGCATCGCCAGCTTCTGCACTGTACGGTCGCGGCTGCGCTCGCCGCGCGACAACTCGAAGGAGATGTTGACGTGACAACTGAAGGCCTCCAGCCGAACGTGGTGACCGTTTGCCGATTCCCATCGATTGAGCTGATCGCGCACGAAGCCGATCTGCTCCCACAAACTGCGCACGACGCGTCCCGTGCATTGCGGCGCGATCTCGATCACCGGCGTCACGACCTCGATCACGCCACCGTCGAAGTAGAGCGCGCCGCCAGTCGGAAGTTGCAGCGATTTGTTTGCGCGCTTCAGTAGCCGCTGATCGATGAATGCCGCCGGCGTCCGCCATAGCTCTTCCGGCGTCCGCTCTTCATCATCGACGAAGACCTTGAACTCCGCCTCCAGTCCGATGACGGGCATGTCCAGTTGATCTTTGTAGGGGAAGGGAGCGTTCTTCGTCGGCATACCGGGGCGTCGTTCGATACGAAGCAAGCCGGGTGCCTGTGAAGTGTGAAGTGTGAAGAGTGAAGGGTGAAGGGTGAAGAGTGAAATGAGAACCGGTCGGTTGGGAGGAGCTTCGCCTTTCTTTTCACTCTTCACTCTTCACCCTTCACTCTTCACACTTCAAACCTCACCGCACGATGAACTGGTAATTCACCTCGAGCTCGTGCACGACCTCGACCGGCTTGCCCTCGACCATCATCGGTCGGTAGCGCCAGCTCCTCACCGTGTTCATCGTTTCTTCGTCGAACATCGGATACTTGGCGTGGTCGAGGATGGCGATGTCAACGACGCGGCCGTTCTTGCCGATCGTGTAGCGGACCACGCATGTTCCTTCCAGGCGCTTCTTCCGCGCGGCCTCCGGGTAGTGAGGGTATTCGTGGTTGACCTCCTTGAGCGGCAGTTTGATTGCGCGATCGACATAAACGCGCCCATCGTCACCGAATTTGATTCCGCCCGGTGTCCCGAGCGCGCGTCCCGACCCTCCAATCTGGCCGCCCGTCATCCCCTCAGTGGATCCGCTCGCCGCTGCGGGCGCTGCGGCTACCGGTGCAGCAACAGGAGGCGGCGGAGGAGGCGCCGGCTGCGGCGGCACCACCTCAGGGATCAGGTCAGGAATGACTGTCGGGGCCACGATCTGCGAAAGTGCGACCGGTGGCTGCACAACCTTCGGCTGCACCGGCGCCGGCTTCGCCGGATCGGCTGCGCGTGGCGGAGGGGGCGGTGGGGGAGGATCGGGAACCTGCGTGAGGTTGTACGCCACCGTCACCTTCGGCGATTGGGTCGGAAAGGCTACGTTCCAGAGCATGCTGGCCGCAGTCGCGCCGGCAGCGATCACGTGCAGAGCAATCGAGATCGGCAATGTCTCGAAGAAAACGCGGCGGCTGCGCGTCTGGAATGCCTCGGGCGCGACGGTCTCGAACATGAAGAAGAGGAAGTGATTACAAGGAGCGAAGGGTAGCACCAATTTTCGCCGCCTCTGGTTACAGTCGAGCAAGACATGCCGAGGCGTGTATTCTGTTGCGGATCGCAACATCAGGTTGGAGAGAGTCATGGCGCGCTACATCCAGCGAATCACGCTGCTGGGAAGACAGAAGTGGATCGGATGGGAGATCGATGGTGTCGGGACAGAGATCCCGGGACTCATTCTCGCGGACGATCTGCCCGAAGAAGATCTGCGCAGCCGCGGGGTGAAAGAGTTCAAGCACCTCGCGTTCGAGACCTTCCTGGAGATGAATCCGCAAACGCAACAACCGCAGGATGGGGCGCTGCTCGATGAGGATGTCGATTTCCGGCTCGATGCGCTGCAGGTCAGCATCGACCGTCTGCGCGGGCGCGGCGAGGAAGCGGTGCCGAAAGCACTGCTCATGCACATGTTCGGCAACGCCGTTCACCTCAATCACCCGCGCGTGATCCAGCGCCTGCAGGAATGGGAGCAACGCGGTGCCGTGGAGTTCGTAGGCCGCGACGAGTGCTATCTGCGCATCGTCGGACGGCTGTGAAGTAAGCGGCAAACATCCGTGGCTTTCGGCTGACAGGCTGGCGTCGCCTGTCGCCGCGGGAGCGTTGGTTTCCACGATTGCACTGAAAAAACGCAAACAGTCCGTCCTACTTCAAGAGAGGAAGGAACTGCTTGTTCGAAGGCCATCACAATCGCGACGCTGTCGATCGAAGCGCCCCGTTCATCGAACGTCTGCACGAGTTGACTCCATCCGAGGAACGGCTCGCCGCCGCGCGTTCTGGCGATGACAACACCACAGCAGCAGCCGAGTCGTTCGCCATGCCTATGAAGGCCGCCCTCAGCCTTATCAAGTTGTGTCGGAAGGCGGCTATGGGACAGGCATCGCCCAGTCGATCGTCTGCCTCAGGCCTCGTCCTAACGCCCGCGGCTTTCAATGCCAAGAAATGAAACTTCGCTAAACCGAGGGTTAGCAACAATTCCATAACCAGATGTCAGCCCAAGCGCATCCGGCAAAGTTGATTGGACGACGGAGTTGCCTTCGCCCGGTGAGAGGAGTCTTATGCACGCGACCGTATCGAAACGTCCTGCTGTCATTACTCCGGAGAATTCGTATCACTCGGTTCGGTCCGCGCTCCTGATTCTCCTTTATAGCGCTCTCCTTCTGATCCTGACATTAGGATTCGCCGCTCCCACATTCGCGCAGAGCATTGTGCGTACCTTCGGGATGCCCTCCGCTACCTCGTCGATTACGGCGGATCGTACGAATCGCATACTCTACATTGCCGATCAGGGCGCTCGTCTTTTAGCCCTCAATTCCTCGGGCACCGTCACGATCGTCACGACAAACTTCGCTACCGGACCGAACGGGTTTTTCCCTTACGTGGCAACGGATATCGAATACGCCGGCGGATATTCGTATTTCGTCGACAACGCTGGGAATCTGTTGCGCACCGATGTGAGTACAGGGACCACAACAGTTTTGACAACCTTCTCGGGATTCAACATTGAAACCGGTGTTGCCATCGTTGGAAACTTTCTATATGCGACACCCGGCTACACTTCGACCTCACACAGCCTCATGCGATACAACCTGACGACTGGTGCTGTCGCAACCGTTACGGCCTCGTTGCCGGCCAATGCCTCTTCGTTGGAGTACAACCCAGTCGATCAGCGTCTCTATTTTGCAGTCTACCAGGGAGGATATTTCAGCATTTCACCGGCAGGCGGCGCAATCAACGCCGTGTCCGGAACGGTCCTCAATTATGGCAACTTCACAATCGACCCCGCCGGCACATTCATATTTGGACAGAACGGAAGCACGGTCGTCAAGATCCAGATCAGCAACGGCGCAGCGGCAAACGTTATCGGCGTTGCTAACGGGAGTTTTCCGGACCTTGTATTTGCACCGTCTTCCGCGAGTGCCAATGGAACGAGTCTTTACGTAACCGAAAACAATGTGGTCTATGAGATCAGCATTGCTGGCATACCCACCATCGGCAGCATATTGCCATCGAGTGGGGCACCGGTGGGCGGTCAATCGGTGACGATCACCGGCACGAACCTGAGTGGTGCCATTGTTGCCGTCGGCGGTACGAGCGCTGTGGTGAGCGGTAGCACGGCGACTTCCGTGACGTTTACAACGCCGCCGCATACCCCGGGAGCAGTCGATATCACGGTCACGACTGTTGGCGGAACGGCAACTGCGGCTGGCGGTTACACGTACACGCTAGTGCCAACGTCGACCACCGCCGGTTCGTCCCCCAATCCATCAGCGTATGGAGCGTCGGTCACGTTCACGGCAACAGTGACCAGCGGCGCAACCGGCACGGTCACTTTCAATGACGGCGCAACAACGCTCGGGACCGGGACAATTAGCGCCGGTACGGCGACGTATTCAACATCCACGCTGAACGCCGGCTCGCACTCGATCACCGCAGTGTATGGCGGCGACACGAACTACGCCGGCTCCACATCTGCTGCGATCACACAGACGGTCAATCAACTCTCGACGACGACCAGCGTCGTTTCCTCGGGAAGTCCGTCCACATACGGCGCTTCGGTCACGTTCACGGCGACCGTGACGAGCGGCGCAACCGGCAGCGTCACATTCAAAGACGGCTCGGCGACCCTTGGCACCGGCACGATCAGCGGCGGAACGGCGACGTATTCGACAGCGGCTTTGAGTGCAGGCTCTCACTCGATCACCGCGGTCTACGGCGGCGACACGAACTACGCAACCTCGACCTCCGCGGCGATTACGCAGAACGTCAATCAAGCGTCCACCACAACGAGCGTCATCACATCCGGAAGCCCGTCCACATACGGCGCTTCGGTCACGTTCACGGCAACAGTGACTGCCGGCGCAACCGGCTCGGTCACATTCAAAGACGCCTCGACAACTCTCGGCACCGGCACGATCAGCAGCGGTACGGCGACGTATTCGACAGCGGCTTTGAGTGCAGGCTCTCACTCGATCACCGCGGTCTACGGCGGCGATACGAACTATGCAACATCGACTTCGGCCGCGATTGCGCAGAACGTCAATCAAGCGTCCACCACAGCGAGCGTGATCACATCCGGAAGCCCGTCCACATACGGCGCTTCCGTTACGTTCACTGCGACGGTGACAAGCGGCGCAACCGGCACCGTCACCTTCAAAGACGGCTCGACCACACTCGGCACCGGCACGATCAGCAGCGGTACGGCGACGTACTCGACGTCTACTCTCACCGCCGGTTCTCACTCGATCACCGCCGTTTACGGCGGCGACACGAACTACGCAACGTCGACATCGTCTGCGATTACGCAGAATGTGAATCAAGCCTCGACGACGACGAGCATGATCACTTCCGGGAGCCCGTCCACGTACGGCACTTCGGTTACGTTTACCGCAACAGTGACGAGCGGAGCAACCGGCACCGTCACCTTCAAAGACGGATCAACCACACTCGGCACCGGCACGATCAGCAGCGGTACGGCGACGTACTCGACCTCCGCTCTCACCGCAGGCTCTCACTCGATCACAGCGGTCTACGGCGGCGACACGAACTACGCAACCTCGACCTCGGCGGCGATTACGCAGAACGTCAATCAGGCCTCGACGACAACGAGCGTGATCACTTCCGGGAGCCCTTCGACCTACGGCGGTTCCGTTACGTTCACTGCGACGGTGACAAGCGGTGCGACCGGCACCGTCACCTTCAAAGACGGATCGACAACTCTCGGCACCGGCACGATCAGCGGCGGAACGGCGACATATTCGACAGCGGCTTTGAGTGCAGGCTCTCACTCGATCACCGCGGTCTACGGCGGCGACACGAACTACGCAACCTCGACCTCGGCTGCGATTACGCAGAACGTCAATCAAGCCTCGACGACAACGAGCGTAGCGACATCAGGCAGTCCGTCGGCGTATGGCGCGTCCGTCACGTTCACGGCGACCGTGACCAGCGGCGCAACGGGCAGCGTCACATTCAAAGACGGATCGACAACCCTCGGCACCGGCACAATCAGCAGCGGCACGGCAACGTACTCGACCTCTGCGCTCACCGCCGGTTCGCACTCGATCACCGCTGTCTACGGTGGCGACACGAACTACGCAGCGTCGACATCTGCTGCGATCACGCAGAACGTCAGTCAAGCGTCCACCACAACGAGCGTCATCACATCCGGAAGCCCGTCCACATACGGCGCTTCGGTCACGTTTACGGCAACAGTGACTGCCGGCGCAACCGGCACCGTCACCTTCAAAGACGGATCAACCACACTCGGCACCGGCACAATCAGCGCCGGTACGGCGACGTATTCGACGACTGCGCTCACCGTCGGCTCGCACTCGATCACCGCGGTCTACGGCGGCGACACGAACTACGCAACCTCGACTTCTGCGGCGATCACGCAGAACGTCAATCAAGCGTCCACCACAACGAGCGTCATCACATCCGGAAGCCCGTCCACATACGGCGCTTCCGTTACGTTCACTGCGACGGTGACAAACGGCGCAACCGGCTCGGTCACGTTCAAAGACGGATCAACCACGCTCGGCACCGGCACGATCAGCAGCGGGACGGCGACGTATTCGACGTCTGCGCTCACTGCCGGTGCTCACTCGATCACCGCGGTCTACGGCGGCGACACGAACTACGCAACCTCGACCTCGGCGGCGATCACGCAGAACGTCAATCAAGCCTCGACGACGACGAGCGTGATCACTTCCGGGAGCCCTTCCACATACGGCGCTTCGGTCACGTTCACGGCGACCGTGACCAGCGGCGCAATCGGCACGGTCACATTCAAAGACGGTTCGACGACTCTCGGCACCGGCACAATCAGCAGCCTGACAGCGACGTATTCGACGTCTACTCTCACTGCTGGCTCTCACTCGATCACCGCGGTCTACGGTGGCGACCCGAACTACGCAGCGTCGACATCGGCTGCGATTACGCAGAACGTCAATCAAGCCGCGACGACAACGAGCGTCGCGACTTCCGGCAGCCCATCGACATACGGCTCTTCGGTCATGTTCACCGCGACCGTGACCAGCGAAGCAACCGGCACCGTCACATTCAAGGACGGCTCGGCGACTCTCGGCACCGGCACAATCAGCAGCGGAACGGCGACGTATTCGACGTCGGCACTCACCGCCGGATCGCACTCGATCACCGCCGTCTACGTCGGCGACACAAACTATGCAACGTCGACATCGGCCGCGATTACGCAGAACGTCAACCAAGCTTCGACGACAACGAGCGTAGCGACATCAGGCAGTCCGTCGGCGTATGGCGCGTCCGTCACGTTCACGGCGACCGTGACCAGCGGCACAACCGGCGGCGTCACATTCAAAGACGGATCGACAACTCTCGGCACCGGCACAATCAGCGGCGGCACCGCGACATTCTCGACATCCGCGCTCACCGCAGGCTCCCACTCGATCACCGCTGTCTACGGCGGCGACACGAACTACGCAACCTCGACTTCGGCTGCGATCACGCAGAACGTCAATCAAGCCTCGACGACAACGAGCGTAGCGACATCAGGCAGTCCATCGACATACGGCTCTTCGGTCACGTTCACGTCGACCGTGACCAGCGGCGCAACCGGCACGGTCACATTCAAAGACGCCTCGACAACTCTCGGCACCGGTACGATAAGCAGCGGCAGCGCGACCTATTCGACCTCTGCGCTGAACGCCGGCTCGCACTCGATCACTGCGGTCTATGGCGGCGACACGAACTACGCCACGTCGACATCTCCTGCTCTTGGTCAGATCGTTAACCAGGCAGCGACGACCACGGTTCTGCTGTCGTCACGCAATCCGGCTCTCAATACCGACTCGATTACGTTCACGGCAACCGTGACCAGTGGCGCATCGGGGACGGTGACATTCCGCGACGACACGACATCGATCGGCACAGCGACGCTCAGCGGCGGAACGGCAGCGCTGACGATCGACGCGATTGCCATCGGACTCCATTCGATAACCGCCGCCTATGCGGGAGACACGAACTACGCCCCCTCCACGTCGCCGGTTCTGACGCAGTCCATCGAGAATTCGACCGGCATCTCGTCCATCGCTCCCTTATCGGCGCCTGTGGGTGGAGGATTCACAATCACCATCGGTGGCTTCGGTTTCCAGAGCGGCGCCGTGGTCATGTTCGGCAGCATCCCTGCGACGAATGTGACCGTTGTCAGCGGTGCTTCGATCACGGTGAAGACGCCGGTTCACGCAGCGGGCCCGGTCGGCGTCACGATCACGAACCCCGACGGCACGCACTTCACGCTCGCAAATGCATTCACATTCAAGAAACAGATCTTCGATGCGAATGGTGACGGTGAGACCGATCCCTCCGATATTTTCTACCTCGTGAGCTATCTGTTCCTCTCGGGCCCGGCGCCGGTGAACGGGATCGCCAACGGAGATGCGAACGGCGATGGTTTGGTCGATCCTTCGGACATCTTCTATCTGGTCAACTATCTGTTTTCGGGCGGTCCGGCGCCCCATGCCACGCCAGATCCGGAGCCCAGCTCCAGCTCGCTCGTATTGCGGACGGTTCTGCCGGCTGACGCGCAGCGCCTCGCCGGAGCGGTGAGACTGGGTACTCCTTTGCGTCAGTCCGGCCGCTGGCTGGTGCCGGTCATCGTCAGCGTCGACGCCAACTCCACCGTCGTGCCGCAGGCATGGTCGCTTCAGGTTCGCGCGAGCGGGACTGCTGCCGTGACCTCCGTGACATTGCGGCGTGGTGGTGCCGCGGAAGCGTTGCATCCTGTCTTCGAGACGGCGCGGCAATCGGAACAAGCGGCCTCATATCTCGTGACATACGACCGAGCTGCGGCCGAGAGTCTTTTTGCGGGCGCACGGAGCGCGGTGGTCGCGGAGATTGAGGTGACCTCCGGACTCGGGAAGGTCGAGCTGACGTTCGATCCGACACTAACGTTGCTGAGTGATGGTGGTGTCACAAAGGCCACAGCCGCGGCCGGCACCCTGTCGCTGAGTGGCGTCATAGCAGACGACGACGGCAGCCGGCCCTCGCGCCGGCGGGCGGTTCACAACTGATTCTGTGGTTGTTTCACGCGGAGAACGCGTCGGTTCCCCTCTGCGTCCCCCGCGTCTCCGCGTGAAACGGTTTTCCTAAATCCCCAACTTCACGCGCATCGCGTCATCAACGCGGGTAAACGCCGTCACTCCGAGCTCGCTAAGTTTTTCCTCGCTCCAGTCATCGACATTCACCAGACCCGCGTACGAAAGATCCGCATCGCCTTCGATCTCGTACCCCGCCCACAGCGCGAACCCGCGCTCTTCGGTCGGGCCGAGGGCGGTGGTCGATCGAAATTTCTTGATGTAGCGGGACATGGTTTGATGGGCTGCAACTTGCAATCTGGCAACATAGCAAGTTGCACGCACATCAATCACTATGCCTTCACAAAAACAAACACCCAAAGCGCTTCTGAACAGTGTCTTTCCGCCGATGCTGGCGACGCTCACCGAGACGCCGCCACGCGACGAGAGCGTCTGGACGTTTGAGCTGAAGTACGACGGATTCCGCGCTGTGGCTGCGATCGCAAGCGGCAACGTAGCAATGTGGAGCAGGAACAAGCTCGATCTCGCGCCGCGGTTCCCCTCCGTCGCCGCGGCCCTCTCCAAACTCAAAGTGCCTGACGTCGTCCTCGATGGGGAGGTCGTCGTGCTCGACGAGCGTGGCGCGCCGCGCTTCCAGTTGCTGCAACAGGGCGGCCGCGAGCTCTTCGTCATCTTCGACATCCTCTGGCTCGACGGCCACAACCTTCGCAAGCGCAGTTACGAGGAGCGGCGTGCGCTTCTCGAGCAGACGCTGCGCCGCGCGCCCGCGCCGATCAAAGTCGCCGAACGGCTGGAAGGGGGCGGCGACGCCGCGTTGCAGTTTGCACGATCGAACGGATTGGAAGGCATCATCGCCAAGCGCCGAACCTCGACGTACGAAGGGCGCCGCTCGAAGGAATGGTTGAAGATCAAAGCGATCAACGAGCAGGAGCTGATCGTCGTCGGCTGGAATCCATCGACGCATTCGGCGAAGGAGGTCGGATCGCTGCACCTCGCGGTGATGGATGAGAACGGAGACCTTCGTTACGCCGGCAAAGTCGGCACCGGCTTCTCCTTCAAGCAGCGCGTCTGGTGGAAGGACGAGCTGTCGAAGGATGTCGTACCGAAGTCGCTGGTGATTGATGCGCCGCGCGAGCGTGTCGCCACCTGGGTCCGTCCGCGCTTCGTCGTGCAGGTCGCGTTCACCGAATGGACCGCCGACAACCGCTTGCGGCATCCGTCGTTTCTAGGGATTCGTGAGGACAAGAAAGTGGGAGAGGTTGTTCGGGAGAAGCCTGTTCCGGGGGTGTCGGGAATCGGGGGTCCGGAGTCGGAGGAGGTCGTGATGGCGGCGAAAAAGAAAGCGACTACAAAATCGGCAATCAAAACGAAACTCTCGTCGAAGAAATCCGCCGCGCCGGCGAAATCAACAAAGAGGAGCCGCTCCGACTCCCGACCCCCGACAAACGACGCCCCAGTCACCCTCACTCATCCCGACCGCATCCTCTATCCGCGCGACGGCATCACGAAGCAGGACGTCGCCGACTACTACGCGGCGATGACGGAGCCGATGATGCGCGCGCTGCGCGATCGTCCCCTCGCGCTCGAGCATTGGAACGACGGCATCGACAAGCCTTCCTGGTTCCATCAGGACGTCGGCCGCGGCGCGCCGCCGTGGGTGGAATCGATTGAAACGCCGACGCGGACGACCGGCAAGAGCATCAAGCATCTCGTCGTCGACAGGCCCGAAACGCTGCGATGGCTGGCGCAGATGTCGGTGCTGACGATTCATATGTGGGCGTCGCGCGGCTCTGCGATCGAAGAGCCCGACTGGCTCGTTTTCGATCTCGATCCGGCAAAAGGAAAGGGAATCGAGCAGGCAATCGAGGCCGCGATCGTCATCCGCCGTCTCCTCGATCATCTCCACCTTCCCTCGGTGCCGAAGACGTCCGGCAAGCGTGGCATCCACGTGCTGATCCCGCTCGCCGGTGGCTACACGCATGAGGAAGCGAACGAGTTTGCCTGCTCGATCGGCGCCGCGGTCGTGTCGAAGGTTCCCGAATTCACGATGGAGCGCGCGCTGAACAAACGGAACGGCCGTCTCTACCTCGACTGCATGCAGAACGCGTACGGCAAGACGATCGTCGCGCCGTATTCGCTACGCGCCATCGACGGAGCGCCGGTCTCCGCACCGCTCAAGTGGGAAGAGGTCACGAAGAAGCTCGATCCGAAGAAATTCACGTTGCGCACGATGCCCGCGCGCCTGGCAAAGGTCGGCGACCTCTTCGAGCGCGTCTTCAAGGATCGTGTGAAGTTGCCGGAGTTAAAGTAACGGATCGCCCCTACGCCGATGGGAGCTGCGAGTCCGTGATTTCGGGCTCTTTCCAGATGTAGAGATACCAGAACACCGGAAACGCGAGCATGTTGCCCATGAACAGGACAATCGCCCACAGCGCCTTCTTGTCCTGCGTGATGCGGTCCGTTCGAAACAGGTAGACGATGTAAAACGCCGTCAGTCCGAACATGAGCAGGATCGTGAGGAAGTGAGCGAGAAAGAAGAACAGAATTGCTGGCGGCATGCCTTGCCCTCTGGCGGCGCTCTTCGGTGTTGAGGAAAAGAAGAACATCGTCCCGAACATGAAGACGAAGAAGAGGATCATCCACCCGAACGGCCAGACGCTTGCGATGATCAGCGCAATCTTTGCAGGCTTCTTCATGAATGAATACCTTAACCTAATTGGAAGGAAGGACCGACGCGGCGCGATAGACTCCGCGCGATGAGAGCCATCATCACCGGAGCATCGAGCGGCATCGGGGCCGCGCTCGCACGCGAGCTGTCGCGCCGCGGCTGGAGTGTCGCCCTCCTGGCGCGCCGCGGGGAACTTCTCGACGCGCTTGTTCGCGAGTTGCCCACGCAGTCGATCGCACTCGCCTGCGACGTTACCGACGCGAACGCCGTCCGCGAAGCCGTGAAGCGCGCCGAGGAGGCGCTCGGAGGACCGTTCGATCTCGCGGTCGCCAACGCGGGCGTCGGCGTTCCGTCCCACGCGGCGAAGTTCATCCTCTCCGACGCTGAGCTCATGATGCGCGTCAACATCCTCGGCATGTTCAATCTCTTCGACGCCGTCATCCCGTCGATGATCGAGCGCCGCTCCGGCCGGTTCGCCGGCGTCGCGTCGATCGCAGGTCTGCGCGGACTTCCTGCGACGTCGGTCTACTCGGCGACGAAAGCAGCGATGCAAGCGTTCCTCGAAGCCAGCCGCGTCGATCTTTTGCAGTACGGTGTCGGCGTGACGACGATCAATCCCGGCTTCATCGAGACAGCGATGACCGAAAAGAACAGGTTCAAGATGCCGTTCCTGATGAAGGCCGAGGATTCCGCACGCGTCATCGCCGACGGATTGGAGCGCGGCAAGCGCGTGATCGAGTTCCCGCGGCCGATGTCGCTGTTGATGCGATTCGCACGCCTCATCCCCGATGCGATTTGGGATCGCGCGACCTCGCCCTATTCGCGCCGCAAAATCGATCCCGAGAAAGCCACACGATGAGCCGCGATTTCAAAGCCACCGCCGGCGTCCGCCTCTGGGCTCTCCGCAACGTTTTTCTCCTCTACTTCACGAAGCCATCGATCCTCGAAGTCAACGAGCGCCGCTGTGAAGTGCGAATCCCTTTGAACTGGCGCACAAAAAACCACCTCGGATCGATGTACTTCGGCGCGCTCTGCATCGGCGCCGACGTCGCCGGAGGCCTGATCTGCTTTCACCTCATGTCGGCGATGAAGGTCCGCCTCTCCTTCGTCTTCAAGTCCGTCCGCGCCGAGTTCCTCAAACGCCCCGAGGATGACGTGCACTTCGTGTGCGAAGACGGCGAAGCGATCCAGGCCCTCGTCCGCCGCGCGATCGCAACCGGCGAGCGCGAAGAGACTACGGTCCACGTGACGGCGCGAGTGCCGAAGAAGCTCGGCGAAGAGCCGGTCGCGCAGTTCGAGATGACGCTATCGGTCAAGTTGGCAGGGTCGTCTGCTGCCAATTGAGCCGTTTCAAACGGATCCGAACCCGGAGCCGTCAAACGCGGGAAGAGCCTTTCCGCGCTGGAAGATCACAATCTGGATGTTCCAGAACTCGGAAGAATACGCATGCCATCACAAATTTCGTATTGGATATCGCTGTCGCCATCCGCACATGCGCATATAATCCCGGAAACTTCAGCAAAGAGGGAGGCACGATGGCGACGCTCCAAGATGCGGTCGATGCAATCGATCGCGGTGACGATGCATTCGCACTCGAAATACTCAATGGCCTGGTGGAAGCCGATCCGCAGATTGTCGACGCGTGGATATGGCTCGCCACACTTGCCGAAGCCAAGAACGACCTGGCCGAACAGAGGCGTTGTCTCGACCGGATAATGGCTCTTGACCCTCGAAATGCCGAAGGGCGACGCATTTTGATGCGCTTGCAGCGTGCCGATGGCGGGGTTGGTTCTGCGCTCCAACTAACGCGCCAAGAGTCCGTGCCCCAATTCGAACCGCAATCGCAGGAACTGTCAGAGACGCGCGAGCTGCCTGAGGATGAAGATCGCCATGGCGATTCCGATGCGGTCGACCGTGTAGCTGGGGTCGCTCCTTCGCCCCCACCGCCCAAAGATGCGCTGTTTCAATCCGAGCCGCAATTGCAGCAAGGGTCAGAAGAGCGGGAGCTGGCCGATGACGAAGATGCAGATGACGACGCCGATGCCGCCGACCATGCAGATGAAATTAGACTGAAGGTTAGAGCGCTGGCCGCGAACCCCAGAGTTGACAAAATCGGAGCGCCAATCTGGCGGCGATTCTTTAACGACGAGCGTCACCTAATCGAAACGCTACCCTCCCTTCTCAACGATTTCATCGACGCTGGGAAAACATTTGGTGCTGACACGGCACGGCTTGATCGCCTTCGGGTCTCCGCAACTGACGGGAACTCCGAAATCCGGAAAAACCTCATGGTCGCGGTTTTGCGAAGCGGAGCTGAGCTGGCAAGCGCGTTAGATGCCCAACCGAGCTGCGGACAGGCTTTCTGGATTGCCAATGCACTCTACGAAGCCGGGAAAATAGTAAGCCTACGAGAGAAAACCAATACTCCGAAGATCATGGAACGTTTGCTGAAGGTTGCCGCAGACTCTGCCGTTCGCCTTGTGCGGCCTTCGGTGCCCATTGACGAAGCCGAGTTAGCACTCGGTCGCATCATCGAACAAGCACAAAGCACTCAATACGTGGGACGAATGTTCGCCCCGGTCGGAGCCGACCTTGGCATAGTCGAGAAGCTCTTACTCGACACAATCGCTGCGTTTTTCGATCGGCGTTTGCGGGAAATGGTAGAAAACGACCGGCCCAGCATTAACGAATTTGTATCCACGAACATGCCAAAATTGTATCGGATGCATCTTTCTCAGGAATGGTTGAAGCGTCGGGATGCTTGGGAGCAGGCCATTAACGATGCAGGTTATGACGATACGCTTCGCAGTCTCAAGAGTCTCGGGCTTCTCGTCCGCGTAGATCAAATCGGTATGATCCTCCCTGATGCTCGGGACCAGATTCGACTCGCCGCCGATGCCGGCGACTACGCAGGCGTTCGCAAGTTGCTCGAGCCTAGCGAGAAGGAGCTGAGGAATCTTCTGTACAAAGAGACGCAGACCGCCCTTGTGTTCCGTGAGCCGCCGAGGCCCCGGTTGAAAGGGCAACATCGCGACCCCTGACAGAGCGCAATGAAGATACTGCGCAGCCAAGGCCCCCGAGCAGCACTTGCCAAGGTCAGCGAGATCTGGCAAGCGGATCCGAACAACTTCGATATTCGTGATTGGGTCGCGTATCTGCAGGCGCAGGATGCCAATAAGTTGCAGTCGGAGAGAATCCTAAGTGTTATCCTCGATTCTCGCAAAGCAGAGCACAACTTCATAACGAGTTGGAACTTGGCGGTGATTTATGCGCAAGGGCATAAAGAAGCAAAAGCTTACGAGCTACTGCTACCTTTGCTGAACTCGAATTCAAACGATGAACGCCTAATCAAGGTTCTTCTCGGGTTGGCTCGTTCGCTCAACGATCATGAGGGATTTCTTCGCCTTATTTCGCAATCACGCACCCTAATGTACCACCCGATTGCCTTCAGTTTGGCGGTAGAGATCAGCGACGATTCCCGCGCTAAGAGCATCCTGACAGAAATGATAGCTCGCTGGGAAAACGAATGGGATCTGCCCCATATTAGTTCGTGTTACCGTAACGAAGACGAATTGATGGCTGTGGTGACGAGTGGAATGATTGCCGGCCAACTTGAGCAGGTCACCGCTTGGCTGCGGGCTCGGATTGTGGCGATGCCCGCCTGGATTCCGAACTATCTTGTTCTCGCGCAGGTGCTAGAACGTGAACACCGAGATTTCGATGCAGCATTTCAAGTCTTGGTCGAAGCTTCCAAACACCGCAAGAACGATGATTTCCGGCGCGACGAGGCATATCGAGACTTGCTCGAGTTTTGCCGACGTACTAAGCGACGGGATCTTGAGCAGAAGGCGTACGAATTAGCTAAGAGGGCACGCGTGAGCGAAAGTGTCCTCGGCAGCTTTCGTGTCGATTCCAGGCTCGTGACCGAAACCGACGGTCAGAGCGCACCGCAGTCTATGCAACCTCCAGTGCTCCCGAAACTTCCGCGCATTCCGACACGTGACGAACCGAATTTCACATGGATCACTGCAAAGCTCGCACGGATCCGCGACGCCGAGTCATTTAGCAAGGATCAGGTCGCATTGGAGGACTTTTCGTCGATGCTGTCCCGCTACTACGCGGATACGAGCGTTCAGATCGTGCCTTGGTTGAAGGACCTCTCAAAGATTATCAATCAATTTGCTCAAGCCGAGCCAGAGTCGTCGTACGACGATCGAGTTGTTCTTTACAATCGGGCCACAGCAATTGAACGAGATCTAACGCGTCATCTTGAGAGCGGCGCCTTGCCGCCGGATCTGGTCGAGGTTATGACGCCGTATCACGAGGCGCTCAAGCGTGTTGTGAGCAATTTATCGCGAGCTGCTGGCGTTGGGCCTAAAGTGGAGGCCACGGTACTTAATCCGTTTATCGCTCCGGATGCAGCGCGCACAACGCTTGTCGTGCAGTTGAAGAACACCACCAACGGCGACCGCACGATAACAGACGTTGTGGTAGAACTTCGGGCCGAGCGTAACCTAGCATCCGTAATGCCGCGGCAAAGGCTTGTTCGGAAGCTCGAAGCGGCGCAGACTGTCGACATTAACTTTACGGTTGCGCTCGACCCGACGGTTCGCGCAGCTTCGGAGATAACTTTCGACGTTTACGTCCGTGCTACAGTTGAAGGATTTCTCAATGTCGACCAACCGATAGTGCAAACAAAGTTGCCGGTTAAAACGCTGCTGGCAGCCATCCAGCGAGACGACATACCAAAGGTATTCATAGATAGTAGCCCACTCGATCAATCGTCACAACTATTCCAAGGGCGCGACTCTCTCATGCAGCGGATTCGTAACAGCTTGTACGATGGTACTCAACGCGAGAGATTGTTCCTTGATGGTATACGTCGCGTCGGTAAGAGCTCGATCATCAACTTCGTTCCCCTAAATGTGCCCGAAGGAATCATAGCAGTTCCGCTCGGCACGGAAGGGCTGGGGCTGCAAGTTCCTCTCGATGCCGCTGTTGTGCTCGGGAAAGTCGCGAAAGAGATTGACGCAACTTATGCCGCCCGCGGAATGAAGACCCCCGATTTGGCAGCCCGGCCGACAATCGACGATTGCTCAGCATATTTCGCTTCGGTAGCTGCGGCCACCGGTCAGACGCCACTCCTGATGATCGATGAGTTTCAAGAAATGCTTAAGAGCATTAAGGAGACCGGACGAAATGCCGAAGTAATCCTTGATATCCTTCGTAACGCGCTGGAAAAGAGGTTTCTCTACGGCCTTTTTACGGGGTCAATCAGGTTCTCTGACCTCTCGACGATTGTCCCCCATCGCATCTTCGGCAATATCACTCGCTTGCGAGTTTCATTTCTAGAAGATCAGGATGTTGCTGCGATTCTTCGAGCTGGTTTTGGCCAGTGGGTGACCGCAACCGACGGCGCGGTTAGGAGCATCTTTGATCTCACTGGTGGCTACCCATACATCGTTCAGAAGGTCGGTTCCGCGTTAGTGACTCTTCTCAACGAGGAAAAGCGGTGCGTTGCGAGCACCGATGATGTTGAACGCGTGGCTACTGCGGATCTCCTCAGTGATGACAGTATCTTCGAGTATTGGTGGCCGGCCGAGCAGTTACGGCGTGATGAAGAACGGGCGGTCGAACTGCTTTTCCACCATTTTCCGGACTCAACGTCAGTCCCGATCGACGACTTCTTGGCGCGGGTGGAGCGTCGTGAGGTTGAGAATCTTAGGAGAGCTCTCCAGAACTTGCAATCGTGCGAGGTGCTCGATTCGACCGGCGCTGGGCAGTTGCGTTTTACGGCTGAGATAATCCGACGCTGGCTTCGCGGCCACTACCATCCGGCAGAGCGGCGACTGCGGATTCCGGCTCAACGGGAGATGTCTAAGGCGACCAGCGTAGTTTCTGATGCGACTGTGATGGCGGGTCAGGTTGGCGTTTACATTGATCACGAGAACTTTGTTAGATCGATTGCACGAATTCGTATCGCACGATTCGGCGACAGCGAGCCGGCTGCGCGATGGTTCGATCGTTCACTAAACCAGGTACTCGGTGAGGTCGAGAAGCGCTTCGGACGTATTGACCAGAAGGTTGCTGTGGCATTCTGGGACCGGCAGGATGAGATGCGCTTGCAGCCGTCATATACGCGACGTGACTTTGATGTTCGAACGCCGGAGCGAACCGGAAAGGGCAACGAAGCCGACTTTAAGCTTGCCGACGAAATACGGCGGTCGATGGCTCAGGCAAAACGCGAAGGAGCCTCTCTTCGAGATGCAATCGTGATAACCGGTGACGCCGATTTTACGAACGTCATCAGCGGCTTGAAAAACGATGGTGTGAATGTGCACGTGTGGGCCGGAGGGGCGTCGGCGAGTCAAACGCTTGTCGGTCTGGTTGGACGAGATAACGTGGTGATGCTCGATGATGTCTGCAAGAAATAGGTCGGAGCGCAGTGAACTCGACGGTTTGATGCTGAGCGCTCATGGAGGTGTTCTGGCGCTGTTGGCATCTGTATCGGAAGTTGCCAGGGTTCGGCTGACTGACGAATGGTGTCCGGATTCCTGCGGAGGAAACCCCCGATGAGATGCCGAGTGTGTGGCGGCGAGATGAGGGCGGTGAGTACGGATCTGCCGTTCAAAACGAGTGAGCGGACGATCGTGATTCTGAAGGATCTTCCTGTCATGCAGTGCGAGCGGTGTAGTGAGTACTCGATTGCCGATGCGACATTCAAGCGTGTCGAAGGCATCCTCGCCGAGGTGGATTCGAACGCGGAGTTGGAGATCATTCGCTTCGCGGCGTAGTCGGGCTGTCGAACGACTCGTCTTAAGCCTGCTTCCGCTTGGTTGGCGCGACCGTCGTGCAAGATCTGGAGCCGGTGGTTTGACGATTGGTTCCGGGCTCAGGCCTGCCGTCCGGATTTGACTTTAGGAATGAGCCGAGGGGGACTTCCGTTCACGAACACCTAAGGATTGGGGATTCCCGGTCGACCAAAGGCCTCGGCGGATGCGTCGGGGCCTTTTGTTTTGTCACGGAAACACCTTCGATCTCTTTACGAATCCGTTCCTGGCGACGCTGGTACCTAGGAGTTTGCGCGGTAGAAACTACGAAGCCGTACTCACGCAAGCAAGAACGTCGGCGAATTTCGACCTCCGCCCTGACAGCACTCGGGCGAGGACGCCCGAGTGCCCGCGGTCGAGACGACCGCACTCCTTACGACGTACATTTCGGCGCTGAGGAGTGCGGGCGTCTCTCCCGCGGCCATCGGGGCGTCCCGCCTCGGTGGTTGGATCCGGAGTGACCGCTCCAATTCGATAGGGGGCGGAGCAATCCAGGACGCGTCGGCGGAGTTATAGTAATTGCATGATTAAGCGGATCCGAGCAGAGTACGACGAGGCGAGCGGAAGTCTCGTTCTCATCGATCCTCTTGAAGGGATCGAGAATCGTGAGAAGGTCATGATCGCGGTCGAAGGAACAATTGGACCAAAAGCCGACTGGCGTGCGCTTCGAGATTCGCTTCCAGCCGAGGCGGCTGAAGATTTGAGGCGAGTGCTGGTCGCCGCACGTGCCGATGAGGAATGAGCGCCTCACCTCTCGCTGCGTGGCCCCACCAGACCAAACTGTGACGGAGGCTATGCCAACCAACGCACCGCCCGTGGCCGCCGCTGGCTGGGGAGGGAGGATTCGAACCTCCGAATGGCGGCTCCAAAGGCCGCTGCCTTACCGCTTGGCGACTCCCCAGTACGGTTCGCGAGACTCTAAATCGAAATGAGGTTGTTGTCATTCCTCAGAACCGTTTCACGCGGAGCGAACTCGGTGCGCTTGTTTGTTCTTCGCTGCGTAGGCGGGGGATTCTTCGACCGTCCTGCGGCACTTCGTGTCCTTCGGCGGCTCAGAATGACAGCTCCGCGTCCTCCGCGTCTCCGCGTGAAACGGTTCTCTCCATCTTCGGAACAGCTGACTCCGAGCGACCTCTCATCCTCGGAACAACTGACGGCGCCGATTCATCCGATCGGTTGCTCCCCACGCGTACTTGTACTCCTCCGCTCCGCGCAAAAAATCGAACGTCGTTGCGCCGTCGACGATCGCTTCTTCGATCGCGTGCGCGACGATCAGCGTTCCGATGCTCAGCTTTTCCAACTCGGGATCGTAGCCGCTGAGGTAGTAGTAGACCGTGCCGTGCAGCGCGAAGCCGTAGAAAACCGCGACGATGCGGCCGGCCACGCGCGTCGCGTACATTCGCAGCGATCCGGTTTCGAGCATGCGCCGCGCGACGTCGCGATGAAAGTGTTGCGTGACGTCGTCAGCGAGGACTCCCGGCAAATTGCGGCGCTTCCATCGCGCGGCATGCAGGTCGAACAGCGCCGTGAGCAGGTCGTCGAGCGTGTCCGGCGTGGGAGTCTCGACGATGACGTCGCCCATGCGCGCCAGCGATCGGCGGTAGTAGCGAAGCTTCTTTTGAAAGTGCGGCGAGATCAGAGTTTGGAGCGTCTTTCCTTCGAGCGAGAGAGTGGGACACGGCTCCTGATCTTCGACGTTCTCCGACCACCCCTCGGGCAGCGGCGCCGCGAGCATCGACGACGATGGCCGCATCTGCTGCAAATCCCACATCTGGCAATCGATTCGCGACAACTCCGGCATGACGAGCGACGCGTCGCCGATCACATCGAGGTAGTCGCTGACGCCGGTGCCGAGGAAGACGCCGAGGGACTCGTCGTCGTCGCGGATGACGTAGAGAGGGGCGAGCGCGGCAAGCACGCCGCGATCGTCGCGTGCAGCGATCGTCGCAAGATCGTCGGAACCGAACGCGTGCCACCAGGGGAGGAGCCACATTGGCGTCTGGAACGGCGTTGCGTCGGGCGTGCGGCCACAGAGCGCCAGCCAATCGTCTTCGAGCGTGGCGAGCGCGGTTGCGTCGGTAATCACTTCGGTCGGCATCGGCGGCGGATTGTAGCTGTCATCCTAAGCCGCCGAAGGACACGAAGTGCCGGAGGACGGTCGAAGGACCCCCTAATTGCTTGCGAGGTTTCAAGAAGCCACCGCACAGAATCAGGGGGTCCTTCGACCGTCCTTCGCCGCGCGACGCCTGCCGGTTGTAAGGACAGCGCTAAGTCGCGCGGCTTCGGCGGCTCAGGATGACAGCGAAGTATTGTGACATCCTGAAGGTTGCTGCATGACCGACAAAGAATTTGTCACGATCGCTACGACGCATCTTCACATCGAGGGACGCTCCCGCGCCGGGCACGAGACCTGGTTTCGCGTGCGCGAGTTGAATGCGGCGTTCGACATCGGGCGCTGTCCCGACACGCTCATCAGCATTCCGCATGTCTTCGTCACGCACGCGCACCTCGATCACGCAGTGGGAATCCCGTTCTATGCCGGACAGCGGCAGTTGCTCGGCATGGCCGGCGGTCATGTCTACGTCCCGTCCGATGCCGCGGAAGGGATGCGCGAGATTCTGACGATCTATGGGCGCATTACCGGTGCGCCGTACACGGAGATCGAGGTCATCGGTCTGTCGCCGGGCGACATCGTTCGCCTCGCGAAGAATCATGAGGTGCGAGTGCATCGAGCAACCCACCGCGTCGCCGCCAACGCCTACGAAGTCATCGACGTACGGCACCGGTTGAAAGATGAGTTCGCGAATCGCGATGAGCGAGAGATCATCTCCTTGCGCAACGCAGGAACCGAGATTACGGAGGAGTGGCGCCGATCGATCTTTTTCTACACCGGCGACACCGACCGGCGCATTCTCGAAGAGAACGAAGCGATGTTCAAAGCCGAGGTGTTGATGATGGAGTGCTCGTTCGTGATGAGCGGGCATGAGGAGCGTGCCGCGAAGTACCGGCACATTCACTTCGACGACATCGCCTCATTTGCCGATCGTTTCGAGAACGAGACGATCATCCTCACGCACTTCAGCCGGCGCTACTCCCGGAGCGAGATTCGTGATGAGATCCGCCGCCGGTGTCCGGCCGTGCTGCGCGATCGGATCCGGCTGGCGCTGCCGGACCCGTATCAACGATTGTGATGTTTCCGCACTGGCACGTGAAGAGTCCGCACGTGTCTTGCAGAATTGCCAGATGGTTAGAAAGGATTCCTCGGTCTGATGACGGTTCGACGCACGCGATGGATCGCGACAGCGCTTCTCTTTTTCCTCTTCAACGTTTGCAACGTATCGGCGGCGGATGCCGCCAAGCGGCGGAGAACACGCCACCGAAAGACCGTTCCCGCGCGTCCCGCGGATGCTGCCACGGGCAACACGCTCAGCGAGCGGATCAACTCGCTTATGAACGGCTCGGTCGCGCGCAGCGCTGACACGAGCCTTCAGGTCGTCGACGTCGAGAGCGGCGAGCTCGTAGCCGAACGGAACTCGCGGATGCCGCTGGCGCCTGCGTCGAACATGAAACTCTTCACGACCGCCGCTGCGATCGATCTGCTCCGTCCTGATTTCCAGATCACGACGACCGTGTTCATGCGCGGAACGGTTGATCCGAGCGGCACGTTATCGGGCGATGTCAAAGTCGTCGGCCATGGCGATCCCACGATCGGCGGCCGCTTTCACGACGGTCATGCCACGGCGGTGATCGACGAATGGGTCACCGATTTAAAGCGCGCCGGTGTCAAGACGATTCACGGCAATCTCATTTTCGAGTACGGCTACATGGACACCGAGTACATTCATCCGACCTGGCCCATCAATCAACTCGTGAACTGGTACGAAGCGCCGGTGTCGGCCTTCTCGATGCAGGAGAACTGCGTGCAGGTGCGCGTGACGCCGACGAAGCCGGGGAAAGCCTGCCTTGTCCAATTCGAGCCACCGACCGCCTATCTCGATCTCGAGACCTCATGCATCACCGGGCGCGGCCTGCCGTTCATCACCCGCTATCGCAATACGAACAAGATCATGGTGCGCGGCGGAACGCCGGCGCGGACTGGTGTGACCGAGGTCTTCGTGACGATCGAGAATCCGGTGCAGTACTTTGCAACGGTGACCGCGGAGACGTTTGTACGCGACGGCGTCACGGTGCAGGGGCAGGTTGTGGTCACCCCGCACGATGACCGGCCGGATTGGAAAGCGGTGGCGCAACACACGACGCCGCTCAACGTGGTCGTGATGGTCATCAACAAGAAGAGCCAGAATCATTACGCCGAGGAGCTCGTGAAGATCATCGGCGCGGAGACGAAAAAATCGGGGAGCTGGGCGGCGGGAACCGGGAGCGTCACGGAGTGGTTGACCGGAAAGTTGGCGGTTCCGTCGGACGAGTTCCACCAGGCGGACGGCTCGGGGATGTCGCGCGACAATCGCGCATCGGCCAACGCGTTCATTCACCTCTTGCGCTACATGTGGAAGAGTCCGTACCGCGAGGATTTTCTCAGCTCGCTGCCGTACTCCGGCGACCCGGACGCGAAGTTTGGTCACCGCCTGCGCGGTGCTCCGTTCGCGCGTCAGGTCTACGCGAAGACCGGCTACATCGTCGGCGTGGTCGGGCTTTCCGGCTACGTTCGCGGCGCGAGCGGGAAGATTTACGCGTTCTCGTTCGTCTTCAACCGCTACCACGTCGGCGTCTACGCGGTATATCAGCTTCAGGACACGATGCTGAAAGAGATTATTACGAGGGGTTGAATGGATTGCGCTTCGCGCGTTGATTGCGCTTCGCGCGTTGTCGGTTAGTTGCGCTACGCGCGTTGTCATGAGCTGCGCTTCGCGCGTTCTCGGTTAGTTGCGCTACGCGCGTTGTCATGAGCTGCGCTTCGCGCGTTCTTGGTTGTCGGTTGCGCTTCGCGCGTTGTCAGAAACAATGCGAGATCGGCTACGATTGCGCGCCGGTCAGCGATGGCGGGCAGCCAATCGACAACGCGGCGAAGCCGCAACTAACCGACAACCGACAACGCGCGCAGCGCAATACTCAAAGTGCAAAAAGAAACCCTCATCTTCACCATCTGCGGTTTTCTCCTCGGCCTCACGCTCGGCGGGTTGGTCATCGGGCCGAAGATCGCGCAGTCGAAGCTGGCGGGGAATCCGGCTGTAAGCGCGGACGGCGGGATGCCGGTGGCGCAGGCGACTCCATCCGCGGCGACGGCAACCGGTGCGAATCCGATGGAGGCTGTCCAGCGGCAGTTGGCCACGCTCAAAGAGACGATCGCCAAAGATCCGAAGAACTTCGAGGCGCTCGTCCAGCTCGGCGATATGTACATGGACGCCGCGAAGTTCCCGCAGGCGATCGGTTTTCTCGAGCGCGCCGTGGCCGTGCGCGACGATGCCAACGTGCGCACGGACCTCGGCATCTGCTACAAGCAGGCAGGACAGCCGGCAAGCGCTCTTGCGGAATTCGAGCATGCCGCCGCGTTGGCGCCGGAGCAGTGGCAGCCGCTCTTCAATCAGGTCATTGTGCTGAACGATCTGCATCGCACGGACGAAGCGCGCGCGGTCGCTGCGAAGCTAAAGCAGATGAGGCCCGACGATCCCGAGGTGCAGAAACTGGTGGCGTCGCTGGCGGCGAAACCGTAGACATCGATCTTCGTCGCGCCGTAAACAGCGGCATGAAACCGGTGACCCTTGCCCTCGTCGTTCTTCTTGCCGCAGCCGGTGCGTTTGCACAACCGGCGGGATTCGAAAAAGTTCTCTTTCCCATCGTCATTCATCCGCTCGACAAGGTGCCGGGCGCATTCGGCACGAGCTGGATAACCGAAGTGTCGGTGCTCAATGCCGGTTCCGTCCCCGTGCCGCTCGCGGGCGAATACGCCTGCTTCATCTGCCGCACCGCGCAACCGCTGCAACCGGGAGTGACGTACGGACTCGTTCCGATCTCGCCCAGAGACAATGTTGGCGGATCGTTCCTGCTCGTCGACAGCCGCTACGCGGACCAGCTTCGTTACGGGTTGCGCGTGCGCGATGTCTCGCGCGAGGCCGAAGGCTTCGGCAGTGAAGTGCCCGTCGTTCGTGCTCGCGACTTTCGCGGAGAGGGTGTCTCCCTTCTCGGCGTTCCGAATCAGCCCAATCTTCGTTTGACGTTGCGGGTTTATGCACTTGATGCCGGCGGGGTGGTGGCCGTACGCATTTTCGAACAGCGCACGCAACTCATCGTGCACTTGCAGGAACCGATGCCGGCTGATTTGCAGACTGCGGAGCGCACGTACACTCTGGCGCCGGTTGGCACGCCTGATCCCGCCAACCCAGACGCGAATTTTCCCGCGTACGCGCAAGCCTCCGATTTGCCGATGCCGTCAACCGGGCTGGCGCGGATCGATGTTGTTCCGCTCACACCGGGGATGCGCATCTGGGCCTTCGCGTCAGTGACGAACAACACGACGCAGCAGGTCACGGTGATCAGTCCGCATTAGGGTTTGTCTCACGGAGAGCGATTCACGCGGAGACGCGGAGAAACCTTTCCCAGTGAACATTTTCTTCAGTTGCCGAGCGGCGCGATTCCCTGGCTCGACGGCGTGACCTGCAGCGTGTAGACGCCGGTCGGATTGCGGATCGTGGCCACGGCCTGCAGGCCAGGGAACTTGACGATATTGCCGATGATGTCGCTTGCGTTCTCGACAGCGAACTGCTGCACCGCGTTCTCGGCCGACTCCGCTTCGCAGTGATGAAACAGTGCTGCCTCGGGGTCGTGCGCAGCGGGGCGGCCACTCGTGTCGGTGAGTGGCCGTTGCTCGATCGTGAATCGCATCATCATCGTTTGCCTGCGCACAGACCGCGTCGCGCTCCGCTCGTGCATGCAATTTCGGTGCGCTGAGGCCCTGTTCTATACTCACTTATGGGGCTGACATGAGCGACGAACGTGTACTCTCCGAACTTCCCGTCATCGGCAGAATCGACATTCACGAGGCCGAGCGGCGCGATCCATTGCCGTCCGACCGCTTCGCTGATCCCATCGATATCGGCCTGACGTTCGACGACGTTCTTCTGCGTCCCGCGAAGTCCGATATCCATCCGAACTTCGTCGAAGTCGGCACGCAACTGACGCGCGACATCCGCCTCAACATCCCCATCATCTCGTCGGCGATGGACACGGTCACCGAGGCGAGGCTGGCGATCGCGATGGCGCAGCAGGGCGGACTCGGCATCATTCACAAGAACATGCCGATCGACGTGCAGGCCGAAGAGGTCGACAAGGTCAAGCGCTCGGAAGCGGGGATGATCGTCGATCCCGTGACGATGCGTCCGTGGCAGACCATCACCGAAGCGCTGCAAGTGATGGCGAAGTACAAGATCTCGGGAGTGCCGGTCACCGACGCGAACGGCAAGCTGGTCGGCATTCTGACGAATCGCGATCTCCGTTTCGAGACCCGCTTCGATCTGCCAATCGCCGAGCGGATGACGAAGGACGGTCTCGTCACGGCGCCGGTCGGAACGACGCTCGAGGCAGCGCGCGAAGTCCTTCACCAGCATCGCATCGAGAAGCTGCTCGTTGTCGACTCGAACGGCGATCTCAAAGGCCTCATCACCGTCAAAGACATTCAGAAAAAACTTCGTTACCCGAACGCGGCCAAAGACTCGCTCGGCCGTTTGCGCGTCGGCGCCGCGATCGGAGTAGGGAAGGAAGGGCTCGACCGCGCCCGCGCGCTGATCGACGCCAAAGTCGACGTCGTCGTGATCGACTCGGCGCATGCGCATTCGACCGGCGTCATGGAAGTCATTCGCCAGTTCAAGAAGCTCTTTCCTGACACGCCGCTGATCGCCGGGAATGTCGCAACGTACGAAGGCGCCAGCGATCTGATCGCCCTCGGCGTCGACGCGATCAAGGTTGGCATCGGTCCGGGCTCGATCTGCACCACGCGTGTCGTCGCCGGCGCCGGCGTGCCGCAGGTCAGCGCGGTGATGGAGTGCGCACGCGCCGCGGAGAAGTTCGGCATCCCCATCATCAGCGACGGCGGGATCAAGTTCTCGGGCGACATCACCAAGGCGATCGCCGCGGGCGCGCACTGCGTGATGATCGGATCGCTGTTCGCCGGTACGGACGAAGCGCCAGGCGAGACGATTCTTTATCAGGGCCGCACGTTCAAAGCGTACCGCGGCATGGGCTCGATCGGCGCGATGCAGGCGGGATCGAAGGACCGTTACTTCCAGGAAGACGCCGACGAAGTGTCGAAGCTCGTTCCCGAAGGCATCGAGGGAAAGGTTCCGTACAAGGGTTCGCTCAGCGCGATGATCCCGCAACTCGTCGGAGGTCTGCGCTCGGGGATGGGACTGACCGGATCGAAAAACATCGAAGACCTGCGCACGAAATCGCAGTTCGTCCGCATCACCGCGGCGGGTCTGCGCGAATCGCATGCGCACGACGTCGTCATCACCAAGGAAGCACCAAACTACCGGATCGAATCCACCGACTGATGAACTTTCCCGGGCTCCGCTCTTTCGCACTCGTTTTCCTGACACTTCTCGTCGTTCCCTTCGCGTCCGCGGAGACGATTCGCTTCGATCCGCCCAACGCTACGGTCAATCATTCGGTCGACGCGATCGTTTCCGGAGTGTGGCCGAATGGATGCGTTCCCACGGTGAAGAGTGTTGTCGCCGCCGCATCGACGGTCACGCTCCATCTGAACGCAGATTCCTCCTCGGGCGTCTGCACGCAGGTTCTTTCCTCGTACGTGCGGACGTTTCATCTCAACGTTCTCCCCGCCGGCAGCTACACGGTCATTCTCGTCGCCGATCAGGGAGCGACGCCGACGGAGCTTGCGCGCGCGCCGCTGATCGTTCGCGATGCGGAGACGCTGAGCATTTCTCCCTATGCCGTGCCGGCGTCGGGCGGGCCGGTCTCGATCGTCAATCCCTACTTTCTCGCACCCGTCGGCGTCACGATTAACGGCGTTGAGGTGCCGGCCAACTCCGAGATCGACGGATCGCTGCTCGTTATGGCGCCGCCGCATGCTCCCGGCGCGGTGGATGTCGCAATCCGCGCGTTTGTCTGTACGCTCGGTTGTCCCACGACGACGGCCAAAGCAGGGCTGATCTACTACGATCCCGCTTCCGCCGACCCGGCGGTATTCGAGCCGATCCTCTTTCCGCTGGCGTTTCAGGGTCCGGGAGCGTTCGGATCGCAATGGACGACCGAGAGTTTCATCTCCGCCAGCGGTTCGCTGGCGTTCTTTCGCGACCCGCTGCCGTGTACCGGATGTTCATCGATGTTCAGCATCGGTACCAGCCAATTGCTCAACAACGGCAATCCGTGGGGACACGTGCTTTACGCGATGCGCGGAACGTCCGGCAACCTCGATCTCGCGTCGCGCATTCGCGATTCGTCGCGGCAGGCGCTCACGGCGGGCACGGAAGTGCGCGTGGCACGCGAGCGCGATTTTCGCAGCCGGCTGCGCTTCATGAACATTCCCGTCGACGCACGCTATCGAGTGACGCTTCGTCTATGGTCGCTTGGCGGCGGCTCGCCGTTCGTCGCGACCGTCGACTCGATTCCTGCGCAGCAAGTGCCGTTATCGATGATGCAAATCCCCGGAACGCCGATGTCGTTCGCCTCTGCCGACATTACGTCACTGATCGCGAGAGGAATCGGCAATCCAACCAATCTCACGGTCGCTCAATCGATCTTCGAGTCAATCGGCACGCCGCCCGCGCAGATCTGGGGAATCGTGAGCATCACGAACAACGACACGCAGCAAGTGACGATCGTTACCCCGCAGTAGAATCTGGCGATGAGTTTCGATCCCGACGACGTTGATCTCGACGACGCTCCGCTGGTTCCCGATTTCTTTCTCGATCTGCACGAGGAAGGGGAGGGCGGCCTGCACATCGCGATGATGAGCCGCGCTCGCGGACGGCTGGCCGGCTTTCCCGCCTGGGATCACGCCGACCGCGATCTCCGCCATTTCACTCCCGACGACATTCCGATCGGCGATGAAGAGCCGTTCGAAGATGCCGACGAGGCGTGGCGCATCGTCATCGTCGCCCGCGGCCGCGACGTCTTCATCCTCGAAGGCGACGCTCCTCGCGGCCCGCTCACGCGCCGCTATCGCATCCCGCGTGATCAATACCTCACGGCGTGGAACGAGCTGCTGGCCCAGTACCATCCGCCTCTGGCGCTCGAAGACGTGCTGGGTGCGGGGGACGATTTGCCGGACGCGTAGCACAGAGGGAGCATCGAGCTGAAGGCGAGCCCAAGAAGTCGCCAGTTAAGTTCGAGTGCCGACGTCTGGACTCCTATGTGAATTAGGCCGTAGAATTATTTGGCGCGACGCCTGCTTTTGGAATGAGCAGTGAGCGTCGGCCGACGAGGCGATTTGACCGCGCCCGACGCATCTATAATGTTCACGGAGGCCTGAGATGACCGTACCCGCATCAAGCATTGACTACTTGTTTCGGCAGCCAATGTCGGCACCAGCTTTGTCAGCACCTTCCGAGAGTGCTCCGGCAGCTGCGACTGCTTCCAGGCCCTCCGCGAGTGCTCCTGCATCTGCGACGTCTGCTCCTTCCATGCCCTCCGCGAATGCTCCAGCCCCGTTCTCAGAGGCTCCAGCACCTTCGGCCCCCGCCACCACATTGCTGCTTGAGCGAGCGACACAAGCATTTGCTCTCACGATTCTCGACAATTTCCGAAACTCTCGCACCCAAAAGGTCTACGATCTCGTCGATCGCTTGAGTATGAATATCGAGATTCTCCTGCCGGTTCTCGATCTGCTTTCAAGAAGCTATGGCTACTTGGAAATTGATCGGGGCGACCAGCGTGGCAACTACGACGTGCGAATAACGCAGCGAGGCGTGGATTACTTGTCTGCGCCTAACCTCTAGCGGGCGAGGGGTCCTATGCAGGATACACTGGTGCGCGGTCCTGCCGGACATCCGGTCCTGCGCGTGGTCTCCCTAACGCTCGGCCTCTTCGCCATTACCGCAATTGCCGCCGCTGTTGGCGCGCTTCAGCGCCTGCATGGGTTACTCGCGATCAACCAGGTATCGCTCATCCACGATGTCTTGCCTGCAACTCTAGCAATGCTGATCGGCGGCATTACAGGATTTACCGAGATAATCCTTCGATACCGTGATGAGCCATTCGAGGCTACGAGTCATGGACCTGGCTTGCTCTATCTCGGGTCTAGCGCTGTGTTCTCAGTATGCGCTTATCTCATCCTGATTTCGTACCCAAAAGCGATTTTTCCTGTCTTCGCAGACGACCGGTATTTGGGTGCGATTGCCTGTGGATTCGGAGCAATGGCGATTCTTCGATCAAAGTTATTCGTCTTTAAGGCGGATGACGGCAAGGAATACCCCATCGGCCCTGACATTGTTGTGACTGGCATTCTGCGAATCATTGATCGTGGCATAGATCGGCACCGCGCTGCGAGGCGTCAGCGGCTTGTCTTTGAATTGTCAAGCAAGATTTCTGATTTTGCCATTGCGGCGGACTTCCTTCAGGCGTCGCTTGCATCTTTTCAGAATCTAAGCGAACCAGAGAAGGACTTCTACTTTAAGCGTACATCAGAATTGAAAGCTTTGCCCGTCGCTGAGACGCCGACCGCATTCAAAGCAATGGCACTTGGCTTCATGTTCTTAGACATCGTTGGGGAAAGTAATATCCGCGACGTATACGACAATCTTACGGCCTACACAAATAGCGCAACGTCAAGCGCCGCCGGTGTAGCCCCAACGCCACCTGTGCCCGGTGCTGTAGAAGCAGGGGTGTCTGGGGTTTATCCTCTTAGCGCTTAGGGTTTTTCGCCTGAGATCGGCTGACCATGGCCGGTCCTCAGGCTGTCCTGGGTGTCGATTTCTCGTTTCGTTCGTCACCTTCGTGGGCATGGATGGCGGCACCTGGGGGAAGGGTTCGAAGAGTGGCCTAGAGCTTTGGCTGCTGCGCGTCGTTCGCGTCGATGCAGTACCTCGCATCCGGAACGGCTTCATTTCCCCTCATGACTGAGGTCGTTGTCGGCGTTTTCTCCATCGTTTGCACTGCGCTCTTTCTCCGTTTTCATCTGGTATCCGAGAACTTGATTCCTACTCAAGTCAGAATGTGAAGACGCCAGGATTCGAATCGAGGCTCACGAGGCCGCAGCGCCGAAATACTCCCGCTCACGCGGTCAGGTCATCGCCGCCTGGATGCCTTGGGCGACCTAATCATTTGCTGCGCCTTGTGTGGCGCGCCCCGGCATTCAAGAAGACGCTCAACGAATCTCTCGACCGAATCCCGTTCAAGACCACGCTTTCTCGGCTCCAACTTCTCGGGAACGCTGTCGCTCCCGGTCTTGTCCGAGCTGGTCACCGGGCGCTGTTGTCCTAACACCTAAGAGCTAAAGTTAAGAGCCAACAGCTACAATCCGCCGCCATGCTCTTCGATCCTTCCATGCGCGCGCTGGCACACGACGCCGTCGACGCACTCTTCGACCATGTCGGCGGCATCGCGAGGCGTCCCGTCGTCGATTGGCACTCCGCGGATGATTTGCGCACGCGCGTGCGTATCGACGATCAGGGCGGCGCTGCGGCGTTGCCGCTCATTCGCATGCTGATGGACAACGCGATCCAGCTTCATCATCCGGCGTACATGGGTCACCAGGTCTGTCCGCCGTTTCCTTCCGCGGTCATCGCCGACCTGATCATCTCGACGCTGAATCAGTCGACCGCCGTCTTCGAGATGAGTCCAATCGGCACGGTCATCGAGCAGGAGGTCATCCGCTGGCTTGCTGATCGTGTTGGCTATCCGGAAAGTGCGCTCGGAACCGCGGTGTCGGGCGGGTCGGCGGCGAACCTCACCGGCCTGCTCGCGGCGCGAGCGAGATGGAACGCGCGGGAGTCGGAAGTTGGTCGGACAGGCACGAGCAGTCGGACTGGAGAGCCCGACCTACGTAAGACGCTGCGGCCCGTCATCCTCTGCTCTGCCGATGCGCATTACTCGATTGCACGGGCTGCTTCGATCATGGGGATTGCGGCCGAGGATGTGATCAAGATCGCGACGAACGAGCAGCATCAGCTCGATGTGGGCGCACTCGCGGTCGCGCTTCGCGAGCATGGCGATGTCATGGCCATCGTCGCTACGTCGGGATCCACCGCCACCGGGGCGTTCGACGATCTTCGTGCCATCGCCGCATTGCGCGATCGGTACGACACCTGGCTGCACGTCGATGCGGCTCATGGCGCATCCGTCTTGCTCAGCGATCGGTTGCGGCATCTTGTTGACGGTCTCGATCTCGCCGACTCACTCGCCTGGGATCCTCACAAGATGCTCTGGATGCCCCTCTCCCTCGGCGTGATCCTCGTCCGCGACGGCAACTGGCTGCGCCGCGCTTTCGAAGCCGATGCGCCATATCTGTTCAACGCCGAGCGCGCCAGCGACAACATCGGCGAGATGACCATTCAGTGCTCCAAACGCGCGGACGCCATCAAACTGTGGCTGACGCTGCAGACTGCCGGCACCAGGCCATTCGAATCGGCGCTGGATCACGTGACCGATGTGACGCGCTATCTCTACGAGCGCGTCGTGGCGTCCGACGACTTCGAAGCGATGCATGAGCCGCAGTTCAACATCTTCTGTTTTCGCCATCGCAGCGACGACGCGACGAATGCGGCACTGCGCGAGAAGCTGATCCGCTCAGGCCGCGCCTGGATCACATCGACGCTCCTCAAAGGGCAACGCGTGCTGCGCGTGACGATGATCAATCCACGCACGGAAAAGGGCGACGTCGATCGGATGCTCGGCGCACTGCGGGCTGCTGCCGCGGGAGTCGTGAGTCGGGAGTCGGGGGTCGAAGAATGAGCGACGACTCCAACTCCGGCCCCCCTGCCAGCTCCGACTCCCGACCTCCGACTCCCGGCGCCCGGCTAAGAATCGTCCTCGTCGAGCCTCGTGAAGCCGGCAACGTCGGCGCCGCGGCGCGCGTCATGAAAAACTTCGGCTTCAGCGATCTGTGGATCGTTGGCCATCATCCTGAGCTGCATCCGCTCGCCGGTTGGTGGGCGAGTGGCGCCGAGGATGTCGTTGAGGCCGCGCACTTCGCGCCGACCTTGCACCATGCACTCGCCGACACACATGTGACGATTGCCACGACCTCGTCGCGCGGACGCGTCACCGCCACCGACATGCAGCCGGTCGACGTTGCGCAGCTCCTGGCGTCGATGGATGAGACGCAGACGCTGGCGCTGGTTTTCGGACGGGAGAACAGCGGCCTCACGACGGAAGAGGTCAAGCATTGCCAGCGCACGGCCATCATTCCGACCGATCCTGACTTCCCGACGATGAACCTCGCGCAGTCGGTCGGTGTGTTCTGCTACGAACTGTCGACGACGTCCCGCGCCGCGGTTCCGCGCGAACTGGCGACGGCTGCGATGATCGAGCGGCTACACGATCGCGCGCAGGCGCTTCTCGTCGAAGTCGGATATCTGCGCGGCGACAATCCTGACCGCATCTACGATGACATCCGGCTCATCGCCGCCCGCGCCGACCTCGACTCCCGCGAAGTCACCATCCTCCTCGGCATCATTCGCCAGATGGAGTGGAAGCTCGCTCAGGAGCGGGGAGCCGCCGAGTGAGCCGCGTGCGGACCGTTCAGGCAATCGCCGATCATCTCGATGAACTTCTCGAGATCGAACGGTTTGAGAATGGAGTTGCAGATCGCATCGGGCGGAATCTTGTCAACGCCTCGTTTGCCGGCCGCGGTGAAGACGATGATGTGCGGGCGGGCGTCGGGATAATCGCGCCGCACGCGCTCGATAAACTCGTAGCCGTTGACGCGCGGCATCATGAGATCGAGCAGGATGAGGTCGTAGGAGGGATCGAGGCGGAGCTTCTCCAGCCCGACCGCGCCGTCCTCGGCCAGCTCGACCTCGAACTTCATCCGCTTCAGTACCGCCTGGAGCAGCACGCGAATCGCGAGGTCATCATCAATGACCAGGATCTTCCGTCCGGTTCCGTCGATCTTCCCAACCATCAGCAGCTTAGACCCTCTCTCTTCCACCATAATGCGAAACGCATACCGGCCTCAAGCTTAGACGGCTCATGAGATTACGGCATCCCGTTCCATTGCACAATGCCAGCGACTACTGAGGTTTTTCCGTTTCGTCCCTGGGTCGCGCGCGCAGGGCTGTCGATCGTGCTGGTTGCCGCGGGTGTGACCGCGGCGATCGTCGTCGCGTTGGTTGCCAGTCCGGCGGCGCGGTATGGCTGGATTGGTGAACATGCCGTATGGGCGTATATTCTAACATTATGGCTCGGCGGACTTAAGGTTTGGCTCGGGGCCCGGCGGTCGATTGCGGAGATTGGCGATGACACTGTAACCCTGCGCCCATTGCATCAGTTTCGTTCCCGAACCATTCGTTGGGATGACCTTCGCGGGACCGAGCAGATGCTGGGCGGCGACCGCATGATCGTCTATTGGGACGGTCCGCGCGGGATGCGGTTCGTGGCGCTGAATCTCAATCTCGTCAAGGGGCGCCGTGCCTTTCTGGCGCTCGTCGACGAGCGTCTCCGCGCGCTCGGTTTTGTCGAAAAAACCGTCGAGCGATCGCGGTATCTTTCCAGACCGCAATGACGACGAAGAAGATCGCTCCTCAGAAAGAGATCGAGACGCTGCGCGCCGATCTGGAGCGCCACAGCCGCCTCTACTACGTCGACGCGGCGCCGGAGATCAGCGACTTCGAATTCGATCAGCGCTTGCGCCGCCTGCAGGAGCTGGAAGCACAGCATCCCGAGCTGTTCGATCCAAACTCGCCGTCGCAGCGAGTCGGCGGTACTGCGATGAGCGGCGAGTTCGCCACGGTCATCCACGATCCGCCGATGCTGTCGATCGAGAACGCGTACACGCTCGAAGAGCTGCACGAGTGGGATGCGCGCGTGAAGAAAGGACTCGGCGTCGACGACGTTGAGTACGAGGCGGAGTTGAAGATCGACGGCGTCTCGATCGACTTGCTGTACGAAGACGGCGCCTTTGCGCGCGGCGCGACACGCGGCGATGGCGTGCGCGGCGACGATGTCACGGTGAACGTGCGCACCGTGCGCGGTCTGCCGCTGAAGATCGACACGAAGTTGAAGCGCGTCGAAGTCCGCGGCGAGATCTACATCTCGTCGAGCGATTTTGCGTTGCTCAACGCGCAGCTCGAAGAAGCCGGTCAGCCCGTTCTTGCCAATCCGCGCAATGCCGCCGCCGGATCGTTGCGGCAGAAAGATCCGAAGCTCGTCGCGCAGCGCCGGCTGAGCGCGTTTGTCTATCACCTCGTCGCCACCGACGACGTACGCGTCACGTCGCAATCGCAAGCGTACGAGATCCTGGCCTCGCTCGGATTTCCTCTCAATCCGAAGCGTGGCGTTTTCGCCGGCATCGCCGCGGTCGAGGCGTTCATCGATGAGTGGAAGCAGAAGCGCCACGAGCTTCCGTTCGACATCGACGGAATCGTGATCAAGGTCAACAAGCGCGCGCAGCAGCAGGAGCTCGGCGCGACGTCGAAAGCGCCGCGCTGGGCGATCGCGTTCAAGTATCCGCCCGAGGCGGCGCAGACGATCGTGAGGGCGATCAATCTGTACGTGGGCCGGACGGGAGCAGTGACGCCGGTCGCGGAGTTCGATCCGGTGCACATCGGCGGCACAAAAGTCGTCAACGCGTCGCTGCACAACTTCGATGAGGTCGCGCGGAAGGACATCCGTGTCGGCGATGCCATCGTCGTCGAGAAGGGCGGCGACATCATCCCGAAGGTCGTCGATGTGCTTGTCGACAAGCGCCCTGACGGGACGGAGCCGATCGCGCTGCCAACGGTTTGTCCGGCATGCAACGAACCGCTGCATCGCTTCGAAGGCGAGGTGGCCATTCGCTGCATCAACCAGGGGTGCCCGGCCATCGTGCGCGAATCGCTCTTTCACTTCGGCGCGCGCAAGGCGATGGATATCGAAGGACTCGGCTACCAAACGATCGGACAACTGCTCGATGCGAAACTCATCACCGACTACGCGTCGCTCTACGAGTTGCGCGAGGAAGATGTCGCAGCGCTGCCCGGGAAAGGGGAGTTGTCGGCGCGTAAGTTGGCCGAGGGGATCGAGAAGTCGAAGACGGCGGAGTTGTCGCGCGTCATCTTCGCGATCGGGATCCGAATGGTTGGTGAGCGCGCAGCGAAGTTGCTGGCCGCTCGGTTCGGGTCGCTCGACGTGTTGATGAACGCGACGGTCGAAGAGCTCGTCGATGTGGATGAGATCGGGCCGAAGGTTGCCGAGTCGATCACGTTCTATTTCTCGGTTCCGGCGAACCGCGAGCGCATCGAGAAGATGCAGCGCCTCGGCGTCGCTCCTTCGCACGTCGCCGCAGTGCGCGGTGACCGGCTCGCTGGTAAGACGCTCGTGGTCACCGGAACGCTGGCCCGCTTCTCGCGCGACGAGATTCACAAGCTCATCGAGCGCGAAGGGGGCAAGGCGTCAGGCTCGGTGTCGGCGAAGACGTCGTACGTCGTCGCCGGCGAGGCCGCCGGATCGAAACTCGACAAAGCGCAATCCCTCGGCGTTCCCGTGATGACGGAGGACGAGTTTCTGGCGATGATCGGCGATGCGTAAATCGCTGGCCGTGATCGTCGCCGCGGTTGCTGTTGTGCAGCTCTGGCTGGCGCATCGCTACTTCGGCTTCATGACCGGCGACGACGTCGAGGTATTGTCGGAAGCCTTTCGCCGCGCGCGCGGTCTCCACTATCAGCCGTGGGACGTGCGCAGTCTGTTCGTTCCCGACACCGTCGTCGCGCCGATCGTGTGGCTCGCGGCGCAACTCGGCATCAGCAACACGCGCACGCTGATCTTCGCATCGTCGCTGCCATTCATCGCCTTGACTTCGATTACGATCGTGCTTGTCTATCGCCTGACATTGCGTTGGTGTAGCGACGAGCGCGCCGCGATGGTCGCGGTGCTCCTCTTTGCGCTGCACTGGATCCCGCTCGGATTCGGCAGCACGGTCTACCCGCGGACACTTGCGGCGGCGTGTGTCGTTGCCGCTGCGTTGATCGCCGATCGATGGCCGTTTGCGGCGGGAGCGCTTGCGGGCATCGCGTTCACTGACCGCTTCAGCGAGATCGTGTTCGTAGCGCCGCTACTGATCACGATCATCAAGAACAGCGACCTCGCAACCCCCACCAGCGACCGTGAAGCAACACAAGCTCTCGATCGGGCGCCCTTCTCCCCCACGCTTTTTGTGGGGGAGAAGGTGCCGAAGGCGGATGAGGGGGCGGCACTTCGTAATCCGGAAGATAGTTCTATAACCGAGAGCAGCGGGTCCTTCGACCGTCCTCCGGCACTTCGTGTCCTGCGGCGGCTCAGGATGACAGCGTGGCTTCTCGCCGGCTTTCTGATCAGCATCCTCCTCACGGCCGGCGTCTACGACTGGCTCACCTGGGGCGCGCCGTTCCGCAGCTTCCTCAACTTCGCACATCTCACCCTCGTTGCGCCCGACTTCGCGTCCCGCGTGAAGTATCAGGCGCCGTGGTGGTATTTCGCCAATCTCGTGCGATGGTGCTCGCCGCTGCTCCTTCCACTGCTCTGGTACGCGCGCCGCAGCCGCGCGATCTGGTTTGTGATCATTCCGCTGATCGCGTTTTCCGCGATCAAGCACAAGGAGCTTCGCTACCTGCAGGTGATGATCCCGTTTCTCATGATCGCCGCCGCAATAGGATTCGCGTCGATGTATCGGCGTCACCAGCGTCTTGCAATCGCGCTCGTCGCGATCTCGGTGCTCTGGAACGTGTACGGCATCCGCTATTTCGCGCGAAAGTCGCAACCTGCTGTCGAAGCGGCGCAGTGGCTCGCGTCGAATCCGAACGTGCACTCCGTTGCGGTCTCGCAACTCTGGGCGTACGGCGACAAGCTCTACTTCGGCGATCGCATCGGTCAGGCCGACCTCGGCACGCCACCGGAAGGATTGAGCGATCCGATTTCCGCCGACGCCCTCGCACTCTACGAGACCGACCTCGATGTGCCGTCACGCGTCGCTCGCATTCGCCAACTCGGTTACTCGTCCGTGCGCACGTTCCGCGACGATCCGGCACGGGCGGTCGTCGTGTTCATGCGCACGAAGTAAGTTCTCGACTCCTCCGAATGCTAGTGCGAGCCGGGCGCCGGGGGAGACGCGGAAGCCGCGGAAGACCGCTCGTCCAGGGTAGCGTCGACCGCGCTCGGAACCTGTCGGAAGATCGCACCAGTCATGCGGTCGATGGCCAGTCCGATCCCCGATCCGACTGCTGTGCCGCTGATGAGGGCATTGTTCACGTCAGCATCGTTTCCGCCAAACGGAAGTGCGGTAGCGGCACCTGCTGCGACGCCCACGACGACTCCGGGCGCGAGGTTTGCCCATGCCACGCCGGAGTGCACGCGGCTGAACACGATCGTCCGGTCGGCATAGCCGAGGCGCGACAGCGTGAGGGAGCAGTGTTCGGCGTTGCGGCGGATCCAGACGTCGAGCGGCGTGATGCCCGGGTTTGCCGGTGCATCGCCGCAATTCACCGCGACGTCGACTCCACTCGGCGTCGAGCGGACCCGTATGCGTTGATAGCGGCCATGCGCAATCGAAGCGCAGCGCACGGTTAGGGTGGTAAGGACGAGCGCGAGCAGCAGTTGTTTTTTCATGGATCCAATATGCGGTGCCGGTTTTCGCAGGACATTCGGAGAAGATTGTTTTCTCATGAGAATGAGACCTTCATTTCGAAGCGTGGCGGCGTGGCACGACCAAGGTGTAGCGAAAGATGCCTGTGGACGAAATCCTGTAGAACGACCTGCGGGAATCGATCAGCAGCGCACCGCCGGAACTGCTGAACAGCGGTTTCCAGTTCCTGCCGAAGTCCGTGCTGCGAACCACGCCATACACTTGAGTGTCGGGCGGCGGAGGGAGCGGAAGTCCCGGCAAAATCGGCGGTGTTGTCGGTGGCTCGCCGAGGTTGGCGTAGAGAAAACCTGACTCGGAAGGATCCGGTGTTGGCAACCCAATGCCTGTGGCAGACAACGACCAGCTGTCGCCCTGATCGTGACTTACCAGCAGTCCATCTGGTCCTGCGAAATAGAGCGTTGAGCTGCTTGTCTTTTCAACGAGCAGATAAGAGTCAGTTGCCCGGCACGCGGAGTCTGGGTTCGCGCACGCAAGAGGACTCAGCGCCGACCAGGTTCTGCCTCCATCACGGCTGCGCATCAGTGTGCCGGCGCCAAGCTTGGTTGCCGACTTCTGATAGACCACCGCATAGACAGTGTCCTCGTTGAAAGGGTCGACCGCAATCTGGCCCACGGTCTGATTCTTTAGGCTCAGCGTCCAGGTCGTTCCGCCGTCGGTCGATTTCCAAAGGCCTCCGCCCGAACAAGCGGACGTACGCGGGCAAGACTGTTGTTCGCCCGCGTAAATTCTCTTGGAATCGACGGCGATTGCAAAGCCGCCGTCGAAACTGAAGAGGTCTTCGGTACCGATCTGGTGAGAAGTCCAGGTGTCGCCTCCATCGAACGACTGCCAGAACATCCACGCAGCTCGTGCAAGAACATGGTGCGAATCGTGAGCGTCGACGACCACCTGATGGATTGCCAGCGCGCTCGCCAGCGTAGGAACGGTCAGCAACTCCCATGAAACGCCGCCGTCCCGGCTTCGCCACATGTTCGGAAGACCGCCGCTCGTGAGAATCCAGAGGTTGTCAGGATTGGATGGATCGATGGTCAATGACTCGATGGTCCAGTAGGGCGGGAGCTGCGGTCCGATCGATGTCCACGCGTTGACTCCGGCCTCGGCGGAGATCGTCGTGGCGAGACAGAGACAGACAGCAAGGAGTGTGGACGAGAATGAACGTGATCTCAAGTCATGATCCTTTTTGGCGCTCTCACGGCGCGAACAGACGCGGGAGCAATGTCGTCAATGGCGGCACATACGTGATGAGCAGTACGCCGGCCAGAAGCACGAAAATCATTGGCAGTGTGGCGCGATAGACCTGTCCTATCGGGACGCCGAAGCGGTACGACGAGATGAGCAGATTCAGGCCGATGGGCGGCATCAGAAATCCGAGCTCGAGGTTTGCGAGAAAGATGATCCCGAGGTGTGTCGGATCGATCCCGAATGCAACGCCGAGAGGTGCGATCAGTGGAGCGACGACGACGATCGCCGGGAAGATGTCCATCACCGCGCCGACGATAAGCAGGAAGAGGTTGAGAAGCAGCAGAAAGACGAATCGCGAATGGATCGAGGCCGTGGCCCAGGCCACTGCGTGCGCCGGCACTTCCATGTCGACGAGGAAACTGGTGAGCCCCAGCGCAACGCCGAGGATCAGCAGGATGCCGCCGATGAGAAGACCGGCCTCCGCGAAGACCTTGGCGATTGCGCCGATCGACTTGTAGTCCCGATGAATGAGCACTTCGACGACAAAGGCGTAGAGAACCGTGAACGCGGCCGCCTCGACCGGCGTAGCGAGACCGGAGAAGAGAACGACCAGGACCGCGATCGGCAGCAACAACTCCCACTTCGCCTCCCAAAGCGCACGTCCTGCCGGGATCGTTGACGCGTTCTCCATCGTCTTCCTTCCGGGATCGCGCCGGATTCCCCAGATGGCCGTGATGATGAGCAGGACGATGCCCGGGAGAATGCCGCCGAGGAACATGCGCTCCATCGGAACCTGCGCCACGATGGCGTAGAGAATGAGAGGAAGACATGGCGGGAACAGCAGCCCCAGCGAACCAGCGCCGGTGATGAGCCCGAGAGAGTTGCGCTCGGAGTAACCGGCGGAGCGAAGGACTGGCAGCAGCAGTCCGCCCAGCGCGAGGATCGTCACGCCCGAGCCGCCGGTGAACGACGTGAAGAAGGCACACGCCAGCGCGGTAACGATTGCGGGACCTCCGCGGACTTTGCCGAAGAGAGCGGAGAAGACAGCCACAAGTCTGTTCGACGCGCCGCCTTCGGCGAGCAGGAAGCCGGCCAGTGTGAAAAGCGGAATGGCGGGGATCGCGGCATTCACGACCAGTCCGTAGTGACCGACCGCGACTGCGGCGATCGGAAGTCCGGCGCGCCAGAAGAGAATCAGCGCTACGCCGCCGAGGATGACGAAGATCGGCGCTCCGAAGACGGCCGCGATCAGGAGAACGACGAGGGCAGGCATCGACAGATGTTCGGCGGAGAAGGGGAGACGTACGAGGAGAGCGCAGATCGTAATCGTGAGGAGCAGCGCGACGATGCGGCCGCTCCACTGCTCGGTGGCACGCCATACCAGTCGTAGTGCCACCGCACTGAATCCAATAGGAAGAATGAGCTGGACGATCCAGAGCGGCACGCCATAGGCCAGCGTCGCTCCACCGCGTTCGCTCAGAGCAAACTGCAGGCTGCCGATGGCTAGGAATGCAGTCACGCTGGCGGCCACGATGCCGCTGAACATCGCGGCTGCCGCGCGCGCGCGCCCTCCGAGCAACGTGGCCGTCGCGAGCGAAAGCAGCCGGCCATCGCGCGCGGCCAGCGTTGCTCCGAGCATGCTCACAACCAACGTCAGATGTTGCACCAGCGCTCCCGAGCCGGAGATCCCGACGCCGGCCACGCGGCGGAGCACGATCTCGCTGAGCGGAAGAATCGCCAGAAGCGCGAAAAGAATCGCCAGGAGGTACTCCTCGATGCGTCGATAGCCCGCTGCCGGCGTAACGTCATTCGACGCCACACCAGGGATCGCATCGATTGCGATTGCGTTGCTCACTTGGCCCCCGCAACCGCCGTGTACGTTGCGCGGTATTGAACGAGAATGCGCTGCACCTCGTCGAAGAAATCCGCAGGCACCAATCCGCCTCGTATTCGCGGATAGATCGCGCCCGCCGCGCTGCGCCACTCCGCCTCCGTTGCCGGCGTCGTCATGGTCACGTGGAGACCGCGCTTCTGCATTGCGGCCACCGCAGCGTCGCCTTCCAGATGATTCGCTTCTTTCAATTGACGGCCGACGTCCGCGGCTGCCGCGGCCATCGCCGTCTGCGCGGCGGGAGTCAGGCGGTTCCATGCGCGCTCGGTGACGACAAGAGCGCCGACGAGCGGCGCCCAGCGGAGATCGAGCATGTACGGCGTTGCGGTGAAGATCTGCGAGCCGAGAGCGATCTGCGGAATCGTGGGAACCGCGGCAATCATCCCGGTGCGCAGCATCGGCAGGATGTCGTTCGTCTCGAGCGCTACGGGCTGGAATCCGGCAGACTTGTAGAGATCGAACGTGCGCGTATCGCCCGACCAGGTGAAGAGTTTGAGTCTCTTCAGATCATCGGGATGGTCGATGGGCGTTTTGGAAAAGAACCGAACCCACCCCGCGTCCAGCCAGACGAGGACGACGAATCCTTTGTCGCGCAGCCTCTTGTCGAGTTTCGGGTGCACCACCGACGTGACGTAGTCAACTTCTTCGAGGGAGCGAAAGAACAGCGGGAGTGCCTGAAGCGACTGCACCGCCGGATCGATGTCGGCCATACCGTTCGCCGTCATCAGCGCGGCATCGATCTGGCCGATTTTCATTTTCCGGAGCATCTCGGCCTCACCGCCGGCGATGCCTCCCGGGTAGATGCGAATGTCCGCTCCGCCCGGTGTGCTCTTCCAGCGCGAAGCCAGCGTGAGGAGCGCGCGGTGATACGAAGAGCCGCTCGGCGCGACGGTTCCCAGCTTGAACACGATCGGTGTTGTCGCCGGTTGCGCGGCGAGTGCCGGCGGGAGAAGGAGCGCAAGGAGCAGCACGATTTCGATTCGCCATTTCATTTTGTTTCTCCTTCTGCGCCAGCGAGGAACAGATCGCCGGCGTGAGCAAGCAACCACTGCGCGTGGCGCTGTGCGAGTTGGTTTTCCATGCGGGACTCGGGGTGAGAAGCAGGGTCGATCGCGAGCGCACGGTGAAGCAATTCTTCGAACTCGGCTCGTCGTTGCGTGGAAACGGAGATGGTCTCTGCGAAGGTCACAAAGGGAGCGGCCAGCGTTCCGTGCGAGAGCTCGACTGCGCGATCGAAGTGGCGCCGCGAACGGACGATCGGATCTCCCACGCCGCCTGCGCGATTCGGCTCGTAACTGATCAGGAAGACATGGATGGCGCCGCGATCGAATGCCTCGTCGAGCTCGAGCGCTCGATCGATCATCGCCTCGACCTGCGGCAGGTCGGCGACTAGATCGGGCTGGTCTTTCCCGTTCGAGATCGCCAGCGCCCAGGCGGCCGCAGTCCAGTAGAGAAGAGGAACGTCCTCGCGCCGGGCCTCGAGCAGTGCTTCATGCGGCGTGGCGCGTAATCGCGCTTCGAATCGAGGGTGCGCCGATTCCAGCCCGCGTAATCCGTAGCGGCATGCGCGCAGATAGAGCCGTCGGGCGCGCTCGCGGGTCCGCACGGAAGCGTCCAGCGAATCATTCGCACGTTCGGTCGCCGGCTGCTCCACCCATCCGTACGCGTATTGCGTGAACCCACGCGCCGACGCCAGCAAGAGTCCTGGGTGGCGTGGGCTCTCGGCGAGCAGCGACTCCATCAACTTCAGACTGAATGGCAGCGCGTCGCCGACCAGCTCGGGATCATCGTCGGATGTGAATGTGGAGCCTCCCTTTGCCAGCGAGTCACCGAGTTTGTTGATGGCGATGGTCTGCAACGACGCGCAACGTGCGCCGAAGAGCAGCACGACGGCAGTGGTTGCGATGCGCGTTGCCCAACTCCGGCAACCGACTACGACGGATTGCGCGACCTGGTCGCCGATCGATGGCATGACGTCTCTCATTGCCATTCCAATCTAGGCGGCGACGGATGGGGAGTTGTCAGGGAGTCATGGGATTTTCATTAGGACGATATGCAGCCGGTAGGACGTCCTCTATATTGCTCTCCATAACGTATGGATGATCGCGACCGCCGCTCCGCCGTGCCCGAGGTCAGCCGCCGTGTTTTTGCGGGCGCCGTTCCTCTGCTTGTGATCAGTCTGACCAACTGCGCCGGTGCGTTTGGGGATCGCACTCGATTTGCGGAGGCCTTCATCGTCGATCCCGACTGGCCGGCCTATCGACCCATTTTGGGAGGCCTGATTCGTATCATCCTGCCGCTCGATGAGCCCAACATTCCCCTGCACTCGCCGGAACCGATCGAAGAGCGTCTCATCGCCATGTTTCCGCTGGAGAAAGAACAGAAGTTCCTCGGGCTCCAACGCACGCTCGTGCTCTTCAATCAGATCGATCTCTTTCCGATCGTCTCGGGCCCGCTTCTCTTTGAGGAAGCCAGAGTGCGCGATGACGACAGAGAATCGGCGAGCCTCACCGCCGGACTCATGGAAGAGGACCGGCGCTCGTATCGCGATTTCATCCACGCACACTCCATTACCGGACGGCCCCGCTTCGAAGATCTGCCCGGAACCGCGCAGCAGGCGTATTTCGCGCTCTGGCGCGATAGCCCGTCGATCGTGAAGCGCGCGTTTCATTCGACGATGCGTGCGCTGATCATGACGACCTTCTACTCGATGGACGAAGTCTGGCCGTCGATCGGATACGCCGGACCGCTCGTAGGGAAGAAAACCAGATGACGAGCCTGAGCTGCGACATCGTCATCATCGGTTCGGGTGCGGCCGGAGGTGTGCTGGCGGCAACGCTCAGCGAGCTCACCGGAAAGAAGATCATCGTCCTGGAAAAGGGCGGCTGGTTCGGCAAGGAGTTCTTCGATCAGCGCGAGTGGGATATGCGCGTGCTTTATGCGGAAGAGGGACGGCAGACGACACTCGACGGCGCGATTCCGGTGCGAAGCGGGGAGTGTGTCGGCGGCGGCACGACGGTCAATTTCGCGCTCTGTTTTGATCCCATGAAGAGCGTTTGGCAGTCGTGGCGCGAGCGTTCTGGCGTCGGCGGTTTCTCATTCGATGCAAGTGCGAGTGACTACGGCGTAGCCGGTCTGAACATGCCGAGTGCACTGGCCGAGGTGCGCACACGGATCAACGTTCACCCCGCCGCGGACGAGGAAATCAACGACAACAACCGCGTCCTCGCGGACGGCTGCCGGGCCATGGGGATCGCGTCGAAGCGATTCGAGCTCAACATGCGCGGCTGCGTGCGCAGCGGCTACTGCGCCGAAGGTTGTTCGTACGACGCGAAACTGGGAACGATGGTGACGTACCTGAGCGATGCCGCATCGCGCGGTGTGCAGATCATTCATCACTGCGATGTGGAGCGCATCGTGATGGAGACGCGCAAAGGAGCGCTGACAGCGACGGGCGTTCAAGGACGCGTCCGCGCGTCGCGCGCCGGCTCGCGGCTGAACTCCGTCATGCCTGGAAGACTCGAGATCGAAGCGAAACTCGTGATCGTTGCCGCGGGTGCGATCGCGACACCGACGTTGCTGCAACGATCACGGCATCCTGATCCTCATGGCCTGATCGGCCGCGGTCTGGTGCTGCATCCCAGCCTGCCGGTCATCGGTGTTTTCGATCGCGTGCTCGAAAACTACCGCGGGATTCCGGGAACGGTTTACAGCGACGCATTCCGGGACTCGCACAGTTTCTACTTTGAGTCTCTCTTCGGGCATCCCGTCTACGGAGCGCTTGTACTTCCGGGCACCGGCGCGGAGCACTTCGAGCTGATGCGCAACCTGCCGAAGCTGGCTGGATTCGGAGTGATGCTCGTCGACGAGACCAGCGATACGAATCGTGTCGTATGGAGCTCCGCCGATGGCAGGCCACGCATTCACTACCAGCTCAGCGAAAGGGACAAGGATCGCTTGCGCTTCGGAGCGGCGCGCGCGGTCGAGACGATGTTCGCCGGCGGCGCGAAGGAAGTCCTGATCGCGTCGGACGAGATGCTCGGCTCGCGCGGCATCCCGCGGTTTCGCGATCCATCCGAAGCACGGCACTGCAGCGATTTGAAATTCATCGCGCACCGCACGGTGCTGACGTCGGCGCATGCCCAGGCCACGGCGAAGATGAGCGACGACCCGAAGCGCGGTGTCGTCAACGCGCGCGGCGAATCACACCATGTCCGCAATCTGATCGCCTGCGACTCCTCGTCGTTCCCCACGTCGTGTGGCGTCAATCCGATGCTCTCGATCATGACGATGGCGCGTTACCAGGGACGGCGCATCGCGGCGGAGCTTGCTCGTTATGCGATGTAGTCTTGCCGTCGCACTGCCGCTGCTCTTTGCAACCGGCGCCGCTTGCGCTGCCGATATGCGTCTCGGTACCGGACTGCTGCTCGTCGAGCCCGGACAGGCAGCGCCCGTGATCGACCTTCGCGACACGGCGGCGAACGGGAATGCCTGGGGCCTCGGCATCAGCGGCTGGACGTTGAGTGGCTCGATCGAGCGGCCGGTCGAGCGCGGACGGCGCGTTTTCCTATCGGCCGCGCTGACTCCATACAACGCGCACAGTAGCAGGCGGAGGTACCGCGATGGCGCTCGTGCGCGTGATCTCGAATACGACTCCGGCTCGTACTTACTTCGCGGCGGAATGCGCGTTCGCGCCGGCGAGCACCATACGACGGAGATTGCGGCTGTAGTCGGCCGGGAAGTCATCGGCGACGACGCGCCGGCCGCGATTCGACGCGCTTGGCGCTCGCCTTACGCTGGATTCACCTGGCTGCAACGTTATCGCCGCGTGGCGGCGGACGATCCGCTTGCCGGACGGATTCACGGCGTGGAGATGTCATCCCTCGTCGAGATGTACGCGGGGAACAGACTCTGGTCACGGCTCACGCTGACGGAAACGGCTGGACGCCCCGTAGGACGCATCCAGCTTCGTCAGACAGCGATGCTGTTCGAGGGCAGCGGCCTCGATCGCGTGAGCGCGTTCCCGATCGGAGGCTCGTGGGATGTTCTCGGCGCCTCCGCCGTGTATGGCAGCCACTACGCGGAGTATTTTCCGTCGCGAGGCATCGTCATCAACGGAGGAGCCGACTACGTGTTCGCAAGATCGTGGGAAGCCGGCGCGCGAATCAGTGCCTTTCGATCGCGATCCGTCATGCGAAAAGGAGCGGCGCTGCAGACGACGGTCCGGCTTGGAGGACTGCGGGTAACCACGGGCGTCGCTGTTGCGATCGGTCCCGGCGAGCGGCACACGATTGTCTACGCCGCGCTTTCGGCGGCAGCGTTCGAGCGCTGAGCGCGCTTTCAGCCGAGGTGGATCCGTTTGATGAGAACGCGAAAGCGAGGTTCGTCACGTAATGGATCGAGTGCAGGATCGACATTCGCGAAGCCGAGGTAGGCGCTGTGCGCGGTGTACGCGCGCTCGAGCCATTGGATGGCCGCGTCGCGATCGCCGAGTGCAGCGTGAACAGCTGCGGCGAAGTACTCGGTCGACTTCTCGGCGGCGCGTGCTTCGAGCTCGTGGACCAGTTCGCGGGCGAGTTGCGTCTTCCCCGCGTGTGCAGCAGCGATTCCGAGCGCCGCCATGCCGGTATTGCTTTCGCGGGGCAATGCGCCGAACGTCGCCAGCAGCGCAACGGCCTCGCCATAGCGATGCTCTTGATCGAGAAGTAGTCCGTGCTGGATGCGCGTCAGGGGAAAGGAAGCATCGATCCTCGTCGCCTTGGCGATCTCGCCCATCGCTGGTTCCGGTTGGCGCGCGTAGTAGAGGATGTTCGCCACCGCTGTGTTGACGACGACGGAAAGGGGATCGAGCGATTGTGCCAGCTTGATCTCGCGTAACGCTTCGTCATGGCGTCCCAGCCTCGCCAGCAGCAGCGCATACCATTGGTGCGCCAGCGGATCGGAAGGCCGCAGCCGGATGGCCGTCCGATATTCGGTCTGGGCATCTTTCCAGTTCCAATAGTAGGTGTCGTAGACAGATGCGAGAGCGACGTGACCTTCGGGAAGCATCGGATCGAGTGCGAGTGCTTTTTCGGCCGAAGCGCGCGCATTGGGGGCAGTCTTCGATGCCGGCACATCGTTGTACCGCTCGCGCACAGTCTCGACATCGGCCAGCGCCGCATACGGCGGCGCGTATGTTGGATCCACTTTCGTCGCGCGTTGAAAGGCTCCCAGCGCTTGCGGGATTTGCCGGTCGTAAAACGCGATCCGGCCACGGAGGTACCATCGATGCGCCTCAGCTCGCGCTGCTCCCGTTCCCACCGGACGGAGCGTGCTGCGAGGTGAGTGCAACGCTTCCGCAAGACCGTTGGTGACTTCGTACTCCATCCCGGTCGGATCCGACCCAAAGCCGCGATACTCGTGAGACCAGAGACGCGATCCATCCTTGACGTTCACGAGCTCCACGATCAAACGCAATCTGTCCTTCTCCGATCGTAAGGAACCGGTTACCACCGAATCGACGGCGAGCTGATTTCCGATTTTCTGTGGCAGAAGATCCGAACCCTTGAAGTGAAACACGGTGCTGCGTGCCATAACAGACATGCCGGGATCTTCGGCCAGTCGATTGATGGCTCTGTCCGTCAGCCCGTCGGCAATGTTCGCGTCGTCTTCATTGGCTGTCTCCGCTGTAAACGGCAGAACGGCGACTGCGCGCCGGAGATTTGGTGGCGAGGCCTGCGATGTGGTGCGGTGACGCGGCATCAGATAGGTCGCGGTCACGCCGATGATCACCGCGAGCACCCCGACCGCGAACATCAATCGTCTTCCTCGCGCCGAGGATGGCGAACGCGCGAGCCACGATGCCGACGGAGTACTGCTGCGGTCCAGTGCGATCGCCGCGAGATCCGTGTGCAGTTCCCGGGCAGATCGATAACGCCGCGCGGCAGTTTTCTCCAGACACTTGCGGACGATCCGTTCGAGCTCGATGGGCAGCTCGTAATTGAAACGAGCCAGCGGCTCCGGCTCTGCCGACGTAATGCGATGAAGCGTGTCCGCGGCAGTCTTTCCGGCGAAGGGCAAACGGCAGGTGATCAGTTCATACAACACCACACCGATGCTGAAGACATCGCTGCGCCGGTCTGCGGGCTCGCCGAGTGCCTGCTCGGGGCTCATGTAGTTCGCGGTGCCGATGATCGTTCCGATCTTCGTGGCAGAGGCACTGTCGGTTTCGGCGAAGGATTCGGCGTTCGCCGGATCGAATCTGGCGATGCCGAAGTCGAGGATTTTCACGCGTCCCCGCGGCGTGATCATGATGTTCGACGGTTTGATGTCGCGGTGGATGATTCCGTGCTCGTGCGCCTCTGCAATCGCGTCGGAGAGTTGGGCAGCGATCGTGAGTATCTCGTCGATTGATAGCCGGTCGCCGGAGATGCGTTTCGCCAGCGTCTGGCCTTTCACCAGCTCCATAGCGATGAAGTCCGTCCCTTGCTGGGATCCCGTCTCGTAGATGTGCGCGATTCCGGGATGGGAAAGTGACGCTACCGCGTGCGCCTCACGCAGGAAACGGCGACGGAGAGTGTCATCCGGAGAGTGTTCGGCGGCGATCACCTTCAGTGCGACCTGCCGGGAGAGACGCTCGTCCTCCGCCAGATACACATCACCCATTCCGCCGGAGCCGAGCTTGCTCAGGATTCGGTAGTGCGCGATTCGTTCGCGTTCGAATGGCATTCAATCGGGCGTAATGGAGCGATCGATATTATCGCTCACTCAGCGCCGAATCGTCCGCGGTGAGTGTGGTCCCATGATTGACGAGGCGCCGGAAGGTGAGACGGAGCTTGCCCAATGTCACCACGTCGCCGTCCACGATTTCCATCGCGCCATGCACGCGCCGCCCACCGACGAACGTCCCATTCTTGCTTCCCAGATCTTCGATCGTGGCTCGATCATCGGCAATCTTCACCACGGCATGCTCGCGCGAGACGACTCCGTGCTGCGCGAGTGGTTCCATCGCGCGGCCAAGAGTAGTGTCTCCCTGGTTGAGAACGATCTCGATTCCATCGCCTACCAGCCGCCACGATCTATTCGCGGCGCGGCCATCCGACGCCACTGCCTCATCGCCGATGAATGCATATCCAAAACCGAAAACGGTTCGCAGGTAGCGAGGCTCCTTCGCATCGTCATGAAGTGCGCGCCGTAGTTCGGCGACGATCGTGGCCAGGTTCGAGTCCGAGACGAAGACCTGTGGCCAGAGGATGTCGTAAATCTCTTTACGGGACACGGCTGCGGGACGCCGCTCGACGAGATGCTGGAGGAATGCGTATGCCTTCGGCGAGAGGTGTATGTCTTCACCGGCAATCGAGACCTGGCGCCGGTTGAAGTCGATTGCGAAGTCTCCGCTCGTGACGCGCACGACCCTAGTTTCGCATGATCGGCACAGCGTCGGCGCGGGCTACATCTCTTTGCGATACTTCGGATCGAGCGCGTCGATCAACCCGTCGCCGAGAAAGTTCAGGCCCATCACGGCGAGCATGATGGCGACGCCGGGCCAGATGGCGAGGTGATTGGCGAGGCCGAGGTAGCGGCGTCCGGAGGTCAGCATCGCGCCCCACGATGGCGTCGGAGGCTGCACTCCCAATCCGAGAAACGACAGCGCGGCCTCGGAGAGAATCGCGCCTGCCAACCCGAGTGTGGCCATCACGATCACCGGGTTGATGACGTTCGGCAGTACGTGCAGCGCGATCACGCGCGGTGATCGCGCGCCGAGCGCTTTCGCCGCGACGACGTACTCCATCTCGCGAACCTTGAGCACCTGGCCGCGCACGAGGCGGGCGTATCCAACCCATCCGATCGTCGCCAGCGCCAGCACGACATTGTTCAGACTCGGCCCGAGCACCGCCACCATCGCGATCGCCAGCAGGATTCCGGGAAACGCCAGGAGGATGTCGGTGACGCGCATGATGATCGTATCCATCCAGCCGCCGAAGTACCCGGCCATCGCGCCGAGCGTGATGCCGACGAGCGACGCCAGGATCACGACGCTGAATCCCACGCGTAGAGAGACGCGGGCACCGAAGATGATGCGCGAGAGAACGTCGCGCCCGAGGTCATCGAGGCCGAGCAGATGACCATGCGAAGGCGTTTCCAGCCGCCGCGCGGTGTCCTGCTGATTCGGGTCGAACGGCGCAAGTAACGGCGCCGCCAGCGCGACGAGGATCAGCGCAACGGTGAGGATGAGTCCCGCCGTAAACGCGAAGTTGCGGAAGAAGCGTTTCATGGTCTGTGCTGTCGGGTGTCGGCTGTCTTGTTGTGCGCTATCGGTTATCGGTTGTCGGTGTGGTTTGTTGTCGGTCTTCGGTTGCGGGTACCGCTCCTCGGTTTCCCGACACCCGACAGCCGACACCTCATTCCAGTTTGATCCTCGGATCGACCACGCCGTAAAGCAGGTCGCTGGCAAAATTCACGAAGATGTACGTCAGGGCGATGACGAGAATCGATGCCTGCACCTGCGGGTAGTCGCGGGTCGAGATCGACGTTAGAAGCAGGCGTCCGAGTCCCGGCCACGAGAAGATCTGCTCCGTGATGATCGCGCCCGTCAGCAGCGAGCCAAACTGCAACGCCAGGACGGTGATCACCGGAATCAGCGCGTTCTTCAGCGCGTGACGGAAGATCGCCTGCGCGCGCGTGACGCCTTTGGCTACGGCCGTGGTGACGTAGAGCTGCGATAACTCATCGGCGAGCGAGATGCGGATCATCCGCGTCAGGATTGCGGCCAACGCCAGACCCATCGTCACCGACGGCAGCACCAGCGATTTCAATCCGTCGTCGCGCCCCGACACGGGAAACCATTCGTGGTTGATGGCGAAGGCGATGATGAGCAACGGGCCGAACCAGAAGCTCGGCATCGAGACGCCGATCAGCGCAAAGAAGCGCGCCAGGTTGTCGATCCATGAGTTTCGATAGATCGCCGAGATGATGCCGAGTGGAAAGGCCACGAGCAGCGCGACGAACATCGATCCGAGCGCGAGCTGAATCGTGGCCGGATATCGCGTTCTGATCTGTTCGGCGACGCTGGTGTTCGTCTGAAACGACGTGCCGAAGTCGCCGCGCAGTACGTGCGTGACGTAGTGAACGTATTGCGTCCAGAGCGGCTGGTCGAGTCCCAGCGCCTTGCGCACGGCCACGACATCCTCAGCGCGCGCTCCTTCGCCCGCGATCTGCACCGCCGGATCGCCCGGGATCATATGAATCAGCGAGAAGACGAGCGTCAGGATCCCGAACGCGATCGGAATCATCTGCAGGAACCGGCGAAGGATGTATTGGCTCATCGATACCAGCGTCTGGTGGAGCGAGGTTTATGCCATGGAAGGATTCAAAGGCGAAATGTTGAATGTCGAATGTTGAGTGTTCAATGTTGAATGGCAGGTCGTACCGGAGCCTCTCAACATTTAACACTATTTAACATTCAACATTTAACATTCAACATTCGACATTCGCTTCTAACTCAGCGACTGTTTCCCCGTAAAGTTCCATCCGCCAATCTTCATCACCGGCGCGATCGTACCGCCGACGTGGTTGTACCAGGTGCCGACGCGGCGGCGCTCGCGCGTCAGCCCTTCGATGTGCGAAAACGCTTCGACGATCGACTGCGTCCAGCGGAGATTTGGCAGGCGCGCCACGACTTCGCCGTCGCGGATGAGGAACGTGCCATCGCGCGTCGTGCCGGTCATCAGCGCGTTGCGCGGTTCGAGCAGTCCGTTGACGTAGTTGAATCGCGTGACCCAGATGCCGCGCTTCGTCGAGCGGATCAACTCCTCGCGCGTCGAATCGCCCCCCTCGATGGCGAGATGAAACGCCGATCCATGATCGGATCCGCCGAGGTTCCAGCCATTGGCCGTGGGGGCAAATCCGAGGCGGTCGGCGTAGGTCTTGTCGACGACCGGAGTACGGATGATGCCGCGGTCCACGATCACCACGCGGCGCTTCGGCAGTCCTTCCATGTCGAAAGGGAAGGGGAGGAAGGATTCGTCGAGCGCGTCATCGGTGAGCGTGAAGTTCGCGCCGAGGAGTTGCTTGCCGATGTTGCCGACGAAGAACGAGGAGCCGTCGTCGTACGACGATCCGCTCAGCGCGATCATGTTCAGCCAATCGAGAACTTCCGCGGTCGCAGGCGGCTCGAGGATGACGTCGTACGGGCCGGGCTCGATATCTTCGATCACGTCCGCGCGGAGCGTGGCCTTGTACGCGGCCTCTTCGCCGAGGGCGATGATGTCGACGTTGGCGCGGTCGACAGTGGTTGCGTATCCCGATCCGTTTGCGCCGATGGCGATGACGGTGGCGTCGGATGCGGTGAGCGTGCAGTAGCGGCGGACGCCGTGCGTGTTCGCCGTGGCCACGGACGACCCGCTGGTTCCGTAGACGCCGGCGAAGTGGATGTCGCGCTCCATGCCGCGGTCGAACATCGTCCGCAGCGCGCGCGCTTTGTCCGCGGGAGCGATTCGCGCCGTGGCATCGTCGAACGTGCGAACGGGGGCGACCGGTTCGTGATCGCGATAAAGACCGCTGAAGTTTTGCAACGGATCAGCGTGACGCGCCGCTTCGCGCGCAAGCGCGGCTGTGCGCTCGATCTCATCGGCGTCGAAGACGGTCGTGGATGCAACGCCCATGGCGTTGTCGACGATCACGCGCAGCTCCAGCTCCGCGCTGATCTCCGACATGTTTTGGTGAAGATTCGAGTTCGCGAACCTGCTGATGTTCTGATCCGTCGAGCTGAATACAGCATCCGCCTCGGGTGTCCCCGCCGCACGGAGGGCCTGATCGAGGATGGCGAAGGATTCGGTTTCGGTGCGCATGGTTTTAGGCGCGGAAAAATGACGCTGTCATCCTGAGCCGCCGTAGCCGCCGCAAGGTTCGCTGTCCGTGCTCACGGCAGGCATCGGCGGCGAAGGACGGTCGAAGGACCCCCTGATTTCTGCAGCGGCGGGTTGCGAAAAACCATCGCCACGAAGCAGGGGGTCCTTCGACCGTCCTTCGCCGCGCGATACCTGCCGGTTGTAAGGGCAGCGTGGCATCGCGCGGCTTCGGCGGCTCAGGATGACAGGTGGATTTCTCCTTCATCCCGTTCATCCCATCTCCACATTACGAAATCTTGCCGCGGGCGCGCCGTGCGCGACGCGCATCGTCTGCATCGGATCGCCTTTGCCGCAGTTCGGCAGTCCCCAGATTTTCCAGCTCGATCGATCGGCGACGGCATCGCACGATCGCCAGAAATCGGGCGTCGTTCCGGTGTAGAGCGGATTGCGCAGCAGACGGCCGATGCGTCCGTTCTCGATCTCGTACGCCACTTCGCAGCCGAACTGGAAGTTGAGTCGAAGATCGTCGATCGACCACGACTTGTTCGTCTCGACGAAGATGCCGCGCTTCGTGCCGGCGATGATGTCGGCCAGCGGCGTCATGCCCGGCTCGAGGTTGATGTTGGTCATGCGAATGATCGGAATGCGCGCCGCCGTTTCCGCGCGGACGGTCCCATTCGATTTGCGGCCAATCGTTGGCGCCGTATCCCGACCCGTCAGATAGCCGACGAACATCCCGTTCTCGATCAGATGAAAGCGCTGCGCGGGGACGCCGTCGTCGTCGAAGCCGAAGGAGCCGAGGGCGCCGGGGATCGTGGCGTCGCCGACGATGTTGACGAGGTCCGATCCGTAACGGAAGTTGCCGAGCATCGACGGTTGCAGAAACGAGCCGCCGGCGAGCGAGATCTCCAGCCCCATGGCCCGATCGAGCTCGGTCGGATGCCCGCACGACTCGTGGACCTGCAGCGCGAGCTGCGCCGAGCCGACGATGAGATCGTGACGGCCTGCCGGCGCTTTCGGCGCAGTCAGCAGCGCCAGCGCCTCATCGCGGATCTCCAGCGCCTTGCCGGGAAGGTTCAGACGCTCGATGAACTCCCACCCCGAAGCCTGAAAATCGCCGCCGAACGGATTGGGATAGGTGCGGCGCTGAAACTCATCGCCCGCGATCGCAACCGCCTCCACCCCGCCGCCCATCTCCGTCGTCATCTGCTCGATGAAGCTTCCGACGGTCGACGCAAACACTTTCTCCTGCCGGTAGCAGGAGATGTCGCCCGATACCTGATGAATGCGAGGATCGCCGCGCATCGGGTCGGTCGACTGGAGCAGATGCTCGATCTTCTTCTCGATCGGAATCGACCAGGGATCGATCTCATACGTCGACGCCCATGCCGCCACGTGCGGCTCGATGTCGCTCAGAACGACGCGCTGCGTCGACGCGATGTTGCTCGCCGCCGCCACCTCCAGCGCCCGCCGCGCCGTCTTCCGCAACGACTCCTCAGACGTATCGCTGTTCGCCGCGAAGCCCCAGCCATTGCCGACGAGCACGCGCACACCGATGGCGCGATCAATCGTCGAAGAGAGCGTCTCAACCTCTCCATTCCGCACGCGCACATGCTGCTCATGCGTCGCAGTCCAGCGGATATCGGCATACCGCAGCGAGGGATCCTTTAGTGAGGAGAGGACATCCTCCAGTTGCGCGCGCGAAGGCTTCATCGGGGAGGGTGATTATATGAGGCCGCGCCTTTCGCGCGGCATCGCTTCGCGCACGTATGGAGGCCCTCCGATCAAAAACGTTCGATTGCTCTCCCCCTCCGCAAATCCGGTGATAATGACAACTTCGGCTGTTGAGCGTGATTTCGATGGAGTCGCGCCGGTTTCATGATGGGATCGCGGAAACGACATGAGCCTTGACGCTGGAAGCCGCCTCGGGCCTTACGAGATTGTCGCGCCCATCGGTGCCGGCGGGATGGGGGAAGTGTTCAAGGCACGCGACACGCGGCTCGATCGCAATGTGGCGATCAAAGTCCTTCCGTCGCATCTCTCCTCGAATCCGCAACTGCGCGAGCGATTCGACCGCGAGGCGAGGACCATCTCGCAGCTGACACACCCTCACATCTGCACGCTCTACGACGTCGGCCACGAAGGCGGGATCGACTACCTGGTGATGGAGTTGCTCGACGGCGAGATGCTGAGCGACCGCTTGAGCAAGGGTCCGCTCCCGCTCGATCAGGTGCTGCGCTACGGCGCGGAGATCGCCAGCGCTCTCGATCGTGCGCATCGCAGCGGGATCGTTCATCGCGATCTGAAGCCGGGCAATGTGATGCTGACGCGCAGTGGCGCGAAGCTGCTCGACTTCGGCCTGGCAAGCGTCCGCGCCGGCGGAAGCGACGGAGGCGTCTTCTCGGGTGCAACGCAGGCCACAGTCGCCAAGCCGCTAACGCAGGAAGGGGCGATTCTCGGCACCTTCCAGTACATGGCACCCGAACAACTGGACGGTCTCGATGCCGATCGTCGAACGGACATCTTCGCGCTTGGCGCACTCCTCTACGAGATGGCCACCGGGAGCCGCGCGTTCGAAGGAAAAACGAGGACGAGTCTGATCGCAGCGATCGTGAGCGCGTCGCCGCGGCCATTGCGCGAAGTCGTTCCACTCACGCCACCCGCGCTCGAACATGTGATCGCGCGATGCCTGGAGAAAGATCCGGAGGATCGCTGGCAGAACGCGCAGGACATCGCCGAGGAACTGCGGTGGATTGGGGAGGCAGGATCTCAAGCTGGAGTGGCGGCGTCAATCACCGGCATGCGCCGCCGGCGCGAGAGTTGGATTCATTTGGCGCTCGCTGTTAGTGCGCTCGCAGCGCTCGTCTTTGCGGCGCTGTTTGTGCGCGAGAGACTCGCGTCGAAGCCGGGCATCGTTGCGGCGATACAACCGCCCGAGGGGATGCACTTCAACGCCACGGGCGACGTGGCCGGACCGATGGTGATCTCGCCCAATGGGCAGTATCTCGTCTATTCGGCGGGCATCAGTGCGATGTCCGCGAGCCTCTATCTGCAATCACTCGAAACCGGCGAAGCGAAGGCAATCGCGGCCTCAGAGGGAGCGACGTTTCCATTCTGGTCGCCCGATTCGCGGAGCATCGCGTTTTTTCAAAAAAGTAAGCTCAAGCGAATGGACATTCCCGGCGGAGCGCCGCTGGAAATCTGCGATGCGCCGAACTCGCGCGGTGGATCGTGGGGAGCGGACAACGTCATTGTTTTCTGTCCGACCTCGACCTCTTCGATTTTCCGTGTGGACGCCACCGGAGGAACGCCGGCCGCGGTTACGAAAATCGATACTGCGCAGTACACAACGCACCGCTGGCCGGTGTTTCTCGAGGATGGGCGCCACTTCGTGTACCTCGCCGCGAACCACCGCGCACCCACCAGCGGAGCCAACGCTCTCTATGTCGCCTCTGTGAATGGAAACGAAAACCGGCGACTGATGAACAGCATCACCGGCGTCGCCTATACGTCGGGGTTTCTTTTCTATTCACGGGAGAATGTTCTTTACGCGCGAAAGCTGGGACGCGGAATGACACTGGAGAGCGATCCGATCAGGATCGCTGATCAATGCCTGTACGATCCCGGTATCTGGCGCTCCGGTGTTTCCGTCTCGGCGTCGGGTGTGTTGGTTTACCACAGCAGTCCGGCGACGTTCGGCTCGCAACTGATCTGGTTCGATCGTACGGGGAAAAAGCTCGGCGACCTCGGTCAAAGCGACGCCTACTTCGACATCCACCTTTCTCCCGATGAGAAAAAACTGGCCATGTCGATCGGCGATCCTGGCCGTCAGGTTTGGATCTACGATTTCGAGCGCAACAAACGGACGCGCCTCACATTCAACACCGACTATGCAGGTACGCCGGCGTGGTCACCGGACGGGAAGGCTATCTACTACAGCCGGATCGACGGTACGTCGTTTTCCATCGTCGAGCAGGCGCCCGTAGTAGGGCGCGTGCCGCGTCTGATCGTGCAGACCCCTGCCACCGGAGTCGTGATCGAAGGGGTGTCGGCCGATGGGAAATATCTTTCGGTTACGCGGAACAACTCGCTCACGCGGAGCAGCCACATGCTGCTGATCGACACTACCACCGGCAAGACGATCAGCACTACGGACCATGCTACGCAGGGAAGGTTTTCGCCCGATGGTCGCTGGCTCGCCTACACGTCCAGCGAGATCACGCCGCCCGAAGTGTTCATTACGTCGTTTCCCGATCAACGCGCGAGATGGCAGGTCTCGACAGGCGGAGGCCGGTATCCGCTGTGGAGCCATGATGGAAGAGAAATATACTTCCACAGCGATCGCGGTCAGTTGATGACCGCGCTGGTCACGGTTGTTGGAGACGATCTCCAGGTAGGCGACCCAAAGGCTCTCTTCAACGTTTCGCTCCGGCGAAATGGGGGAGGAACCCCCTACGACATCAGCGCCGACGGCCAGCGGATCCTCGCCAACGTCACCACGATCGACAACGGCGGAACGGTCACATTGATGTCGGACTGGCGGACGGTGCCTAAGGATGGCCACTGAGAACCTCGACCCATGCGAGATGCAGCGGTGTGCGACGGTGACTCCGGCGCGCCACGATCGCTCGATGGTGCGACGCGAGCGCAATGAAACGCTGGTTTCTCTCAACTGTGCTCTGGTGCTCCTCACATTCGCGATCACCAACGACGTGCGCGCCGCGGATTTCAGCCGCAGGGTTTTCATGGGCACGCTGGCGAAGAAAACAAACGTAGACATCGCCGTGGCGACGTTGCCCGACGGCGAGATCGTCGGGGCCGTCTACTACCCGAACCCGGTCTATCCTCATCCGTTTTTTGAGCGGTTTGACGACATCGTGCGCCTGTCGGGGAAGCGCCACGGAAGCTCCATCACCTTGGTCGAAGAACGGGATGGCGCGCCCGGCGCGACGATCGTGGCGCGGATCGTCAAGACCGATTTGCGCGGCACCTGGCGTCTGCCCGGGAGTCGCCGCGCCATCCCGTTCGATTTCGGGGATGCGCCGGGATCGGAAACACCGCTGCTCTACGAGCGCCGGACCTGGTGGCGGCCTCTCGATCGCATGCACGACGCGATTCGCGCGGGACGCCTGGACGTCGCCGCGGCCCAGGCTCGTCTCGCTTGCGCGATGAATGACGAAGGGTGTGAGTGGGTCCAGGCCCTCTCATCCGTAGTGATGGGAAAGGAGCCGCCGCCGGCCGCGCGTGCACCATGGCGAGGGTTTCTCCTGGAAGTGCAGGGAAAGACGAACGAGGCCATCGCCGCGGGTCGCGAGCGGTGTGGGGAAAATTACCCCGGCTTTCACTCGGCCTGCCGGTTTCTCGTCGACCTCGCCCCGCGCCTGCCTTTTGCGGAGGAAAGGGCAGTTTACGAGATGGCGTGTCGCACGCAGCATGTTGCCTGCGATCACGTTTTCGGAAAGGCTGAAGTTGCCTTGGCCGAGGCAGCGGAGCAGGGCGATGTGGCAGGAGCGGAGCGGATTCTTCAGGGAACGGTGAACGTGAATTTCGGCAGTGAGTGGCGTTATTCGCCACTGTTCTGTGCAACGGCAGCTGGGTCGCTGCCGATCGTCAGGATGCTTCTCGCGCATGGTGCCGATCCAAATCTGAAAAACGGCTACGAACCGCCGCTCGAATACGCGGTCGACAGCCACCGAAACGACATCGCGATGACTCTCCTCGAACATGGGGCGAAGGTAACCGGAGTTGCCGACGGAGCATTGTGGAAGTCGGTGTACGACGGCAACCACACCGTCGCGCTGAAGATGCTCGCCAACGGAGAGGATCCGGACGACGGCGTTCCGGCGGGATCGCCACTGACGGCCGCAGTCGACAAACGTGACCTCGTGATGGTGAAGGCGCTACTCACCCACGGTGCCGATCCTGAGTGGGAGTCGAAATACTCCGACGGCTCGCCGATCGACCACGCCCGCAAGGCGCATCAGACGAAGATTCTGCGATTGCTTCTTGCCGCGAAGAAGAGCGCGGAAGGCCGGCCGGAGTAATTCGAAACTGGGGATCTACTTCTGCCCCGACCGTATGCTCACCGCTGCAGAATCGACAGGTACGCGCGCCACGGACCGACATCATCGAGATGGCGCTTGGCCATGACCCGGCTGATCTGCGCGAGATGATTCAGATCGTGCGCCGCCCACGTGGCGATCAATTGACGCAGCGTGACCGCTCCGAAATCAGGATGCGTTCCGCGAAGGTCGAGCTGCGCCGCGGTCAATCTCCATCCGCGCGCTGTCTCGAGATTGGCAGCGCGCAATTCGGCGAAGCGGTCGAGCAGCCGCGCCAGCGGCCAGCCAGCGAATCGGGTTTCTTGTGCGAAACGGTCGAAAGGCACAAACGGCCGCGCCTCTCTCTCGTCAAGAATGATCTGCGCCCGCGGAATCCAATCCGTCTCCTCGCCATGAATGAGATGACCGACCACATCGGCCGCGCTCCACGTTTCCGCTCCTTCGTTTCGCGCATGCCATTCCGCCGAGGTGCCGCGCAGCAGTCCATCGACGACGCGCGGCGTCCGCGCGAGAAGATCGTAGGATTCGTCTAAATCAAATGACATTTCCGTTTACGATTCGCATCATAGAGTGTCATCGCTCCAATGCGTCGGTGACATCCTGCGCCGTCGCCCGTCGTAAAACCTGGAGACACAATCGGAAATGATCAAATCCATCGCGGTTGCCATTGCGTTGACTCTCGTTCCCGCAGCATTCGCGCAGACGTACATCGTTGCCGACGGCGATTGCGGTGCAATCACCCTTCACGCCACGCGCGGCGCCGATTTCCCCACCCTCGGCGAGTCGATCAGCGTGGATCGCGTCAAGGACGCCCACATGGATCAGCAAAAAGAACGAGTCATCATCACGTCCACGACTGCCGGCCCTCACTCGCTCGACTGGAAAGCCAACATGCCCGACCGCGAGGAAGTGGTCATGGCCGCTGTCGATCTCAAGCCGGTGATCAGTGGCAACGAGACGCGGACTGAGCATGCAAAAGCGCTCCTGTTTTGCGGCGCGGCAACTCCGCGCTTTGACTGGCAGCGTTCCACCGGCATCGGACTCGAGATTTACCCGCAGGGATGGAACGGGCCAAGGCCGGGATTGAAAAAAGGCGACACGATGCGCTTCATCGCCGTCGACAAGGCCACTGGCAAACTGCTCGGCGACCTTCCGATGGAGCTGTACCGCGCCGGTGCCGGCCGCGTCGCCACTGGAGTCCACGATCAATTTGCCGGCATGGACTTTCCTTACGGAGAGCCGGGCCGGTACATGGTTACGGCAACGTATCGCCGTCCCGATCCAAAACAGCCCGAGATGTGGCTCGTCGACACGAGCACGCTTACGTTCGACATCAAGTGACGGAGTCCGCACCGCAAAGCGCCCAGCACATTCGCGATCGCGTCACCGAGGACGGCCGAAGAAGAGTACGTAGCCGCCGGCGTCCTTGATCTCGAACCCGCGCAAGCCGTCATCGGTGTCGCGCAATGGCTTCGAAAACGCGACGTCGCGCGATGCAAACTCGGCCGCCAGGGCATCTGGATCGGCCACGGAAAAATACGCGTCCCAGCGCGCCGCAGGATGCCGCTTGTAATTCGGCAACGGATCGACGCCAACGTCCTTAACCATGATCATCGCCCCGTCTCTGCGTACGATGCCGAAAAACGGATCGTCCGCCGGCTCCTGAAAGACGATTTCGAATCCAAGCGCGTCGCGATAGAACGCGAGCGCAGACGCGACGTTCCGGACGATGAAGAAAGGGGAGACGCTGGAGATCGTGGTCATTGCGGTGCATTCTCTTGCGGCGTGGCCATCTGCGCATCACTGCCGCGATCGCGGCATCTCATTCCAAAGGCGCCTTCGAGCAGCGGCCCGTTTTCTTCTTAATGGGGAGATACAAGTTCGCTCATAACCGCACTAATAAGCCAACTCTCCATTTCGCCATCACTTGAGTATCCGTGCCATAACGAGCCGTCAGCGGATGGAACCAGGAGGCGCCTGACGACTATGATCCGCGTGTGACCGTTGCCTGAGTCGGAGAGTGACGTGGTGAATTCTTCTTTCCACGCTCGATTTTCGTATGCGCGCGACGCGTCGCCGTTTTGTATCTGATGAAAGCTCGCATCAGTTCTTGTCACGGGCAACCCGCGCAATTCTGCGAAACGCCGCGTGGCTCGCTGGGCTGCTCGCCATGCATCCTCGATGTTTGCCGTGGTATCAGCTTTGACGCGCGTCCGTTCTGGAACCCTTGAATGTAGCTGCCGAAGAACGCTCCGGTGAATGTCGGTCGAATCGAATTCCGATCTTGCTTTGTAATCAAGTTGGGCGGCCGCTTCCAAAGCGCCCGACGCGGTAGCTGTCCATGTATCCAGGTTGAGTCCCGGCGCAAGTTGAGCGAGGAATGAGCGTTCGAATTGACCCGTCGAATTCGCCGGCTTTCTGTTGAGCTCTGTGTCAGCGATGCAATTGCTCCAGAACTCCATCCGCGTGTGTTCTGCGTCGATCGGCGTCAAGGCGATTTCAAGGAGGATCTCGCCAGTCAGCTCCGCCCTGTGTTTGGAATTACGATCGACCATGCCCGTGAATCCCACCCGTTCGGGGCGGCTGGCAAGATACTCTTGCCAAAGCGCGAATCCGTAAAACGTCCCGCGGTCGCCGGTCCGATCGTTAACGATTGGATAGATGCAGTTCTCGTCGAGGGTCGTCGCCGGGCGCCGTAGGTTCACGACTACATTCCCGCGCGGTGACTTGCCAAGGTGCGCCCCCATGCTGCTCGCGATCGTTGCTACGGAACGGACCACCTTGTCGTTGCTGACATGCAGCACCGCACTTCCTTTCACCGGCGCAATATCCTGCGCTACGGCGTGACCTGAATCCATGCTCACGCCTTCGGCGTGGGCCACTGGGATTACGAGCATGAACGTCATTAGCGCGCTCGCGGCAACTCTTCCGCTTTCAATCATGATTCGATTTTACGATGAACGACGTAAGAGCGGAATTCTTCGGGGCGTGGAGGGGGTCAGGTCGAGAGTGAAAGTGACGACCTATCGCGGGAACCGTGCACACCGCGCG
>JAXDGL010000012.1:0-21302 GCA_034665065.1 Thermoanaerobaculia bacterium | reverse complement strand
TGACGGGCACCGGCCATGTCCAATTCGCCTTGTGGTGATGTTCTGCCGCCCCTGCCGGGGCGGGTCTGAGGTGAAAACACGAGAACCGGTGGCGGCGCTCGTTCCTCGCTTGCCACCGGCTACCCTCTTCTGCGCCTCCGGCGCATTGTTGCCGCGCATCGTTACCGCGCACTGGTACTGCGCATTGGTACCGCGCATTGGTACAGCGCGTTGGTACCGCGCATTGTTTACCGCGCATTGTTTACCGTGACGAACCCGTCCTGATTCGACAACGCGGCGCGCAGCGCCGCAATCACCGACAACCGACAACGCACTCGGCACAGCCGAGTGCAACGAGTACGATTACCTCCGTGCGCACGCTCCTCCACGCAGTCATTCACAACGCGGTCGTCACTTCTGCGGCGACGCTCTGGCCGGTCTCGTTGCGCGTCGATGCGTTCGTGCTGCACGCGGCGGAGATCCTGCCGTTCGAGGAAGTCGAAGTCGTCAATGTGAGCACCGGCGAGCGCTTTCGCACGTGGGTCGAGCCGGCGCAGGAAGGGAGCGGCGAAGTCGCCCTTCACGCGGGATCGCGCTCACCGGTGCGGACCGGCGACACGATCAGCATTCTCTCGTTCGCCTCGTTTCATGAGGGACAGACGCTCGCTCACAAGCCGCGGCTGATCACACTCGGCGCAAACAATCACGTCGTATCGGTCAGCGAAGGATGATGGAGCGCTTTCGGATCGCGCGCGCCGTCGGTACGTTGCTGCTGCTCTCGCTCGCGGTGTCGACTCTTCCCCGGCTGCTTTTGCTCGCTCGTGAAGCCGTTGATCTCCTTCCCCTTGCGTACGAAGCGCGGCGTGAGCGGCAGATGGGTCCGTGGTACACGTCGATTCAATCGTTGCGGAGCTCTCTCCCGAAGAAGGAATCGGTCGCGCTGATCGCGGCACCGCGCGACACCGAGGCGGGCGTCTTCGCCAACTACTACCTTTATCCGATCCGTACGCGCCTCTTCTCCGGCCGCAATGCCTTTCGTAACGCCGCACCCGATCCGACGCGGCCGAATGCGATCGTCGCAGTCACCGCCGGCCACGCCGTGGTTACGACGTACGATGCCCTCCGCGATCGCGATCTGCGCAGCGGACAGCGTGTCGTGACTGCGCCGAAGCTCAGCGAGCCTCTGCTTTCGTTTGTTCTGCCGATCGCAGCATCCATAGAAGGCCCGGCTCCGGAGACCTTCGTGATCGAAGCGACACTCACGGATGCGCGCACGAATCTGACGGCGCCGGACGGCTCAGCACCGCATCCAAACAAGATCCTCGTCACACTCTGGCCGGAGAACGACAGCCGAGAGGTACAGCTCGCGCCGGGTGAGACGGTCACGTATTACGACCTCGTGCACCAGCTTTTCGGCGCAATGGAAAGCGGTTGGATCCGGATCGACTCCTCTCATCCACTGCGCGCGGCGTTCTACTTCGTCAATCGCGGCCGAGGTGATGCAACTTTGCTTCCGAATGCGCAAGGCGTGGCGACGCAGATCACCGCCGCGCCGCTGTTCCGCGATTCGAAACTCTTTCTTCTCAATACCGGCGAAGCTCCGGTGATGACAACCGTCGGCGCTGAGAGCATCCCGATTCTGCCGCACGCGATCGTCTCGAAACCGATTACGTCGATTCCATCTGTACACGGAAACGTGTACGCGTTTATCACCACGCGCGAGCTGAACGGCAAGACCGATTTTCTCTGGCCACAACCATGACCGGTCTCCTCATCACAGTCGTTCTTTTTCCACTAGTTGGCTGGAGCGTGGCGCGCCGAAGCTGGGGCGAGGCATTTCTGTTCGGCGTGGGAATCACCGGAGCAACTCTCTTCGTCGCCGGTGTCGCACGAGTGCCGTTGGTGATCACATTTGCGCTGATTGTGCTGGCGAGCATCGGCGGTGCGATCTGGGGCATTCGCAACCGGCAACGACACTCCCATCTCCCACACCCCACTCCCCACTCCCCACTCCCCACAATCGCATTGATCATCCCACTGATCGTCCTCGCGTTCATCGCCGCCATCACGCCGCTCAACGACTTCGACGGACGCGCGTTCTGGGTCCTGAAAGCAAAAGGAATCGCGCACGAGCGCTCGATCGATGGGCCGTTTTTTCATGGAGCCACGCTCGATCCGCGCAATCACTATCCGATCCTGATTCCGATCGACGGCGCGGTGATCTTTGCGCTCTCGCACACTCTCGACGACCGCCAGCTTCGCTGGCTCTACGTGGGACTTCTGGCCGCTCTGGCGTTACTCGTGCGCGAACGGATTGGGAGACTCGTCTCGCCGCAGGCGGGCGCGTGGTGCGCGGCGATCCTCGTCTGGATCCCGCAGTTCAGTGTTGCTACGGAAGGTGGCGCTCTCTCCGCCTACAACGACATCGCCATCGCCGCGTTTGCGGCGGGAGCGTTTTTCGAGCTCTTGGATGCCGTCACGAACAAGGACGCGAACGCGCGTGCGCGCGAGATCCGCTTCGGTCTGTGGCTCACTTTCCTCGTCCTCACGAAGAGCGAAGGGCTGCCGTTCGCACTCGTCCTTCTTCTCATCGGCGCGTTCGTGTTTCGCAAACGCGTTCTCGTGCCCGCAGCGTTCGCAGCCGTCGCCACGCTTGCGCTAGTGATCTGGCGGTCGCGCATTCCGGCCGGCGATGAGGAGGACATCGTCCGCATGCTGCCGACCATTCCCGACAAGCTGCATCACATCGGCGCCGCGCTCGCCGCCTTCCCCCGGCACATGATCGAGTTTTCGAGCTGGGGCATTTTCTGGATCGCCGTTGTGACCGCGGCGGCCATCGCAACGCGCGTCGATCGCCGCGCCGCAATCCTCGCCATCGCGATCGTCGCCTCAATGCTAGCCGTCTACATTGGCGTCTACGTCGCCACCGAGTGGGTGGTCGCCGATCTGATCGCCGTCACGGCGAACCGGCTCCTGATGCACCTGATCGCGCCCGCGCTTTTTCTGCTCGCGCTGGTTGCTCAGTGGACGCGCACGAAGTCAATGTAGCCGCGCTCCACATTCACGTCGATCAGTTTCACGCGCACCTTGTCGCCAACATCGAGTCCTTGTCCGCCATGCACGACTTTCCCTTCGACCGGCGGATGGAAGACGCGAACCCACGTCCCCTTCTCCGATGCGCCGGTGACGAGTCCGTCGAATCGCTCGCCGACGCGCGACTCGAGGATGCATGCCGCGGCCGACTTGCGAACCTGCCGCTCCACTTTGTTCGCCGCATCCTCCGCCTCGGTGCAATGCGCAGCCAGTTCGTCCAGCTCATCGGCGGTGTACGGCGATTTCTCTCCTGCCAGCGCCGCTTTGATCAAGCGATGCGTGATGAGATCGGGAAAGCGCCGGTTCGGAGCGGTCGAATGCGTGTAGTCCTTCACTGCCAGTCCGAAATGACCGATCGGCGTCTGGCCTGGCTGCTCGACGACATACTCGCCTGCTCCCATCGCCTTCACGATCGCCAGCGAGAGGTCAGGGAAACGCAGGGGATCGGCTTTGCGGCGCCGCACCAGAAACTCCTCGAGCGCCTTTGCATCCGCATCGCCGGGCAGCTTCTCCCCGTACTGCGCAGCGATCGCTTCGATGCGATCCCAGCGCTCCGGCGAACGAACGACGCGCCGGATACTCGGCAATCCCTTCGACGCCAGGAACCGTGCGCTCACTCCGTTGGCCGCGATCATGAAGTCTTCGATCAGGTTCTTGGCGTTGTTGCGCGCCTCCACTTGCAGATCGACGACGTGGCCGTTGCTCATCACCGCGCGGGCTTCGATCGTCTCGAGATCGAGCGCGCCGTTTTCGTGGCGCAGCTCGCGCATCTTGTCGGCGGTCTTGTCCTGCAGCTTCAGATTCTCGGCCAGGCCCGGAACCGCGGCGGCCTTGGGCGGCAACTCTCCCTTTCCTTCGAGCCACATGCCGAGCGCGTTGTAGGCGAGTTGGGCCTTGTTGTGAACGAGCGCCCGATAGACCTCGCCCTTCGTGATCGAGCCATCGGCTGCAACGACGAGATCCATGACCAGCGCGACGCGCTCTTCGTGCTCGTTCAGCGACGTCAGATTCGTCGACAGCTTCTCCGGCAGCATCGGGAAAATGCGCGCTGCGGTGTAGACCGACGTCGTGTTCTGCTTCGCGTGATCGTCGATCGGCGTGCCTTTCTTAACGATGGCATCGACGTCGGCCACCGCGATCATCGCGCGGACATTGCCACCGCCGAGGTCTTCGGCGACGGTGAGCTGGTCGAGATCGCGCGAGTCGTCGTTGTCGATCGAGCACCAGAGGAGATTGCGGAGATCCTTGATTGCTGGGTCGGTCTCGCGCGCGGGTCCGGAGACGCCTTCTGCCTGCTTCTCCGTCTCGGGCGAAAAATCAGGGGCCAGACCTCTGTCGATCATCGCCTGCCGGGCAACGTCCTGAAGCATCGAACTGTGATTGCAGCCGTTGTGTACGTGTTCGTCTGTCATGGTGGGTCCTGACGTTACCATCTGCACGTATGACGCCGAAAGTGTCACGGGCGGGCGATCGCGGGCTGCTGGCCGACTTCGGTCCGGATATTGATGTCGCCGAACTGCATGCGCGCGCCGCGGCTCTACGCACGCGCGAGGACATCGTCGCGTGCGTCGTCGGTCACCAGTCGTTGTATGTGATTTTCACGGGAGAGCCCCGGCTGACGTTCGACGACGTGCCGCCGCTCGCGGTCGACGCGCGCACGCACATCATCGACGTCGATTTTTCCGGTCCTGATCTCGACGAGCTCCTTGCGCACGCCGGCGTCACGCGCGAAACGTTCCTTGCGCGCATCCCAACCCTCCGTCTCGTCGCCCGCTACCTCGGGTTCCGTGCCGGCTTCGCCTATCTCGATGGCTGGCCCGCCGATTGGCAGCTTCCGCGGCGGGCGACGTCACGCAATCTCGTACCGCGCGGCAGTTTCGCGATCGCTGGGGAGATGGCGGGGTTCTATCCGGTCGATTCGCCGGGCGGATGGAATCTGCTCGGCCGCACCAACGCGGTCCTCTGGAATCCGAACAACGATCCGCCAAATCGTTTCGCGCCGGGAGATGTGATCGAGCTTCGCGCGACGACGATCGATCGATTCGACGAGGCTCTGGTGGAACGTGTCGTCGCCGCCGGCGATGTCGTCGCCGAGGTTGTCGCGCCCGGCCAACTGACGACCATCGTCGGAGCACGCGACTGGAAGCGCGTGAACTATGGCGTCACGCCGGGCGGTCCGTTCGATTCCCTCGCTGCGACACTTGCAAATCGCGCAGTGGGCAATGATGACTGCGCGCCGCTACTCGAATGCGTGCTGGTCGCGCCGCGATTGCGCTTTCATCGAGCCACGCGTGTCGCATTTTGCGATGGCAAAGGGAACATGCAGACCTACGCGATCTCGCCGGGCGAGGAGCTGAACCTCGGCCGTATTCATGGAGGATTGCGAGGCTATCTCGCGATCGAAGGAGGCGTCGATGAAATGCGCGCCGCGTTCGCCGAAGGTCCGCACGTTCTTCGAAAAAACGACGAACTCCGCGCGGCGAGAGAAGCCCAGTCAATTGGCTCCGACACCCGACACCCGAGCCGCACCACCCTACGACACGACATCCGCATCGTTCTCGGTCCTCACGGCGCACCTCCGCTCCCGGAAGAATGGGAAGTGACGCCCGAGCTCAATCGAATCGGAATCCGTTTGCGCCGCGCCAGCGGCGAGAACAACGAGGCACCGGCCCTTCGCATGCTGCCGTCGTGCGGCATGCAGTTCGGGACACTGCAATGGCATCCCGACGGCAGCCTCGTGGCGATGGGGCCTGATCACCCGGTAACCGGTGGCTACCTGCAACCGGCAACGGTCCTCTCGGATGATCTCTGGAAGCTCGCCCAGCTTGCACCGGGCGAGCGCGTGCGATTAATCGCCGTATAAGTAGCCGGCGCGCGCGGTCACTTTGAACTCCGGATTGCGCAGCGCCACGTCAACCTTCTGAAAGCCATGCTCGCCGGGTCGCTTCTTCGTGTAGTAGCTGAGGAGGTAGTAGCCGGCCGTCCGCTTCTCGATCTGATGCAACGGCGTCGTGTAGCTCGTGTGCAGCCGGAAGTACTGACCGTTCGTGTCGCTGGCCATCGACGACAGATTCTGATGAACGAACTCCGGCACGAAGACGCCGCTCTGCAAGGAGACGGGATAGAGCGTGACATCGGCGGTGTTGAGCGACTCGATCATCGGATCGTAGAAACGGCTGCGGTTGACCACCACATCGGCGCGCACTTCTTCATCCGGCCCGATGATTCCGTTCGAGAAGAGGACGACATCCTTTCGGGCATGAATCGGGCGAAGCGCGTCGCCGAGGAGGTCGAGCGCTTCGTAGACGGAGCCGGTCTTGTTGATCATCCGATCGATGTCCATGTTGCGCATCAACGAAGGACCGGTTGCCGACGCGTCCTTCGTGCGGATGCCGAGCCCGTAGGCGGTGGCATCGTTCAAGGCGCGGCGGAGCTGCGCTTTGTCGGAGGTGAAGTCGGTGTAGACCTTGAGACGGACATCGTGGCCGACGACTGCGACGCGATCCTCTGCGCGCAAACGATCATCGAGGAATCGCGCCACGTCGCTTCGCGCGCGAATCATCTCGCCCTGCGAGCCGGCGTCGGACGTAGCCTTGTCGAAGAAGATGATCAGGTAGCGCTCTTCATGAACGCGCTCGACCTTGAAGTTCGCCTGCTCTTCGGGCGAGGTGATCAGGCGCCGGTTCGTGAAGTAGTCGACCGAGTCAACCGTCTGCGGCTGGCCGTTCTCGCGAACGATGAAATCGTCTTTGCCGAGCCCCAGCATCTGATTGCCGCGGTTGTCGGTCACGACAGCATCGAGCTGCACGAGATTGACGTCTACCTTCTCAGTGAACGGTTGGGTAGGCGGCGGCTGCTGCTGCGCAAAGAGCGGCGCCGTGGCGAGGATCAGAAACGCGAAGAAACGCTTGGACATGAAGTCCCCCTTCGGCGGTTGCAAACGAGAGTGACCACAGAGGGGATTCCGTACGCGTCGGTTAGCGCGCTCTTCTTGCTGCTTTGTCACCGCATGTTGGAAGCCGATCAACCACAGAGGCGCAGACTGCACGGGAACCTCAGTGTCTTCAGTGTCTCTGTGGTTCAACAGAACCGCGGAATGAACCTCAGGAGCCCCCGGTTTGACCCGGCGTCGCGGATCTCCTAGAATCCGCGTTCTTTTTCGCGCCGTTCCCGGCGCTTCCCGATTCCAACGGGGCATAGCTCAGCCTGGTTAGAGCGCACGGTTCGGGACCGTGAGGTCGGAGGTTCAAATCCTCTTGCCCCGACCATTTCGAAACGATCGATCGGCTCCGCACACGCGGGGCCGTTTTCGTTTACCTCGTCATCTACAATCTGCCGGTGAAACGAATCCTTCTCCCCCTCCTGCTGGTTTTTTGCGCCCTTCCCGCGTTCGCTTGGGGACAGGCTGGGCACTTGATGACCAACGAAGCGGCGACGATCGGGCTGCCGACCGATATGCCGCAGTTTTTCTATCGCGCGTTTCCGCAACTGACGTGGCTCGGACCCGATCCCGATCGCTGGAAAAGCAGCGGAATCCCGTCGCTCGACGCCTCGAACCTGCCCGATCATCAACTCAACTACGAGTATGTCGCCGCGCTGCAACTGCCGCGCGACCGCTACGCGTTTCTGGCGTTGCTCATCAGCTCCGGCACGCAGCGGCGGCTCGGCCTGCGCAACACCGATCCTGGATTTCTTCCGTGGCGCATCGCGGAGATGTCCGAGCAGCTCACCGTGGAGTGGCGTCTCTGGCGTGCCGCACCGGCCGGATCGCCGGAGCGCTCCTTCATCGAGCGCGACATCATCCGCGACTCCGGCATCCTCGGCCATTTTGTCGCCGACGCCTCGCAGCCGCTGCATACGACGATCAGCTACAACGGCTGGATCGCTCCGAATCCGAACGGCTACGCGAACGACTGCCAGATCCACTCACGATTCGAAACGGAGTTCGTGTCGCACGCACTCTCGACCGAAGACCTCGTGCCAAAGCTTGCCGCGCCGCAGTTGCGCGCCGACTATTTCGACACGGCGATCACATTCATCCGCCAGTCGAACGCGTTGGTCGAGAAGACGTATCAGCTCGACAAGGCCGGCGACTTCAGCACGTTTCGCTATCCGATATCTCCCGCAGGAAAAGGGTTCGCCGCCGACCGGCTCGCCGCCGGAGCGTCGCTGCTGCGCGATCTCTGGTGGTCGGCGTGGCGCAACTCCGAGAAACCGCCGAAACGTCGGGAGGCCGTGGAGTAAAGCCCGTCTGCGCTGGGCTGAGGTGCCACGCCAAAATGCCGCGTGTCGCTTCAAACGCTGATTCTTGGTTGCGGTAGCTGGAGTATTCGCTTAGTGGCTCGCCGCCCTGCGCCGCGAATTCGGACTCACGATCGCGGTCGCTACGCCCTTGGTGATCGTAGCGTTCGCGGCGTTAGATAGGATGACGCTCATCGTCCCTGACGCCTTTTCCGACAGCAACGGAACGACGAGCGTCACGTCGTGATCATTCTCGAAGGCGATCGTCTTCGTGAAAGGGACATACTCCTGTCCCGCTCTCATCGTCCCATCCGCGGTTGTGGCGACGACCGTTGGATGTGCTGAACCGCTCGTCTCCATGGCGACTCGGAAAATCGCCGTCCGGCCGTTGGCCGACAACGCCGTTCCGACGTACGCGACGTGCACGGTTGCGATGTCCGCTCGAGCCTCTCCCTGCAGCGAGACGGCCCACGGCTCGCATCCGGTCGTACCGCGGCATGCCGTGAAGTACAGCTTGCCGTTCGCATAAGTCGGATAGCCAGCCTGGAGATCACCAAGCGCGATCGGCGTAACGCGATTCGTCGCGGTGGTGCGGATGTCGAGCTCGTACTCGCCATTCATGTGTGTGAACGCAAGATCGCCATCGGGCATCGTGAAGGGTCTCGACATCAGCAGACCGGTCCCCGAGAACCTCATGCGCGTTCCGGCCAATGAGCCGTCACTCTCCCAAGTCTCCCATCCGACGCTGCCATCGTTCGGATGCGTCTTCCGAATTAGCGCCAGTTTGTCGCCATCACGGGCCGCGGCATAGAACCGCGCATCGGTCAGCGCGTACGTCCCCTCGGGCGTTCCGTCGCTGCGCCACAGAGGCGCTCCGTCCCAATTGAAGACATCAACGTCTCCGACTGCGAAGATCGCAACACCGTGAAAGACCAGAAGCGGGATGATCGCATCGTCGTACCTGCCGGAGACCATTTTCACGGCGTGTGTGCCCGCAGCGGTGAAGTCCGTCGACCAGAGCGACAGCGCATTCGGGTCTCGTGTCGATGCGGCAAACAACGCGCCGACTCCAAAGGGAATGACGTTGCCGCTCCGCTGCAGCAGGGAGGAAGTGAGTCGGAGCGTGCCGTTGTTCGTACCGTCGCTGCTCATCAACGCATACCCGACACCCGGATCGTAGGACCACAACGTGACGTGATCGCCCGCCGTAACGAAGTCCGTTAGCTCGCCTCGCAACGCGAGCGGCGTCACGCTGCCATCCTCGTCGCGTCGCATGAGGGTGCTCGCAAGATCCTGGTTCTGCGCGGCGAAGATGGCCTTGCCACCGATGAACGAAGGCGGCTCGCGCACATCAGTCGCTCCGAGCCAGTCGTTAACCGCTCGGGTTCCGGAAGCCGTGCCATCGGTCACGTACAGACGGCCGATGCGGTCACGAAAGTAAACATGATCCTCATGTACGAACATCGGAGCAGGATCGCCGTAAGAATCGGCCTCCGCAAACGCCGTCGTTCCTGCAAGGGTCCCGTCGGTGATCCAATGCCGCGCGGGCTGGTTCGTAGTGAAGAGAACCTTGTCTGCCAGCGGAATGAAACCGTGCGGCATTGAGCTGGCCCCCGCAGAACTGATGAATGTCAGCTTGCGAGTGCCCGCTGCTGTTCCATTCGAGACAAAGAGCTCGCGGTTGCCACTTGCATAGAAGAAGCGATCGGGCGTCTCCGCGAATGCGAGGAGCGTTCCGCCAAATGGGGGCAGCGTGAAGAGACGCCGCGTCCCCTGAGGTGTGCCGTCCGTGCTCCAGAGATCGCCGGCATTCTCGAAATACGCGAGCGTCGTCGAGGCGATGTGTCCAAGGATCGCTAGCGAACCGCTGAAGAGCTCCACCGGCACGCTGTTGCGATAGGCCCACAGGCCGCCGACGGTCTTGATCAGAAGCGAATCGTTAACGGAGCTGAGGCCCGACGCTCTTCTCGAATAGTCCTGCTGCTCCGGCCAGACTGATACCGTCGACTCAGGTGTGCCCTGGCTCTTCATCACCTCGCCGAACGCGTCGAGGTAGTAGACGCTGGAACTGACCTCCACGAACGGACCGCCACCGCTGCATGTGAACGTCGGCGTCGTCCGCAGCGGGCGTGTTCCCTCGGGCGTTCCGTCACTGGCCCACGTCACGCATCCACCCCACGACCACTGCGTTCCCGGCAGAAGTGCTCGGAAGTAAAGCTTCCCCTGTTTGCTGGAAAAAAAATCATACGGCGCGCCGGGAAACGCGCCGGGATTGAGATCCTTGAAGAGATGCGTTCCCGACACGGTTCCGTCGCTCACCCACATCTCGCCGCACACGAAGCCGTCGAAGTTGTCGATCGTCATGCAGCGGCCGTACTGGTCGTCATAAGAATTAAAAAACACCTTCGTCCCGAGCGACGTCATTTGCCAGGCCCAGGGCAGTTGCGGACCTGCGGCGGTCGAAAGAAGTATCGACGTTCCCTTCGCCGTGCCATCGGTAACACCGATCTGGCTGTTGGCGCCGGCGAAGCATACGAGCTGGCCGCCGCAAGGCGCGGCACCATGCCATTCCACACCGCTGCTGACGAGGCTCGTCCCGGGCGTGGTTCCGTCGGTCGTGTAAATCTGCGATGGGCGCGGAAAGTTTATTGCGAAGTAGGCCCGTGCTCCGATGGTAGTCAGCGCCATGAGCGCCCCGTCGTGATTGTGGAGGGCCTCGTCATAAACGCGGTATGTCCCGGCGTCGCTGCCATCGGTGCACCACAAACCAGGCTGCGCGCCGCCCGTGGTAAACAGCACGACGCCGCCGATGCCATAGCCGGTGAACGTATCTGTCGCCGAGGTCTCAGCGACTTTCTGCGGATTCAAGTCGCGAACCAGATAGGGAACGAGGGCATCGCTGGCGAGGACCGGCAGGGAGAGCAGAATAGGAAGAAGCGAGAGAAAGCGCCATCGCATCGATCGGTTTCAATTCATCAACGGATCTGAGAAGTATGGCACGGAACCATCGGGTAAGAACGTGAACGTCGGGAGCTCTAAGTACGGGGCCAGAAACGTCCGCCACACGGATTTGTATCGCACGCCGTCTCGACCGAAGACCTCGTGCCGGAGCTTGCCGCGCCGCAGTTGGCGCCGACTATTTCGCCAGGGCGATCACGTTCATCCGCCAGTCGAACGCGCTGGTCGAGAAAACGTTTCGCTCGACAGGGCCGGCGACTTCAGCACGTTCCGCTATCCGATATCTCCCGCAGGAAAAGGGTTCGCCGCCGACCGCCTCGCCGCCAGAGCGTCGCTGCTGCGCGATCTCTGGTGGTCGGCGTGGCGCAACTCCGAGAAACCGCCGAAGCGTCGGGGAACGGAGGAGTGAAGACTGCAGGCCAGTAACTGTCATTTCGAATCGGCGGAACCGCGGGGCGGACGGGCGGTGGGAGCGGTGAAGCACGATGAGAAATCCCCTCCCTTCTAGCGACATGGTCAGGGGATTCCTCTCCGTGCCCCACCGCACCCACCGCCCTGCCACCCCCGCGGTTCCGCCGGATCGGAATGACAAGCTGTTACTCTGGCGCACGAATCCGTCGAACCGCTCTTTCAGTGCATGGGAGAAAATCCCGTCGAAACGCTTCGTTGCCGTTGCTTTGCTCCTCGCTTCACTATCCACTCCTGTCTTTGCAGCCGTCCGCCGCGATGAGGGCAATCAACCTTCGCAATCGGTGATCAGCAGACTCATTCATCGCGTGGTCCAGGCGCTCGATGACTGGTCGTGGCCGAAGCCGTAATCGTCGAAACGCTTTATCGCTGTTGCTCTGCTCCTGGTTTCGCTGTCGAAGCCGCTCCTCGCCGTGATGACACCGAGAGTGCGCGCATCGTAGCAGTGGGCCATGCGGGTACTGTAGCGCCGTAGGGAAAGAGCCTGCGAAAGACACTCCTCTAACGTTGAGGGGAGCGCTCCTCCAAACTAACCGCCCTGCGGGGCATTTGGAGGAATCATGTCTAAACGTTTCGCTGCTGTTGCTCTGCTCCTGGTTTCGCTGTCCATGCCGCTACTTGCGGCTCCTCGCCGTGACGACAGCGATCAGTCATCGCGATCGGTGATTAGCAGGCTCATTCACCGGGTCCTGCACGCTCTCGACAATTATGAGCTGTCGTGGCCTAAGCCATAAGGAATGATGCTAGGCCTGTAGGTTTGTTCGTAAGAGGAGGGCGCGGGCTAGTCCCCGCCTTCCTCTTTCATCGAATCAAACTGCTCATCGGGGTCAGCCTGGAGCCTTTGGAAGAATTCGCGCGCGTCCTGAACTTCATCGGCTGTGAGTGTCCGTTGCCGAGCTGACACATTGATGTACGACAGTGCCTTCGCCGCCTCGCGTGGCAGGTGAGCCCTTGTGAAGGTCTCTACTGCCTCAGCGCAGAGCGAGGGAATGTCATTCAGTCGGCCAGCCGCAAAGAGGGCTTCGATGATCCGCAGCGTTACCTCACCAGCAACGACCGGCATATTGAGTTCGAGATACGCGGCGCGTGCTTTGTAGTGCTCTGAGACTGCATCATTGTAGCGTCCTTCCTGAGTCAAGATTCGCGCTAAACCGCCGTGCACACGCGGTAGCTCGCTCTTAAAGCCTAGGCTGGTGAAGCCCTGTAGCGCCATGCTTAGGCACTCCCTCGCCGCCTTGAGGTTCCCGAGTTGCATGTAGACATAACCGATATTGTTTACAAGACTGGCAAGTGTCTCCGTGTCGTTTTCCCTTCGTGCAACCTCGGCGCACTCTTCCAGCGCCCGAAGTCCTTCGTCGTAGCGTTGGCTCGCCACAAGAATAGTTGCGTAGATCGTTCGGGCTCGAAGGTGATCCCGCTTCTTCGTTGGGAAAAACCGAGCCAGAGTAGCTCCAGCGCGATCGGCGAGTTGCAACCCTCGCTCGGAGTCGCCCAGGAAGTGTGCGACCTGGGCTTGAATTAAGGTCAAGTGTGTACGCTCGTAGAATCTCTCTTCGGCGGCAACGACACCGTAGAAAGAGGCGGCTTGAATACACGCACGGTCTGCTTCGCTGTAGTCACCTGCACTGAGGAGCGCTGCAGCATGCTCTTTCCAGGCATCACCCTCTAATGCGATCTCGTGTTGCAGTTTCCCGGGAAGGTCGCCCGAGCACAGCAGGGTCCCGAACCGAGACATCGTCACGGCGTCTCGGGGAGCACTCGAGAGCGCGTCATGGGCTCGCCGGATGAGCATCGCAATCGCGAACAGACGCTCGTCGGTGCTGTGGAGCCGCACAAACGCTGCGAGGCGATCGCGGTCCAGCGCGACTAGCTCGCGAACGATCCCTGGCGACGACTCGGGATCGTCAAGCCAACGGCGGAACTGCGTTAGAAGCTCTCGGACTTCGTCGGTGTCGCCGGTCGGTCGATCCATTGGTCATGTCAGGCCGAGCTCCTCCGCCGTCGTGGATGCGCCTTGGCGGTGCGGGGCGCATCTTCCTCCGGCCTCAGAAAGCTGCTGACGGCCTTCTCAACTCTCTGTAGCTTCTCGGGATCGCTGAGGGAGCGCACGTGTTCCGTGAAATGCGTCACGAGTCGTGCGGCCCGCTCATTGAAGCCTTCATCAACAGGAGTGTGTTTTGGGACGGATTTCCCTACCCCCAACGTAAATGTTCTGATCCGGTCTGCCGCTTGCTTGGCGAAGGCGGCACTCCGGCCGATGTCTTCGACAGCCGCCGCAAGGGAGGCGGTATCTGGAGCCGTAGGGCTTGCGCCAACCGTCATGCCCGGAGCGATGACGACGCCCGTCATCTGCATGGCCTGCATCAGCTTCTTCAGGATCTCGATCGAGATATTGCGGCTTTCCTCGGCACACACGATCCAGCGGCGGCTCACCCCCGAAAACTTCGACAGCTTCTTGACGGAGAGCCCGAGCAGCTCCCGCCTCGCTTTCAGTTGCATCCCAAAGGTGTTCTCCATGTGCATGGCGGCCCTCCTTCCGCTGGTCATCACGGCGGAAGTATACCAGTGTCGATGCATTTACATCGCACCCTATGCTACTATAGGAGCATGGTAACCAAACTGGAGAATTTCCTGAAGAGTCGGCACCTCAAGCCCGCGCAGGTGGCCCGGAGATCGGGTTACAGCCGCCAGCACCTGCTGCGAGTCCGCAAGGGAGGTATGGAACCGACGAGGCGTTGCATCAAAGCGATTACTGCTGCGTGCTATTACCTCGCCGACGAGCCCGTGAGAGCGGCGGATTTGTTCGATCTGGACGTTGAGCCGGGATTCGTGGACGCGTCAAAACGGTCAGCGGTTGACGATGAGCGTGCGATGAAGATGCCTTTTAGTGTCGAGAGTCAACACCGGAAGTAAGCGACACGGATGGACGGCGGCCTACCCGCGCGTCCACGGCACGTCGGCGGCTCCCTGCACGTGATTCGCGAACCGCGCTGCGACGAAGAGAAAGTCGGAGAGGCGGTTGAGGTACGTGATCGAGGACTTCGTGGCGTCGCTTTCATCGCCCAATGCCACGACCAGCCGCTCGGCGCGGCGGCACACCGTGCGTGCGACGTGAAGCTGCGACGCCGCGACGCTTCCTCCCGGCAGGATGAACACTTTGAGCGGCGCGAGCTCCGACTCCATCGCGTCGATCGATTCTTCCAGCGATGCGATGCGCGCGGCGTCAGGACCCGGAAATCGCGACAGCCCGGGCGAGGCCAGATGCGCGCCGATATCGAAAAGGTCCGACTGGATCGCGTGAAGCTGCGCATCGAACGGCGACGGCGGCCAAGCTGCGCGCGCTACGCCGATGAACGAGTTCAGCTCGTCGACCGTTCCGTACGCTTCGATGCGGGCGTCGTCCTTGCGCACACGCGCGCCACCGAAGAGCGACGTCTCGCCGGTGTCACCGGTCTTCGTGTAGATCTTCATGGCGTGGTTTCGTCGAGGAGTGTCGAAGTCTTGGCGCGGGCAGCGTCGCGACAATGACAGAGAGATCGGCGGCTAGAGATCAGAGGCTGGCGGGCGCACAGAATTACCAACGCTAATCATGCTTACTATTCATCAACACTAATCGGAGTCAAAAATTACGAATCAATTCACCGGTCACTGAACCCTCACGCCTCCGCTTCGAGCTGCCTGATCCGCTCCTTCACCAGCATTTCGGCGACGTCGGGAATGACTTCCCAGGCGATGTCGCGAATCACCTTGTCCGACATCAGCTTGACGACGATGCGGGCGATGCGCTCGACCTCTGCGTCGGTCAGCTCCGACTGCGCCTCGGCCGCATCAGTGATCTGCGAGTTGACCACGGGCGCCGACGCTGCCTCGGCGGCAGGAGGCTCCGGCGCGTGAGTCGCAGCCGGCTCGGCATCAGAAGGCTCCGCCATCGCAAACGGCGACGCAGCCTGCTCGGGCTCTGACTCCGGCTCGGGCTCGGGCTCCGGCTCCGCGAACGGATCGGCAGTTGGCACTTCCGCTGCCGGTGCCCACTGCGGCTCGGCCGGCGCCGCTGGCTGGCCTGCCATCTTCTCCATCTCTTCGAAACTCATGCGAGGAAATGCGCGTGTTTCCCCACCGAACGCCGCGGGTGGTTCATCCCACGGCGACGCCTCGGCCGCAGGCGGCTCGGCCGGCGCTTCGAACGGCGCCGCAGCCGGCTGCGCTTGCTCCGACATCTGGCGCATCTCTTCGAAACTCATCCTTGGGAAGGCGCGTGTTGCGCCCGAGTCTTCTTTCGGCTCATCCCATGGAGATGTTTCCGTCGCTGCGGGAGCCGATGGTGTTTCGCCGAATGGGTCGGGTGGCTCGGGCTGCGCCGCGGGCGCTGGCGCCGACGCCATCTGCTGCATCTCTTCGAAACTCATCCGAGGAAACGCGCGCGTCTCGCCGCCAAACGCCGACGGTGCCTCATCCCATGGCGATGCTTCCGGCACCGGCGCCGGCTCCTGATGCGCGGCCGGTTGCGCTGCCTGGCCGGCCATCTGCTGCATCTCTTCGAAGCTCATGCGCGGAAGGGCGCGCGTCTCGTTTCCATACGCCGGTTCCGAAGGCGTGTCGAACGGCATGTCCGCCGTCAGACTCGGCGCCGTTGCGGCAGGCGCATCGAAGATGTCGTTGTCGTGCGCGAACGGCTCGTCGGCGACCGCGGCAGGCGCATCGAATGAAGGCGTGTCCGCGAACATGTCGTGCGCAGCCGGTTGCGGTTCTTCCGCCGCCGGACTGGACTGACTCTGCTGGATCAGCTCCTCCACTTTGTGGATGAGACTTTGCGATTCGAAGGGCTTCGTCACGACCGCATCGCAGCCAGCTTTGTCGGCGCGATCGGGATCGAACGGCTCGAACGTTCCCGTCAGCAGAATGACCGGAATGTTGCGGTACTCGGGATGCGACTTCACGTACTCGCAGACTTCGTAGCCGTTTTTCTCCGGCATGATGATGTCGGAAAGGATGATGTCCGGCCGCATCTCGGACAGTTTCTGGATCGCCTTCGCGCCGTTGTTGACCGCGGTGACCTCGTAGTCGCCGTCCGAGAACGTCAGTTCGACGACTTTCTGGATGGTGATGCTGTCATCCGCGAGGAGAATTTTCTTTGCCATGAGCTCTCACTCCGATTGATAACGAAGAACTGTAGCAGAAAGAACTTCGACCACGAGGACGAGAGCACCGGTCCGCGCGAGCATTACGCGTGCGGCTGCTGTTTCTCCCGCTTGAAGACCATGCCGATGTGATCGGTCGCACCGGTCTTGAAATTGATGGAGGTGATGCTCACCAACTCCCATCCGTCGTCCCCAAGCCGATTCAACTCCTCGGCGCGCCGCGGGTCCATCGAGTAGTTCTCCGACCGGACGTTGATGATCTTGTACTCCCAGGTCTTCATGGGCCGCCCCCTCCCGCGGTGCTGAATGCTATGAGCGAAAGTGTAGCAGAGTGTTCCTGAGGAGTGCGTGCGTCTCGTACGCGGGCATTTGGGCGTCTCGCCCGAATGCGTTTGGATTGGTTTGTCGATGATTTGTCGATTCACAGAAACACCGAGGAAAGACGCCTCGGGGTTCGCGGGCGAGACGCCCGCACTCCTTTGCGTTTTGATATGGTCGAATCGCTACAAAGAACCCATGACCGACCGACCCTTTCTCATTCTCATCGTTCTCGATGGCTTCGGATGCCGTAGCGACGAGCAGTACAACGCCATCGCGCAGGCGGACACGCCGCGCTTCGATCGTCTCTGGGAAGAATCGTCGTGGACGACGCTCGACGCTTCCGGCCGCGCGGTTGGATTGCCGCGCGACCAGATGGGCAACTCCGAGGTGGGGCATCTCAATATTGGAGCGGGAAGAATCGTCGATCAGGACATCGTCCGCATCGGGAAAGCGGTATCGCGCCACGAGCTGGAAGCGAATCCGGTGTTTGCGGACATCGTCAAGAACGCGAAGTCCCTTCACTTCGTTGGCCTCTTGTCCGATGGCGGCGTTCACTCGATGCAGACGCATCTTCACGGTCTCATCGACGCTGCCATCGCGCTGGGATCGAAGGATGTCTTCGTCCACGCCATTCTTGACGGACGCGACACGCCGCCGAAATCGGCAGAGAAGTATCTCGATCAACTCATCGCACACATCAAGGACAAACCGCAGGCGCACCTCGCGACAATCATCGGCCGTTACTTCACGATGGACCGCGACAAGCGATGGGAGCGCGTGCAGCGTGGCTACGACCTCATGACGCTCGGCGTCGGCACGGAGACGAAGGATCCGATCGAGACGCTGCGCCGTTTCTACGAACAGAACGTCACCGACGAGTTCATTGAGCCGGTCTCGGTTCTGACGCGCGAGGGCGCGCATCGGGGCCGGATCGAAGATGGCGACGCGGTCGTTTTCTTCAACTTCCGGGCGGACCGGATGCGCCAGATCGTGACGGCGTTCAAAGACGACGACTTCGACGGCTTTCGCCGCGCGGCCCGTCCGAAGGTACGCATCGCGACGATGAATTCGTATCGCGAAGATTGGACGCTGCCCGTCCTTTTCCCGCCCCAGGAAGTCAAAAACCACCTCGGCGACGTGCTCTCGCACGCGGGACTCAAACAGCTCCGCATCGCCGAGACCGAAAAGTACGCGCACGTCACGTTTTTCTTCAACGGCGGTTCCGATGAGGCGTCGCCGGGGGAAGAGCGGATTCTGGTTCCGTCGCCGAAAGTTGCGACGTATGACCTCAAGCCGGAGATGTCCGTCGTCGCGCTCGCATACAAGGTGGTCGAGGCGATCGCGTCGAAGAAGTTCGACGTCATCATCATGAACATCGCCAACCCCGACATGGTCGGACACACCGGCGTCATGAGCGCAGCGATCGAAGCGGTGCACGACACCGACACCGCAGTCGATCGCATCCTTGCCGCCGTCGAAACGATTGACGGCATCGCACTCATCACCGCCGACCACGGCAACGCCGAGTTGATGTTCAACTCCGCTACGGGCCAGCCGCACACCGCGCACACCACGAATCCCGTACCGCTGATCCTCGTCGATCCTCAGAAGCGATTCGGCAAACTTCGCAGCGGCGGATCGCTTCAGAATGTCGCGCCGACGATCCTGGCGATCCTTGGTATCCCGAAGCCGAAGGAAATGACAGGGGAATCGCTACTGGAAGGATGAACGATGAAGGATGAACGATGAACGGGCATGAACGCGACCTGTTCATCGTTCATCCTTCACCGTTCATCCTTCATCCTTCATCCTTTAACCGGAGCACCTCTTGATCCTCGAGCAAATCACCGAACAACTCACTGAGACTCTCACCTCGCGCGTGCTCACGCTTTTCGGGCACTCCATCGATCGCGTCGTCCTGCAATCGCCGCCGCGTCTGGCGATGGGCGATCTGGCCACGCCGCTTTGCCTGGAGCTGGCCAAAGCGTTGAAGAGGAAACCGCGCGAGCTGGCCGAGGCGATGGTGGATGGGATCAGACTGCCGATGTTCGTGCAGTCGATGACGGTCGAAGGCGCTGGCTACTTGAATTTTCGATTCGATCGCGGCGCGTTCACCGCTGCGCACATCCGCAGCGTGATGAGCCCTTCCGCGCCGGCCGGAGAACGCGTCATCGTCGAGCACACGAACATCAATCCCAACAAGGCCGCCCACATCGGTCATCTGCGCAACGCCATCCTCGGCGATACCTACGTGCGCTGCATGAAGTGGCTCGGCTATCGCGTGGAGACGCAGAACTACATCGACGACACCGGCGTGCAGGTCGCGGACGTCGTCGTCGCCTTCCAGCATCTGGAGCCGAAATCGCTCGCCGAAATCCGGCAGATGATCGACGATCCTAACGTGCGCTTCGACTACTACTGCTGGGATGTCTATTCGAAGATGGCCAACTACTACGCCGCGAATCCCGAGGCGCAGCAGTGGCGGCGGGACACGCTGCATGACATCGAGAAGCACGAGGGCGACACGTTCGAATTCGCATCGACGATTGCCCGCGCCATCGTCAAGCTCCACATTGCCACCATGCTCCGCCTCGGCATCACGTACGACCTGCTGCCGAAGGAGAGCGACATCATCACGCTTCATTTCTGGGACCGCGCGTTCGAGCTGTTGAAGGCGAGCGGCGCGGTGATTCAGGAGACGGAAGGGAAACACAAAGATTGCTGGGTGATGAAGCTCGATGAGTCCGCCGAGTTCGAAGGGATGAACGAGCCCGACAAGATTCTGGTGCGCTCGAACGGCACGGTCACGTACACCGGCAAAGACATCGCCTACCAGCTCTGGAAGTTCGGGCTGCTCGACCGCACGTTCAACTATCGAAAGTTCTGGACGTATGCCGACGGCCACGTGCTGTGGGAGACAACGAGCGGCGATGACGGATCGTCGGATGCTCCTCGTTTTGGCGGTGCACAGAAAGTGGTCAATGTAATCGACGTACGTCAGGCCTATCTGCAGAAGGTCGTCAAGGAAGGCGTTCGCCAACTCGGTCACGCGCGCGAGGCGGAGCGGTCGATCCACTTCTCTTACGAGATGGTGGCGCTGACGCCTGCGACTGCGGCGGCACTCGGCATCGACGTCTCCGACGAAGATGCGAAGAAGGCCTACATCGAGATGTCGGGCCGCAAAGGGCTCGGCGTCAAAGCGGACGATCTGCTCGATGCGTTGCAGAGCAAGGCCGCCGAGTCGGTGCGCGAAGGGCGCGGCGAAGGATTGACCGACGCGGAGATCGAGCAGCTCGGACAGCAGATCGCGGTCGCCGCGTTGCGCTACTTCATGCTCAAGTACGGCCGCAACAAGGTCATCGCCTTCGACTTCAATGAAGCGCTGACGTTCGAAGGCGACTCGGGACCGTACCTGCAGTACTCGGTCGTGCGCGTGGAGAACATCTTCCGCAAGATGGCTGAGCGCGGCGTCGACGCAAAGCTCGACGACACGTCACTCGACGCGCTAACGATCAACGAAGGCCTCACCGACGAGATGTGGGAGCTGGTGCGATTGAGCGCTGAGCTGCCGGCCGCGATCCGCCGCGCTACCGACGCGCTGGAGCTGTCGATCATCACGCACGACCTCTTCGAGCTCGCGCAGAAGTTCAACAGCTTCTACCACAAGTACCCGATCCTCAATGAGAAGGACGCCGACGAACGTCAGCGCCGCGCCGTGTGCGCAGAAATCTTCCGCCGCACGATGGCCAGCGCGCTGGAGCTGCTGGGGATTCCGGTGCCGAAGAGGATGTGATTTGTTGCGCGGCCCTGGCGGGCCGCGCGTTGCCGGTTGTCGGTTGATTGCGCCTCGCGCGTTGTCAGTTGTTGGTTGGTTGGTCAGCGCGCGTTGTCGGTTGTCGGTTGATCGCGCTGCACGCGTTGTCGGTTGTTGGTTGATAGCTCATGCGCTCGTTGTTCGACGCGCCGGAGGCGCGATCGAGGGTAGCCGGTGGCAAGCGAGGAACGAGCGCCGCCACCGGTTCTCGTGTTTTCACCTCAGACCCGCCCCGGCAGGGGCGGCAGAACATCACCACAAGGCGAATTGGACATGGCCGGTGCCCGTCA
>JAXDGL010000011.1:0-6219 GCA_034665065.1 Thermoanaerobaculia bacterium | reverse complement strand
CCCCTTCTTCCGGCTCAACGCCGCCGCGTGGAAGCGGGCCCGGCCGGCGCCATCCTCGGTAGAAACGATCCAGCGACGTCATTCGATCTATGATCGCCGAAATTCGGCGTCGTATTGCCGCCGTTCCGTAATCCATGCGGACGCCAGCCGGCGGCCGGATCATCAAAACCAACAGTGGAGGCATCGATTGATGGGAGTCGTACGAAGACTGTCAGTACTCTTCGCGCTCACGTTGGCCGTCGCCACGTTGTCGGCACAGGACCTCGCTTCTTTCGAGAAGCGAACGACCCTGCGCACGCTCGACAACGGGCTGACCGTCATCGTCATGGAGCGCCCTGAAGCACCCGTATTCTCGTTCGCGACCGTCGTGAACACCGGGTCGGCGCAGGAAGTGCCGGGGATCACCGGCCTCGCGCACATGTTCGAGCACATGGCGTTCAAGGGAACCGATCGCGTCGGCACGAGCGACAGCGCCGCCGAGCAGATCGCGCTCGGAAAAGTCGACGAGGCGTACGCCGCTTACGACACCGCCCGCCGCCAGGCGACCGGTCGCGATGACGCGAAAGTCGCTGAGCTCGAGAAGGCCTGGAAAGACTCCATGGCCGCCGCCGACAAATACGTCGTCGCGAACGAGTTCAGCAAGATCGTCGACCGCGCCGGCGCCGTCGGCGTCAACGCATTCACGAACGACGACGAGACCACGTACTTCTACTCGATGCCGTCGAACCGCGTCGAGCTCTGGGCCTATCTCGACTCCGAGCGATTCCTCCATCCCGTGTTCCGCGAGTTCTACAAAGAGCGCGACGTCGTTCACGAAGAGCGGCGCATGCGCACCGAGAGCAACCCGATCGGACGCCTCATCGAGCAGGCTCTCGCGACGGCGTTCACAGCCCATCCGTACGGACAGCCGGTCGTTGGCTGGCCGTCCGATCTGGAGAGCTTCTCCGCGACCGACGCCGCTGCGTTCTACAAAAAGTATTACGTCCCCGCCAACATGGTCATCGCCGTCGTCGGCGACGTGAAGGCAGCGGAAGTGATGCCGATCATGGAGAAGTACTTCGGCCGGCTGGCGAAGAGCCCGAAGCCGGACCCGCTTCGCACCGTCGAGCCGAAGCAGACCACCGAGCGGACGGTCATTCTGCGCGAGCAGTCCCAGCCCGTTTACTTCGAGGCCTACCACCGTCCGGCCGCGACCGATCCTGATGCCGCGACGTTCGACGCCATCGAGATGCTGCTGTCGGAAGGACGCACCTCGCGCCTCTACCGCTCGCTCGTCCGCGACAAGAAACTCGCCGTGGTCGCCGCCGGATTCAACGGCTTCCCAGGTCAGAAATATCCGAACCTCTTCGCATTCTTCGGCATCCCCACCGCCGGCCACGCGGCCAGCGAGCTTGCTGATCCGATTCATGCCGAGATCGAGCGTCTGAAGACCGACGACGTGAGCGCCGAGGATCTGCAGTCGATCAAGACGCGAGCTAAGGTCGGCCTCCTGCGTCAGCTCGACAGCAACTCCGGCCTGGCCATCCAGCTCGCCACGTATCAGACCGTTTTCGGCGATTGGCGTGAGCTGTTCAAGGAAGTCGACAAGATCGACAAGGTGACCGCGGCCGACATCAAGCGCGTGGCCAACGCCACGTTCCTGCCGTCGAATCGCACGACCGCGATGCTCGAGTCGACGTCGATGAAGAAGACGATGCCGGTCGCACCGAAGGGAGACACGAAATGAAATCGCTTCGCATTCATGCGATCGCGGCCGCTGCGGCGCTGCTGACGCTGCCGGCCGTCGCCCAGGTTTCCGATTATCACGACATCAAAACGCCGCCGCTTCACCAGATCCAGCAACCGCAACCAAAGCGCGTTCAACTTGCCAATGGGATGGTGATTTTCCTGATGGAAGATCACGAGCTGCCGCTCATCCGCGGCGGCGCACGCATCCGCGGCGGCGCGCGCGACGTTGCGGCCGACAAGACCGGTCTGGCCGGCGTCTACGGCGGGGCATGGCGCACAGGCGGTACCGCCACGAAGACAGGCGACGATCTCGACGACTTCCTCGAAGCACGCGCCGCGCGTGTCGAAACAGGAGTGGGCGAAGAATCTTCGAACGTAAGCATGACCGTGCTGAAGGGCGACTTCGATACGGTCTTCCCGATCTTCGTCGATGTCCTCGAGCATCCCGCCTTCCGCCAGGACAAGGTTGATCTCGCCAAGACCCAGTCCACCTCGGCGATCTCCCGCCGCAACGACGACGCGAAAGGCATCGCCGACCGCGAGATGTCGAAGCTCGGCTTCGGCGCCGACTCGCCCTATGCGCGCGTAAGCGAGTACGCGACGGTCAACGCCATCACCCGCGATGACCTCGTCGCATTTCACAAAAAGTACGTCCATCCGAACAACATCATCCTCAGCGTCGTCGGTGATTTCGACAGCGCGTCGATGGAGAAAAAACTCCGCGACGCCTTCGGATCGTGGCCAAAAGGTCCGCAAGCGCCAGTTGCTGCACCAGGCGGCGGAACGCCGGCGAAGGCAGGCGTCTACTACGTCGCCAAAGACGACGTCACGCAGAGCAACATCTACGTCGTTCACGGCGGAACCGGCGTGCTTCGCAACAATCCTGATTTCTACGCGATGCAGGTGATGAACGAGATCCTCAGCGGCGGTTTCTCCGGCCGCCTGATGAACGACATCCGCACGCAGCGCGGCCTGGCGTACGGCGTCGGCGGCGGCGTCGACACGCTGTGGGACCGTCCCGGCCTCTTTCACATCTGGATGGGAACGAAGAGCGGCTCGACCGTCGAAGCGGTCAACGCCCTTCGCACCGACCTCGGCGATCTGCAGTCGAAGCCGTTCACGGCTGACGAGCTGGCGCAGGCGAAGGATGCGATTCTCAACGCCTACGTCTTCACCGCCGACTCCAAGGCGAAGATTCTCGCGCAGCGCGTGAACCTCGAGTTCTACGGCTATCCGGCGGACTACTATCAAGCGTATCCGGCGAAGCTTCAGGCAGTGACGGCTGATGATGTCGCGCGCGTCGCGAAAAAGTACGTCCAGCCCAATCAAGTTTCGGTTCTCGTCGTCGGCAAAGAGAAGGATTTCGACAAGCCTCTTGCGTCCCTCGGCACCGTGACTCCGCTGGACATCACGATCCCTGAGCCGGGCGCGAAGCCGGTGGCGGCAGGAGCCGCGGCCGGCGCAGCCGCAGCGAAACCGGCGGCCAGCAGCGCGGAAGCGATCGCGCTCGTGAAGAAGGTGCAGGCCTTCGTTGGGGGAAAAGCGAAGATCGATTCGGTCCAGGCCACGCACAGCGTCGGCTCCATGCAGGCCCAGACGCCACAGGGACCGATGGAGATCGAAGCCGACAGCATCGTCAAGTATCCCGACTACAGCCACCGCGTGATGAAAACGCCGATGGGCGAGATGACGATGGTGACGACTCCTGACGCCGCCTTCATGATGAGCCCGATGGGATCTCAGGAAATGCCCGGCTCGCAGCGCACCGCAATGCGCAACGAGTCGCGCGGCGACATCCTCTCCGTGCTCAAGAACCTCGATAACCCGAAGTACATCTTCACCATCGTCGGCACGGAAAAGGTCGGTACCGTCGACGCGCAAATCCTGACCGTCGACGCCGACGGCAGCGCAGTCAAATGGTTCGTCGATCCCGCATCCGGCAAGATCCTGCGCAAAGTGTCGCAGTCGCCGCGCGGCGAAGCCGTCACCGATTACACCGAGTGGAAAACCTTCGACGGCATCACCCTCCCGGTCGCCTTCACCACGACCACCAACGGCCAGCAAACGGGCAGCGGGAAACTGACAACGATGGAGATCAACCCCACCGTCGACCCGAAAATCTTCGAGAAGCCTGCCGCGAAGTAAGTCCGATCAACGATTCGCAGTGTCAGGGCCGCCGAAAGGCGGCCCTGGTTTTTTTGGAACGCCACCGTCCTTAAGAAACGCCACCCCACGCTTTTTCAGTTGGGAAGAAGGTGTCGAAGGCAGGATGAGGGATGAAGGATGAAGGATGAGCAAAAGTGGTTCACTTCATGGTCCTGTTCATCCTTCATCCTTCAGCATTCATCCTTCCTCCTTCAGCATTCATCCTTGATGATCAATCTTCCTTCAACAGCTCCTTCACCACGCCCTCGACATGCTCGACCGCGTCGTCATTCGTGGCGCTGTAGTAGTCGCGGATGACGCCGTTGCGGTCGGCGACGATGAACTTCGCGCTGTGCAGGACCGACTCGTTCGCGCTGTCGGTGGTGTCGCCGGCAGCGAGCTTGAATCCCTTGACCGACAGGTTGACGATCGTCTTCCGATCGCCGGTGAGGAACGTCCAGCGCGGATCGTTGCGGACGTGCATGGCGTAGTCGCGGAGAATCTGCGGCGTATCGCGGATCGGGTCGACGCTGATCGACACGAAGCGAACCGGCGCATCCTTCGGAATCTTCTTCGTCAGCCGGCGCATCGTCGCCGTCATCAGCGGACAGGTTCCCGCACAGTGCGTGAAGATGAAGTCGTAGACGACGATGCTCCCCTTCATCTCGCTCATCCGCACCGGCTTGTTCTCCTCGCTGACGAGTTGCGCCTCAGGGATGGGAAAGAGTTTCGGGAGATCCGATTCGTGGTGGCAGGCAAGCGCGAGAAGAACGGTTGGGAGAAGGAGTCGCCGGAGCATCGGCGCGAAGCGTAGCACGTGATATGAGTGCAAGCGCATGGGCGCGAAGTTGCGGGGGAAAACGGCAGTCATCACCGGCGCGTCGAGCGGCATCGGACGCGCGGCCGCGATCGAATTTGCGCGCCGCGGCGCCAATCTGGTACTGGCTGCGCGGCGCGCGGATCTGCTCGAAGATGTGGCGCGCGAATGCCGAGCGCTCGGCGTTAGGTGCGAGAGCGTCGTCACCGACGTCACACAGCGCGCCGACTGCCAGCACCTCATCGACATCGCCGAGCACGTCGACATCCTCGTTAACAACGCCGGCTTCGCCATCTTCGACACGCTCGAGTCGGCGCGCCCCGACGACCTCGCGTCGATGATGCAGACGAACTACTTCGGCACGGTCTGGTGCACGCAGGCTGTCCTGCCGCAAATGCTCGCGCGCGGCGACGGCACGATCGTCAACGTCGCGTCGATCGCTGGAATCATGGGTTACGCGCGGATGGGCGGCTACTGTGCAACGAAGTTCGCGATGATCGGCTTCAGCGAGACGCTGCGCGACGAAGTAGCCGGACGCGGCGTGCGCGTGGCCATGGTCTGCCCCGGCACCGTCGAGACCGAATTCTTCGTGAAAGCCGAGCGCGGCAAGATGCCCGGCGCATCGCGTCTGATTCTGGCGATCAAACCGGAGCAGGTCGCGCGCGCCATCGCCAACGCCGCGGAAGATGGAAGATACCGGCGCATCCTGCCGTTGGGCGCAAGACTGTACATGCGATTCAAAGAGCTCATGCCGCGCCTCGCCCACCTGCTCATGCGCCGCGTCTCCGCGGTTGTGGAGACAAAACGATGAAACGCAAAGCTCCCGTGACGACGGCCATCCTCGGACTCATCGCCATCGTTTTCGTTTTCGAGATGCTCCTCGGCGGGCCCCAGATGCAGCCGGGCGCGAGTCTGCTCACAGGCGACGTGAACGGAGACGTGCTGGTGTCGATGGGAGCGATCGTCGGGGGAACGCTGACGCGACACGAATTCTGGCGGCTCCTCGCGGCGATGTTCCTCCACGCCAGCGTCCTGCACTGGGCAGTGAACTCGTGGGCGCTGTATCAGCTCGGAACGTTGTACGAAGTGCTGTTCGGGTCGAAGCGATTCGCGTTCACGTATCTAACCACGGGCCTCGTGGCCTCGCTGGCCAGCGCGATCCGCATCGGGGCAACGCACGGCGCGTCCGTGGGAGCCAGCGGCGCCGTCTTCGGCATCCTCGGCGCCTTCATCTTCTCGATCCGCCGGTCGCCGGTCTATCGCCATCAGCCGTGGTCACGCGGACTGATCGGTCAACTCGTTTTCTGGATCGTGATCAACATCGCCATTGGCTACTCGCTGCCGTTCATCGACAACGTCGCGCACATCGGCGGCCTGATCGCCGGCCTGATCCTCGGATTCATCCCGCATCGCGTTCCGCCGCCGCCACCGCGCGAGAGCGTGATCGATGTGGGAATGATGGACGATTCGGCGCGATAAGTGCGGGACAACGGCGGCGAGACGCCGCCGAGCCAGCCGGCGAGGACGCC